>NZ_CAUQYW010000031.1:0-2505 GCF_963522475.1 uncultured Veillonella sp. | reverse complement strand
ACCTATAAATATGAAGGTATTACACTGAATGAAGTTGAACAAAATCTGTATGCTATTGAGGACCAAGAGCAAGACTTTGTAATTATTTCTCCATTAAAGGCAATCTCCATAGATAATAAACTATATAACTTTGTACAGGTTTGTAGTGATCAAGATACCGATTTATTACATATAGAGCTTAGTGTAACTAATGATGGTGACCGAGGTGCCATCATATATGGTAAAAATGAACTAGGCCACCAAGAGGTGTTACAGATCATAGAAGACTTTATTGTACATCAAAAGGTTCTAGCATTAGATAGTTGGGACATAGTATTAGATCTTAGACCGAAGATGGAAAGTTATGTAAAGGGTTCCGAAAATGACTAATGATGTAAAATATGATGAACTGTTAAAGCAATATACCTGGTCCTATGAAGGAATACAATTTTGTTGGGATGAGAAGCCAACGGATGCTAATGTAGATACTGCTAAATTATTAGCTACTAATTATCATAAGAATATAGATTCCATTGTTACTTTCATTCATAACGAAATTCTAGATTGGTATGGCGATATAACCATTGATGAAGTGAAAACACGGATAGGTATGCCTATTATTGAACCTGAACGTGATGTTGTAACCTATTGCGAGCAAACCTTTGATGATACACATATTTTTTCCTTTACATTTTGGGATAATGAATTCAAAGATCTACATTACTTTGCCATAGATGGATAATATATTCTCTAATGATTTAGTTACTACCAATAGCATGCGGAGTCTATTATGTTATATACACCGAATAACCTTTTGTATAAGTATATTCGCTATCGATTTAGACGAATTCAGATTCAATGTAATATAGTATATGATATAGCACCAGAGGACGAAGATGAGATTTGCTGTAATCTGTTAAAACAGAGAGCGAAGATATTAATTCCAGTTGGCATAGTATATGCATTAATATTTGCCCTTACTTTCACTTGGCTATTAGGCACAAGTGAGGAATTGAACCCATTAATGCAATGGGAAGTAAGAATTATTGACTATGTTATACCATTTTTAAATACCATTGATTTTAAGTGGTATGCGTATTCACTGAATTTATTGTGGGCAGCCCTTATATTGGCCCCTATCGGGATTATAAATGTATGTCCTTATATCATTTTTTCCTATATTATAGATACTATTTTGATACGGCGTGAGGTGAAAGCTTTAATAAAAAAATATTCTATTGATGACATAAAATGTGGTTAGATTATATCTATTTGGCTAGGAGAGAGTATCATGAGTCATCTAAAAGATTTCAATTGGACTGGATTTTGGAAAGACACCGATTATGCATTTGAGTCCTATATAGGTAGAGAGGTTATCGATCAGGATATTAAGAATGCTGAAGCTGAACTAGGCTATACATTGCCTACAGCATATATAGAGCTACTTAAAAACCATAATGGTGGTGTAGTAAATAAGAATTGTTTTATTAACGATGATGACGATTGTGTATATATAACAGGAATATATGGCATTGATAGAGATAAAAAATACTCTCTTTTAGGTGAGATGGGTAATGAATTTTGGATTTCAAAAGTAAAATATCCCCCTATCGGTATCGTTGTAGCCGATACGATTTCTGGTGGTCATGATATGATTTTCCTTGATTATCGTGAGTGTGGTCCTACCGGTGAGCCTAAGGTTGTACGTGTAGATCAAGAATGTGATTACTCAATTACTCCGTTAGCAGATAATTTTGGTGACTTTATTAAGAACTTATATTTCAGTATAGAAGACATTACGGATGAAGAGTTTCAAGAATTAAGTGATGTGGAAAAGGTTAAGCTCCTTAATGAACAAGAGGGCATCGATTTCAAGCGTGCGATGGAGTTATTAACTAACATAGGCATTGATAATTTGTCTCCTATACTATTAAGCGCCTTAGGACGTATGTATAACAATAATGGCCGCACAGCAGAGGCTATCGAGTTATTTGAACGTATCGATGAGGCACATCGCGATTGGTCTTGGTATTATCGTTGTGGCTATGCTCATGGGATGCTAGGGTATGGTAAAAGCTATGAATCTGAACATGTACAGAAGGCATTACAATTAATAGAAACAGGCATAAAAATGACGAAAGAAGCCCATTTAGATAAACAACTTGGTTGGTGCTGTGAAGTAGTAAAATATCACCTATTTAAAATCAAGCCGAAAGAGTACAAGGAGGATTATCCTGTGATATTTGAAACCATTAAGAATGTATTTGATAAGAAAAACAGTCAAGATGCTACAGAAGGTAAAGATATTGAAGACGTTAATGAATGCGAAGAAGATAACTATCCTACATATGATACAGTGCATTGGATACTTAACAAGCATACGTATAGTAGAGATGAGTTTTCAAAAGAATATTATAAAATTGTAGAAAAATATGTAGATGATGATCAAGCAGATGACGATGATAGATTAGAAGAACCTGAAATTCTAGTAACCTATGAAGCTTGGATTGAAAGTGAAGACCAACT
>NZ_CAUQYW010000030.1:0-3206 GCF_963522475.1 uncultured Veillonella sp. | reverse complement strand
GTTACATTGATGCCATTCATGATGGTAGCTGGCGACCATGCAAATAATGACATGGCCGGTGCAGAACCAAAATCCCATAAATCCATTCTTGAAAAAGAAGGCTTCAAAGTTGACACTTACATCCATGGTTTAGGTGAAAACCCTAACATCCGTAACTTGTTCGTTGAACGTGCTAACGAATCTTGGGACGCTTTACAAAAATAATCAATTTACAATTTAACTAGTATCGTTATTTAACGTACATAGGAGTACATCATGAAAAAACTACTACTTTGTAGTCTCGCTTTGGTCATGGTTGTACTAGCAATAGCTGGGTGTGGTAAATCCACATCCAGCTCTTCTGCTACTACGAAGGAACTTACCTTTAATGGTGAAACCTACACTGTACCAAAGGATCCACAACGCATCGCCGTTCTTTCAAATTCCGTGTTGTCCATGCTATATGCAGTGGATGGCAAGGCTATCTCCCGTGCTAGCACAACAGATAAATTAGCACCAGACTTAGAAGCATTACCAGCATTAGGTCAAACGGCTAATATCAACATGGAACAATTGTTAGGTTTAAAACCAGATGTGGTATTGGGTTTGGAAAACCAACATAAAAAATATGAATCCCAATTACAATCTAACAATATTCCAGCCGTACTTTTCAATTACGATGGCATCAAGGATAATGTGCCAATGCTAACATTCCTTGGAGAGTTAACAAACCATCAAGATAAGGCTAAATCCGTTATTGCCACCTATGAAAGTAACATTCAAAAGGTAAAGGATGCCATTAAAAACCAACAACCTGCACGTGTTGCCGTATTGCGTGCTACCGGTAAAGGTGTGACAGCCGAAACCGACGAAGCGGTAACTGCATCTATGGTCAAAGAATTAGGTATGACAAATGTTGTAACATCTCACCTAGATGGTACAGCTCAAGATAAAACAGTACCGTATTCTCTTGAAACATTAACCGCTGATAACCCTGATATTATCTTCGTCGTTACCATGGGTAAAGAAGAAGAAATTACAAAGGCCATGAAGAAAGCTATGACAGATAATCCTGCATGGGCTAATCTTAAGGCTGTACAAAACAACCGTGTCATCTACTTACCATCTAAACTATTCCTACTTAACCCAGGTCTACAAACACCTGAGGCTATGGCTCGTTTAGTGAAAGAAGCATATGGCGTTGATGTTACATTTTAACATATTCTAACATGCTAAATAGGGCATTCCCCATTTCGGGAATGCCCTATTTCACTATTAGTCTAGCTATCTACTCAACTAAACCTTTTACGCGTACATATTGTTTATCATCAAAGGTATCGATTTGTACATCTACGGAAAATACATCTCTAAATAGTTCATCCGATACGATTTCTTTCGTGTCTCCAGCTGTCACTAAATGACCATCTTTTATAATAGCCATATAATGAGAATATTGTACGGCTTGCGTCAATTCATGGAGTACCATCAATACGGTTAACCCTTGTTCATCGTTTAATCGTTTTAACAACTCCATAATTTCTAGTTGATGGTTAATATCTAAGTATGTTGTTGGTTCGTCTAACACTAATAATTTTGGTTGTTGTGCTAACGCCATAGCAATCCATACCCGTTGCCGTTCACCACCAGATAAGGATGGAATTAATTGATTCCGTAAATGATTCGTTTTTGTAATTCCTAATGCATAGTCAACGATTTCTCGGTCCTCTTTGGCCGTATTCTTCCACCACATTTGGTATGGATAGCGTCCACAATATACCAATTCTTCTACGGTCATATCCTTTGGCATATTAGGCACCTGTGGCAGAAACGCCATTTGACGTGCCAATTCATTTTGTGAATACGACTGTAATGGTTTACCTAAAATAGTCACACATTCACGAGGACTATGAATATATCCAATCATAGACCGTAAGAGTGTACTTTTACCACAGCCATTAGGCCCGATTAAAGTCGTTATTTTACCAACAGGGACAGATACATTAATATCATGTAAAATATGACGATTTCCGAGAGTGACGGATAACTGATTTACATCAATAGCCGTATTCATTAGTTATCCCTCCTCAATAGATATAAGAAGAATGGCGCCCCAAAGAATGCCATGATAATGCCAACCGGTATCTCAATTGGACTCCACATAACACGCCCTACCGTATCACTAACAACGAGGACGAGTGCCCCTAATAATGCAGAGCCGGGGAGTAAATAAGCATAATCATTACCGATGATAAGTCGTAACATATGCGGTATGACGAGGCCTACGAAACCGATTAAGCCCGCAATACTAACGGCACCTGCTGCTAATAGAGCCGCAACAGCAGTCATAATAAACCGCGTTTGTTCTACCTTAAGGCCTAACCCCTTTGCTGTTTCATCACCTAAACTTAAAATAGTAAGACGTTTGGCACCTAAACAGGCAAAAATAAGACCGACTAACGCGTATGGGAACAGAACCTCTACTTGAGGCCAACTGCGTGCAGCCAATCCCCCTACCATCCAAAGTAAGGCTCCTTGCACACGATCTCCATAGAATACAAGTAGTGCAGAAATTCCAGAGCCTAAAAAAGCAGCCACTGCAACACCAGCCAAGATGATACGGCTTGGGCGTACACCATTCTTCCAAGCAAGAGCATATACCATCAACGCCGCAGCCATAGCACCTATAAAGGCGACGAGAGGCACAATATGATCATAGCCAGGGAAAAGAATAAATATAATAACACCGGCAAGTCCAGCACCGGAGGAAACGCCAACGATTTGAGGATCTGCTAAAGGGTTCTTCATAACCGCCTGTAAAATGGCACCCGATACAGCTAAACAAGCACCAACTAATGCAGCAACAATATTACGAGGCAACCTAATATTCCAAATGATTTGCGATGCTGTATCTGTTAGCTCACTAGCCCACAATGTGTGCCAAATCTCCGATAGTGACACCGGTGTTGAGCCCCAAATCAGTGAGATAATCATGCTAGCTATGACAGCAATAACCAAGACAATAATAACTGATATGCGAAAGAGTTTTCGTTCATTCAGAGAGTCCACAGTAACCTCTCCTTTCACTAATACATGGTGCTATCAGCACCCGTATTATACCTATAAACCTCATAATAGATACAGTAAAACCCGAATCGCCAGCAGTATGCAACGATTCGGGTTACTTATTATTTAGATTCTTTGCCTTCTACGAAGAGCATATCGTTGCG
>NZ_CAUQYW010000029.1:0-3816 GCF_963522475.1 uncultured Veillonella sp. | reverse complement strand
CTGCCTTAGACGGCGCTGCGTTAGCTAAATCTGAAAGCTGTGATATGGTTATTGCTATCGGCGGTGGTTCCATCATGGACTGTGCAAAAGGCATTGCTTTCATGGCTGTGAATGATGGTGATATTAACGATTATATTTTCAACCGTAAAACAAGTGATAATGCGCTGCCTCTTATTGTTATTCCAACGACTTGTGGTACCGGCTCTGAAGGCAACGGTTTTGGTGTTCTTACTAATCCTGAAACAGGTGATAAGAAATCCTTACGCTGCAATGCTATTGTGCCTAAGGTATCCATCGTAGACCCTGCTGTAATGGGTACAATGCCACCTCATGTATTGGCATCTGTAGGCTTTGATGCACTATGCCACAACATCGAGGCCTATACCTCTAAAACAGCACAACCTTTCACCGATGCGTTAGCTCATTATGCAGTGACATTATTAGCACAATACCTTGTACCACTATATAAACATGTGAAAGCAACGGCGGAAGCCAAATCAGCTGTTCTCAACGAAATTCAGCTTACAAAAGCTTGGGAGTCTGTTACATTAGCTAGCACAGTTGGGGGCATGGTTATTAACACAGCTGGTGTAACATTAGCACATGGTATGGAACATCCAGCCAGTGGCCTTAAAGATATTACCCATGGTGTAGGCCTTGCTGTTATTGAACCTGTTGCGGTGGAATATACATGGAGTGCAAACCCTGATAAATTTGGTGCTTTAGCTCGGATATTTAACCACGGAGATGGTTCTGAACTAGGCGAAGCATTACGCCTAATCGTACATGACCTAGACCTTACTACAAACCTTACAGAATTAGGCTTTACGAAAAAAGACATTCCATGGCTCGTGGATAATGTATACGTTGTAGCTACAGGCAATATAGCTAATACAGTGGCTGAAATAAGCCGTGACGATATTGAAGCGTTGTATAAGAAAATGTTCTAGTGTTGTCATAATAGGAGAGAGTTTTGTTCCAAGGATTTTATGGCCTATTGACGGTTATGCTATGCGTGTTGTTTACAATTGTGGTAGTGCTGTTTAATCTAGCGCCTATTACATATATTGTTTTTAGTATAGCCATAGCGGCGAGTGTATTTTTACAATATAGGCGCTTTAAGAAACAGTCCATATCTGAAAGTGCTCATAGCCGATTGGCTTGTGGGTTGTTTATTGTTATAACCCTTAGTATATCTTGGCTTGTAGCCGATTGGGTTAAGTATGATATTAATACAAGCGTCGATCAGTTTGAGGATTTTAAGTACAGTACAACTGATTGGAAACGGGGCTGGCCTAATAATAGCGAATTACCAGACGGACTTAAATCTCCTGAGCAGCTTCCGGAAGGTATTGATAAGGTGTCTATGTTACGAACGGATGTGGCGTGGGCTACGGCGTATCCTTATCGTTATGTAATTTTAGAGGGAGACCCTAAAGTAATTGATCAATATGAGGCAATCGCAAAACAACATGCAGCCTATACAGCTCAAATTGATAAATATAATAGATTACTAGATTTAGAGAGTGGCGAAGTAAAGCGTTTTATATCTCATCCTAATAGTTATCGCTTCATAGATAGCATTGAGGAGGAACCTCTAAATTTACCAAAACGGAGTTTTATAGAGTGGTTACGATTTGCACCTCGAAAAGAAACGAAAAGAGTTGTGAAGGAAACATATAATTCTACTAAAAATTATAGACTATATGTATTTGTAGATGATGGTAATAC
Organism: uncultured Veillonella sp.; assembly: GCF_963522475.1. Lineage (GTDB taxonomy): Bacteria > Bacillota > Negativicutes > Veillonellales > Veillonellaceae > Veillonella. The sequence continues at coordinate 2,085 of NZ_CAUQYW010000029.1, read as the reverse complement.
AAAAAGACCTCATTTTGTGGAACTTTTGATCCGTAATGATGGGACACGAGCTGTGTTTTATCAATCTAAGTAATTTGAGTAGGTATTGTTGTGGAGAGCGTAAATGCAACAGTGTTTAATTTACTTGAAGAAATTGTTTTTTTCTGATCCTTATAGAAAGAGTATATGGTTCTTTATAACTCTTTGGATATTAACTTTTTTGTTCTCGGATGAGATATCATATTCTGGATTATACTATCTGATTTTGTTAGTAGCTACGATTGTATTGTTGTTTGAGAAATGTGAAATAATCGATAGTGAGAACGCTATACGAAAAAGATTTTTAACATATTTTTATGTAATCTTTTTTCTATGTATGCTTCCTACATTAGCTGTTACCTTAGTGTTTTCTGCTGTAGGGATATCCCATTATGATATACAACGGTGGCACTCTACATGGCCTTCATCTAAGGCGGGGTATATTCCGTCTCCATTACAAGCACCTAAGTTTTTACCTGATAGTTTGAAAGTAGTTTCTTCTGCTGAAGTAATTGGAATAGGAGGAAATCAAAGCTGTTTAGTATTAGATGGTGATAAAGCAACGATTTCACGGTATGAGGAAACTGTTAAATCTAATGCTTGGTATTCGTTTATAAATGGAAGGGACAAGGATACTACAGTTGAAGAACTTAATTCATTTACATATCCAAAAGATAAAAATGTATTGGTTAGTGACATAAATAATTATTATGATATTATCACTATTCAACGACAAAACTGGAAATTATTTCCCTGGTTAATTAATGGTAGCCAGAGTGTCGGTGATGATCCTAATGAAGATTTTTATTATAGTACTAGGATATCGGCTGAGAAATATGTAGTGTATGTTGTTTACCATAACTTTAATCAAGATCAGCCTAGAGTCATTTACTTTATGTTTAATCCAGAGCGAACGCGAATGATTACTGTAGATATAGATATGTATCATTAGAGTTGGGCAGAGTTTATATATAAAATTTGGAACAATACTTGAATATATAACTCAAATAAAAGGTTATCCTGTAAGGGATAACCTATTTGTTTGTAATAAATTTATTTCTAGCGTGAAAGCTAATAAACCTCACATTACTAGATATGAGTTTTATGTTATACTTCTATATAGAATAATATCGAATTAATAGAAGGCTAGTTGGCATATTCTGTGCAGGCTAGAGATTAGAATGAAAGATAAGTCAGTATTACCAATTGAGGAACAATTAAATAGATTTCTTCAACCAAAATGCCTAATCCCTGGGGGTTTAGGCTTGTGGGAGGAGTATTTCCGAAAGATTTGTACTGCTTGGGGCGAGATTAGTGGTGAAATTCGACCTCAGCATATCATATTTTCTGCTGATAATGGTTGTAATATGGAAGGCTATGTAGGTTATAACTATGAGGTAACGCAAAAGCAGTCACGTAATATGCTCTTGGGTCGTTCGTCGGCTACACAGTTTTGTAACTTTAATAATATTCCTTATGAAGTTGTGGATGTAGGAATTGCCTCAGATGATGGCATCGGCGTGGATCGCAAGGTCGCAAAGGGGACAAAGAATATATTAAACCATCCTGCTATGACTGAGGCTGAATTTAATAGTGCCTTTCAATCTGGCTATGAACGAGTTGAACATTATGTAAAGCAAGGGATAAATCTTTTTTCCTTTGGTGAAATGGGACTTGGTAATACGACGACTTCTGCCTGTGTGTTGTCTGCCTTAACTGGAGCTAATCCCACTGAAACAGTAGGCCCCGGTTCTTGGCCGAATAAACCAGATTTGATGAAACGAAAAATTGATTTTGTGTGCGCTGTATTAGATAAGCATAAAACTAGTATCGTTTCTGACAGTGAAGTTGAAAGAGTTCGTAAAATCATAGCCCATGTAGGGGGCTTTGATATTGCTGCTATTCTTGGAGCTATGTTAGCTTGTGTAGATTTTAAAAAGCCCTTTGTTATTGATGGCTTTATTACAGCTGTAGCAGCAGCTGGTGCAGTACATATGAATGATCGTGTTAAAGATTATGCATTGCCATCTCATAACTCTCGAGAAAAAGGCACAGAGCTAGCTTTAG
>NZ_CAUQYW010000028.1:0-4537 GCF_963522475.1 uncultured Veillonella sp. | reverse complement strand
TTCTACTATGATATCGATATGGAACATACATTGACTCCTGAAGATTTGACTAAAATCGAAAAGGAAATGAGCCGTATTGTAAAAGAAAACTTGCCTATCACTAAATCCGTAATGTCTCGTCAAGAAGCTATCGAGTTCTTCAAATCTAAAAACGAAGATTACAAGGTAGAATTGATTGAAGACCTTCATGAAGATGCTGTTATTTCTTGCTATGCTCAAGGCGACTTCATCGATCTTTGTGCAGGTCCTCACGTGGCATCCACTGGTAAGGTAAAAGCTTTCAAATTACAAAGCATTGCAGGTGCATACTGGCGCGGCGATGAAAAGAACAAAATGTTGCAACGTATCTACGGTACAGCATTTGAAAAGAAAGAAGAACTTGATGCATACCTTCACATGCTTGAAGAAGCAGCTAAACGCGACCATCGTAAACTCGGTAAAGAACTTGGCTTGTTCGTTATCAAAGAAGAAGGTCCAGGCTTCCCATTCTTCTTACCAAAAGGTATGGCTCTTCGCAACGAATTGGAAAACTTCTGGCGCGAAGTACATCATGATTTCGAATATGATGAAATCCGCACACCAATCATCTTGAATAAACATTTGTGGGAAACATCTGGTCACTGGGAACATTACCGTGAAAATATGTATACTACAATCATTGATGACGAAGAATATGCCATTAAACCTATGAACTGCCCAGGCGGTATCTTGGTTTACCAAAACGAAATGCATTCCTACCGTGACTTGCCACTTCGTTATGCAGAACTTGGCCTAGTTCATCGTCATGAATTATCTGGCGCACTACACGGCTTATTCCGCGTTCGTGCTTTCACACAAGACGATGCGCACGTATTTATGTTGCCTGAACAAATGCAATCCGAATTGATGAAAGTTATCGAATTGTTCGATCGTATCTATAGCCAATTCGGTTTGAAATACCATGTTGAATTGTCTACTAAACCAGACAATGCAATGGGTGATGATGCAATTTGGGAAGCAGCTACAGAAGCATTGCGTAACGCTATCGAAGCAAAAGGCATCGATTATGTTATCAACCCTGGCGACGGCGCATTCTACGGCCCTAAACTTGATTACCATATCGAAGATTCCTTGGGCCGTACATGGCAATGTGGTACTATCCAATTGGATATGAACTTGCCTGAACGCTTCAACGTAGAATATATCGGTGAAGATGGTCAAAAACATCGTACTATCATGATTCACCGTGCATGCTTTGGCTCTATGGAACGTTTTATCGGTATCTTGACTGAACACTATGCTGGTGCATTCCCAACTTGGATGGCACCTGTTCAAGTGAAAGTATTACCTATCTCCGAAAAACACGTGGAATACGCTAACCAATTGGCAAAACAAATGCGCCATGACTACGTTCGCGTAGAAGTAGACGATCGCAACGAAAAAATTGGTTACAAAATTCGCCAAGCACAAATGGAAAAAGTTCCTTACATGCTTGTTGTTGGTGATAAAGAAGTTGAAGAAGGTACAGTCAACGTTCGTAAACACGGTGGTGATGAATTAGGTTCCGTACCATTCGAAGAATTCTTCAATTCTATTAAGGTTGAAATCAAAGATCGTAACTAAATACTTAGCCCCCATATACTAAAGCCTTTCATTAGACTTAAGTCTAGGCGTTGAACCTTTGTATAGTGGGGGCTATCTCTTTAACTGTTACCTGTGAGTAACGAAAGGTAAGATTATGAAAGAAATAAATTCCTACGGTTGGAAAGCCGTTATTGGGTCCTCTATCGGTTATGCCATGGATGGTTTTGATCTCTTGATTTTAGGTTTTATGCTGACCTTAATTTCTGGAGATTTAGGCTTGACCACTGGTCAAGCCGGTTCTTTGGTGACGTGGACCTTGGTGGGTGCCGTACTTGGCGGTTTAGTGTTTGGTACTTTGTCCGATAAGTTTGGTCGAGTTCGAGTATTAACTTGGACCATTGTACTCTTTGCTGTATTTACTGGCCTCTGTGCTTTTGCTCAAGGCTATTGGGATCTTCTTATTTACCGTACAATCGCTGGCATTGGTTTAGGTGGTGAATTTGGTATTGGCATGGCGTTAGCTGCTGAGGCTTGGCCTGCACAACATCGTGCAAAAGCGACTAGTTATGTTGCTCTTGGTTGGCAATTAGGCGTGTTGGCTGCTGCTTTGTTAACACCATTACTCATTCCTATCATTGGATGGCGTGGTATGTTTATGGTTGGTATTATTCCAGCTTTTGTGGCATGGGTATTCCGTGCTAAGCTACACGAACCAGAAATCTTTGTACAAAGTAAAGAAGATAAAGAGCATTCACATACAAACTCTTTCAAGTTATTAGTAAAAGATGTAAGGACTACAAAGACATCTATTGGTGTTGCGATACTCACATCTGTTCAAAACTTTGGTTATTACGGTATTATGATTTGGTTACCTAATTTCTTGAGTAAACAATTAGGTTTTTCCCTTACCAAATCTGGTTTATGGACTGCGGTCACTGTATGTGGCATGATGGTTGGTATTTGGTTGTTTGGCCGCTTGGCTGATAAAATAGGTCGTAAACCTACATTCATTCTATTCCAAGTATGTGCTGTAGTATCTATTTTAATCTATTCTCAACTATCTGATCCAACAGCGATGCTATTTGCCGGTGCTATTTTAGGCGCCTCTGTAAATGGTATGATGGGTGGCTATGGTGCTTTGATGGCAGAAGCCTATCCAACAACTGCCCGTGCAACGGCTCAAAATGTACTATTTAACATCGGTCGTGCTGTAGGTGGCTTTAGCCCAATGGTAGTAGGTATGATCATCTCTATGTACTCCTACCAAGTAGCAATTGCATTCCTAGCTATTATCTATGTACTTGATATTCTTGCAACTGTATTCTTAATCCCTGAACTTAAAGGTAAAGAATTAGAATAATATAGTGAATATCTAAAAGGCTCTGTCTTATTATGACAGAGCCTTTTTGTTTATATATGATTTTTATGAAAGTACAGTATTATGCGATTCCAATCCAGTGCCAATATGTTAATGCGAATACAAGCATCATCACATAGCCAATGATAGTCAAAGGAATACCTGTAGTCATAAATGTTTTTACATCGAATGTGTCGGTACCATAAGCTACCATACCTTGCGGTGAGTTTACTGGTAACACTAGACCGAAGCAGATAGCGTATTGCATAAGCATGGTTACACCAATTGGGTTAAGACCTTCTGCATTGTGACCTACTACGATGGATATTACGATAGGAATCATAGCAGAGGAGAGCGCTGTAGCAGATGCAAAGCCTAGGTGAATGACAATGAGAAAAGCCGCTATTACAGCAATTAAGATGAATACGCTGGCACTTTCAAGGGAGAAAGCATTTACGAATACTTGAGCAAGCCATGTAGCCGCTTTTGTTTTGAGTAATACAGAGCCTAAACCGATACCAGCACCAAACATAACGATGGAACCCCAGTCGATGTTTGGCTGTGCAAATTTCCAATCCATGATACCAATTTTAGGGAAGAAGAATAATGCAATGGCCACAATTGTTGTAGTTGTTGTGTCGATACTATGGAGCTTTCCACCAGTAGCCCACAATGCGAGTAGACCGATAGAGATACATAACAGTTTCTTTTCATCAGTACTCATAGGACCGATTTCTTGGCGCATTTTAGCGAGTTGTACATCGCCACCTACAAGTTCTTTAAACTCTGGCTTGATTAATGCTTGTGTTAAGAAGTAGGCGATGATAACCATAATGATGGAGAATGGAGCCGCTGCTGTGAGCCAATCTATCCAGCTAATAGATGTATTCATCTGAGTTTGTATAAAGCCTACAGCCACAAGGTTTTGAGCGGCAGCTGTTTGAATCATAATATTCCAGAACGTATCAGCTTGTACGGCACCTACCATGAGTAGAGCGGCTACGCGGCTTTTACGTTCAATACCTAAGTTCTCAACAATACCAATGATAATCGGTGCTAAGCAAGCAATACGAGCTGTTGCACTGGGTACGAAGAAGGCGAGGATAAGTCCTGTAATAATAACACCTAAATAAATACGACTTACCTTAGTACCAACGCTAGACAGTACTAACATGGCAATACGACGATCGAGACCTGTTTTGCGCATAGCTACAGAGATAAACATAGCGGCACCTACAAGAATCATGGCTGGTGAAGAATAACCAGAAATGATAAGCTTCAAGGCATTGGCTGTGCCCATCGCCTTAGCAGGTGCTTCGGGATTTGGTGAGAATCCTAATAGTAGAGCTGTAAGTGCAGTAATCATAGTAGCACTTACTGGATAAGAAACAGCTGAGGTCATCCATAAGATGATAGCAAAGGCGAGGACGCCAATCATACGATGACCGCCGGTAGATAATGTTTCCGGTGTAGGCAATAATAAAATACCGCCTAAAACAATAAAGGATAAAATAAGTCCAATATTTTGAGCAGTTGTACGCGCCTTTTGAGGAGGGGCAGTGGTTGTTACACTCATAATAAAACTCCTTTCAATTTGTGTAATACCTATTACTGTAT
>NZ_CAUQYW010000027.1:0-9298 GCF_963522475.1 uncultured Veillonella sp. | reverse complement strand
AAGAACCTGAAATTCTAGTAACCTATGAAGCTTGGATTGAAAGTGAAGACCAACTCTTTGATAATGAACGTGTTACCGATGAAGAGTTATTCGAAGAAGATAAAGAAGATGGTATGTGGCAAGTAGAAATTATGGCCCATCTTGTTGCAGATAATGGTACATATTTTACTAGAGAAGAATTGCTCTTTAAATTGCACAATTTGATGGCCAATAAAGAATTGGGCGATCATGTATTCTTTGAAGGCATCGAATACGAAGGACATGAATGTGAAGGGTATGGTCTCATAGATAACGAAGACGGTATACCTGTATTCTATACATGTTGTGGTAGCTAACTAATAGAGACATAATATATTAGCCCTTCGCTTATGCGAAGGGCTTTTGCTATATACTTAGAAAGTATATACTTTTGTGCTTTGGGCTACGTTATTTTATATAGCCTTCGTGTAAAATTTTGAGAAAGTATTTTAGTAATTTGAAATTGAAGCATTGATAAGATTGCTGCTTTTATGCTTGAAGACATACAAGAAATGTATGGTGAATCTATTACTATAGATGATGTGAAAGCGCGAATAGGTGTGCCTAAAATTGAAATAGAAGATGGTACTGTCACCTATTGTGAACAAACCTTTGATTATACGCATATATTTATCTTTGAATTTTGGGACGATGAGTTTGAAGATTTAAATTACTTTGCTATTGATGGCTGATATATTGCTATAAAAATAGCGAAAGAGCTACTTTAGACAAGTAGATTAGTTTGGTGTTGTGAAGTAGTAGAGTACTCAGTAAACTCTATTAGTTCAAAGGGTGACAAGGAGGATTATCCTATGATTTTTGATGCCATAAAAAAACTGTTTAACAAGGATGAGAATACTGAGCAGATTGAATATCTCGGTACTGATAAAGATGGTAATAAAATATATGAAGGTTACTATCATGAGTTTAAGGGAATTCCTTGGGTTTTTAATAAAACTACCTATACTAGAGAAGAGTTCGATAAGGCGTTTTATGAATGCTTAGAAGAGCATAATGTTAATCCTGATACATTACCGCCATTAGTAGAGCCTGAAATTCTTGTAAGCTATGAAGCTTGGATTGAAAGTAAAAGTCAGCTTCATCCTAATGAATACTTATATGAAGACGATGAATTAGAAGAATATGATAAAGAAGACGGTATGTGGCAAGTAGAAATCTATGCTCGCTTCAAAGCAGATAATGGACAGTACTTTACTACTGAAGAGATTCTTTTCAAGATACATAACACAATGGCCAATAAAGAGCTCGGTGATCATGTATTCTTTGAAAACCTAGCCTATGATGATCACGAATTCGATGCTGACGATGCCGACGATGTTTCTGATGATGAAGGTACTCCTGTATTTGTCGTATGGCTTGGCAGCTAGTAAATAGCTGTTTTGTTATAAGTTATTATTTTAAATTCTATTTGATGGAATCTATACAGTCTCAGAATAAGATTGGTGTATAATTAACATGTATAGTTGCTTTCACTATGATGTTTATTTTCACCAAATTATATTAGAGGTATTACATGTTAGATAAACAAGGTGTATATGATTGCCTACGTGACCATCATATCGATTTTGAGATTACGGATCACGCACCGTTATTTAGTATGGATGATAAGCCCAATGTAGAGTTGCCATATCCTGAGTGGGATGCGAAGAATTTATTCATTCGAGACCATAAACGGGAACATTATTATTTGATTACCGTTCGTGGATCTAAGCGTGTGGATCTAAAACAGTTCCGTAAGGATCATAAGCTTAAGAAGATTTCCTTTGGTTCCGAAGAAGAGCTATGGGATATTTTGAAGATTAAACCAGGTCACGTATCTCCATTCTGTTTGCTCCACGATGAAGACTGTAAGGTACATTACTACATTGATGCGGATTATAAAGATAATCTAATTGGTATACATCCAAATCAAAATGATGCTACCGTATGGCTACAGGGAAAAGACTTAGTTAAACTTATTGAAGAACATGGTACAATAGTAGAATATATTACATTGTAATTTAGTCGAACTGGAGCATGTATGAATAGAAAATTGTTAAAACGTATTCTTGTAACCTCTGCGATTGCTGTATTAGGTGTGAGCACGTCCTTTGCAGCGCTTGTTATGGAACGTGATGAAGGTTTAGATACAGCACCTAGTGTAGGCATGTATCGCTATGTAGTGCCTACAGAGTTACAGGGCACATATAACAGTGCAGGTGTTGCCAATCTAACAGCATCTATGGAGAAAGAACCTAATACATTATCTATGAATGTAGCCCATGTAAAAGGTAATCCATCTGAGTCTTATGTAGTAGAGGTTTATAAAGATTTAGCTGCTATTGAAACACATCGCAAATCTGATCATTATCAAGCCTTTGTTAATGAAGTAGGTTCTAAATTAACAAATCGTAAAATGTACGATGTACAGTCTGTACTATTGTTTGAGAAAAAAGATGCTGTATCTATTGTCAATGATGGTAAAGCAGTAGTGACATTAACAGAGTTTACTGTGAATAGCAATGATATCGATACAGTGCAACGTCAATACCAACTCAATATTGAACGGGCCGTACGCGATGATGCGGGATATAAGGCCGGTTATGTACTTCGTGAAAGAAATGTAAAAAATCATTGGTATGTTATCCAAATTTATAGTGATCAAGACGCCTTAACAAAACATTTGAATAGTCCTGGTTATCGATTCATGATGAGCCAAATCCAAGGTAGCCTACAAAACGTTACTACAAAGGTGCTAGATGGGGATGTCCTTGTCAACCATGGTGGTCAAGCTTTTGTAAGACCTTAATATTGAAGAGTATATAATTTCTGTAAAGTTACTGCTAGCATAAAATATATATGTTAGCAGTTTTTTACAATACTTTTTAAATTCATAAAAATACTGTATCATTTAATAATGACATACAAAAGGTTATGAATGATTTGTTAGTTTAAGAAGGAGATAATGTACTATGAATTATAAATACACCTATGAAAGCCCATTAGGAACTATGGTTATGCTTGGTACATTATCATACTTAACAGATTTATTTTTTATTGATGAAGCTCATGCACCAAGTTTTGATGATACGGAGTATATAGAACAGGTAACAGGTCCATTTGAAGTAACCATTATGTGGCTAGACCAATACTTTAATGGTAAAAAGCCATTTATCACACCACCAATTCAGCTAGAAGGAACAGAGTTCCGTAAGTCTGTGTGGTCTATATTACAAACAATTCCTTATGGTGAAACTACAACATATGGAGATATTGGCAAATACATTGCTGAGCAACAAGGTAAAGAAACATTCTCTGCTCAAGCCGTAGGCGGTGCCGTGGGCCATAATCCTATTTCTATTATAATTCCATGCCATCGTGTTATTGGTAGTAATGGTAAACTAACTGGCTATGCAGGGGGTATTGAACGAAAGAAATATATGCTAGAACTTGAAGGAAAACATAAATAATGTGTGCTAGGTAAGGTCATATATGATGAATATAATACTGAGCTAATATATGATAAATATAAAACTGAGCTAATATAAAAAGAGATTACAGTTGGTGATGGGATACGCCAATGTAATCTCTTTTTCTATATTTCTATTTCATTATATAAATTTGTTTTCTAGTGTACCGATACCGCTAATTGTAACGGACACAGTATCTCCTGGCTTTAACCAAGAGTATTTACTTTCATTTTTACCTAATACTACACCACTAGGTGTGCCTGTAAAGATAATATCGCCTTCTTGGAGTGTCATATAGGATGATAGAAAGGCAATTATGTCATAAGGCTTAAAAATCATTTGGTCTAGTTTGGCTTGTTGACGTATTTCACCATTGATTGTTGTCGTAATAGTAGCACTTTCAAAGTCAAAATTATCAGGAGAAACAATAGTAGGACCTATAGGGGCAAAGTTATCAAGGGATTTGCCAAGAATCCACTGAGAACCTCTAAACTGTAAATTACGGGCGGACACATCGTTACCAATTGTGTAGCCTAGGATATGCTCTTTAGCGTGTTCTCTAGTAATATGTTTGCCAGATTTCCCGATGATGATTACGAGTTCGCCTTCGTAGTCATAATGCAAGGATTCATCATCTATTGTAATCGTATCGTGATTGCTTGCTAGAGCATTAGAGGTTTTCATAAAGATTTCCGGAAAATCGTGAGTTGCTAGACTTGTTTCTGCAATATGATCAGCATAATTAAGACCAATACATATGATACTTTTAAGATTAGGAATTAAAGAATGTTTATTTTTGTTCATAATAGTAACCTCCTAGTAGGGTAGGATATGTGTATCTAAAGATTATTATAATATAAATAGATGAGAATCTATACCTATAAAAAATGTTTTATAAGCGTAATAATTATATGGCTGATGATTTATATTATGTTGCATTTATAAAATAATGTGTTTTCATAATATAGGTAGCACATCCTCTCTATAGAATCTATTGAAATTACTAGATGATAGTGATAAGATTAAAAGTAAATAAATATAAATGGAGGTTATTGTTATGAGCAAGAATATCGATTGGGACAATCTCGGTTTTGGTTATGTAGAAACTGATTACCGTTATTTGACTACTTATAAAGATGGTAAATGGGACGAAGGCGGTTTAATTACTGATGCTAACGTTACTCTTAATGAATGTGCTGGCGTATACCAATACGCTCAAACTGTCTTTGAAGGTTTGAAAGCATACTACACAAAAGATGGTCATATTGTATGTTTCCGTCCAGATTTAAATGCAGAACGCTTGAATCACTCTTGTGAACGTCTTGTAATGCCTACATTACCGGAAGGTCGTTTTATTGAAGCTGTAAAAGAAGTGGTAAAAGCTAACAAAGACTTTGTTCCTCCTTATGGTCATGGTGCAAGCCTTTATATTCGCCCATATATGATGGGTACAAATTCCGTTATTGGTGTAAAACCTGCTGATGAATATCAATTCCGTGTATTTACCACTCCAGTAGGTCCTTATTTCAAAGGTGGCGCTAAACCAATTAAAATTCGTATCACTGATTTTGATCGTGCGGCTCCTCATGGTACTGGCCATATTAAAGCTGGTTTAAACTATGCGATGAGTTTGTATGCTATTACTGACGCTCATAGCAAAGGTTATGCTGAAAATATGTATCTTGATGCGGCTACTCGTACACATGTAGAAGAAACTGGTGGTGCTAACTTCATCTTCATTACCAAAGATGGTAAATTAGTAACACCTAAATCTGATAGCATCTTGCCATCCATTACACGTCGTTCCTTGATGTATGTAGCAGAACATTACCTTGGTATGACAGTAGAACATCGTCCTGTTCATAAAGATGAATTAAAAGACTTTGCTGAAATTGGTCTTTGCGGTACTGCTGCTGTTATTTCTCCAGTAGGTCAAATCGATACTCCAGAAGGTACTATTAATGTTCCTGCTGGTATGGATGACATGGGTCCTATCACTAAAAAATTATATGACACATTACTTGGTATTCAACATGGTGAAATTGAAGCACCTGAAGGCTGGGTAGTTAAAATTTGCTAATCTTTTAGTAGATTATTTAACTTAACATGTAAATAGAAACGGCATCTATCTTTTGATAAATGCCGTTTTATTTTTATTCTGTTCTTTTCAAAACAATAGGTTATTAGTTTGCTTTTGCACGACTTGCTACTTTAGCCATAAATTTTTCGTTATTAATAACGAAACGTTCATGAGTTCCTCGTCCAATAATACCAACACCATCGGAGGCTTCAATGTTAAATGTAATTTTACGTCCTTCTACGGCGCTAACTGTAGCTTTAGCCGTTACTGTTGCACCAAGTGGAGTAGGTGCTTCATGGGTTATGGATAGAGCAATACCTACCGTGCCTTCACCTTCTTCTAAATATGGTTGTACGGCTGCTTGAGCGGCTTCTTCCATTAAAGCACACATAGCTGGTGTAGCAAAAACTTCCAAAGAACCAGATTTCATTGTTTTAGCAATATTGGACTCTGTAACTATTACTGTTGCGGTAGCTGTTTGACCTGCTGATACCATAATATACCTTCTTTCACTAATAATATTCTAATTATAATAGTATTATACATCTTTCAATAATTTTTATGCTAATGTAATTATACGTATCTATAAAAATAAACTATATGTGTTCTTATATAACAGTTCTATAGAATCCGTGATATAATGGAACTAGTTTTTTATAAAAACGAGGTATATATGAGTACAAGAAAATTAAAGCCTTCTGGTGAAGGATGGGTACAATTAATAGCAGGTATTGGTTTTGTCGTTTTATTAATTGCTATCAATGTAGTAGATCCTACATTTTATCCTACTATGTGGCATCTAGCGACGAGTGGATCTATGGATGAAATTGCTGAGTATATTCAAGGCTTTGGCCCTATGGCTATGCTCGTAAGTATGCTCCTTGATATTTTTGTCAATGCAGTAGGTTTCTTGCCATCTATCTTTATATCTACTGCAAACGGTTTAGTTTTTGGAATGTGGCCAGGCATAATTATTTCTTGGCTTGCCGAAACGATAGGCGTAGTTATTAGCTTTTATATTATGCGTTACTTCTTACGTGATACAGCGGATAAGTTGATTGCTAAGAGTAAGGTATTGATGAAAGTAGATGACTTCTCTGGTAAAAATGGTTTTGTGGTCATGTTATTTGCTCGATCTTTACCATATTTCCCGTCTGGTGTGATTACAGCACTAGGTGCTATTAGTAAAATTAAACCGAGAGATTATATTTTAGCAAACTTAATTGGCAAGTTCCCATCTACAGCTCTTGAAGTAGCTATTGGTACGGATATCGTTAACTTCCAAGAGAATATGGGAAGATTAGGAATTATTGTTGTTGTTGCCGGTATTGTATACTTTATTCTTTGGAAGATATATAAGAACTATATTAACAAGAAGAATGCGGAACAAGAACATGATCCCAATGAGTAACATAAATAATTAAATTTAATCAAATAAAAATATTTTCCACTAATATATGAAAGAGGCGATTATATGAGTTTTTCTCTTCCTGAACGTGTAACATTAAAAGGTCCAAATTTTATTCGTGAAGTATTTGAGCGTGGTGTAGGTGTAGAAGGCTTTATTAGCTTTGGTATTGGTAACCCAGCACCTGAAGCAATTCCTGTAGACATCATTGAAAAGGCATTTGATGAAGTAGTTCATTCTAATCCAATGAGCCTTTTACAATATGGTCCAATGCAAGGTGATGCACGATTAGCAGAATTGACATTAGATCGTCTTGTAAAAGCACATAAGATGAATCCAGAAGGACAAGGCCTTATTATATCTAACGGTGCTGGTCAGCTATTAGGTCTTGTACCGATTACTGTATTGGAACCTGGTGATGAAGTATATATGGATGAATTTACTTTTACTAGCGCCATTAATTCCGTACGTAATATGGGAGGTAAGGCATTAGGCATTAAAACTGATGAATATGGTATGATTCCTAGTGAGTTAGAAAAAGTAGCGCAATCTGGTAAAGGTAAATATATTTATCTCATTCCAAACTTCCAAAATCCAACAGGTATTACAATGCCATTGGAACGCCGTAAAGCAATTTATGCCATTGCATCTAAATATGATTTATTCATCTATGAAGATGATCCATATGGTGAAATTCGGTTTGCTGGTGAGTACATTCCAACATTTAAATCTTTTGATACTGAAAATCGTGTTCTTTATGCAGGTTCTTATTCTAAAACATTGTCTGCTGGCTTGCGCGTAGGATTTCTATTCGGTCCAGCTAAGGTAATAGAAGCAATTCAAGCTTTAAAAAATAATACAGCAGGTCAAATGCCATTAGTTACACAAAAGGTTGTAGCTAACGTGCTCGATACAATCGACTATGATGCTCATTTAGAAAATGTACGTAAAGTTTATAAAACAAAATGTGAGGCCTTGCTAAATGCTTTTAAAAAGTATGCAAGTTCTAAAGTTAAGTTAACACAACCTACAGGTGGTATGTTTGCATGGATGACGATGCCTGAAGATGTAAATTGTGACGAGTTTTTTGAAGTATGTATGGACCGTAATGTAGGTATTATTAAGTGTGGTGCCTTTGCTGCAGATGGTGCAGGGGAAGGCCATGCATTCCGTCTAAGTTATACTGTGCCAACTGTAGAAGAAATTACAAAAGGAATGGAAATCCTTGGGGCTTTAACTAAAGAATTCTGTGGCGAGTAATATATTGATAAAGTTTGATGTGACATGATACAATGTAACAGTAGATGCATTGTATCTACCATATAGAAAAAAAGTTTTACATATAGATATGAGGAAGTTCCTCAAAGAAAGTAGGTGTTTACTATGGGTTGCGGTAGCAGCAGTGATTGTGGCGGATGCCCATCTCAATCTTCTGGTTGCGGTGGCGGCGCTCCTCAACAACCTCAAGATTTTACAGCTCCATTACATGAGCTTAGTTCTGTTAAACATGTAATCGGTGTAGTATCCGGTAAAGGTGGCGTAGGTAAATCCTCCGTTACAAGTTTAATGGCCATTACTATGGCGCGTAAAGGTTACAAAGTTGGTATTCTTGATGCAGATATTACAGGTCCTTCTATTCCTAAAATGTTTGGTATCAAGGAAAAAGCATATGCTGACGAAATTGGTATGTATCCGGTAAAATCAAAAGGTGGTATTGACGTTATGTCTGTTAACCTTCTTTTGGAAAACGATACAGATCCTGTTTTATGGCGTGGTCCTATTTTGGGTAATGTTGTAAAACAATTTTATAGTGATGTTATTTGGAAAGACATTGACTATTTATTCGTTGATATGCCACCAGGAACAGGCGATGTAGCGATTACCGTATATCAATCTTTGAAACTGGACGGTATCATCATTGTTACTTCTCCTCAAGACTTGGTATCTATGATTGTTGAAAAAGCAGTTAAGATGGCTGATTTAATGCAAGTGCCTATTATTGGTGTAGTGGAAAACTACTCTTACTTCCATTGCCCAGATAACGGTAAGGATTATCAAATTTTTGGTGAAAGCCACATTGAAGAAATCCTTCAAAAATACGGTCTATTATTGTTAAATCGTTTGCCAATTGATCCAACTATTGCAAATCTTTGCGATAAAGGTGATATTGAATCAATCGAGAAAACAAACTTAGAAAACGTATCTTTACCAGAATAGGGTTTATATGATAATGAAAGCTGTGCATACCTTGTGATGCACAGCTTTTCTTATTGCACGCCGAATAGGCATGACTAAACCCCCAGTTAAACTGGGGGTCGATAA
>NZ_CAUQYW010000026.1:0-9812 GCF_963522475.1 uncultured Veillonella sp. | reverse complement strand
AGAAAGACCCTTATAGGGTCAGAGCAAACCACCCGTTCTACGGGTGGTTATGATTACTTAATAGTTAATACTATCTATCTTGATAAGTGTTGGGAATTCTGATATAATAGATAATAATTATTTCTTGTGAATGGCCGATAATGGTCGATGCCTTATAGATTTCCAAGTGGAGAAAGGTAGAGTAGAGTATTATGGATATCGCACAAATTCTACGTAGCCAAGGGTTTAAAGTAACCCCACAACGTATTGCGATTTATGATGCGTTGCGTGGTCATCATGATCATCCAACAGCAGAAATGTTGTATCATACGTTGCGTCCAGAACATCCAAGCATGAGCTTGGCAACTGTGTATAAGACAATGGAGATTTTTGAAAAAATCGGTCTTGTAAAAATTTTAGAAGTTGGTGATGAGCGCGCTCATTACGATTGGGACACACAAGCTCATTCCCATATCCGTTGCATCCGTTGCAATAAGGTAGAGGATATGATGGGCATTGATTTACAAGCTATCAAAACAATTGCTGATCAAGGTAGCGAGTATCAAATCACAGGTCAACATATTACCTTTGAAGGTATATGCCCTGAGTGTGCTAAAAAAGAAAGCCATTAATACATAACCCCTGTCGCGAAGGGCTCCTTCACGGTAGGGGTTATATTAGTTATAGAGTTATAAAATTATAGAGTTATAAAATTATAGAGTTATATAAAGGAGTATTATGTTTGTCATCGGCAGTCACTTATCAATTAGCAAAGGTTATTTAAACATGGGGAAGGAAGCTACCAAAATTGGGGGTAATACATTCCAATACTTCACGCGTAATCCTCGTGGTGGTAGTATGCGTGCCCTCGATGTAGAGGATATGAATAGCTTGAGTGCGTATATGAAAGAACATAACTTTGGCACCTTATTAGCTCATGCACCTTACACGTATAATCCTTGTGCAGCAAAAGAAGATTTGCGCGCTTTTGCAAAACAAGCTATGACAGAAGACCTAGAGCGTATGGAATATTTACCAGGCCAAATGTATAACTTTCACCCTGGTAGCCATGTAAAGCAAGGTGTAGATCAAGGCATCGAATATATCGTGGAATGTTTGAATGAAATCTTGTTCCCTGGTATGAAAACAACAGTTCTCTTAGAAGTCATGGCAGGTAAGGGCACAGAAATTGGTTCTCGCTTTGAAGAAATTGCTCGCATCATCGATGGTGTGAAATTAAAAGAATACATGGGCGTATGTGTTGATACATGCCATATCCACGAAGGTGGTTATGATATCGTCAATAATCTTGATGGCGTTATCGATGAGTTTGACCGCATCGTTGGTCTTGATCGTCTGAAAGCCATTCACTTAAATGACTCTAAAAATCCTATGGGCGCTCATAAAGATCGGCATGAAAAAATTGGGGAAGGTCACATCGGTATCGATGCCATCGCTCGTATTGTGACACATCCTAAATTGACGAACTTGCCGTTCTATTTAGAAACGCCAAACGAATTAGATGGTTATGCAAAAGAAATTGCTATGTTGCGCTCTATTGTAGAGAATCAATAATTAAGCTAAAACGCAGTCTTAGTTATATAATTATTTATATAACTACATTTAGATAAGGTATAGGGAGAGCTGGAAAGGGGGATAAAATGCGTTTTTTACATACTGCTGATTGGCATTTAGGACGTATTTTTTATGGTCAGTATTTAACAGATGACCAAGCTCATGTGTTGGAGAATCAGTTCTTTTCTATTTTGAAAGATGAAAAAATCGACGGCATATTGCTAGCCGGGGACGTCTTTGATAGAGCGGTACCTCCTATTGAAGCTATTGAGTTATGGGATTCCATCATTACCCGTCTCGCTATGGATTATAAGGTACCACTCTTCGTGGTAAGTGGTAATCATGATGGGGCTGAACGCCTTGAAGTGGGGCGCTCTATGTTGAGTCGATCAGGAATTCATATTTGGGGATCCCCTCATCATGCATTACAACCCTTTGAATTTGAAGGCTCTGATGGTAAGATTGCTATTTGCCCTATGCCCTTTAGCGAGCCTCGTCGCATTGGGGATGCTTTAGGCCTGGGTGCAACTGTACCACAACCTATTGATATAGATATGAGCGAGGACTCCCTGTTCTCCTATGTGGAGACTGATGAGCAAGAGCCAGCCTCACTTAATTTACATAATTACGATCAAATGTATCAGGCCTGGAGTGACTACTTGTACAAACAAGTGCCAAAGGGGATGCGCAGCATTGCCATTAGTCATGCCTTTGTAATGGGCGGTGATGTAGGTGGCTCTGAACGTACCTTGTCTATCGGTGGTAGTGAACAAGTAAGTCCACAAGTCTTTAAAGACTTTCACTATACAGCCCTTGGCCATTTGCATGGGCCTCAACGAATGGGGGCAGACTATATTCGCTATAGCGGATCGCCTTTAAAGTATTCCTTTGATGAGCATACGCAGAAGAAGTCTTTCACAATTATTGACATGGATGCAAAGGGAAAGGTTGATATTAGTACCATTCCTGTAGATGCGAAGCGAGATGTAGTTATTTTAGAAGGTTACTTTGAAGACCTCCTAAATAATAAGGAATTACAGGCTAAGCACAAAGACGATTATGTGCAGGCTCGATTGCTTGATACGATGCCTATAATGGATGGAATGGCTAAGCTGCGCCAAGTGTATCATCGATGCATGACGATTGATCTAGTAGGTCGCGTGGCAACTCCTATGGCAGATATGGATGAAGCCGTTTTTAAAGAGTTAAATGAACGCGAATTATTTAATCAATTTGCCGAAACCGTGTGGAAAGAACCATTAACAGAGCGTGAGCAACAATACATCAACTCTGTATGGGATCGAATTCTAAAGGAGGACTAAATGAAGCCTATATCTTTAACTATAGAAGCCTTTGGTCCGTACCGCGATTCGGTTACCTTGGACTTTAATGAGCTCCAAAATCATTCCATGTTTCTTATCTCTGGTCCTACAGGAGCGGGGAAAACATCTATACTAGATGCGATGGTGTATGCCTTGTATGGTGAGCCTAGTGGAGAGGTGCGCAAAACGGATGCTATCCGTAGTGATTTTGCAGAACCGCAGCATATGACGCGTGTTGATTTTTCCTTTGCGATTGGTGAGGCTCAATATCGTGTTGAAAGATTACCAAAACAATTGGTAGCAAAGAAACGCGGTACTGGTATGCGTGAGCAGAATGCTAGTGCTACTGTATACGAAATGAAAGATGGAGAGTGGACAGTCATCGCTACCTCTGCGGCAGCTATTCGTGATACGATTCAACGAATCATAGGCTTTCGTAAAGATCAATTCTTACAAGTAGTACTTTTGCCGCAAGGGGAATTTCGGAAATTACTAGTAGCCTCCACCAGTGAACGGGAGGAGTTATTACATACTCTCTTTAGAACTGAGTTGTACCGAAGATTACAAGATGCCCTAAAATCTGCTTATGATGAAGCAAAATCCGGTATTGAAGAAAATATAACAAAACAATCTGCATTACTACAATCCATTCCGCATGATGAAGAAATCCCTGTATTAACTATTGAGCATGTACGAGAGCTTTTGAAAGATAGAGAACCTCATCGTGATACGCTTGTTGTTGAACGTAATAAAGCTGTAGATGTAGTGGACCAGTTCAATGCATTGCGCAATGAGTGGGCCTTATATAATCAGGTACAACAATCTCTTATTGAGGCTACGAACAAATTAGACTTGGTAAAAGAAAGAGAAAAGGAGCGGTCTAGTTTAAATGAAAAGATTCAGTTCCTCACCGGGTTAACACCAAGCTATGAATTGTATAAACAACTTGATGATAAACAGGCTGTATTAAAAACTTTGAAAATGGCACTTTCAGATGCAGAAAAGAGTGGAGAGGCCGCAACTCAACATGAGTCTAAATGTACAGAGGCTTATGAAGTGTTAGCATCTCACGCTGAAACTATACAAGCTAAGAGGACTACGTTGGCACAACTACAACAACAGTCAGAGAAATTTGATGAGTTAGCACTGCTAAATCAGGAATTGACCACATTAAAGAGCAAGTTAGAAACACAAGAACGTGAGAAAAGTGAAGCTAAGTTGCAGGCTCAGCACAAGCTGGTAGGTGATTTAGAGGCTGAGTTAGTTGAAGTGAGAAAACAGTTTCAAGCTAATAGTAAAGCATTAGAGTCTATTCCTCACATCCAAGAGCAGTTGAGCCAGTTGCAACGATATTCTGAATTGTTATCAGAGAAACAAAAGGCTCAAAACGATATTGATGCTAAGGAGGGATCTTTAGCGACTCTAGATGAATCTGTAAAAAACTCAACGGTACGGCTTGAACGTTTAGAACATCTGATGGCAGAGGGACGTGCTTTTGAACTGGTTCATTTGGTAGTAGATAATGAGCCATGTCCTGTATGTGGCTCTACAGAGCATCCACAGTTAGCATCTAAGCCAGAATTATACCCTACTAAAGAGGAAGTAGAAGAGGCACGCGCAGTGCGTGATGGAGCATTACAGAAGCGGGCTAGCGAAATTGGTCAGAAAGAAACGTTATCGGTTCGTCTACATGAGTTAGATGAGCAAGTTAAAGACCAAGTTTCTAAACTCAAATCATCCATTGATAATTTTTCACAAGATGCATTTGATTCAATTCAACAAGGCTTGGCGTCTCAAATGGAGCAGCTTACAGCTTTACGTAGAGACACTGAACAGTTGACCAAAATTATAACTAAAAATGAGCATGACTTGGTTGAGGCTAAAGGTACATTATCAAAGTTGGAGATCGGTCATAATGAATTGCTTAAAAACTTACATGACTTAGAGGTACAGATTAGCTCTGTACAGGCTAAGATAGATGGAGTATCTAAGACCTTGCCGACTACGGATCTTGATGCATGGCATAAACAGATCGAATCATTAGAGACTGAAATTAACACATACGATGAGCAGTTGAAGGTTTGTAAATCAAGTCTAGAGGCTGCTAAAGAGCAGCTCAACGCTAAACGAGGACGTTTAGAAATCTTATTTACACAAGTGCAGGAAGAAACAAAAAATCTTGATGGATTTTACCAAGAATATGTAAAATCATTACAATCAATTTCTGTATCTGAAGATGACTTTATAGATGCGCTAGGTGATTATAAGGGCTTAGATGCGTTTAGAACTGAGCTACATGCATTAGATGAGGCTTTTAGTACAGCTCAAGCTGTATATGATGCGGCTTTGAAACATGCCCAGTCTGTAATAGAACCAAGTGGTACGGTTTCTGACGAAGTATATAATACGGCCGTAGAGAAACGTGATAACTTAGTAGGCTCTCTTGCGGCTTGGGATAAAGAAACAAAACATATTGAAACCACATTAGCATCATTAGAAGCACTGGAAAAGGCTATGGGTGAAGCTCGTGAGGAAATCACTTTCTTAAGCCGTCTTAACGACTTAGCCAATGGCGGTGAACAAGGCTTTAAAAATGTAACCTTTGAACGATATGTGCTAGGTGCTATTTTAGATGAAGTTGTATATGCCGCCAATTTACGTCTTCAAAAGATGAGTCGTAGTCGATATTCCTTGGAGCGGTCTGACTATACCGGTGGTGGTCGTGGCAAACAAGGCCTTGATTTGGCCGTTATGGATGCTTTCACAGGTCAGTCAAGACCAGCGAACACCTTGTCTGGTGGTGAAACCTTTTTGGCGTCTATGGCTCTTGCCTTAGGTCTTGCGGATGTCATTCAAAGTTATGCAGGTGGTATTCATATGGATACGATGTTCATCGACGAAGGCTTTGGTACTTTAGATCCAGATACATTAGAACTTGCCATGGAAACATTGGTACAATTACAATCTTCTGGACGCCTTATCGGCATGATTTCTCATGTACCTGAATTAAAGACCCGGATACCTGCCCACCTAGAGGTCACACGTGGTGATGATGGCAGTACAGCAAAATTTGTGATTAACTAGCTATAGAATTATAAAATGTGATACTATTAAAAGAGGATAATTCCTACAAAAACATACTGTATTTAAAAAAGGAGGTCCTATGAAGTTTTCATTTGCTCATAATAATATAAATGTTAAGGATCTTGATAAAAGTTTAGCTTTCTATAAAGAGGCTTTATTACTTGAGGAATCTCGCCGCTTGGAAGATCCAAGTGGGGCTTTCATCCTTGTATATTTAAAAAGTCCATATACAGCGCATGAGCTAGAACTTACTTGGTTGCGTGACTGGGATCGCCCTTATAATTTGGGAGACAATGAATTCCACTTGGCATTTTATGTAGATGACTATGAAGCAGCTCTTAAAAAACACAAAGAGATGGACGTTGTAGCCTACGAAAATGCTGATATGGGGATTTACTTCATTGCCGATCCAGACGGTTATTGGACAGAAATCATTCCGGCGGGTAAATATTAATGGAATATATGTTAACTCGTTTAGAATGGTTAGTTGGACCAGATAAAATCCAAACCTTAAAGAATACATCTGTGGCTCTCTTTGGTGTCGGTGGTGTAGGCGGTGGTGCTCTTGAGGCTCTAGTACGTGCAGGGGTTGGGCGGATCGTTCTTATCGATGGAGACTCTATAGCACCTAGTAATTTGAACCGCCAAATGATTACAACTCACGACACGATTGGTGAGCGTAAGGTAGAGGTGGCTAAATCAAGGGCTCTTTCAATTAATCCGGATGTGGTGATAGAAACTCATGATATTATGTATACTGAGGAAAGTTACCCTGGATTCATTCAAAGATTGCACGTTGATTATGTTATCGATGCTATTGATATGGTAACGGCAAAACTGAATATTATTGAGGCTTGTCAACGTGAAAGTATCCCCGTTATTTCTTGTATGGGCGGCGGTAATCGCTTTTACCCAGAAAAACTTATGATTGCTGATATCAATAAGTCTCATACATGTCCTCTTGCGCGCGTTATGCGCCGGGAGTTAAAAAAACGGGGCATCAAAAAACAATTAGTTTTATTTTCTACAGAAAAACCAACAAAGCCACAGTTCCGTGGGGATGCAACAAGCCCTGGTACATGTAGTTTTGTGCCACCAGTGGCAGGTTTTATATTAGCAGCACATGTGTTGCGTACAATTTTGGAGGTACCTGAACAATGAAAAAAGCAAAAATCCATATGGCTGACGGCGGCGATATTGTAATTGAATTATTTGATAAAGAAGCTCCTGGCACAGTACAAAACTTCATTGATTTGATCAATAAAGGTTTCTACAATGGTCTTCGTTTCCACCGTGTAATTCCTGGTTTCGTAGCTCAAGGTGGTTGCCCTAATGGCAATGGTACAGGTGGTCCTGGCTACACAATTAAAGATGAATTAATTGGTAACCCACACAAACACGAACGTGGTGCATTGTCTATGGCTCACCGTGGTCCTAATACTGGTGGTAGCCAATTCTTTATCGTATACGAACCACAACCTCATTTGGATGGTGTGCATACTGTATTTGGTAAAGTAATCGAAGGTATGGACGTAGTTGATGGTATCCATCAAGGTGCTATCATGGAAACTGTTGAAGTAATCGAAGGTTAATCTCATGAATGATGTATCTATTAAACATCCGGAATGGCTATATATTGATGTAGACGGAAAGACATCATATGGGTATGACCAAGAGTGGTTCACAGATGAGTGGCAACGCTTGTCTGGTTGTGGCCCTACATCGGCATCACAAGTTTTGGGCTATTCGCTATTTAGGGATGGCTTATTAGATCTAGAAACCACATCCGATCAAACGCTTGCTTTAGAACGGATGAACTTAGTTTGGAAATATGTAAAGCCACGCTTTGGTGGTGGTGTTTATAAAACGCAATGGATGGAACGAGGCCTTATTCGTTTATTAGAAGATGAAGGCTTATCGTATGATGTACATATGTTAAATGTGTCTCCTTTCTGTGCTTCTCGTGTAGAGGTGGAGGCAGCAGCTCAGTTTATTCATGATGCATTGGCACAAGATGTGCCTGTGGCGTTTTTGAATCGTCATAAGGGCAAGGAAAAGGCTCTTTATACATGGCATTGGGTTCCAATTCATAAGATTTTTATGGATGGCGATGATATTCGCTGTGGCATCTTTGATGAAGGTGAAATCCGTGATTTTTCATTAGCGAATTGGATGAAAGATACCATTTTAGGTGGCGGATTCTGTTATATTAGCCGTAAAGGCTAAGTAATAGAGCAATTAAAGTAATATACATACGCATCGCAATAACCTGCGGTGCGTATTGTAGTATAAAAGTAGGAGGTACTACATGAGTCAATGGATTACAGAGGAACAAACTCCTCATTTACGTCTCAGCGCTGAAGCAGAAGAAGTATTATACTCAGGTGAATCTGAGTTCCAAAAAATTGAAGTATTTAAATCTAAAGAGTATGGTACAATGCTCGCATTAGATGGTGTATTCCAAACATCTGAACGTGAAGAGTTCATCTACCATGAAATGATGAGCCATGTTCCATTATTTTTACATCCAAATCCTGAACGCGTATTGATTATCGGTGGCGGTGATGGTGGTGTAGCTAGAGAATGTGTACGTCATGACTGTGTAAAAGAAGTAACAATGGTTGAAATCGATGGCAAGGTAGTAGAGTTGGCAAAACAATATTTACCAACTATTGCTAAAGCTATGATTGAAAACAATCCAAAATTAACTGTAAAAATTGGCGATGGTATTGGCTTTATGGCAGAAGCAGAAGATTACTATGATGTAATTATTGTAGACTGCTCTGATCCAATTGGTCCTGGTGAAGGTCTATTCACTGAAGAGTTCTATAAAAATACTTTGAAAGCTCTTAAAAAAGACGGATTGTTTGTACAACAAACAGAATCTCCTATGTTGCATCAACCGCTCGTAGAGAAAGTATTTGGGTATGTAAATAATCACTTCCCAATTGCACGTTTATATACTGCATTTATTCCAATTTACCCAGCAGGCATGCATTGCTTCACCTTAGGTTCCAAAACATATGATCCATTAACATGGACTCCAAACCGTGAACAAAACTTTGAAACTAAGTACTATAATGCTGAAATTCAAAAGGCTGCTTTTGCTTTGCCAAATTTTGTAAAAAACTATTTGCCAACTAAGTAATTTATATGTATAATAGGGAAGCACCATTCATGAGGCCTTTGCTTCCGAAGTGCTTCCTTATGTATATAAGGCTAAAGGGTTTATATTAGAGATAATACATTTCTTAATTTTAATTGTAAAAGTTAAATGAAATTGAGAAAAAGGTGTTGACACAAATCTCTAGAACAGATATAATTCTCTTTGTTACGAAGACAACGTCTTCGATACCTACAAGGTGGTGGGTATGGTGAAGCGGTTAACACGGCGGATTGTGGCTCCGTTACGCGTGGGTTCGATCCCCACTACTCACCCCATAACCTACACATCATAATCACTGTAGGGGTGTCGCCAAGTGGTAAGGCAACGGACTTTGACTCCGTTATGCGCTGGTTCGATCCCAGCCACCCCTGCCAACATGACTCACTAGCTCAGTTGGCAGAGCACCTGACTTTTAATCAGGGTGTCCCGCGTTCGAGTCGCGGGTGAGTCACCAAATTAAAACTCACAAACTTCGGTTTGTGAGTTTTCTATCTCTATTTCTAGAGAATTTGGTTATGATTGTATGTATAAAATCAGTTGAAAATAAATTGAAAAAATCTTTGAAAAAGAGGTTGACGATTTAAGACTTCGCTGATATACTTATACAAGTCGTTAGGGCAACAACCTAACGTAACAGATCTTTGAAAACTGAACAATGATAGGTAATCAATCATATGATTGAACAT
>NZ_CAUQYW010000025.1:0-9925 GCF_963522475.1 uncultured Veillonella sp. | reverse complement strand
GCTGGCGATAGGAATTGAACCCACAACCTGCTGATTACAAGTCAGCTGCTCTACCAATTGAGCTACGCCAGCATCATTACGACAAGATGTATTTTATCATCCGCCTCACTAAGTGTCAAGAACTTTTTAAAAACTTTTTTGAAGTTTTTTCGTTCACTGCGGTATCCCTTAGTGCTTAATCATAATAACATGAAACGATACCCTATGCAAGTATTTTTTCTAAACTTTTTAAACTTCATTTTTTCCTCATTGGCAATCATAGATAAAGATAGATAATTGCTAATATAGCCACTATTATCCGATAGTACCAATTTGAATGAACACTTCAAACACATCGGCATGGGCACCTTCAAAATTAAGCATATGCCCAATAATAATCATATGCCCTGTACTAGATACAGGAATACATTCTGTTATACCTTCTATAACACCTAAAATGAGGGCAATTACATATTGGTCCATGATATCACCTGCCTTTTATATGCGGTCATAACTCATGGCAATATATAATGCCCTCAACAATCAATATAACTCTATTAATCAATAACCATAACACGATCAGGTTTAGTGATTGTCACTACCGCATGTTTTGGATCATTATTGTGTTCTAAGTACAATTGATCACCTTCGAGATGACCACGCCAACCTACAACAATCGGATATGTTTTACTAATAGTCTTTAATAGTTCAAGAGGATTTAAATTTAATATCGGTGCAAACAATACATTAATACCATCGATAAGAACAACTTCTGTATCACTGCGACTTAATGCACGACGAATTACTTCTTCTGCAAGTTGTGGTCTTTCATCACGAGGTACTAATAAAAACTCTTCTTCAATAAGTTGTTTTGCCTCTAAGTACTTCCAACCTTTTTGTTCAGATAATTCACGAATTAACAAACTTTTACCAGAACCAGGACCACCAACGATAAACAATATACGTTCATCATCACCTTGAATTTGTTCCCAACGTTCTCTTACATCTTGAACTGTAACCATATCCCTTGCCTCCTCGCTGTAACCGTTCCTACTTAACTGGACGGTCAGATAACATAACGGATTTGATATATTGGTTTTTATCATCTAGGGCAAACTGTAAATATGAGTCGCTTGCCGCTGGATTTTTATATTCATATACAGTAGATGTGCCCGCATTTGTTGTAGATTCAACAATACGAGTAGGCATACCATATACAAAGAGCAATAAGTATTTAGTATCCCCCATCGCAATACCGCGACGAGTAGGCGTGTAAATATTTAATAGAACACGATTGATGAGATTTTTTTTATCAACACTCACGCCATATTCGTTATATCCAATAAATGTGGACCCAAACAACATACCTTGATGTTTCCAATCATTATTGGGATCATTAACAAAATAATCATTTAATTTATAGCCACGCAACACAAAATCATCAGCAGTCAATTTACCTGCTTGAAAATCATATACTGGAGCTTTAGGCAATCCAAATCTTGGCCATACTTGACCACTAATCATATCAACAGCCTCTACATTGCTTTGTTTGATGGTGAAAGCAATATATTCTTTCTGTTGTCCTAGCATAGATTGTTGTTGGCTATTATTATTTGTATTCTCTATCGAGCTATTAAATTCCTTTTTTCGAGACCATGAATTTTCGGAATGACCTTCATATAGGAAGATATAACTTTCATTTTTCAAATCACGCCACATCGCAATAGGGCTACCATAGGCAAATACCAATTCCATGCGCGTGCTACCAACACCAATATCGCGTACAGTGTGGACGCCTTTTTTCGTACTATGAATATTAGTAATAGTATTCGGTTCAAAGAAATAAGTAGCACCTTGACCGCGCAATTGATTATTTACTAAACGCTCTTGAGCAGGTCCCGTGTAAACGGTCACCTCCAAGTCTTTCATATAGTACGTCGTAAAGTTATCACGAACCACTGTTTTTTCTACATCTTTAGGCGCTACAAACTGATCTCCTAAGCGATACCCATCAATAGCATAATCATCTTCAGACCCTAAAGCTGGCAAATTATTAGCCGTATAAGACTTACCAATATCAGCCAAGTTATTTTGCGTTACGCTAGGCAATGGACCTTCATTTTCGCTAGCTGCTTGCCAAAACTGTATGGAATCACCAAACTCGGTAACTGCCATTTGTTCAGCTAGCCATCCTGTTTTAGTGCTTTCCTTTTTTGTCTTTGTATCGATTTTAACAGCTTTAATCGGTGCATTATCTATATACGCAACAGACTCAGCCGCATCAGTTCCCGCTGCTTCTACAGTTGTCTTATCATCCGTATGTGCAACATCATTTGCATTCTCTGTAGATTCCACCGCAGTTTGTTTCACAGTCGAAATAGCCGGCTCTGCTGCATACCCTACCGATGTAGCAGATAAGCCTACTAGAAGTGCCGCTACGATACGGCTCTTAATAGAATGATTCATCGATTACTCTCCAATTGTGCACGCAACCATGTCAACCATGGCTCAAGTCCATTATGGGCCGTGCAACTTACTTCAAAAATCTCTCCTGTTGGATTCAAATTACGTATATCTTGTATGGCCTTATCTTTTTTGAAAGGTACATAAGGCAATAAATCTATCTTATTAATGAGGATAGCCTTTGACTCTTTAAAGATTAATGGGTATTTAAGAGGCTTATCCTCACCTTCAGTAACAGATAATACAGTTACCTTCATGCTTTCACCAATCTCAAATTCTGCAGGGCATACAAGGTTACCTACATTCTCGATAATGATCATATCCAGTTCATCAAGATTTAAATCACCTAGTGCATCTTGAATCATTTGTGCATCAAGATGGCAACCTCCCACTGTATTGATTTGAATAACAGGAACGCCTAATTCATGAATCCGTTCCGCATCCTTAGCAGTAAATAAATCACCTTCAATAACAGCAAGGCGGTAATCTTTTTTCAAATCATGTAAAGTTGCCTCTAATAGAGATGTTTTACCAGCCCCTGGAGAACCTAATAGATTAAATACAAAAATATTTTTTTCCTTAAACAACTGTTGTAAGGACTCTGCAATGGCATCATTTTTTGCCAATACATTAGTTTTAACTTGAACTTGCATGTCCTAACCTTTCTATCAATCGATATCCATGGAGGTCACTTGTAGTTCGCGGCCACCAATGGTTTGTACGAAATGACTGTCACAATAGGGACAGATAAACTTATAATTTTCTACCGGAAATGTTTTATCACAATCCAAGCACTTTCCTTCAATAGGAATGGTGTTAATTTCTATACGAGAACCTTCTGCTGCGGTCCCCTTTGTAACCGCTTCCCAACAAAAAAGAAGGGAATCTGGTTCCACGCCACTCATAAGACCCAAATCGAGTTGAACGGAATGAATCACAGATGCATCGTGTTGGCGCAATGTATCAAGGGCCACATCAAGTATACCTTCTGCTATAGACATCTCATGCATGGTATGCCTCATATACAGCTTCAAGCATCATTGTAGTCGTTACAGAGCCTACACCACCAGGTACAGGCGTAATAGCTGATGCAATATCTTTTACCGCTTCATAATCAACATCGCCTACCGTCTTACCTTCTAGTTCATTAATGCCTACATCGATAACAACAGCACCTGGCTTAATCATATCTGCTGTAATCATATGCGCACGACCAGCTGCAGCAATAACGATATCGCCACGTTTTACTTGTTCTGCCAAATCAGGGGTTCTAGAATGACACATTGTAACAGTACCATGTGCACCAAGTGTCATAAGAGCTACAGGCTTACCAATCACTTGGCTACGACCGATTACTACCACATGTTTCCCCTCTACAGGAAGATCGTAGTGGTTTAAAATTGCCATGCACGCCTTAGCAGTACAAGGGGCAAAGCCCCCTTTGCCTGCAGTTACAAGGCCAATATTATACGTAGTTAAACCATCGATATCTTTTTTAGGATCTAGCATATCGATAAGAGCCTCTGTATCAATGTGTTTAGGCATCGGCATTAACGGTAAAATTCCATGAACAGCCGCATCATTATTTAATTCTTGCAATGCTGCCACCACTTCATCCTGTGTAGCCGTTTCAGGTAATTGCTTTAATACAAAGCCATAGCCAAAGTTCTTGGCTGTCTTTTCCATAAATGTAGCATACATATGAGCCCCATGGTCCTCACCAACGAGTAATACTGCCATAGTAATTACAGAGTCGCCTACTGCTGCAACTTTTTCTTGTAAAATCGCCTTGTGAGCATCTGCTACTGCTTTACCGCGTAATTCGATCATAAGTATCTCCATTCATTTAAACTATCTATAAAATAAGGCGCCTCCGGAGAGGCACCTAAGTCTCTTATTCTATTATATAACGAACTGTCTATAATTTCTAATTATGACCGAATTCGTTTTATCTACGGAAATGAACAGTAATTGCTGTACCAGCCTGAACAGTTGTACCGCTACTTTCATCTTGAGATGTAGCCGTACCAGTTCCATCCGGTTTAAAGGCAAGTCCCGCCTTATGTAACCAATCACGCACTTCACCATAGGTAAAACCAGTAAAGTTAGGCAATGTAACAGAACCATCACTTCCCGGTTTTGGTTCAGGTAATGTATTAGCAGCTTTAACAGCTACTGGTGTACTTTCTTTAACATACGGACTCATTTGGTAATACCGTACAAGTTGAGATACGATGTCCTTAAATACAGGGGCTACAATTTGACTACCATAATAAGAACCCTTTTGTGGGTCATCAATAACGACAAGAACTACAAATTTTGGATCCTCTACAGGGCCAAAGCCAATAAAGGACGCAATGTATTGTCCGTCGAGATAACCGCCATGTTTGGTATCTAGTTTTTGCGCCGTACCAGTTTTACCAGCAAAGTGATAGCCTTCTACCATCGCTTTTGTACCGCCACCTTCAGATACTTCTTTTTCTAGAATATCTACGATGGTTTTAACAGTTTCCGCAGGAACTGGTTGGCCTACAACAGATGTTTCTGTCGTACTTGTCACATCCCCTTGAGAATTACTATAGGACTTGATAATATGCGGTTTCATCATAGCACCGCCATTAGCAAGGGCACCAAAAGCGCGAACCATTTGTAATGGTGTAACCGCAATACCTTGACCAATAGACATAGTCGCAACGTCTAGCTTACTCATATCATCCGGATTATATAAGATACCTTCACCTTCACCAGGTAATTCAATACCTGTTTCAGAGCCAAAGCCATAATCACGTACATATTTCGAGAGAATATCTGCACCTGTTAATGTACCAATTTCAGCCATACCAGTATTAAGAGAGTACTTCAAAATATCTAGCAAACGAACAGGACCATATCCCTCACCATTCCAGTTTCTAATGATATGTCCATTGGCAGCGAAGGCCCCTTTATCGTTATACACAGTGTCTAACTTCCATTTGCCTGCTGCAAGAGCTGCAGATGCAATGATAGGTTTGAATGTAGAGCCTGGTTCATATAAATTGGTAACCGCAATATTTTTGAAAGCCTCTTCACCACTTTGGTTGTAGTTATTAGGATCGTAACTTGGACGATTGGCCATCGCTAATATTTCACCGTTCTTTGGATCCATAA
Organism: uncultured Veillonella sp.; assembly: GCF_963522475.1. GTDB lineage: Bacteria > Bacillota > Negativicutes > Veillonellales > Veillonellaceae > Veillonella. The sequence continues at coordinate 4,336 of NZ_CAUQYW010000025.1, read as the reverse complement.
CGATAACGCTGGCATGCTTAGCTCCTGTATCAACCATCGCCTTATCAAGAGCGCGTTCTGCAATAAATTGAATTGTTGCATCGATGGTTAAGGTTACACTTTTACCCTTATCTGGTAAAAATTTAGATAGTACGGAACCAAAGATGGCATTCCCTTTATTATCAGTAGCTACAATTTCTTGTTGTACGCCCCCCTTTAATTCGTCATCAAGAACCATTTCTAGACCATCAAGACCTTTATCATCAGTACCGACAAAGCCTAATACTTGTGCCGCTAAGACACCATTTGGATAATAGCGCTTAGATTCTTCAACGAAATTAAGGCCTGCAATATTATTATCCTTAATAACTTGTTGTACCCCTTTTGATTTATCTGCATCCATCATACGATTCAACCAGACAAAGGCGGTATCCTCTTGCAAAGCTTTCACAATATTCTCTTTTGACATCGTTACATACGGTGAGATGAGATCCGCAATCTCTTGAGGAGACTGTTTAATCATCTTTGGATCCGCATATAAAGATTTTGTAACTACACTCATCGCCAAAGGCTTGCCATTACGGTCATAGATTGTACCACGCGGCGATTGTAATTTTCTATCTACTTGAACTTGTAATAAGTTTTTCTTCTCTAGGTCAAAGGTATCAAAGACCTGTAACTGTGCTAAACGCCCGATAAGGACGAAGGCAACGGTCATGAGTATGGCAAGGCACCACGTAGTGCGACTCCAATCACTCATGCGTAATAACGCTTTATTTAATAACTTCATCATTTCTCCACTGGACGGCGTAACTTATGGTCTAATGCATCATATAATGCATCTGGTTCATTGGGAATCACCCCATTTTGTACCTGACCTAATAAATACTGCAATCCTTCCCCCACTTTTTTCCCTGCAAGCTTAATAACTCGTTCGTCATAATTTAAATCCTTTGTATGGATAGGCATCTCTAGGCTAAGATCTGCCATACATTCACCAAAGGCTAAGGTGCCATCAGTCGATGCATAAGGCTTCCCACAGCCTAATACATCGGCAGCACAAACCTTAGATAATTGTTCCCATGCAATTCGCATAATTTGACTATCTCGAAACTCACCGCTGCGAGCCTCTTTACGGATCCACTTTTTCTCATTAGCTTCTCCATTTTGTACAAAATAGTGAAAGCGCATATGATTTTTTACAATCCAAGCTACACGGCGCACAAAACTCTTAGGGTAACCTAAACGAGTAAGTAATGTTTCTGTCATTTCAGCCCCTAATGTATCATGGCCACGATCCGTTAAACGTCCGTTAATAACAGCTCGTACTGCCGGCATCCCCTTTGCTACATCGTGTAACAGTGCACCCCAACGTAATGTTAAATCTGGTTCTGTATGAGATACAACGGCTAATGTATGATACCAACCATCAAATTCGTGAAAGTCTTTTTCTTGTGGTAAATTCACAAGATGGTATAGCTCTGGTAAAATAGGCACTTCACGAGCGACGCCATTTTCTACAACGCGACAAGAGCACTCGGCCAAGCGAGATTGTACTAATACATCAAGGCCCTTAGCCACAGCGGGCTCTAACATGAGTCGGTCCAGTTCACTACGAACTCTCTCGAGAGATAACCCAGGCACACGATGAAAGGCCTTTGGCATGGCCTCTAATAAATCTTTACTTGGTAAAAAATCTAGCTTCGCTACAAAGCGACAGGCTCTAAATAATCGCAATGCATCCTCTTCAAAACGTTTCTGCGGATCGCCGATAGTGCGCAATGTTTTATGCTTGATATCTCGGCGTCCCCCTACTAAGTCTATGACCTCACCATAGCGGTTCATAGCCATGCCATTAACCGTGAAGTCACGGCGTAGTACATCTTCCTCTAAGGTATCGGCATAGGCTATTTCTTCGGGCCGATGACTATCCGCTCCATATCGCTCTGTTCTATACGTAGCGATTTCATACTGCTTACCTTCTAATGTTGCCACCACAACACCAAAGGATTTGCCCACAAGGTCTGTGGTTTGAATATCATGACTGCGGAGAACATCAATGACCGTATCGGGACGTGCAGACGTCACAATATCGAAATCATGAGGCTTTTGATGCATTAAAATATCGCGCACTGCTCCGCCAATGATATAGGCTTCATAACCTGCTTCTTCTAATACAGTCAATATTCGATTGGCTTGTTCCATCATGCACACTCCTTTCTGAACTAGTCTAACCTTTATTTTACTACAAATGAAAGCATGAAAAAAGTGCAATCCTATAAGGATTGCACTCGTTCTGCAATAGCTGTACCTGTCGGTGTTACCGCAAGGCCACCATCACTTGTTTCACGCAATGCGGCTGGCATAGCGCGACCAATATTATTCATCGCTTCAATAACTTCATCTGGTGGAATTTGACTTTCAATATTCATCAACGCCAATTCAGATGCAGTAATGGCATGAACTGCATAGAAACCATTACGTTTAACGCACGGTACCTCTACAAGCCCTGCTACTGGATCACAGGCAAGGCCCAATAAGTTTTTCATGCACAATGCAATAGCATGTCCTACTTGACGAGGCGTACCACCCATCATTTCTACAATGGCACCGGCAGCCATACAAGCGGCCGTACCAATTTCTGCTTGGCATCCGCCAACGGCACCGGCCACACAAGCGCGATTCGCTACGACATTGCCAATGCCAGAGGCAGCCAAGAAGCCCTTTACCATAGTTGCTCTATCTAGCTTGTAATGGTCCGCTACTGCTTTCACCGCACCAGGCATAACACCACAAGATCCAGCCGTAGGGCACGCAACAATGCGGAACATCTTTGCATTTGCTTCATTAACAGCAATAGCATAGGTCATAGCCTTGTACGCAATATCACTCATAAATCTTGGTGTTTGTCCATTAAGCTGTGCCGCCTGGCCACCGGACATACCAGACGCTGTTTTTTCTGCATAGTCTATACCATCTTGAATAGAACCTTCAAAGATGTCTAAACGATGCTCTATTTCACGAATAACCGCTTCTTCACTGCGGTCATAATTTTCTAATTCATAACGCAGCACTACTTCGCCAAAGGAAATGTTATTTTCCTCAGCTAAGCGAATAATATCTGCAATTGTATCGTATGCATAACTCATCATTCGCCCTCCTATAACGCTTCAAAGGTCATCACATCTTGAATGCCTGGACACTCGCGCATAAACTGAACGGTAATAGGATTTACTACTGTATCGGTAGTAATGACCATCACTGCATCCTTGTGCTTCCCCTTCCGAAACACGCGCATGGTAGCGATATTAATATCAGACTCACTCAATGCTTGGCTCACCAAAGAGATGGCGCCAGGTCTATCTTCATGGAATACAACAAGAGTAAACTCATCGCCAGTAATAGACATATCATTGCCATCTACTTCGGTAATCATAATTTGACCGCCACCAAGAGATCGACCAATCACCGTCATATGACGATTATGTTCATCGTACATATCAAAACGAACTACATTAGGATGACCTACATCAAGAGGAGACTCGATAAAGTTATACTCCATGCCCTCTTTTTCAGCTAATTTATGAGCAACACGAATATTCGTATCATCCTCTTTAAAACCTAATAAGCCCCCAATCAAGGTACGGTCTGTACCATGGCCTTTATAAGTCTTAGCAAAAGAGCCATATAAGGTTAAATCTACCTTTTTAGGTGTGGAACGGAATATGCACCGCGCCATCTTACCTAGCCGCGCAGCACCAGCTGTATGCGAACTAGACGGGCCAATCATGACAGGCCCTATAATATCAAAAATACTATTCATACACGCCTCTATATACACATAAATAATGTGAGAAAATCTTACTTTACCTATAGTATAACAATCGATATTAATTAATGTCTATATGCACATTAGAGGCATATTTGTTTGCCTACAGAGGACTACCACTCTTGTAAAAGCTGTTCTAAAAGTTTGTATATTGATGGGACACCTCCATATCTACAGTTATAAAAAGGAAGGACTATACTTATGCAACGACATCAGGTCACGAGGAGCAAAGAAGTATAGTCCTTCATTTTTAACTAGGTTGTAGATACAAAACTGGTCCCCATCAATATACAGCCACTAACGGATATCTTTCACAAAAATAGTAAAAAACGCACCTTAGGAGAACCTAAGATGCGTTATTTATAACAACAGTCCTAAATCATAAAAGAGAGGGGAAATAGGACTGTAGTTAATAAGTAAATAAATCCGATTAGCCCAAGATAGCTTTCATGTCAGCTTCTGGAGTTGTAATAGGATGTAATTGGAATTTTTCTACCAAAATGTTCAATACATTGCTGGAGAAGAATT
>NZ_CAUQYW010000024.1:0-10222 GCF_963522475.1 uncultured Veillonella sp. | reverse complement strand
TTAATATTTCAGGGCCGTTTTCTGTAACAACCACTGTATGTTCGAAATGAGCAGCTGGTTTACCATCAATGGTAACTGCCGTCCAGTCATCACCCAACACACGAACTTTATAAGAACCTAATGTAATCATTGGTTCAATACACAATACCATACCTGGTTTCATCACAGGACCGTGGTCCGGATTACCATAGTTTGGAATTTGTGGATCTTCATGCATTTCACGGCCTAAACCATGACCAACGAAGTCGCGAACGACACCGTAACCATGTTTCTCACAATACGTTTGAACAGCGTGACCGATAGCACCGATATGGTTGCCAACTTTCACTTGTTCGATTCCCTTGAACAGACTTTCCTCTGTTACTTTTAACAATTTCATCACATCTGGTTTGACATGACCAATTGGAATTGTCACAGCCGAATCGCCGTGATATCCATCAATAGATGCTACAAGATCAATACTGAGGACATCACCGTTTTTAAGCTTACGCTTAGCGCTCGGAATACCATGAACAACTTCTTCATTGATAGAAGCACAGATTGTAGCAGGGAACCCATAGTACCCTTTACAACTTGGTATACCACCGTGGCTGCGAATATATTCTTCGGCAATTGTATCTAACTCAAGCGTCGTGATGCCAGGTTTAGCCTTTTCTACTAACAAGGACAACGTGTCTGCTGTAAGCTTACTTGCCTTGCGGATACATTCAATTTCATGGGACGATTTCAAAATAATCATAGATTATTTCTCCAAAGCCTTAATGATGTCAGCAAATACTGCGTCTACATCTTGTAAACCATTGATTTCTTGATACAAACCGCTATTGCGGTAGTAGTCAATTAAAGGTTTAGTAGATTCTTCGTACACAGCTAGACGTTTCTGTACTGTTTCAGGGTTATCATCAGCACGATTTTCTAGAACAGCTCGTTCGCTAATACGTTTAACTAATTCCTCGGAAGGAACATTTAAGTTAAGCACAGCGTCCAAAGAAATTCCTAATTCTTTAAGGATTGCATCCAAAGACACAGCTTGAGCTGTAGTTCTTGGGAATCCATCAAGAATAAATCCAGATTTGCAGTCATCTTTCACCAAGCGATCACGTACGATACCAACAGTTACACTGTCTGGTACCAATTGACCAGCATCGATGTATTTCTTAGCCTCAACTCCAAGAGGTGTTTCGTTCTTAATCGCAGCGCGGAACATATCACCTGTTGAAATTTGGGGAATACCGTATTTTTCAATAAGTCGAGCTGCCTGTGTGCCTTTACCAGCACCAGGAGGTCCCATTAATAAAATATACATTCTGTTTCCCTCCTATTTTACAAAGCCCTTATAGTGGCGTGTTACCATAAGTGACTCAATTTGTTGCATTGTATCAAGTGCTACACCTACAACGATCAAGAGAGCTGTACCACCAAAGTATACACCTTGCACGCCTGTAATCGTACCGAGGAAATTCGGTATGATAGCGACGATAGCTAAGAATACAGCACCAGCCAATGTAATCTTGGTCATCACGTTATCCACATAATCAGCAGTAGGTTTACCCGCACGAATACCAGGGATAAAACCACCGTATTTTTTCATATTATCTGCCATATCTGTAATGTTGATAGAGATTGCAGTATAGAAGTATGTAAAGATAAAAATCAATATTGCATACAATGCCGTTTGTAACGGCGTTCCCCATGTGAATAAATCTGCAATTTTATGAACGAAATCGTTTTCAATAAATTGCGCAATCGTTACAGGGAACATCAACACAGATGACGCAAAGATAATTGGAATTACACCTGCCTGATTGACTTTCAACGGCAAGAATGTAGAGTGACCACCGTACATTTTACGACCAACTACGCGTTTAGCATATTGAATCGGAATACGACGTTGGCCTTGCGTAACTGCTACTACAACAGCAATCATTGCAATTGCAATTACAGCAAATAAGAATGCTTGGAACATGTTAATTGTTCCAGTTTGTATATATTGGTAAATGGTTTGAAGACCATCTGGTAAACGAGCTACGATACCAGCAAAGATAATCAAGGAAATACCATTACCAATGCCATATGCTGTGATTTGTTCGCCAATCCACATCAATAAGCATGTGCCTGCTGTTAGGATAATAGCTACAACAAATACACTAAGGATATCATTATTTACGAGAGCGGAATTTGCACGTAGTGCAAACGCCATGCCAAAGGCTTGGACAAAACCTAAAACAACCGTACCATAACGAGTTACCTTCGCAATTTTTTTACGGCCCTCTTCACCATCTTTACTCCACGCTTCAAACTGTGGAACTACAGCTTGAAGTAGTTGCATGATGATGGAAGCATTAATGTAAGGTGTAATACTCATTGCAAAGATAGAGAACTTACTTAGCGCACCACCAGCAAACAAGTCTAATAGACCGAATAGGTTACCGGATGTAAACAAAGATTCAATTACAGATGCATCTACACCAGGTACAGGGATGTGAATGCCGGCTCTAAACACGGCAAACATCATCAATGTGTACAAAATCTTATTACGTAACTCGGTAATCTTAAAGATGTTTGAGAGGCTATCTAGCAAACTAGATCACCTCTACTTTTCCGCCTGCTGCTGTGATTTTTTCTTCAGCAGATTTAGTGAAGCCGTTAGCAATAACAGTTAGGTTTTTAGTTTCCAAAGAACCATTACCTAAGATGCGGATGCCATCGCGTACGTTTTTCAAAATACCAGCTTCAATAAGAGCTACTGGATCAACTGTTGCACCGTCTTCAAAACGGTTCAATTGTTCTACGTTAACTTCAGCATATTGTTTAGCAAAAACGTTGTTGAAACCACGTTTTGGTAAACGACGATAAAGAGGCATTTGGCCGCCTTCAAAACCGGAGCGAACGCCACCGCCAGAACGGGAGTTTTGACCTTTTTGACCACGACCAGATGTTTTACCCAAGCCAGAACCTAAACCACGGCCTACACGAGTACGAGTTTTTTTGGAACCAGCAGCTGGTTGTAATTCATGAAGTTTCATTCAGTGCACCTCCTTATCAGTATTAAACTTCTTCAACTTTTACTAAATGTCTAACTTTGTGAAGCATACCTTCGATTTGTGGTGTTACTTCTTTTACGACTTGAGAATTAGTTTTTTTCAAGCCCAAAGCTTTAACTGTCGCGCGTTGATCTTCAGGACGACCGATTAAGCTTCTTGTTAATGTTACTTTAACTTGTGCCATTTCTTGTCTCCTTATTACGCGTTATAAATTTCTTCAACGGTCTTACCACGAAGTTCTGCAACTTCGCTAGCGCGTTTTAAATCTTTCAAACCTTCGATTGTAGCGCGAACCATATTGTTAGGGTTAGAAGAACCCAAAGATTTAGTCAAGATGTTACGAACACCTACTAATTCCAATACGGCACGAACAGGGCCACCAGCGATAACGCCAGTACCTTCAGCAGCTGGTTTCAAGAATACGCGGCCTGCGCCGAATACGCCTGTTACGCTGTGAGGGATTGTACCATTTTTAATTGCTACGTTTACAATATTTTTCTTAGCATCATCAATACCTTTGCGAATTGCTTCTGGTACTTCCGCTGCTTTACCTAAGCCAACGCCTACATAACCGTTGCCATCACCAACAACTACAAGAGCGCTGAAGGAAAAACGACGACCGCCTTTAACTACTTTGGCTACGCGGTTGATGAATACTACTCTTTCTTTAAGATCAAGACTGGTGTAGTCAATTCTCGCCATGTCTATAGTTCCTCCTTCTTAGAATTTTAAGCCTGCTTCACGAGCACCTTCTGCAAGTGCTGCTACGCGACCATGATAAATGTAACCACCACGGTCAAACACTACAGTGTCAATACCTTTAGCGATAGCTTTTTTAGCAACTGCTTCACCAACAGCTTTAGCAGCAGCAATGTTACCACCATAGGATAAGTTTAAATCTTTATCTAAAGAGCTAGCAGCTACTAATGTTGTACCTGCTACGTCATCGATAACTTGAGCGTAAATGTTGCTCAAGCTGCGATATACGTTCAAACGTGGACAAGTTGCCGTACCAGAAATATGGCGGCGAATACGAAGATGACGTTTTGCTCGAGCGATGTTTCTACTAGATTTACGAGGCAAGATATTCACTCCTTTCATTCATATAGATGATATTACTATTTACCTTTTGCACCAGCTTTACCAGCTTTGCGACGAACAACTTCGCCTTCATAGCGGATACCTTTACCTTTGTAAGGTTCAGGTTTTCTCCATTTACGGATATCAGCTGCTACTGCGCCTACAACTTCTTTGTCTGCACCAGAAACAACGATTTTGTTAGGAGCTGGAACTTCAATTGTAATACCAGCTGGAGCTTCCATTTCTACTGGATGAGAGAAGCCAAGTGTAAGAGCTAATTTATTGCCTTGTTTAGCCGCTCTGTAACCAACACCGTTGATTTCAAGAGTTTTTGTGAATCCTTCAGATACGCCTGTTACCATATTAGCAACAAGAGCGCGAGTCAAACCGTGAAGGGAACGATGAGCTTTATTGTCGGAAGGACGAGCTACTGTAATTGTGTTACCTTCAACAGTGATATTCATATCTGGATGCAAATCGCGAGATAATTCACCTTTAGGACCTTTTACGTTCATATGATGGTTATCATATGTAACAGTAACGCCTGCAGGGATTTCGATAGGCATTCTACCGATACGTGACATTATTTCTACCTCCTATTGCTACTATTACCAAACGTATGCGATTACTTCGCCACCAAGACCTTCTTTACGAGCTTGTTTGTCGCTCATAACGCCTTTGGATGTAGAAATAACTGCGATACCCAAACCACCAAGTACACGAGGAAGTTCTTCCTTTTTCGCGTAAACACGTAAACCAGGTTTGGAAATACGTTTAATTCCTGTAATAACTTTTTCGTTATTGGAACCATATTTCAAAGTTACTTTTAAAGTGTTTTCTTCTTTTTCTACGTTCTTTACGAAACCTTCTTGTAAAAGGATGTCAAGAACAGCTGCTTTCATTCTAGATGCAGGAATGTTTACCGTTTCATGAAGTGCAGCATTTGCATTACGGATGCGCGTAAGCATATCCGCGATAGGATCGGTCATTACCATAATCTAAAAACCTCCTCTCGTCTAATATTACCAGCTGGCTTTTTTAACACCAGGAATTTGTCCTTTGTACGCCAATTCACGGAACGCAATACGGCTGATACCGAATTTGCGCATATAGCCGTGAGGACGACCAGTTAAGTTGCAACGGTTGTGTAAGCGTGTTGGGGATGCGTTTGCTGGTAATTTGGACAAGCCTTCATAATCACCTGCTGCTTTTAACGCTGCACGTTTAGCTGCATATTTTTCAACGATTTTAGCGCGTTTCTTTTCGCGTTCAATCATAGATTTTTTAGCCATCTATATGTTCCTCCTATTATTTTTCAAAAGGCATACCGAATTGAGTCAACAATTCACGAGCTTCTTCATCTGTTTTAGCAGTTGTTACTACGATGATATCCATACCAGTAACACGTTCTACTTGATCATATTCGATCTCAGGGAAGATGAGCTGTTCTTTAAGACCCAAAGCGTAGTTACCACGGCCATCAAATGCTGTTGCGCTGATACCGCGGAAGTCACGTACACGAGGTAATGCCGCATTGATCAATTTATCAAGGAATTCATACATGCGTTCGCCACGAAGAGTAACTTTTGTACCCAACGCCATGCCTTCACGAACTTTAAAGTTCGCAATAGATTTTTTAGCTTTTGTGATTACAGGTTTTTGACCAGCAATAATTGTTAAGTCATTAACTGCAGCTTCTAAAGCTTTTGCATTGCCTACAGCATCGCCAACGCCGATGTTGATAACGATTTTTTCCAATTTAGGAATTTCCATTACGTTGCCGTATTGGAATTTTTCTTGCATACTCTTTTTAATTTCAGAGTTGTATTGTTCAAATAAACGAGACATTTATGTAGCTCCTCCTTTCCTGATTATTTAAGTACTGTACCGGATTTAACAGTTGCACGAACGAATTTACCGTCTTTACCTTCAACTTTTTTGATACGAGTAGCTGTTTTAGTTTCTGGGTCAACGATCATTACGTTAGAAACATGGATACCAGCTTCTTTAGTAACGATGCCGCCTTGTGGGTTAGCTTGAGAAGGTTTTGTGTGACGTTTTACAGTGTTTACGCCTTCAACAAATACGCGTTCTTTTTTAGGTTCAGTAGCAATTACTGTACCTTGCTTACCTTTATCTTTACCGGAGATAACAACAACTGTATCGCCTTTTTTGATTTGTAGTTTAGCCATATGCTGCGTTCCTCCTTCTTATAATACTTCTGGAGCTAAGGAAACGATTTTCATGAAGTCTTTTTCACGAAGTTCTCTAGCTACAGGTCCGAAGATACGAGTACCACGAGGGGTTTTATCTTCTTTAATAACTACTGCTGCGTTTTCATCGAAACGGATATAGGAACCGTCTTGACGGCGGATACCTTTTTTAGAACGAACAATAACAGCTTTGACTACGTCGCCTTTCTTGACAACGCCACCGGGTGATGCATCTTTTACAGAAGCAACGATTACGTCACCGATATTGCCGAATTTGCGATAAGAACCGCCCATGACTTGGATGCACATAATACGTTTTGCACCAGTGTTGTCGGCAACATTCAAAATTGTTTGTTGCTGGATCATCGTCTATTCCTCCTTACATCACTCTTATTTTTGTCTTTCAAGAATTTCAACAACTCTCCAACATTTATCTTTAGAAAGTGGACGAGTTTCTACAATTTTAACTGTATCGCCAATTTGGCACTCATTATTTTCATCATGAGCTTTGAAGCGTTTAGTGCTAACCATTGGCTTGTTATATAATGCGTGAGGTACTTTACGTTCTACAGCAACAACAACAGTTTTATTCATTTTGTCGCTAACAACTTTACCTACGCGGACTTTACGTACGTTTCTTTCTTCTGCCACGATTTTAAGCCTCCTTTTCAACCTTTAACAAATCTGTTATTATGCGTTTTCAGATTTAAGTTCAACTTCACGTTGTACAGTTTTAATACGAGCGATTGTCTTCTTAACTTCACGAATGCGCATAGGATTTTCTAATTGACCTGTTGCAAGCTGAAAACGGAGGTTAAATAACTCTTCCTTAAGACCGGAAACTTTTTGTTCCATTTCGGCAGCGCTCATATTGCGAATGTCATTAACCTTCATTTACGTCACCACCCAATTCTTTACCCTTAACAACAAATTTGCATTTGATTGGAAGTTTATGGCTTGCAAGACGCATAGCTTCACGAGCTGTAGCTTCTGGCACACCGTCCATTTCAAACATTACACGACCTGGTTTAACCACTGCTACCCAGTATTCAGGAGAACCTTTACCGGAACCCATACGAGTACCAGCTGGTTTAGCTGTGATTGGTTTGTCAGGGAAAATTTTAATCCATACTTTACCACCACGTTTGATATAACGAGTCATAGCAATACGGGCAGCTTCGATTTGACGGTTAGTGATCCAAGATGGTTCGCATGCTACCAAGCCGAACTCACCATGAGACACTGTATTACCGCGCATAGCACGACCTTTCATACGGCCGCGGAATTGCTTACGATGTTTTACGCGCTTTGGAATAAGCATTACTTGCCACCTTCTTCCTTCTTAGCAGGTTGTTTTGCTTCTGGCAAAACTTCACCTTTGTAAATCCATACTTTAATGCCGATACAACCATAAGTTGTATGAGCTTCAGCAGTACCGTAGTCGATATTTGCACGAAGTGTGTGCAATGGAATGGAACCTTCACGGTAGGATTCGCTACGAGCGATTTCAGCGCCACCAAGACGACCGCTAACCATGATTTTGATACCTTTTGCACCTAAGCGCATTGTACGACCAACAGCTTGTTTCATTGCACGACGGAAACCGATACGGCGTTCCAATTGGCCAGCAATATTTTCTGCAACAAGAACTGCATCCATGTCTGCTTGTTTAATTTCTGCAATGTTTACGTCAACTTGTTTATCAGTGAAACGAGTCATTGCTTTTTTGATATCTTCGATACCAGCACCACCACGACCGATAACCATACCTGGTTTTGCAGTGTGGATAGTCAATTTAATACGTTTATTTGTACGCTCGATTTCAATGCGGGAAATACCAGCAATGAAAAGGGTTTCTTTCAAGAAGTTACGAATTTTTACGTCTTCATGAAGATTAGCAGCGAAATCTTTATCTGCATACCATTTTGCGTCCCAATCTTTTACGATACCGACACGCAAACCGTGTGGATTAACTTTTTGACCCACTCTGTTTCCCTCCTTCTTAAGCTCTTTCTTTAACTACTACTGTTACATGGCTAGTGCGTTTCAAAATTTTGAAAGCTTGACCACGGGAACGAGGATGAATGCGTTTTAATGTAGGGCCTTGATCAACAAAGATCTCGGATACGTAAAGATTGTCAACATTCATATCGAAATTATGTTCAGCGTTTGCGATTGCAGAACGCATAACTTTTTCTACTACATCAGCGCCAACTTTCGGAGTGAACTTCAAGATGGCAAATGCTTCGCCGATGTTTTTACCGCGCACTAAATCAGCAACGATACGGATTTTACGAGGCGCGATTCGGATATGTCTAGCGATTGCTTTTGCTTCCATTAATTATTCCTCCTATTTTTTGCCTGTAGATTTTTCGTCCTTACCGTGACCTTTGAAAGTACGTGTAGGAGCGAATTCACCTAATTTATGACCTACCATATCTTCTGTAATGAATACAGGTACATGTTTGCGACCATCATGCACAGCAATTGTGTGGCCTACAAAACTTGGGATAATAGTAGAGGCACGGGACCAGGTTTTTACAACTTTCTTTTCGTTAGTTTCGTTTAAAGCTTCAACTTTCTTAAGCAAATGATCTGCTACGAAAGGGCCTTTTTTAATAGATCTGGACACTATTTTATCTCCTTTCCTTTATCCTATTTTGTACGACGTTTAATGATTAAGCTGTTAGAAGCTTTTTTCTTGTCGCGAGTTTTAACACCATGTGCTGGTTTGCCCCAAGGTGTAACAGGATGTTTACGACCAACAGGAGATTTACCTTCACCACCACCATGTGGATGGTCACAAGGGTTCATTACAACACCACGGTTACCAGGACGAACGCCCATCCAACGATGACGACCAGCTTTACCAATTACTAGGTTGCTGTGTTCAGCGTTGCCTACAACACCTACAGTTGCACGGCATTCTTGACGTACGCGGCGCATTTCGCCAGATGGTAAACGAAGAATAGCATAGCCATTATCTTTACCCATCAATTGAGCGGATGTACCAGCGGAACGAACGATTTGACCGCCTTTACCGATTTTTAATTCGATGTTGTGGATTTGAGTACCGTCTGGGATATTAGCCAATGGTAAGCAGTTACCAGGTTTAATATCAGATTCAGGACCGGAGAATACAACGTCACCAACTTTTAAGCCGTTAGGAGCTAAAATATAACGTTTTTCACCATCAGCGTAGTTAAGCAAAGCGATACGAGAAGAACGGTTAGGATCATACTCGATTGTTGCTACTTTAGCTGGGATATTATCTTTAGTACGTTTGAAGTCAATGATACGGTATTGACGTTTATGACCGCCACCTTGGTGACGAACTGTCATTTTACCAGTATTATTACGACCACCTTTTTGGGAAATCTTAGCTAACAAAGATTTTTCTGGTTTGCTTGCTGTGATTTCGTCGAAGGCGGATACTGTCATAAACCGGCGACCAGCGGAGTACGGTTTAAATGATTTAATTGCCATTAGTGGGCCTCCTTACAACTAGACTCTTAGACACCTTCAAATAATGTAATGGATTCGCCAGCTTTTAAAGTTACGATAGCTTTTTTGTAATCGCTACGTTTACCTTGTGTACGACCCATGCGTTTAGTTTTGCCTAATACGCGAATAGTAGCTACTTTTTCTACTTTTACATTGAAGATTTTTTCAACAGCTTGACGGATTTGCACTTTATTTGCAGTCAAAGGCACGCGGAACGTGTATTTGTTTTCTTCCATAAGCTTTGTGGATTTTTCGGTAATAACCGGACGGATTAGTACATCATGTAATTGCATTATCCAAGTACCTCCTCAATTTTTGCGACAGCGCCTTTAGTAATGAAGAGCTTATCGTAATGAAGAAGATCGAAAATGTTCATACCTT
>NZ_CAUQYW010000023.1:0-10826 GCF_963522475.1 uncultured Veillonella sp. | reverse complement strand
CACCCGCTATGCGGGTGCGGCAACGAAAGTTATACAAAAAAATCACCTTGCTTAAGTATAATGTAGGTGTTCAAGCCGCATTATATACAAAAGAAAGGTGATTTTATATGGCAACAAAGACACAGAGCCTTGCGCACACAAAATGGTTATGCAAATACCACATAGTATTTACACCTAAGTATAGACGTAAAGTTATATATAATCAATACAGAAATAGTTTACGTGAAATATTGAGACGTTTATGTGAATATAAGGGCGTCAAGATTATAGAGGGGGAGCTTATGGCTGATCATGTGCATATGCTAGTATTAATCCCACCTAAAATATCAGTATCATCTTTTATGGGATATTTAAAAGGGAAAAGTGCACTAATGATGTTCGATAAACACGCAAACTTAAAGTATAAATTTGGAAATAGACACTTTTGGTCCGAGGGGTATTATGTTAGTACAGTAGGTTTAAATGAGGCTACAGTAAAGAAATATATACGTGAGCAAGAGTTACATGACCAAATGAAAGATAAACTTAGTGTAAAAGAATATGAGGACCCTTTTAAGGGTAGTAAGTAATACATATCCCCTTTAAGGGGAATGTTACGAGTCAATGGCTATGCGGCTTGAACGTAGTGAAAGCCAGCGCCTTTAGACGCTGGCCTAGTACTACGGGCTTATAGCCCGTGAGCAAACCACCCGTTTTACGGGTGGTTCTGATTGTTATAACTTAAAACTTTTCCCAATCAAAAGCTTCAATAGTTTCTCTTAGCTTGCAATCAATATCTCGTACCCACTCAATAAACGGTTGTCCTTTATTTTCATCCCAAGATGCTAACACTGGTTCAATACCAATATGAATCAAGGTATTTTCATAGTAGTTACCATGTTGAGGTCTAGTAACACATTGATTATAAGCTCGACTTAATATCTCCAATTCATTCGAAATGGCTTTATCAATCATAGTAATAAGCTGAGCATATACCCTTTTACGTAATACCTTTCCAGTTTCGCTTGAGTCATTATTATAATATCGTAAAGATAAGTACGCTCCCTTAGAATCATGATCTACACGCCAAAACAGCCATGGATTAAACTTCCTTGGTGGTGTAGCCCAGATATCGTCAGATTCTATGCGAGTCCAAAACCGACGATTAGTCCAAGGACTGCCTCCCTGATTTGTACCGGTACTATATTGATTGGTATATGTACTCATATCTTTCCATAACCAAGCACCATCCAAACTTTCATTATCAAATAAAACCTGTAAAAAACCATGCTGCGTAATACGTTCCCACTTAATATAATGACATTCTTCATCATCATATTTTCCATTAATCTTAGATACAGCTTGATACCAATCTAGTTGATTTTTTAAGTGCTCACAATAGCCTTTTAGAATATCGCTTTCACAGTCGTCATAATTTTTTAAGATATCCCAAAACATAGGACCAGTTAAATAATTATCTACAGAATCGCTATGAGCTACTTGCCAATCGTAATCAAAGTAATACCCCATCTTGAAATACACGGTATGGATATGATAGTCAGCTAATTCAGTATCCTTAATGTCTCCTCATAATAGTTTAAATGCTTTTTCTAATTTATGATATGCATTTCCTGAATTAGTGTTCTCAAAGAAATCTTGTAATCGATTCGTATATGATATGATTTGATTGCTATGTTTACTTGTAGATATCTTATCTTCAATTATAATGGCTAATTTAAAAAGCTCGTTAAACTGTAATATCTAAAACAGATGCTATTCAGTTAGACTTCATAATAAAGTTCTGACTAAAGTTATTACAGCATTTATTACAGCATTCATTAGAGCCTCATTCTTATACAAAATAAAAATAGAACTAAATATCAAAATAATGTTTGCTTATTATACATATTATAAATACTTATACCAAATGCCTTGGAACTGTAGATATCGAATTTCTAAATTTTGAACGCTCTTCTTCTCTAATTCGATCAGCAATCTCAAAAATTTTATTTTTTATCCATAAATTAGCAGTTGTGCCCTCAGAGTAATCCGCCTCTGCATACATATCAACTCGACCATCAATACGCATTTGTTCGACTTGCTTTAAGGCATCACCATCTTCTCTAGGATAAATAGCAAAAGTTGTTCCACCTTTTTGCTTTACTAAGGAAAAAGCGGGAATATCACTAGGACCATCAGCAATATATATCATATTTTCAAAAGGTACACGTCTCATATCAAATGATATTTTAGCATTTACATCAACATGGAGTTCTTTGTTCCAACTTCCTTTATTAATTTCAAAAATTGCACGCGTTTTTGTTGTATTATCTATCGTATAGACTACATCACTAAGAACTAGATCATTATTTATATTAGTTTCAATAAGCTCACAACCCCATATTGATTTAGCAACATCATTTAATCTTGATCCGCGAATTAACTCTGCAAAGCCTGTACTTACAATATAATTCTCGACTTGAATATCATAATCCTTATATTCAGCTTTATCTTGAAAGAGATTATTTAATGATGCTAAGAATTCTGGTACATTTTTATAAAACTCTTGTTTATTACCATACTCATGTAATTTTTTATTATTTAATCCATCAAACTTTCCTTCACGAATATATTGAAGAAATAAATTTAAATAATATGTATCAGAATTAATGCGTATATTAGGATATTTCTTACATAAATCATCTTGTTTTTGATTATTTTCCGCCCAAAATTCCTTAGCATCAATACCATATTCTTTAAAAATCGGATCCTGCATATACCCATTAATTAAAGTTTTATCACAATCCCATATTACAGCAATTATGTTTGACATATTTATACCCGCCTATATAAAACCACAAAACACAACATCCAAAAACTAAATTCTTATGTTCCTTTAATAAAATAGTATTACATCCCCCTATATAACTGATGTAGAGCTAATTATATCCATTTAAATTCAATTCATATATGAACACCGAGAAATATCAATTAATGAATCAAATTATATCGCTAATAAATCTAAAGTAAGTATATTATGTTGTAAATTATACGTAAATTTAGTAAAAATAGATAATTTTTCATCAACTTCATTATCATTTATTAGCTTACGCCTCTCATGTGCTTTAGTTAGTTTGACTGACAATAAATTTAAATGATCATTAAACGATAGTACATCCTCATCAAAAGCAGGCGTAGCATCAAAAAGTATACTAAAATCCATTGCATTAGCCTTATAGAAATTATAGTTATTCTCTTCAATCAATAATACTTTATCTAAGGTGTCAAGATTAGTTACATCGGTAAATATCTCTTTAGTATTCGAATCACTCTGTAGTTGTGATAATTGACTAATATAAAGCTCTTCATACAAAATTGAATACACATAAAGACTATATCTAGTTTTATGACTCAACCGTGAATCTTCAGCAAGAATATTAGTTAAAATATTAAGTTTATTATAGTCTTTATTAGAATCAGAATCTATCGTTTTTACTTTATCAACTAATTCTGAATACATAGTCGATTGACTATAAAATAATTTTATATTTTCATAATTAGATCCCACTATTATTACTATATTAATAATTCCCATTATCAAAATCGAGCTAACAAAAGATATAATATTACGACATGTAAAATCTAATTTTAATATACCGAAAATAATTTTCCACCAAATGATTATAGTAAATAAAAATATTCCAAATTTACACGCTAATATAAAATTATATTGATGTAAAATAGTTGCCTCATATATATTTACATACGATAAATATACATTAGCTATATAAACATCAATACTCCCTGAAGATGTATTATTCAGTAATTAATTAACAACTTCTAAATTACTAATAATACTATCATTTGTAAACAGAAAAATTGACAATATTCCACTAAATAAAAAATAAATATACCCTGAAAAAGCAGCAAATCCAGAAGCTCCTAATACACTACTCACAGTAATTTTAATTTTAGATAGTCTATATATAAGAATTGAGAATAAAACAGAAAAAATAAAATTTCCCAATAAAAAACTAAGAAATTTAATGCTCCAAATCTTTGTAACTGGCGATATATTAGAAATATCTTTACTAGCTATTGTCAATATAACCCCTGTAATAGAATCTAACTCTAAATGCATAGAAATTAAATTTAATGCAATAAAATTAATTATTAAAAATATTATCCCCCAAAGAAAATACACTTTAGGAATCTTACTGACATTGAATATAGATAAATATAGACAGATAAAATAGCGTTTTATAAACCCACTAATTTTATCCACCAAGTTATCAATATTTTTTAAAAGTTTATATATATTAATCAATCTCCTCATTTGCATTAAATAACAACATACTAGTTCTCTTCAAAATATAACTCAACTAAGTCCTGTATTCTCCCCTCTTTAGCATAAGGTATTGTATCTTCTTGCACAAAATTCTTCCTACTTACATTATCCCCAATTGGCCCAAAGATAAAGTTTATGGCTATACGATAAATGATAGCAGATGGAGCAAAACCATAAACTTGATTTTCAAGAATATGTTTTAAGCGATCTTTATCATCTGGAAATTGTTGTTTCATAGATTCATTGTTATATAAACGTTTAATCAATTCTGCAATATATAATCCAGACTTCATATATAGATCAATATAAGTTTTGGTTGAGTCATTAAAAATATTAGGATTTTCTTTTTCTAGTTCATCTACCATTCGTTTTACAACTTTTTTAGGTGTAAAGATTTGATTTGTTTGTTGAGGTGGAATGTAGTCAAAAATATCTTCTTTATTCTCTTCAAAGTAATTAACAAGTTCTGCTTTTTTACGTAAGAATTCAAGTATAGCTTCATTGAATGTCGGTGCATCAAATAAATGACCAGTAAAGCCTTCTCCACCATCACGTAGGTATTTAAATTGATCTAAAGTAATACCAGTAACTTCATGGAATACATCTTGATCTACATAGGTATCAAAGTTTTCTAATGTAAGATTTTCATCTCCATAAGCCATAAGGAAGCTTGGAATTGTTCGAGCAAACCCACGCAAATGACCACGAATTTTCTCTTCATCACTACTCATACGATTTTGCAGCGCTTCAACCTCTTGTCGTTTAATAATCTCTTTAGGTAGATTTTGTAATGTACTAGCGATATCATTAGTAAACTTTTCTTTAAATTCATTTTCAAGAGCAACAATAACTTCTTCTCGTTCTGCTTCAACGGCTTCTTTCTCTTCTGTAGTCGTAGCTGATTCAATTTTGACCTTATATTCTTCTTCTTTATGAGCAATAGCAACCTTTTGAGCGCTTTCGTTCTCTTCAACTACAGTTTTAATTGCTTCTTTAATATCTTTTTCAATTCGTTGTGCTGCACGATTTTTTAAGCCATACGTATCTTGCATTTCTCGAACAATCGGTGTAATAACAGGAGCCGTTACTCGACTAAGCATTTCCTCCAAGGTTGGTCTTAAGTCCTCATTGCGTATCGTTTCTTTAATAGTAGTAATTGAACTTCGCAATTTATCGCCAAATAAAACCTCTTGCTTACTAATAATGATTTCATCTGGAACAATTGGATTATCATCATCATCTAACTCAACATCGATGATATCTATTTCATCGCTCCCTATAGTAACTTTGCCTTGAGAGGCTTCAGGCAATTCACTTAGAATATCTAAAACAGTTTGTGTAGCCCTAAAGATACCAGCAATATTATCGAATAAAAGATTAGACATAAAGCCACGTTTAACAACTTCTTGAGCCTTAATTTGCTTAGGAATCGTCATCACTTGAGCCGCATCAATCTCCACCATTCGTCCTGAAGAATCCTCAGCAATAACAGGGAAGAAATTTAGCAACTCACCTATATTTTCATTTCGAGCATCAGTTGTCCCATGACCAGCAGCAGTAGCAATTGATAAGTCATTAGCAAACTTATCATAAATAATTAATGTTCGTTCAGGCGCAAAATCAAATACATAGGCCCGTTCTTTACGGTAGTATTTACCATTTTCTATCCAAGAATATGGGTTTTGTGCTCTAAATGCTGCTTGCATATATTGAGCTGGTGATTTCATATTACATAACATAATAACACCAGTCCATTCAGGAACTGTCACGCCGGTCGTTAATTGGCCCACAGAGAGTGTAATTGTTTTATCATGCTCTTTAATTGCCTTGCGAACAGCAGCCAAAGACCTGACATTTTCAGTTCCTTCATCAGATTCATAAGCATTACCAGAGCCAGCGGCCAATACGATACCATAATTTTCAAAGGTTGGGTGATTTTCCAATAACTTCTTTAAAGCTTTAGCTGAATTTACACGATCTAAAATCCAGAATGTATGTTTTAATTCATTACGTAACTCCTTTGTAGAAAATGGATACTTTTCATTTTTTGCGTTAGTTAAAGTGTTTAACCATGCTTCAACAGCTTCTCTATGAATAAATTCACCACTTTCATTAGTAGCAAAGAATTCATTTAAATCAAATGCATAGTCATAGTTTTCACCATCAACAGTTACACCATCATTAATGACATCTAAAACCATTTTAGACATTTGATAAGTAAACATATTTAGTTGAGGTAATGCTTCATATGGATTTCCACTTTCATTAGTAGCATCCCAATTGTTCTTTGCCTGTTGTTCATCTGCATAAGACCAATTATAAACCTGGTCGTCACTAAATTGACCTTTTGCAATTGCTTTAAAAGGTGTGCCAGATAGATGTAACGTCCATTTTCGATGAATATTATTGAAAGCAAAATCTGACTTACGAGTATCAACAGCTTCATGAGCTTCATCTATGATCACTAAGTCCCAATGTAAATCAGCAACCCATTTTAATTTATTATATTCACCACCAAAGAATTTAGATCCTTTCAAATCTTGTAAACTGATAAATGCAATTTGCTTAGCATCTTCATTTTCATCAAGATATGTTATAAACTCATCTCTACTCATAGATGGACGATCTTTTAATGAATCTGTGCTACTAACAAACTTATATTTTGTATTACCAGCAATAAATTGTTCAAAGTCATCATACCAAGAATTGGCAACAGCCGGACGATTGGTAAGTACTAATACATTGGTTACATCTAATTGCTTAACTAAATCATAAGCAGACAATGTCTTACCAAATCGTGGCTTTGCATTCCACAAAAACTCACTATTCTCATGATTTTTAAAATAAGTTAATGTTTTATTTACAGCTTCGGCTTGCTCTCGGCGTAGAGTATACTCTTGACTTTTACCCGGTTGATAACCAGATATATCATGACGAATAAACTTATTAAATAAACTTTCTGATTTCTCTGGCGTACCATTAAAGTAAAACCATTCTGTTTTTGGTCTACGTTCTATATCATGAAACTTTAAGAAGCCATGAAAATCATGGTCTTTAAAATTGATACCTTTATCTGGTCCATCTACATATTCAGCTAAATGATTCCATAAAATTTCTGTTTTAATAGCTGCCGTATGAGTTTGCTCACGAATTCGAGTCTCCACATCCCGTTCTGTGTACCCAATCTTAATCCATCCATCATTAGTAGTAACTTGTGGTGTAGTATATGCATAGATTTTAGGTTCTACAACCTTCCCTGTTTTAATCTCTGTCCCCATTAGTCCATAGCCCTCACTTTTGATTCAATGAAATCTATTTCATTTTGTGAAAGATTATATTTCTTGTACAATTGTTGATCTATATCTTCAATTGACTTAGACCAATCAATATCTGAGTTAGGTGTAAAATCTTGAAGAGGAACATATAACCATTTTTCAGCAGTATTATGTTGTGTTATTTTTAAAATTCCCAACATAATTCTTGCAAACTTACCTTTAATATATTTTAGACACGCATTAGCCTCATATTCTGTCTCAAAAGCACCTATTGCAAGAAAAGTTTCTGTTACCCCGATAAGGGGTTCCCCGATAAGGGGTTCCCCGATAAGGGGAGTTGCTAGAACCTCACCTATAGCACCACTACCATTAGCTGCTGGTATAAATACATTATATTTATCTAATGTTGGATGATTAATTATATAGTCTCGTCTAATCCATTTTAAAATACGCTCATTTTTACTTCGCCCCAATATCTGAATATATTCAAAACCATCATCAGGTCGATTATCAAAAAAAATAAAAGGTAATCGCTCAAAAATATTCGTAGATACATCAATTTCATGACCTTTACTTAAATATTTGTAAGCATCTGGGTAATCCTCATGTAGTTTATTCGTAAACCTATAGCTTGTTCGTGGATAAATAATTGTAGATAATGAACCATTAAATTTATAACTCTTAACTACTCTTTTAAATATATCTGCTAATTGAGGTATTGCTATAAAGATTTCTATAGGACCTAAATCACGATTAGAATCTCTATAAGAAATGGCAACTCCACCTTTAATATCTGTATTTGGAAAAATATTAAAACTTTTTTGCTCATAATATAAAACTTTAAAATGTTGATCATTAAGACGTTCTTGATTCCACTTCTTAGATGTTTGGCCCGCATTAAACAAAAATCTTGCTGGCGTAATTAAACATACCTTATCAGCAAGTTTAAACGCCTCATCCATAAAATAATTATAGATAGGATTACTACTTGAGCTATCCCCTTTAGTCTCCTCCTGATACGGTGGATTACCAATAACAACATCAAACTTCATCTTTTCGTCCCCCTTTGAAATTGAATCAACACATACTAACACTTTATTTTTCCAGTCTTTGACAAGTGTAAACAAATCTCCCTTTTTCGCTTGCTCATTTACTTCATCAAATAGATTGAGTTGAATATTGCCTTTTGAATCATTTGAATATGGGATTTGCTTAGTTAACCCATTCATTTGGAATATATTATAAGAGATAATAGTTGCTATTTGTTTAACTACCTTCATAGTTGGTAATTTACCAAATTTATAATCATAATGTTCACAGAATGATAATAATAGGTTTTCACGAGCTAATAATAATGAATCACCTTGCAGCTCATAGCCATAACTTGATTCATAAGCTATTTTAGACCATTTAATAAACTCTTTCTCCGTAGTTGATTCTTCCGCTATTTTTTGCAATTTCCTGTCTAAAAAACCAGCACGCTCATCAACAGGAATAATATCACCAGAAACAGAATCATAACGAGTTACAATATATGGGGCCTCACCGCAGGCAAGCTCTAACCAACGTAAAGCAATAAAGCTTTCAAAAGAAATATCCCCGATTTCATTCATTACAATAGATACCTGCTTATCAACAAGCCAGGATGGAGTAAATACTTCACCGCGTTTACGTGTACGTATCTCTTGATTGCGTTTATTTTTTTCAACACGTGGTTGAATAATGGAATCATAAGGACCTATAATTAGATTTTTTTTAATAGGCTGATTAGCACAAAAAGGCTTCCCCATGCCTTCGTAAGAAGGAGAAGCCCATACAATATTTTTATTTGTAGTACGATCTTTTAGTAATATTGTCAACAGCGTTCCAGAATCATTAGCAATACCTTCTTCGCTAATATCCACTGTTAGTAATTCCATATGAACCCCTTTATAAATGTAATGTATGTATATACAACAATTATATTATCTTTCATCTAATTTTTAAAGTTATTCTTATTATATTGCTGTATTACTGTATTACTAATATCTAAATAAATTAGCAATTAAATTATATACGACGTGTGTGACCTAAATTTATTGCTAACTTACGAGCTAATAATACTTCTTTTTCAAAACCTAAATACCACCACGCTAATCCCAGTAAAGTAATAAAAGTAATTATACTAAGAACTAAATGAAACATAATATACTGATCAAACATTGGTGAAAATAAAATTAAAAGCCATACAATAAAAAATAATACATAAACACTTAAATAATACTTATAATGTGCAGACAAAAATAATAAGGCTATAAACAAGAAAATGTTGAAAATAAAGCCACTGATACCATAGTTACTATAATCCAACCATAAAGATCTGCATTATCTCCAGATATTAATGTATTGATCTGAAATGGAATAAATAAAGTTATAAAGGCACCAATAATCATAAATAAAATCTGATAAAATAATGTAAAGTTTTTTTCATTATGCTCAATTAAATCTAGCTCTATAATACGTTTTTCTTCAGACAAACCTTTATAATATTTTTTATATTTTAGAAAATTCTGTCTAAATATTCTATTTCTTTTATATAGGAGATTAGCTCGTCTAACTTTATTTCTATATTTATACCAACTAAACATATCATCTTACCTCAAAATATAATGAAACGATTGATTTTAATAAAAAATTATATATTTTATTCTATAATATAATATATGTATTTTTCTACACATCCAACATTCCATTCAACCTTAATATTATATGTTAAAAATCATATTTCAATTGACTCATAGTAGTATAATATAAATATAGGAACAAGGAGGTGACATCTATGAAATTTACAAAACGTATAATTGTCATGACATTCTTAGCCGTGACTGCTGTTGTATCTACTGGATTTGCTTACGATTATGTATGCAATAACTCTCAGTACAATTGCAACACTAACACACAATACAACTCCGATAACAATACGAACAATACTAACTATGCAACATCCAACAATGACAACCAAAATTATTGCGGTCCAAACTCTAATACTAGAGGATGCGGTGGATATAGAAGATAATATGGTAAATACGATAAAGGCCTATAGTACTAAACATGTACTATAGGCCTTTATTATATTACTTTCCACCATATAAAAAAGGACCCTCATCAGAGAGTCCTTAATCTGTATTGTTATGCTATTAAGCGTTTTTAGCTACTTCAACAAGTTTAGCGAATGCTGCTGCATC
>NZ_CAUQYW010000022.1:0-11516 GCF_963522475.1 uncultured Veillonella sp. | reverse complement strand
TCCATGTGTTTAGGCTAGTAAATAATATGTGTCCAGGAAAATGGGTACATATCAGTTATGTATCGGGGCTTTTTCCGTTCATTTAAGGTATGAGAGGATGTTACAGATATGTCATAGAAATGAAAGAGTTTATTTCATGCGAACTGCTTCGGCAAATTCGTCTTCGGTCATGAGTTTTTCTTCCAAGATGATTTCTTTAATAGAGCAACCACGTTTGTATGCTTCTTTTACTACCTTAGCGCTCTTATCGTAGCCGATGTATGGTGTTAAGGATGTAGCGATCATGAGGGATTGTTCTACGAAGAAGTTGAGTTTTTCAGGTACGAATTCTACGCCGTCGATGCAATGTGTTGTGAAAGAGTTCATAGCGTCTGCGAGGAGGCGACAGCTTTCAACAAAGTCGTAGATCATGATAGGCATGTATACGTTCAATTGGAATGCACCGCTGCCTGCACAGAGTGTCATAGTCGTATTATGGCCGAATACTTGAGCACATACCATGGCTAAGGCTTCACATTGTGTAGGATTTACCTTGCCTGGCATGATGGAGGAGCCCGGTTCGTTTTCAGGAAGGTGCCATTCGCCGTAGCCACAGCGAGGACCGGAACCTAAGAACCGAACATCGTTAGCGATTTTGAATAGTGTAGTAGCCAACGTATTAAGTGCACCGTGAGCCATCATGAATGCATCTTTTAAAGATAGGCCTTGAAATTTGTTATTCTTAACGCGGAATGGAGCGCCTGTTACCTCTGGCAATACAGTTTCCATAACGTCTAGATAACCTTTAGGTGTGTTTACACCAGTACCAACAGCAGTGCCACCGAGAGCTACATCGAGTAGGTGGTCAGCGTTTTGAACAAGCATAGTTTTGGCAGTTTTTAGGCCCTCTACAAAGGCGCTAATTTCTTGGTCCACCATGATGAAAGTAGCATCTTGTAGGTGTGTACGACCAACTTTTTGTAAGCCTTTACCTTTTTCTTGCAATTTTTCAAAAGATTGGATAAGGCCGTCCAATGCAGGAATTACGCGTTTTGTAATTTCAAAGTACGCGCAGATATGCATTGCTGTAGGGAATGTATCGTTTGTACTTTGGCCGCGGTTTACATCGTCGTTAGGATGGAGCGGGTTACTTTCATCTAACTGTTTAGCCCGGTGAGCGATTACCTCGTTCACATTCATGTTTGTTTGTGTGCCAGAACCTGTTTGGAATACAGTCAATGGGAATTCGTCATCCCATTTGCCGTCCACAATCTCATCTACTACTTGAGCGATGAGTTTCGCTTTTTCCTCAGTTACTGCGCCACATTTTGCATTGGTTAAAGCACATGCTTTTTTTACAAGCGCAAGCGCTTTGATTTGTTCAATAGGGATGCGGTGGTCACCGATCTTGAAATTATTGAACGAGCGTTGCGTTTGAGGTCCGTAAATTCGTCTAGCGTCGACTTCGACTGGTCCCATTGAATCATATTCAATTCTTGTTTCCATAATGTTTACAACCTCCTTAAAAGACATGCCGACCTTATCGTCGGTACTTTAATTATATAAAATCCTGTATATTTGTACAGAATAAAAGATAATGATTTCTATTTTCATATAAAAGGGAGTCGTGTATGCGATTTGCGCATATACAGCTTTTCTTTTCTCCCAATATATATGCGATGATTTATATTTAATTTGTATACATGTTTCATATAAGGTTGATTTGAGAGGAGAAAGGCGATAGTCCAAAAACGATTTAGCGGCCCCGCGTAGCGGGGTGGGTGGCTTTGGAGGCTTTTGTAGGGCTACCACGCTTAGTAAAGTATTTAGAGTATGAATAGACCTTTCAAGGTGTTTCTTGGAGGACCTAAAGTTTATAATCTTTTATATGTATACATTATAAATATCGCATATATATTGAAATCATCGCTTTAACACGATAAAATGAAAGTAGCTTATTATATTGTTTTAAGCTATAGTTTCACAGAGGAGGTAAGTACTTATGAAACATGACTTTATGAGCCATGACCTTCATCTGCCGGAACTGACACTACGTGGGATGCTACTTGGTGCATTGATTACTGTAATTTTTACAGCATCTAACGTATATCTCGGTTTGAAGGTTGGTTTGACATTCTCGTCATCCATTCCGGCAGCCATTATTTCAATGGCAATTTTACGTTTCTTCAAGGATTCTAACGTTCTTGAAAACAACATGGTACAAACGCAGGCTTCCGCAGCTGGTACTTTGTCCGCAATTATCTTTATTTTGCCTGGTCTTCTTATGCTGGGCTATTGGAATGGTTTCCCATTCTGGCAAACATTCTTGCTCTGCGCATGCGGTGGTTCTCTAGGTGTATTATTCACTATTCCATTGCGTCGTGCCATGGTAGTAAATAGTGATCTACCATATCCAGAAGGGCGAGCAGCAGCAGAAATCTTGAAGGTTGGTTCCCACAATGGTGGCCAAGGCCCTCAATCTAGCTCTGGTATGGGTGATATTGTATCCGGTGGTTTTGTAGCTGGTCTTATTAGTCTTTGTGCGAACGGCTTCAAAGTGCTTGGAGATAGCATGAGCTTCTGGCTCCCTGTAGGTAGCAAGGGTATTACTCAAATTCCGTTAGGTTTCTCTACAGCGTTGTTAGGTGCTGGTTACCTTATCGGTATTGCTTCAGGTATCGCTATCTTAGTTGGTGTACTTATCGCTTGGGCTGGCTTTGTACCTTACTTGACTAACATGCTTGCTCCAGACGGAGGTGCTACAGCTAAATTTGCAATGGCTGTTTGGAAATCTAAAGTTCGTTTTATCGGTGCGGGTGCTATCGGTATTGCAGCGATTTGGACTTTGATTACATTGATCAAACCTATCATCGAAGGTATGAAAATTTCTGTTAAATCCATGAATAGCAGTTCCACTGAACGTGCATTGCATCGTATGGATACAGATATGAGCACAAAATCTGTTATTATCGTGTTCGGTATTATTCTTTTAGGTTTAGTTCTTACATTCTGGGATTTCGTATCTGCAGTACCTATTAGTGCTGGCTTAATGTGGACACTTGTTATCGTAGGTGTTCTAGTAGCTTTGTTAATTGGTTTCTTTGTAGCTGCTGCATGTGGTTACATGGCTGGCCTTATCGGGACATCTGCATCTCCAATCTCTGGTATTGGTATCTTAGCGACTATTATTTCTTCTCTAGTGGTATACTTTATCGCTTCTGAAAATAACTTGTTTGCTACAGAAGCAGGTGTACAATTCGCTACAGCTATGGCTATCTTTATGACATCCGTAGTTATTGCGATTGCATCTATTTCTAATGATAACTTGCAAGACTTGAAAACAGGTCAACTCGTTGGTGCTACACCTTGGCGTCAACAAATTGCATTGTTACTTGGCTCCGTAGCTGGTGCTATTGCAATTGCTCCTGTTCTTAACTTACTTTACCAAGCTTACGGTTTCACAGGTGCGTTACCACGTGCTGAAATGGATCCTAATGCCGCATTATCTGCTCCACAAGCAACTTTGATGACTACAATTGCTCAAGGTATCTTCAGTTCTAGCATGGATTGGGATTATATCTTGATTGGCGTTGGTGTTGGCGTCGTAGCAATCATCGTTAACTTAATTCTTAAGAGCACAACCGCTTCTTTAACATTGCCTCCATTGGCAGTTGGTATGGGTATCTACTTACCTCCAACATTGGAAGTACCTCTTATCTTAGGTTCTTTCATTAGCTATTTTGTAGGCCGTTACCTAGTAGCTCGTGCTAAAATGCGTGCTGGCGAACTCGCTGAGTACGATGTTGAACAATCTAACCGCCACGGTGTTCTCTTTGCATCTGGTTTGATTGTTGGTGAGAGCTTGATTGGTGTAATCATAGCTGTTATTATTGTATTGTCTGTTACAACTGGTGGTGGTGAATCCCCACTTGAATTAGTAGGTCCTCAATTTGAAAGCACAGCACAATGGTTAGGATTGCTTGCATTCATCTTTGCTGCTCTATACTTAATTCGTCGCGTTGTAGCACACAAATTCAATAAAGAAGAAGCTTTAGCGATGAAAGCTGAGCAAGAACAACAATAAGAGGTAAACAATGAAATTAAAACAGTCTGTACTCATCATGATGGCTGCTGCATTGCCAGTAGTATCCTTCGCGGCAAGCGAAATTCCTGTAACTAAAGATACTGCAACAGTACAAGCAGCTCCTGCTGATACGAATAAAGTAAATCGTAACGATTTAACATATCGTATTTCTAGCACTGCTACACCAGAGCAAAATCGTGCGTTACGCTCTGTAGCAACAAAAGTTGATCGCAATGCAGTTGAAGTGGTAGCACCAAATGCGGATCGCTACATGGACCGCAAAGAGGTGGCTGTATCTCCAGTGGAATCCACTACAGATCATCTTGATCTAGTATTCCCAACAGTTAAATCTGTTAGTCCAATTGTAGAAAAAGCAATCAATAATACTATTAAAAAATACGTTGCTAAAGTACAAAACGACGTAGAAAAAATGAATACTAAAGAAGCTGATAAAACAAATGTAGTCATGTACTACGATGTTAAAACAGATAAAAATGGTATTCTCAGTGTATTGATTCATACGTACACAATGCGTGACCGTGATGCGAATGGCGTCAACTATGTAAAAGGCTTCACATTTAACACTACAACAGGTCGTCAATTATCTTTGTATGACCTTGGTGGTCTTAATAAAAAAGAATTAGTAAATGCTATCGATAATAATCAAGATGTGAAGAATCAATTGGGTGGCGAAGTAAATATCGACAAAATGCCTACTGAATTCTACACAACTGATGATTATTCTGTTGTAATGATTTTGCAACAAGATGTGGATGTAGCTCATAGTGCAGGTTCCGTATATGTGCCAGTTGGTAACTTGCGTGATCGCCAAAATGATGTAACAAAAAAATAATCGAACTGTGTGAATTCGATTATGTGTGTATAGTAACAGCTGTTTTATTGTGAGAAGAACCGCTCCTTCGGGGACGGTTCTTTTTTTGGCATTGTAGATTTTATAATAGTCTTATAATACATTTTGATGGGGATACAACAAAAAGCCGTGTAAGAACACGACTTTTTATCATTGAGCTTATTTAATTATTTATTTGTCGTATCGTAGTAGTTTACGCGTGGAGGCAATGGGAATTGGATTGCTGCATCCGGTTTTACTGTCTCAGGTTGTGGTAATTGTACGACTACATTGTTTTTGAATTTCTTTTTGAATGCTTTCACAGTGTCCTTTTGAATGGAGTCAGCTGTAATGATAAGCGCGCTAGTATCGTCGTTAGGGCGAATGGAAATGATGTTACCTTTTGGCTCTTTAGCTTTGTATAAATCAAGAGCATCGGATTGATAATCTTCAAGTTGAGCTTGATTTAATTTACCTTGAGATACTACAAGAGCACTTTCAAGTTGTGGATCTTGAGTTTCAGAAATTGCATGAGCCACAGCATCAGCTTTTTTCTTATCTGTTAAAGAAGCATGTAATTTTCCACCATCCCAGAAGAGGGCACCGTCTTGACGGAATTTAGTGAAGTCATTGCCATAGCCTAATGTTTTGTCGATAATAGTAGCTGTTTTGCTTTCTACTTGTTGTTTGAACAATGTATTGTGGAAGGCAAGTGCTTGCTCTGTTTGTGTCATGCGGTATGCAATCTCAGCTGCTTCAGCACGAGTTACATATTTTTCAGGATTAAATAATGTGCCAGGAGCGTAGTTTGTAAAGCCAAGGTATGCAAGTTCACGAACTGCGTCTTGAGCCCAAGGAGCTACGAATTTTTGGTCTCCATAAGCAATACTATCAAGTGCTGTTGGATCCTCTGTTGTGTATCCTAAGTAGTGAATGTAGTTGTCTGCTACTACAGCAAATTCTTGGCGAGACATATATTTTTCAGGTTTATATGTGTTATCGCCATAACCGCTGATGATATTTTTGCGCGCTACAGATTCGATAGCAAGAGCGGACCAACGATCAGAGGTAATATCTTTAAATTTGCTAGATAAGAAGGCTGCTGTACCATCATCTGTGATGTTGTTGAAGAGAGCAGCTACTTCTTCACGAGTCATAGGTTGGTTAGGTCGGAATGTACCGTCAGAATAACCTTTCATAAGATTTGCTTTCGTTACAGTACTGATAGAGTTGGCAGCCCAGAAATCACTAGGTACATCAGAGAAGATGTGGGCTCGGATTTTTTGAATATCTTGAGGCGTACCAATAGATGTATTTACAACCATAGGTGTGGCAGCTTTAGCAGCATCAAATTTAGGAGACTCTACTTTAGTTGCTTCTACGTTAGAAACATCTGTTTTTGGTGTAACTGCTTTTGTATTGTCTACTGTAGACGCTTCAGCTTTTGTGGAGGCTACTGCAGGAGCATGAGTTGTAGTATTAGCAGAAACAAAACTAAGGCCTGTTGTAGCTAATAGTGTGCCTAAAACAAGGGCACGTAATACATAAGGGGTATTCTTGTACATAAAAATCCTTCCTAATTATGGTAAATGGCTAACGTTCTATAGCCGAAGAATATAAACTTTCACCAACAATAAAATCTATATCCATTATATAGCGAATAATAAGGCATGCATAGTGATATAAACAAAGCAGCGTAATACTAAACGTATACGCTGCTTTGGCTGGTTAAGTGAACGCCGATTAGCGTTTAACTGTCATCTTTACTTTAGAACCAAATAATTTGGAGATTCCCTGTTGAGTTTCTTTGGATGCAGTAGATACAACAGCATAAAGTTGGTTGTTTTCTACATCAGGGAATGTAGCTAGAATTGTACCAGCTTTTTCGTTTTTGTTGTAGTAGTTGCGGAAGTTCGCATCGATTGCATCGTATTCAGTTTGGCTATATTGGGATGGTTCAACGACAACGTAGTTATTAACAGTAGAGTCACCACGTGCAGCAAGGTTTGCTTTTACTGTGGAAATATCGCTATCTGTTTTTAACGCTACGTGTAATTGGTTGTCACGCCAGTACATTACACCGTAATCTTGGAATGCATCTGGTGTTTTGTAAGTTTTATTTAACTCTACAAATACTTTATCTTCCAAGGAGGCTTGTTGCTTTTGATCAAGTGCTTTTAACGTACTGCGACGAACAGGACGAACTGTGCGAGTAGGTTCAGTTTTTTGAGCTACTGCTTCATTTTTATTGCTTTTTGCCTCTTTTTCTACTTTTTTAGCATCAGCTTTAGCAGTTTTTTCTGCTTTCTTAGCATCTTCTTTTACAGCTTTATCAGTTTTTGCTACATCTTTTTTTGCATCTTTGCTTACCTTCGATGCATCTTTTTCAACTACTTTTTCTGCTTTTTTTGAGTCTTCTTTTACAGCTGTTTCAGCTTTTGCTTCAGTGGTAGCATGTTTAGGAGTAGCAAGGCCTGCGCCGTTAAGCATGCGGTTCAAGATTGTTGCCGCTTGTGCTCTTGTTACAGGTTGTTTTGGGTTAAAGTTTTCGGTTGCCCCAGATGCTACAATACCACGTTGTGCCATATAGTTAATATCTGCCACATAATCTAAAGAAATGCTATCTTCATCTTTAAACATTACTTTTTCTGTTTTCACAGGCGTTGTAATATTTAATTTTTTAGCTAAGCTAGCAGCGGAGGCAACAAACTCTTCACGGTTCATAGTTTTGCTAGGTGTGAAAGCTGTTTTAGAAGTGCCTTGCATAACGCCTGCAGCACTTACCAATTTGATAGCAGAGCTAGACCAACGATCTGTTTCTACGTCAGAGTAGGAAGTGGAAGCTTCTTTTGTTACAATATCGGCTAGTTCTTGTTCGTTTAAGTTATGTTGTAATACCTTGCCGTAAATAGCAGCTGCTTGTTCACGTGTGATTTGGGCACTAGGTTTAAATGTGTTGTCAGAGTAACCGGAAAGGTAACCTGCTAGAGACATTGCTTGGATAGCATCACGAGCCCAGTTATCTTTAGTGTCAGGATATACACCAGCAGGTAAGTTTTCTTTAGCTTTTACAGCTTTTTTACCTTCTACTTTAGCAGCATCTTCTTTAACATCATTTTTTACAGATGTATCAACGCGTTTAGCGTCGTTTTTAACGGATGTATCAACGCGTTTAGCATCGCTTTTAACGGATGTATCAACACGTTTAGCATCGTTTTTAACGGATGCATTAGCATGCTTAGTATCATGTTTTACAACTGTAGTTGCATGTTTAGCATCGTTTTTAACGGACGTATCAACGCGTTTAGCGTCATTTTTTACAGATGTATCTACACGTTTAACATCAGTTTTAGCTGCAGTATCGGTTTTTGTAGCAACATTAGATACTTCGGCTTTTGCGTGCGCCGCAGTTGTTTCGGCGTGAGCCATGCCGAATGTGGAACCGAGGGCTAATGTAATTGCCAAGGATAAGGATAATTTATTTAGTTTCATTGAAAAGGCTCCTTTCAAACTGTACTTATATAAAATAAATTATAACACTTTTTAAATTTATACACTACTATAAGAAAATGTAATATATAAGAATAAAATTTACATGAATTTAGAATTTAAACCATATTTACGCAAAATCATGATGAATTAGGATCGTATTTAGCGTTTTATAAGTAATGAAGAGAAGAAATGATAAACATTCGCAAAATCTAGATTTTAAGGGCTTTTTACAAGAAAAATTTATAAATAAGATTGTATATGTGATAAAATTCAATGTTTACTATTACAAAAAATCATAAGAGTGTAAGAAATAAATGTCTACATACGAATATAGCAATTCTTTGGACAATTTATATTGGATTAATTTATAATTATATCGATGAGCTTTTAAATACTTTTGAAAGCATACGTAATGTTCTAGGCAGAAATTTAGTTGATAAATTCACTATTAATTTTGCCATAACACATACATATCAAAATTTTTTATTAGGTTAAGTACTAGAAAAGACGAGGACGATAATATGAAAATTCATCTTTTCCAACAGTGTTTGATTGACATGTTCTACCCATATGTAGGCATGGCTGGTGTAGAAGTACTTGAAAGATTAGGTTGCGAGCTCGTAGTACCTAAGAAACAAGTATGTTGTGGCCAAATGTTTACTAACTCTGGTTACAATGAAGCAGCTATGGATGCAATTAAGAATACAATCGAATGCTTCGAGAACGCTGAATATGTAGTCAGCATGTCCGGATCTTGCGCATTTGCAATCCGTGATGAATATCATCATTTCTTGAAAGATCAACCTGAGTGGTTGGCTCGTGCAGAAAAATTGAGCGGCAAGATTTATGAATTCACTGAATTCATTACTGATGTATTGGGTGTAGAAGACGTTGGTGCACGCTTTAACGAATCTGTTACATACCATACTTCTTGCCACGTTACTCGTTTGATGGGTGTTAAAGAACCTCCTTTCAAACTCCTTAAAAATGTTAAAGATATCAACTTGATTGAATTACCACGTGCAGACCGTTGCTGTGGTTTCGGCGGTACATTCTCCGTTAAGAACCCTGAAATTAGTGAAGTTATGACACGCGAAAAAGCGTTGGAAATTGCTGGCACAGGTGCTAATGTTATTTCCGGTTCTGACCAAGCGTGCTTGATGAACATTGCAGGTATGCTTGATCGTCTTCATAAAGAAGGCGAAATCGATCGCCGTATTAAAGTAATGCATATTGCTGAAATCTTAAACTGCCGTTAAGGAGGAGACGACATGGCACTTATATATGACAATCGCCCCTATAAAACACGTATAAAAGAATGTTTGGCTGATGATTTCAAAGTTGCAGCTATCAAGAAAGCACAAGACGTGTTTTATGATAAACGTAATACAGTAGTTGCGGACGTTCCTGAATGGTTAGATTTCCGCGCAGAAGCAGCTAAACTTCGTGATCACGTTCTTAATAATTTGGATTACTATGTAAACCAATTCGCTGAAAATGCTGAAAAAGCTGGTTCTAAAGTTCACTTTGCATTTGACGATAAAGAAGCAACTCAAATCGCTTTGGATATCCTTCGTGAACGGGAAGCTAAAATGATCGTTAAATCCAAAACTATCTTAACTGAAGAAATTGGTTTGAACGAAGTTCTTGAAGAAGCTGGTATTGAAGTAAACGAAACTGACTTGGCGGAATTTATTTTGCAAACTGCGGTGAGCCCACCATCTCACATCGTAGTACCAGGCCTTCACTTTGAACGTAATAAAATCCGCGAAATCTTCGCTGAAAAATTAGGTTATACAGGTACTGAAAACCCTACTGAAATGACTCACTTCGTACGTGGTTAT
The DNA here is from genome assembly GCF_963522475.1 of uncultured Veillonella sp. Lineage (GTDB taxonomy): Bacteria > Bacillota > Negativicutes > Veillonellales > Veillonellaceae > Veillonella. Next base: position 1,267 of record NZ_CAUQYW010000022.1, on the reverse strand, counting down.
GTACGTGAACGCTTCTTGAAAGCTGACGTAGGTGTTAATGGTTGTAACTTTGCAGTTGCTGCATCTGGTACTTGCACAATCGTTTCCAACGAAGGTAACGGTCGTATGGCTAGTTCCATTCCTAAGACTCAATTGATCTTCTTAGGTACAGAACGTATCGTTCCTGACTTCAAAGCTCTTGACGTAATGATGGAAATGTTGAACCGCTCTGCAGTAGGTGCTAAAATTTCCAACTACTTCTCCATGATGACTGGTCCTGGTCGTGCTGGCGAAGCTGACGGTCCTGAAGAAACTCACATCATCATTATCGATAACGGTCGTTCCGGTATCTTGGGTGGTACATTCCAAGAAATGTTACGTTGTATCCGTTGTGGTGCATGTATGAACATCTGTCCTGTATACCGTCACATCTCTGGTCACGGTTATGGCTCCGTATATCCAGGTCCAATGGGTGCTGTATTGACTCCATTGTTCAAAGGTTACGACGTAGCAGGCGATCTTCCATATGCTTCCACATTGTGCGGTGCATGTACAGAAAACTGTCCAGTAGCTATTCCATTGCATGAATTATTGATGGAACACCGTCATATTATGGCTGACATCGAAAAAACTCGTCCAAAAGCAGAAGAAGCAATCTTCACTGCAGCGGCTAAGATGTTTGGTAACTCCACATTATTCGACCTTGGTACAAAAGCTGGCGCTATCGGCATGAACTTGATTAGTAACAAAGAAGGCAATATGCCTACATGGACTCAAGCTATTCCAGTTATGAACGGCTGGACTAAATCTAAAGAAATGGGTACATTGAAGTTCAAGAAATTCCGTGACTTATATGCTGAACATGAAAAGAACAAGAAGAAGGAGAAAAAATAATGGATGAAGCTAAACGTAAACAATTTATTGCACGTTTATCTCGTGCATTAGGCCGTGATCAAGAAATGTGCCCTGCATTTGTAGAGGGCTTTGATTACAGCCATGGTCCTCAAGAAACTATGTTCAAAGATTTGAATCAAGATCAAATTTTGACAATGTTTAAGGAACAATGTCAACGTGTTGGTACAAAATTCGTTGAAACTACACCTGATAAATTAGGTGAAACAATTTTGGCAGCTATCGAAGACTGGGGCAATGGTAAAGTTGTATTCCCAAGTACTCCTGAAGTAGATGAATATAAATTAAAAGAATTATTCGAACAAGATGCAGCTAATAATGGCGGCACTCGTACATACTTCCAATGGGACCCAGCTAAAGGCCGTGAAGAATGTAT
>NZ_CAUQYW010000021.1:0-14044 GCF_963522475.1 uncultured Veillonella sp. | reverse complement strand
CTATTAAAGGTGGTGTAACAACACCAGCTGACTTAACAACAGGTAATATTGGTGTCGTATCTGATGGTGCTGGTACATTAAATGTTAGATTGGCAAAAGTATTAAGTGGCTTAACATCTGCTACTTACACTGATGGTGCGGGTAATACACAAACTGTAACAGGCGCCTCCTCTACTATTACTGATGGTGCAGGTAAGACTACTACTATGACTAAAGGTGGTTTATCTACTACAGATGGCACTAAGACTACAACGGTAGCACCAAGTGGTGTCACTGCTACTGATGGTACACATACCGTTAAGCTTGAAGGTACTGGTATTGATGCTGGTAACACAGAACTTAAAAATGTAGCAGCTGGTACGGCAGCAACATCTGCGGTAAATAAACAACAAATGGAAGATGCTATTAGCAAAGCTACAGGTGATGCAACTCACGAGTTCGGTGGTGATGATACTACTGTTGTAAGCCGTAAACATGGTGAGAAACTCAACATTAAAGGTGGTGCATCTACGACAGCAGCTGATCTTACAGACGGCAACATTGCTGTACTTGGTGATGCGACAACAGGTACATTAAACCTTAAGTTAGCAAAAGCTTTAACAGGTTTAACTTCCGCTACTTATACTGACGGTGCGGGTAATACACAAACTGTAACAGGCACATCCTCTACCATTACTGATGGTGCAGGTAAAACAACGTCCATGACAAAAGATGGATTATCTACCACAGATGGCAAGAATACTACAACGGTAGCACCAAATGGTTTAACTGCTACAGATGGTACAAATACTGTTAAGGTAGAAGGTTCTGGTATTGATGCAGGCAACACCGAAATTAAGAATGTAGCTGCTGGCACAACGAATACATCTGCTGTTAATAAAAAGCAAATGGATGATGCTATCAGCAAAGCTACAGGAGATGCAACTCATGAGTTCGGTGGCGATGATACTGTCGTTGTAAGCCGTAAACATGGTGAAAAACTCAATATCAAAGGTGGTGCATCTACGACAGCAGCTGATCTTACAGACGGCAACATTGCTGTACTTGGCGATGCGACAACAGGTACATTAAACCTTAAGTTAGCAAAAGCATTAACTGGCTTAACATCGGCTACTTATACAGATGCAGCAGGTAACACAACGACTGTGACTGGTGGTACTACTACTATTGCTGATGCCACAGGTAATACACAAACATTAGCGCCTACAAAATCTGAAATTAAAGATAATGCTGGTGTATCTACTGTGACTACGAAAGATGGTGTAACAGCTAAAGATGGTAGTGGTAACACTACAGCTTTAACTAAAGGTGGCGTGAGTGCAACGGATGGTAATGGACATACGACAGATCTTACTAAAGGCGGTTTATCTACAACAGATGGCACTAACACTACAACTGTAGCACCAAATGGTTTAACTGCTACGGATGGTATAAATACTGTTAAGGTGGAAGGCTCTGGTATTGATGCAGGTGGCACCGAAATTAAAAATGTAGCAGCAGGTACAACAGCAACATCTGCCGTAAATAAAGGCCAAATGGATGATGCTATCAGCAAAGCTACAGGTGATGCAACTCATGAGTTCGGTGGAGATGATACTGTCGTTGTAAGCCGTAAACATGGTGAAAAACTCAATATCAAAGGTGGTGCATCTACGACAGCAGCTGATCTTACAGACGGCAACATTGCTGTACTTGGCGATGCGACAACAGGTACATTAAACCTTAAGTTGGCAAAAGCTTTAACTGGCTTAACATCTGCTACTTATACAGATTCTGCAGGTAACACAACGACTGTAACTGGTGGTACTACTACGATTGCTGATGCAGCAGGCAATACACAAACATTAGCACCAACAAAATCTGAAATTAAAGATAATGCTGGTGTATCCACTGTGACTACAAAAGACGGTGTGACTGCCAAGGATGCTGCAGGTAATACAACGGCGTTGACTAATGGTGGTGTTAGCACTACTGATGGTGCAGGTAATACGACAGCGCTTACAAAAGGTGGTTTATCTACAACCGATGGTAAGAATACTACAACGGTGGCACCAACTGGTATGACGGCTACGGATGGAACACATACCGTTAAGGTTGAAGGTACTGGTATTGATGCAGGCAACACAGAAATTAAAAATGTAGCAGCAGGTACAACAGCAACATCTGCCGTAAATAAAGGCCAAATGGATGATGCTATTAGTAAAGCTACCGCTGATGCAACTCACGAGTTCGCTGGTGATACTGGTAATAACTCTGTCCGTAAGCACGGAGAAGTACTATCTATTAAAGGTGGTGTAACTGATACCAATAAACTTTCAGATAATAATATTGGTGTTGTATCTGATGGTGCTGGTACGTTAAGTGTTAAATTAGCTAAAGATTTGAAAGATTTAACATCCGCTACTTACAAAGATACAGCTGGCAATACAACGACAGTAACTGGTGGTACTACTACAATTGCTGATGCATCAGGTAACACACAAACATTATCACCTACAAAATCTGAAATTAAAGATAATGCTGGTGTATCCACTGTGACTACCAAAGATGGTGTAACAGCTAAAGATGGTAGCGGTAATATTACAGCTTTAACTAAAGGCGGTTTATCTACAACCGATGGTACGAATACAACAACAGTAACACCAAATGGTTTGACGGCTACGAATGGAACAAATACTGTTAAAGTAAATGGTTCTGGTATTGATGCAGGCAACACAGAAATTAAAAATGTAGCTGATGGTACAACACCGTATTCTGCTATTAATAAAAATCAGTTAGATACGGCTGTTAATCAATTACAAAATGCTACAGATAATATTTCCTTGAATATTGCAGGTGATAATGGAACTGGTAATGTAAAACTTAAAGATCAAGCATTACATATCAATGGTACAAATGGTATTACTACTAAAGCCAATGGTCAATCAGTAACTGTAGGCATTGATGATTCCATGATGAACAAAATTAATGACACTGCCGCATTAGCAAATAATGCAGCTAAAAAAGATTTAAGTAATGTTGATCAAGCTGGTAAATCTGTGATTAAGGATACAGCTGCGTGGAACGTAAAAGTAAACAGTGCAACATCAGAAGTAGTAAAAGGTGGAGATACTGTTACTTTCAATGATGGTCATAATATTACGATTACTAACAATGGTAAGGATATCACCGTAGCAACTAAGAAAGAGGTAACTTTTGATAAGGTATCTGTTGGCGGTATTACTATTGATAAGCAAGCAGATCATATCTCTGGTGTTTCATCCATTACTGGTAGTGGTTCTGGTGCACCAACTATGACGTTTAATGCACCAAATGGATCTACACCTGCTAATGTATCTATGAATAGCAATCTAGATATGGGTGGAAAACAAATTAACAATGTAGGCCCAGCTACACGTCCAACTGATGCTGTTAATAAACAACAAGTTGATCAAGCGATGAAGAGTCTTGCTGGCATGGCAGATAGTGCTGCTAAAAAGTATGCTAGTAAGGCGGGTGCTAATGCGGCTGCATTGGCTGCGTTGAAACCAATTCAATATGATCCATTAGCGCCAACACAAATTATGGCTGGTATTGGTAATTATAAATCCCAAACAGCTGTGGCTCTTGGCGTAGCGCATTATTCTAATGAAGATACTATGTTTAATATCGGTGCTTCTTTAGATAGTCATGACGCAATACTTAATGCGGGTGTGACTCATAAATTTGGTTCTAGTGCTGAAAGAAAGGCAATACCTGAACGTTATAAAGGTGGTCCGATTAGTTCTATTTATGTAATGCAAGACGAAGTATCTACTTTGAAAGAGCAAAATAGTCAAATGCAAGCATTATTAGATAAGCAATCTTCTGAAAATGCAGCTATTGTTGCTGAAAATAAAATACTTCGTGAGCAAAATGAAGAAATGCAACGTAAAGTTGATTTAATTCTTTCTAAATTGCAATAATTGACTTTAATAATCTTATTAAAGCTACGGAAAGAGCTCAATCTACAAATGTAGATTGAGCTCTTTTTATGTATTTTTTTCAAATATATAATTATAAGATAATTTTCTGGGTATGATGAAAATCATTGGTAATATTTCGAAAAATTTAGTATAATTTAACTATAAATTCAATATTCTATAGAATTTATAGATTAGATGAAGAAAGAGAGGAGATTATTGATGTCACATTATGTAGATCTAAATAGCGATTTAGGTGAAAGCTTTGGCAATTATACATTAGGCATGGATAGTGAAGTACTAAATCATGTAACTAGTGCTAATGTTGCTTGCGGATGGCATGCTGGGGATCCTCTCATTATGGAGGCCACAGTTCGTATGTGTAAGGAGAAGGGCGTAGCCGTAGGTGCACATCCTGGATATCCTGATTTAATGGGCTTTGGTCGTCGAGCAATGGCTGTAAACCCTGCGGAGGCAAAAGCCTATATGATGTATCAAGTGGGTGCATTGCAAGCCTTCTGTGATAGTTATGATGTTACATTGCAACATATGAAACTACATGGTGCTTTTTATAATACTGCTTGTGTAACCCCTGCATTGGCAGATGCCGTATTAGATGGCTTACAAGCGGTTAATCCTAATATTGCCGCTATGGTGTTAAGTGGTAGCTATATTGCTAAAGAAGCGAAACGCCGAGGTATTCCTGTGATTCAGGAAGTCTTTGCTGACCGTGGTTATACTGATGAAGGTACATTGGTACCTCGTACAGAACCAGGCGCTTTTATAAAAGACCCTCAAGATGCTTTAGAACGTGTGCTTATGATGGTTACAGAAGGAAAAGTTGTTACTAATACAGGAAATACTATCGATATTGTAGCTGATTCAGTATGCGTGCACGGTGATAATCCAGAAGCGATAGCTTTCACAAATTACATCCGTGACGGTCTTACAAAAGCAGGCGTTACAGTAGCTAATTTTCAAAACCGTAAATAGTAAAATATAGAATAGAAAATTAGTAGTAAATATGTAATAGATGATTGATGTATGAATAATTAAATAAAAGTGTGTGTGGAGGTTTTATGAAACCAATTGCAGGTAAAGCGAGCTTATCTGTCCTCTTAGGGGCAGCTTTCTTGATGGCCACGTCCTCTATTGGGCCTGGTTTTATGTTACAAACGGCAGCATTTACAAATGATTTAAAATCAGATTTTGCCTTTGCCATTATTATTTCCGTTATTTTCTCTGTTATTGCACAGTTAAATGTGTGGACTATCATTGGCGTATCTAAAATGCGCGGTCAAGATATAGCAAATAAAGTGTTGCCAGGCCTTGGCTACTTTGTAGCGTTTTTGATTTCCCTTGGCGGTCTTGCTTTCAATATTGGTAATATTGGGGGCGCCTCTATGGGTTTAAACATTGTGTTTGGTATCGATACTACGACAGCAGCGGCTATTAGTGGTATTCTTGGTATTCTATTATTTACATCCAAGAAAATGGGTGGCGTTCTAGATAACACTGCTAAAATACTTGGTACCGTTATGTTAGTATTGATTGCTTACGTAGCATTTTCTACAAATCCACCTGTGGCTGAAGCAGCTACTCATGCAGTAGCACCAACTCATTATCCTTGGCTTGCTACCATAACTCTTATCGGTGGTACTGTAGGCGGTTATATTACATTCTCTGGTGGCCATCGTCTTATTGATGCTGGTATTACCGGTCAAGAACATTTGACAGATGTACGCCGAGCAGCATTTATGGGTATGTCTGTAGACGCGGTAGTTCGTATATTACTATTCTTAGCAGTTCTTGGCGTTGTGTCCATGGGATATGTACTAGATTCTAAAGATCCAGCAGGTTCTGCATTCCTTCTCGGTGCTGGTGAAATTGGTTATAAATTATTTGGTATCGTATTCTTCTGTGCGGCCTTAACATCTGTAGTAGGTGCGGCGTACACATCGGTATCCTTCTTAAAAACATTGTTCAAAGTAGTAGAAAGAAATGAAAAATTGACCATTATGGCCTTTATCTTTATTTCTACATGTATTTTGATTTTCATTGGTAAACCAGCATCCTTATTGATTTTGGCGGGCTCTGTAAATGGCTTGATTTTGCCGATTACATTGGCTGTGATGCTCTTTGCTACTCATAAATCTGAAATTGTAGGAGACTACAAACACAATAAACTGTTATACTATACAGGATGGATTGTAGTACTTGTGACAGCGTATATTGGTGTTACATCCTTACAAGGTATTGCTAAATTACTAGGTTAATTTGATAGTTGTGAAAGTACCATTATTTTCGTTTGAAGGTAATGGTTCTTTCTGGTTATAAGAGGAGGTACCTATGAAACCTACAATTTCACCTGTAGGAGATTGCGCTATCTCTATTGATTTTGGTCAAGTGATCGATCCAAAGATTAATCGACATATTCGACAAACTATAGAGCGAATTCAAGCGTTACAATTAGATGGAATTATTGAATTAGTTCCTACCTATTGTGCGTTACTCGTGCAATATGATGCTATGCTCTATTCCTATGCAGATATGTGTCATATCATTGAGCCTATATTTTCTGAATCTATAACAGATAATGATAATGAAAAGGTGACTGTTATTGAAATCCCTACTGTGTATGGTGGAGAGTTTGGACCAGACCTTGGTTTTGTAGCGTCTCACAATAATCTAAGTGAAGAAGAGGTTATAGCTATTCATAGTGGTACAGACTATTTAGTTTATATGTTAGGCTTTATTCCTGGCTTTACCTATTTAGGTGGCATGGACCCACGTATAGCAACGCCTCGTTTATCCTCTCCAAGGACTTTGATCCTTGCAGGCTCTGTAGGCATCGCAGGGGAACAAACTGGTACTTATCCATCTGACTCTCCGGGAGGGTGGCAAATCATTGGACGAACACCAGTAACTATGTATGACATGTCTAAGGAACAAGCTGCATTATTGAGTGCTGGCGACTATGTGCGTTATGTGCCCATAGATGAAGCGGAATATAATCGTATTAAATCTTTGGGCGGGGATTATGTTCCTGTCATGTATGAGGTTGAGGTAGGTGAGTTACATGGCTATCAATAATTTTCAGAAATCATCTATCTACATTAATGCACCTGGTATGTATACAACTGTTCAAGATGAAGGGCGCGTTGGGTTTCAGCAATATGGTATGCCTGTAGCAGGGCCTATGGATAGTGAAAGTTATCTCTTAGGTCAAGCTCTCGTAGGCAATGTGAAACCAGCAGGAGCTTTAGAATGTACCTTGTTACCACCAACATTAACAGTGAAAGGCACATGTATTGTTGCTTTTACTGGGGCTGATATGGAACCAACTATTAATGATGTACTAGTGCCTCGATATATTCCGATTCTATGTCATGAAGGTGATGTTATTTCCGGTGGTTTTAGCCAATGTGGTGTGCGCATGTACATTTCATTTTCTGGTGGTATCGATGTACCTAGTATCAATGGTAGCGTATCTACACATACAAAGGCAAAAATAGGCGGCCTCGAGGGACGACCATTACAAAAGGATGATGAACTTGGTATTAAGGCTTTTACCAGAGATGATATGTATGTATGTGATTATCGTGATGAAGGACATACTTTATTCAATACAGCCTTGTATAACCGAGGCGGTCGAGAATGTCATGAACCGTTACGCGTTGTTTTAGGTGATCAAGCAAAGCATTTCACAGAAAATGGTATTAAAACTTTTAGGGATAATATCTATACATTGACTGTCGAGTGTGATCGCATGGGATTCCGTTTGGATGGTCCTGAAATTGAACACGTAGACAGTGCCGATATCATTTCTGATGGTGCTGTGTTCGGATCTATTCAAGTGCCATCGAATGGTCATCCTATTGTCCTTATGGCAGATCGCCAAACCACTGGTGGCTATACAAAAATTGGTACTATCATTACTGCCGATTTACCTCGTCTTAGTCAATTACCGGTAGGGGATGGGATTAGCTTTAATCTTGTATCCATTGAGGAAGCTCAAGATATATACAGAGCATATATGAATCGTTTACATAAGCGTATCAAATTAGCATATGAACAAAGTATATATGTATTTACGGTTAGGTAAGCATAGAAAAAATAATATACTATAATCCTAGAACAGCTATCTTGTAGAGTCATCACTATGAGATAGCTGTTTTCGTTTTTGCATTACCAAGATTAATCTTGATAACCTATTAGGATGAAACTTTATAATGGTTGGTTGAAAATGAAGAAATAATGAAAAAGTATTGGTAAAAATGAAGATAAGATGATATAATGGCGGCAAATATGAAAAAAGTGTATTAAGAGTGAGTTTATTCGTATATCAATCGACAGTTAGTGTACATACGCTAGAGAGGAGTGCAAAGGTTACTATGAATACTACTTTTAAAACTATTTGGTTAACAACTAAACACTATTATACAATTGCATCTGAATTATCTAATACAACTAGAGGGAAAAAGAAAATTTTAGTGGCAGCAGTATTAACTGCATTAGCTATGTCTGGTCCCTTACAAGTAGGAGCGGCAACTATAAATCCAACTCTTACTAATTTAGACTCAGCTGAGTTTGGCCTTATTACAGATCATAAGCATAGCATTATTAACAAAGAGAAAGCTCAATTCTTTGCTGGCGATGTAAATACTGCTATTACTGCTAATGGTACAAAGCTTGAAAATACGAATAACTTGGATACTGCTGAATTTACTATGGATGGTATGCAGGCTGACTCCAATGGCAAGCTCGTACGTTTTAGTACACATGGTATTAAGGCTGGCAATCAAGTGATTGAAGGCGTAAAAGCTGGTGTCTCAGATAGTGATGTTGTAAATGTAAAACAGTTAAAAGACTCTATTGCTAATATTGGTAATTTGGCTGTCGATACTGCTAACATAAAACTTGCTTATAAAGCAGATGGTAATACCGCGAAAACTACGAGCTTGAAGGATGGCTTGAATTTTACCTCTGGTAATTTTACAACCGCTTCTGTTGGTGATAATGGTGAAGTAACGTACAATGTAAAAACATCTAACTTAACCGTTGATGGTACTGGTAAGGTTACTGGTGAAAGTGGCGTAGCTACATCAGATAATGTGGCAACTGTAATTAATCGAGTCGTAGAACAAAATACTAGTGATACAAAAGAATTGAAACAAGCTATTAGCAACGTATCCTCTGAAACACAACGCATTGGTGCTCATGCAGCGGCTATGGCAGCGTTAAAACCAATTCAATACGATCCTATGGAGCCAACACAAGTGATGGCAGGTGTAGGGAACTATCGTGGCGAAACAGCTGCAGCCCTTGGCTTAGCTCATTACACAAATGAAAATACCATGTTGAATGTAGGTGTTTCGTTTGGTAGTCATAATATGGTAAACGCTGGCGTGACACATAAATTTGGCTATAGTCCAGAGAAGAAAAATATCCCTGATCGCTATAAAGGTGGTCCTATTAGCTCTATTTATGTTATGCAAGATGAAATGACACGTATGCAAGCCAAAAATGATGCACAACAAGTTGAAATTGAACAACAACGAGCTGAAATTGAGTCCTTAAAATCTATGGTACAACAATTAGTAGGAAGACATTAATGTCTGAACATCTATTTCAAATACTAAAAAATGTAAATAGTATGAAGGTTAGTATTTAATATTTGATGACGTGTAAAAAATTAATATATTTACAGAAATACTGATAGTATATACAAATATAAAGGCTGTTATATATGTGAGTTTAATCATATATATAACAGCCTTTTTTTAGTGTTATATATTAAAATTACTAATTGATTTAATCTGTATATGTAGGGGAAAATGAAGGCTTTGTATCTCAAATTTTAAATTTATAAACAAAATATATATAGAGCATAGTATGTTTATAAAAACATCGAAAATGGTCGAAATAAAATTGCTTTGTATTAATTATATTTGATAGAATGGGTTATATGAATTTTAGATGAGGGAAGCTTTAAAAAATTGAGGAGGAGGGATTACGATTAATATTGGGATTACCTTTTTCTGGGGTAAGTCGTATAATCACATCTGGTCAAATGGGGCCGGACAGAATATGTACTTTTTAAAACAGTGCCTAGAACAAATTGATGGCGTCGATTCCGTTTATTTTGTGTACTGGCGAAATGATAAGAATACATTGTCTGACAATATGCGATTAGATTTGATGGATATCGAGATTTATGATAGCGATGAAGTCATCGATAAAACTGATGTTTTGATTGAGGGAACATTAACATTAGAACCACAAATCGAAGCGGAATATCGTAAACGTGGTGCCAAAATCGTGTCGTACCGTATGGGGAATGATTTCATTGCCGATATGGAAAAGATGGTTCACGATAAACCTGGTGCCCGTGCTTTTAACGGTACGAAATATGATGCTGTATGGATGATTCCACAGCATATGAATACGAATCGTTGCTATTTAGAAATTATGACAAAAGCTCCTGTATATGAGGCTCCTCATTTATGGAATCCATTGTTTTTAGACCATATGACTAAATCTATTGAAGAACCATATACCTTTGGTTATGAACGTGGTCAAATGAAAGCGAATGGGGCTCGCGTCTCTGTATTGGAACCGAATATATCGGTACTGAAAAACTGTATGATCCCAATTTTGATTGGTGAAGAGGCTTATCGGAACCATCCAGAATTGGTAAAGCATATATATTTATGTAATACCTATGACATCAAAGACAATGATGCCATTTTTAATTTTATTGGCTATACATCAGCCGTTAAAGCTAATGTGATGACTGTTGAAACGCGTCATATTACGCCGCATTTTCTTGCAAAATACACGGACATTGTGCTTTCCTTCCAATGGGAAAATGCATTGAACTATGTATATTATGAGGCATTATATGGTGGTTATCCACTAGTACATAACTCACCAATGTTAAAAGCACACCATGTAGGCTTTTACTATGATGGATTTGATGCCTATGACGGTGAACGTCAATTGATTAGTGCTATTAAATCCTATGATGATGATTTTGAAAGCCATAAAAAATGGAATGATAAACTCATTGATTCGGTGTCACCATTCAATAAAGAAAATATACTCAAATATCAAATATTGTTAGAAGAATTAGGAGTAAAAGGTTAGTATGAATAAGATCTTTAAGGTTATTTGGTCCAAATCTAAACAGTGCTACGTAGTAGTATCTGAAATGGCTAAAAACACGACGGGGAAAAAGAAAATCGTTGTAGCTGGTATTTTGGCATCTTTAATGATGCAGCCATTGGCGACTATGGATGTTGCTGCTACTGGATCATTTGCCGGTTCGTCAAAAAAAGGTACTATAGCGATTAATGGTACTTCATCTGGTGGTGCCAATGCTACTGAAGAGAATGCGATTGCTATCGGGCAAAGCTCAAATGCTTCAGGTCGTGGTAGTATTGCTTTAGGCAATGATACTTCAGCTGCTTGGAATGCTTTTGCAGGTGCTTGGAATGCAAAGGCGACAGGAAAAGGATCTATTGCAATAGGTCAGGCTACAGCTAACAGTGAAAGTGCAATTGCTCTTGGTACAAATACATCTGCTACTGCTAATAGTGCTACTGCAATTGGTACAAGTGCAGTTGCATCTGAAAGTAGTGCGGTAGCAATTGGTAATGCAGCAAATGCAAGTAAATCTGATGCAATTGCTGTAGGTACAAGTGCAGCTGCTTCTGAAAGTAATACTATTGCATTAGGTAAGAACACTCAAGCTAAGACTAGCCAAGCTATTGCTGTTGGGGAAGGTGCAGTTGCTGATGGCACTGCAACTATTGCAATTGGTGCGGGTAACAGAGCCACTGGTTGGGGTGCAACAGCAGTAGGTAAGAATGTACAAGTTACAAAAGAAAGATCTACTGGTCTGGGCTGGGACTTAACTGTTGATCAATCAGCGGCTACACTTGTAGGTTATAACTCTCAAGTACATGCTAATCAAGGTACAGGTCTTGGTTCTACAATTAATATCACAAGTGCTGCGCAATACGGTACAGGTATTGGTTACCAAGTAGATGTAAGCGGTAAGAATGCTGTAGCTATTGGTTCCAGTGGTGATACTGGTACTCATACTGCTGCTAGCGCTACGGATGCTGTATCTATTGGTACCGCTACAGTGGCTTCTGGAGAAGCAGCTACAGCTATTGGTAAAAAAGCAGCTGCTAGTAAAGCAAATGCTATTGCCTTTGGTACAAGTGCAGCAGCATCTGAAAGCTCTGCTACAGCTATTGGTTATAATGCAAAAGCAATTAAAGAGAATGATAACGCATTTGGTGCTAGTACTACTGCAAATGGTGGTGGTGCTACTGCAGTTGGTTATTTAGTCAATACTACAGGTAATCAAGCTTTTGGTGGTGGTTCGAATACTACTGTATCTGGCACGGCAGCAGTGGGTATTGGGTATAGTAATACAGCATCTGGTGATCGCTCTATCTCTATTGGTAGTGCGTATAATGGTACACAAACTGGTGCTACAGGTGATTATTCTGTTGCCCTTGGTGCTGCAGCACGTGCTAGCAATGAAGCTAGTATAGCAATTGGTAAAACTACAGCTGCCTCTGAAACTGGTGCTACAGCTATTGGTAATGCTGCAACTGCAAGCAAAGCTGATACTGTTGCTTTAGGTACGAGTGCAGCGGCATCTGAAAGTAATGCAGTAGCAATCGGTAAGAATACAACTGCATCTGGGCTTGACTCTGTTGCTATCGGTGGTGAAACAAATGCAACTGATGCGGCTAAGGCAACAGGCTCAAGATCTATTGCTGTTGGTGCCAAATCTGCAGCATCTGGTCAATCTGCTATTGCCTTAGGTGATACAGCTGTAGCTAGTGGTCTTAACGGTGTCGCACTTGGTGTAGAAACAAGTGCTAGTAAAGATAGCGCCGTAGCAATTGGTAATAAAATTACTAGCAGTGGTAAATATTCCGTAGCTGTTGGTTATTCTACAAGTGCATCTGCAGAGAGTGCATTAGCACTAGGGAATGCTACAACTGCTAGTGGTGAACATGGACTTGCCCTTGGAACACTAGCAGCTGCTTCTAGTACAAATACAATTGCAGCAGGGCATTCTAGTGTAGCTAGTGGGTTAGCAGCTACTGCAATCGGTCTTTCTGCTAAAGCACAATCTGATGGCACAATTGCTCTCGGTCGTCAAGCTGTTATCGACAATCAATCCGCTAGCAGCATGGCATTAGGTGATAATGCTAAGGTAACACAGGCGACCTACGCAACAGCTCTTGGGGCTAGTGCTAAGGCTAAGAACTATCATGCCGTAGCCTTAGGCGCAGATTCTGAAACAGAAGATAAGGTAAGTACTGCAAGTATGACAATTGCTGGTAACAGTTATAACTTTGCAGGTGATACAGCAGATAGCACGATTTCCGTTGGTTCTAGTACTGTGAAACGTACTATTACGAATGTGGCAGCTGGTCGTGTGTCTGCTACCTCTACTGATGCCATTAACGGATCTCAATTACATGCTGTAGTTCAAGCTGCTGAAAGTACAGCTACTGCACTTACAAGCGTATCTACAGCAGCTAGTTCTGCTCTTGTAAAAGCAACGAGTGCAGAATCTAAAGCTGATGCAGCAGTTTCTACAGCTAACTCTACAGCTGATGGTTATAATGCAGCCAAAGCGGCGATCTCTAGCTCTGCAGCAGCCGCAGAAGCAGCGGCAACAAAAGCGATATCTTCTGCATCTGTAGCAAGTACAGCTGCATCTAATGCAAAAGTAAGTGAAACCAACGCGGCTTCCTCAGCTACAGTTGCTTCTACAGCAGCTACAACAGCATCTACAGCAGCAACAAAAGCAGCATCCTCTGCAACAGCAGCATCTACATCTGCATCTAGCTCTGAAAGCTCTGCAGTTCGTGCTGAAGCAGCAGCTAATAAAGCTGATAGTTCTGCTACAAAGGCAGCAAGCTCTGCAACAGCAGCAGATTCCTCTGCAACAAAAGCAGCTTCTAGCGCAACAGCAGCAGATAGCTCTGCGACTAAGGCAGCATCCAGTGCTACAGCAGCAGATTCCTCTGCAACAAAAGCAGCTTCTAGCGCAACAGCAGCAGATA
>NZ_CAUQYW010000020.1:0-19559 GCF_963522475.1 uncultured Veillonella sp. | reverse complement strand
TTACAGCAGAATCTGCAGCAGTTCCATCGGCAATGCCTTTAATTTCTTTACCGCCAGCATTAATACCATTTGTTTTATCAATAGTAATACCACCAACAGTTACTTTATCGAAGGATACGTTTTTCGCAGTACCAATGGTAATATTGCGTCCTGTATTGGTAATGGCTACATTATCACCGTTAATGAAGTTTACAGTTTCCCCACCTGCTACAGCAGTATTATTGCTACCATTAGTAGACACATTCCAAGTAGCTGCAGTTTTAGCTAGATCTTTAATATGTGTATCACCAGCTGTTGATAAATTAGATAAATCCTTATTAGCTGCATTAGCCGCTTGAGTAACAGCATCTTTTAGTTTTTGTGTGGATGCTACAGATACATTTGTACCACTAGCTGTTGTACTAATTAAAGCATCGCTACCACTTTCACCATTAATATAGAACTTAATACCAGTCGCTGAGTTTAAAGCTTGACCAGTAGTAGAACCAGATTGAGCTGCCAATGTAATTGTATTTTTTCCTAATTCACTAGTAGAATCCGCTACAGTTTTAATAGCTGCATCCATTTGATTCTTATTAACAGCATCAGTACCAGCTACACCTTGGCTTACACCAGAAATAACTTTATTACCAGCATTAATACCAGTAGATGTTACAGACGGACCACCAGAAATGGTTAAGCCATTTGTATTCAAAGTACTATTTCCAGCTTTAATACTTTTACCAGAAACCTCACCATTTGTACCATTTAAAACAATCTGGTTAGCCCCAGTACCTACAGTTACATTATCAGCTGTAAGCTGATCTGTCGTACCCACAGTAATAGTTGTGCCAGATTGTGTAAGGCTGATATTTTTACCATCTTTGAATGTAACCTTATTACCACCTGAAACTTTTTGAGCTGCCCCTGTATTAACCGCTAAATTCCATGCAGAACCTTCTTTAGCTTTATTAATAGCTGTAGCAACATTTTGAGCTGTTGCCAACCCATCAGCACCAGATAATGATGCAGTCCCTGCTGTATCGCTTTGAATTGCACCTCTTGTAGTATTAACAGTAAGAGTATCACCAACCATAGCAGTAGTAATATAAGAATCAGTCTTCCCCTTAACATCAAATGCTACATTGTTATTGTTTAAGGATTGACTAGAACGAGGGCCACTATCTGCACCTAATGAAATAGTACGTTTTACAGCTGCTTCAGAGTCAGTAATAGATTTTTTAGTAGCTGCATTTAAATCATAAGTAATCTGGCCATTATTTGCTACTGTAGCTACTGTAGATTTACCATCGTTAAACGTAAATCCATCGGTTAACTTAACACTATTAGTTGTACCACCATTAGCTTTGTAGCTAATTTTTTGATCTGCATTCGCTTGGTTAATAGAGTCTGCTACATTCCTAGCATCAGCCACCCCTATACTTGCACTGGCAGTACCATTACTAACAGTTATAGTTTCTTTTTTAGCCTTAATAACCAAGCCTTGATTAGCTGCAGCCGTTGTTATATAGGTGTTATCACCAGTAACGGCTAGCTTACTATTCGCTAAATTAACATCTCCGCTAGAACTATTATCTCCTGTGAAAGCTAAATTAACACTCTTAAGTTGAGCTACGTTAACAGCATCTGTATCATTTGTACCAGCTGCAAGGCCAGTAATTTGACGTGTATTAGTACCATCGCCAATGGAAACAGCCCCCAAGGTACTTGTTAACGTATTTCCAGTTAACCCAGCATATGTATTTGTCCGGTTTGTATTAGCATTATATCCAGCTACACCAGATGCTGTATTGGCTTTAGATTTGTACCCAAGAGCAACACCTTTAGTTATAGTTGCGGATGCAGAATCCCCAATAGCGACTGCATAATCCTCAGTCGCCATTGCGCCACGCCCTAGTGCAACAGCAGATGTTTTTGTTGCCTGGCTTTGAGGTCCGATAGCTGTAGCGGAAGCACCATTTGCTTTACTAGTATACCCAAGAGCAACTGAATTAGTATCTGTAGACTCTGATGTTTCACCGATTGCAATAGATCCACTATCTGTAGCCTTTGAACTTGTACCTAAAGAAACTGAATCTGAACCACTAGCAGTCGCTTTTACACCAAGAGAGAGAGCATTACTATTACTAGCCTTTGCATTATAGCCCATTGCAATAGCTTTACTAGCTGTTGCCTCTGTTTTTTCAGTGTTATTATTAAAATTATTACCGTCACCACCACCAATGGCAATAGCGTTTTCAGCAGCAGCTCTTGCACTACGACCTAATGCTGTTGCATTTCCACCTGTTGCGACAGCTCTTAAGCCAACAGCTGTATCGCCCCATTTTTGATAGTTATTAATATCAGTTGATGAATCAGTATATGGATTGGACTGAATATTGATTCCAGATCCATATACATCTGCACCAGCTAAGGCTTGCCAACCTAATGATACAGAACCTTGTCCATAGCCACGAGCACTTACCCCCATAACAGTGGCCCCCATCTTAGGTGCTCTCGTTTGTTCACCTATAGCCACTGCATGATCTGACATAGCCGATGTTTGATAACCAATAGCAATACCATAATCACCAGTAACATTGGTTTGTTTCCCCATCGAAATCCCATAGGATTTGCTATTTCCTGCACCAATACCGATTGTAATTGTATCTAGACCTTCTGACCTTGATGAAAGGCCAATGGCAATAGAAGGTGCCACTCTGGCTTTACCAGAAGCCGGGTCTATTGCCGAAGCACCCAAAGCCTCTGTATTAGGGCCAATCGCTACCCCTCCAGGAGTTGTTTTCCCCCAAACATTATTACTCGTAGCAGGAGTGCCTGCTCCTGCCGCCATTACATTACAGCCTTGTGTAGCTAACCCCGCTAAAATGGCAGCAACAATAATTTTCTTTTTACCAGTCGTATTTTTAGCAATTTCTGATACGACTACATAACATTGTTTGCTTTTAGACCAAACAACCTTAAAGATTTTATTCATCATGTTCTCCTTTAATAACTAACACTCACTAACAGGATGTTCTTTCTGTTTTCTATAATTTATATAGTTCTACTTTTCACATTACTCTTTATTATTTATGTACGAGTCAACTTCATGATTTTATCATAATTACATGGTATTTCTCAAATACTATTTTTACTATTCAGTAAAATTTTTATACATATTACAATTAACATTAAATAAAAATAACCAATTTTTATCTATATCATCTATAAAGATATATGTTTTAAAATTCATTATTATTATATTTTTATACCTATACGACTATACTGTAATTTATATTTAATTATTAAAAATTTTACTTCAAATTATCATTTTCATATTTTATTCATATTTTTATATTTTTTTGTGATTTAACTCAAACAAAAGATATAGTTTTAAATCATAAGATATTATTTTTATAGTTAATATAACTTCTAAATAAAAAAAGATACTTCACATGATTATGAAGTATCTTTTTTATTCTATGTATTTTGTATACTTTTTCAGTTTTTATTGCAGATATCAGGTTATAAATCTATCAATACAACGAATATATTGATACTTTATATATAACTACTCTTTATTTATACCGATTTTCCATAAATATCATGAAATATAGTTATACCCATAAATCTATTATCTCACATTTACATATCCAGATAGTAATTCATGTATTGTTTCTTGCATATCTGAAGAATCTGTAATTTCAGAAACAGCACAGATAAAATCAGGATGGGCATTCCAAACACTTTCTACATTTGAAGTTTTAACCCCCCCAATTGCTA
The DNA here is from genome assembly GCF_963522475.1 of uncultured Veillonella sp. Lineage (GTDB taxonomy): Bacteria > Bacillota > Negativicutes > Veillonellales > Veillonellaceae > Veillonella. The sequence goes on along the minus strand of NZ_CAUQYW010000020.1, from coordinate 15,794 downwards.
CTATAGGGAGTTTACTAAATTGTTTAGCCCAATGTACATAAGAAATCCCTACAGGATGTGCATTAGGCTTTGTTTGTGTAGAGAAAACAGGTCCCACCCCAATATAATCGATTATATTCTGATATCGATTAGCACATTTTAAATCATTAATACTATGCGTGGACCATCCAATTAGCATATCAGATCCCACGATACGCCGTACCGTATTAGGTGGTAGATCATCTTGTCCTACATGAACACCGTCAGCATGAACAGCTAAAGCTAAATCTACATAATCATCAATAATAAGTAGCGCATGATACGCCGAAGTCAACTGGCGTAATACCATAGCCTCTTGATAACGTAATATCGGTGTTTTATGTTTTTCTCGATATTGAATAATACGAATTCCAGCACTTAACATGTCTTGTACTAAAGGAACTACATCTCGATTACCACCGGTGATCCCATAAATAGGACATGATTCCATCACCTTTGTTAGTTTCTCGCTTCGACTCGTTGCTTTCATCTTAGTCTCTACCTTTATCTAATACTATGGATAATGCTACATCAGCTTGTTTAGCTGCTGCAATTGATACACGAGGGGCGTACGGATTAGCATCAGCAATATCAGATGTTTCATCACCAATTACATATATATCAGTTCCGATTTTCTTGGTAGTTAAGTCATCTGACTTGCCAATCCCTGCTAGTCCAGAAACCATAATTTTAGGTTTTACCATAGACAAAGTCCCTTCTACAAACATTGATTTAGCATCTGCAGAATCAAAGGCTTCTATCAATATATCTGCTGCATCATAAATGGCAGGTATACTGTCTTTTGTTAAAGCCTCTCGATAGGTGACCACTGTAATATTAGGATTGATTTCTGTAAGGATATCTTGTAAGGCATCCACCTTAAACTGTCCCACATGGTGAGGAAAATAGTATTGACGATTCAAGTTACTCATTTCTACTCTATCATAATCGGCAATGATAAAGTGACGTATGCCACTACGGGCCAAATTAACGGCACAATTAGATCCTAATCCACCGGCCCCCATGATACCAATAACAGTTTCTTGAAGTAGAGAAAAATCTGATTCACTATAAAACTTTGCAATAGCCTGTTCGAACGTATTACCTATATGCACCATACTTTAAGCTCCTTACAACATTTGCCAATCTTTAAATACTGGTTGATATCCCGTATGTTCTAGCATAGCGACCATGTCATGTACACTACGGTTATCACTAATGGTAAATTGACTAGAGTCATCTTGTTTAGTATGACCACCTACTGAAGTAGTGACTCCAGCAGATACTTTTGTAATCCCCAATGGAACAAGATGATTGCGCATAGTTCTACTTTCACGAGAGGATAACGTAATCCCCACTCTTGGGAATAATAACCGCAAAGCTAAAATATATTGTACTAGCGAAACATCATCTACAGGATGTTCTGGTGAATACCCTACTGCACAAGGTCGAATCCGCGGTACCGATACAGAAAGCTCTACATCTGGATATGACTGCATTAAATATTGCAAATGTAACATTGTCTTATATGCTTCTCTATGCCACTCATCAAGCCCCATCAAAGCACCAATATTAACGACTCTAAAGCCAGCTTGGCAAGCTAATTCAGGTGTATCAATCCGTTTTTCATAATCACTCTTTGGGCCAAAGGGATGCAAAGTCTTATATAACGTAGGATTATACGTTTCTTGGAACATAGTCATTCCATCAGCACCAGCTTTTACAAGTGATTGATACTCTTCTAATGTAAGCGAATATACTTCTATGCTAACACTACTAAATTGTTTTACCAGCCGTTCCACAGCCGATTGAATATATGAAGGAGGGCTACATGTTTTTGATTCGCCAGTCAATACTAGCACTTGTTCTAACCCTGTTTTTGCAATAGCTTGTGCTTCTGATTCGATATCATCCATAGTCAATTTTTCTCGAACAATCGAACTATGATGACTATATCCACAATAGACACAACCATTATCACAGTAATTGGAAATATACATAGGGGTAAATAATTGCATAGTATATCCAAATTGTTGTACAGTCTGTTCATGAGCTAACCGAGCCATAGTTTCTATATGAGGGATAGCCTTAGGAGATAATAAAATCAAAGCATCATGTATATCCATGTGAGATTTTGAAAGCGTAGATACCACTTGCTCATCAGTTATATTAGCAAGAGTCTGAGCTATGTCTTCATCTGAAATTGTGGAAAGTACATCTACAAATGACATATCTCTCACCCTACTTTCGTAAAAATCCAGTTAATGGTGAAGAAGCGCTCCCAACAGTTTTCTTAGGGGCATATTTAGCAAGATATGCTTTTCTTCCAGCCTGTACAGCATGGTAAAAGGCCTCTGCCATTCCTACTGGATTAGGGCTTGTAGCAATAGCCGTATTCACTAACACTGCACTAGCCCCCATTTCCATAGCAATAGCCGCATCAGAAGGCCGTCCAATCCCAGCATCCACAATAATAGGGACTTGTAAGGAATCAATGAGAATTTCAATGAGCCCTTTTGCCTCAAGACCTCTATTGCTGCCAATAGGAGATGCTAAGGGCATAACACATCCAGCGCCAGCTTCAACTAATCGCTTTGCATCCATCAAATTAGGACTCATATAAGGAAATACGACAAACCCCTCTTTCGCCAATACTTCCGTAGCCTTAATAGTTTCCATATTATCAGGCATCAAATATCGTTGATCTTGAATCACTTCAATCTTAATCAAGTTACCACAGCCTAATTCTCTAGCCATTCGAGCAATACGTATCGCCTCTTCTGCATTCCTAGCGCCAGATGTATTTGGCAACAAGTGCATAGTATCAGGGATATAGCTTAAAATATCCCCCTCTGACTGTGCTGTATTAGCCCGTCTTAAGGCAACTGTAACAATATCTGTGTGAGAAGCTTCTAAGGCTTCTTTCATTAACGGATAGGAAGCAAATTTACCGGTTCCCACTAATAAGCGACTTGAAAAGTTAGTATTACCAATTGTAAATGTATCTGACATATTAACCGCCTCCTACAAAACTAACAATTTCTAATCGATCAGCTGCCGTAAGTACGGTAGTGGTATACAATTCTTTACTGATAATTTCACCATTTAGTTCTACTACAAAGCGCTTACCAGCATATCCAAGCTCATCTAAAAGGGTACTGAGCTGATTGGATACGACTAATTTAGCTTCGCCATTTATAATAATTTCCATAATGACCTCCCTAGCCCATCCAATTCAGCTATAAAATATCGATATATTCTTCTTGTAATGCTTTATTCATACTACGTACAGCGCAGAATTTACCGCACATAGAGCAGGTATCACTATGATCGTCTTCTGGAGCCCGGCTTTCACGTATAGCACGTGCCCGTTCAGGATCAATAGCACATGCATATTGTTCTTCCCAATCGAGTACTTGCCGAGCTCGAGCCATTTTATCATCTATATCTCTAGCATGAGGAATACCACGAGCAATATCTGCAGCATGAGCGGCAATTTTAAAGGCCATAATACCATCTTTTACATCATCCGCATTAGGTAAGGCCAAATGTTCTGCAGGTGTCACATAACACAAGAAAGAAGCGCCATGCATGCCAGCTACTGCGCCGCCGATTGCGGCTGTAATGTGATCATACCCAGGAGCAATATCTGTCACAAGAGGTCCTAATACATAAAATGGTGCGCCACCACACAATGACTCTTGAACTTCCATATTAGTTTGAATTTGATTAAGTGGTACATGACCAGGCCCTTCAATCATAGCTTGTACACCATAGGCTTTAGCACGTTTAGCTAATTCCCCTAATCGAACGAGTTCCTCAATCTGACACACATCGGTAGCATCTGCTAAGCAACCAGGACGACACGCATCCCCTAAAGATACCGTCACATCATATTCCTTACAGATGGCTAAAATATCATCAAAATATTCATAGAAAGGATTTTCATGACCAGTCATGCTCATCCAAGCAAACACAAGACTGCCACCGCGACTTACTATATTTAACAATCGTTTATGTTTCTTGATTTGCTCAATTGTTTTACGCGTAATACCACTGTGAATAGTAATGAAGTCTACCCCATCTTGTGCATGCAAGCGAATAGTATCGAGAAAATCTCGGGCTGTTAATTCCCCTAAATCTTTTTGATGATGAATGACGCTATCATAAATTGGAACAGTCCCAATCATTGCTGGTGAAGATTCAATTAGTTTACGTCTAAAAATACTGGTATCACCATGAGTGGATAAATCCATAATTGATTCTGCACCAAGTCGTATAGCTCGATTGACCTTTTCAATTTCACTATCATAATCTGTTACATCTTTAGATGTTCCTAAGTTTACATTAATCTTAGTTCTAAGACGTTTACCAATGCCTTCCGGAGAAATACTCGTATGCAGTTTATTACAAGGAATAACGACTTCCCCCTTCGCAACAAGCTCACGTAGTGTGTCAACATCCATCTGCTCTTTCTCAGCAACAGCTTTCATTTGATTCGTAATTACACCAGCTACAGCTGACTCTAATTGTGTCATAAACATCTGTACATCCTCCTATATAGAATACATATATAGTTAGGTATGCAAAAACGGGTATCAATCAAATGATCGATACCCGTATTAAGTATTAGCGTGCTTCCTACGCGGGCATGATCCCGATCAGGTATAAAGGTCAGGTGCTCGCAGCCCTTTCTCAGCCTATATAATAGGCTCCCTTGCATACTCACTATATAATTATGTTTTAATCTTACTACTTTATTCAGATTTGTCAACGACAATTAGTTGTCTTTATCTTCAGATTTATTTACATCTGTATCTTGCCCTTTACTTTGAGCGGCATTAGTATCAGCAGTTTTTTCACTAATAACAATGTGCCCATCCTTTATATCAGCAAGCAAGTGTTTTGCATCGATGTGATCTAAGTAGAAGTCAGTTACATTATCGCGAATTTCAGATTCGATAACCCGACGTAATGGACGAGCGCCCATAGTTTTATCATAACCTTGTTCCATCAATAATTCTTTAGCTGCTTCAGTTACATCAAGAGTGATTTCTTTTTTAGCTAAAGTTTTATTCACTTGATCAAGCATCAAATCTACGATTTGTTTCAAGTCTTCTTTTTTCAATTGGTTGAATTCGATAACGGCATTGAAACGGTTCAAGAATTCTGGGCGGAAGAATGGAGCGATACGGTCCATTACATCTACTTTATTTTCATCGTCATTATCTTGACCATAGCCAAAGCCGGCGTTAGATGTAGCAATGATAACAGTGTTTTTGAAGTTTACTGTGTTACCTTGACCATCTGTTAAGCGACCATCATCCAATACTTGAAGAAGTAATGTAATAACTTGAGGGTCTGCTTTTTCGATTTCGTCGAATAGTACGATAGAGTAAGGATTACGACGAACGCGTTCAGTCAATGTGTTAGAGTTATCTTCGTAACCAACATAACCAGCTGTAGCACCAATCAATTTAGATACGGCTGTGCGATCACTGTATTCGGACATATCCAAGCGGATAATAGCATCTTTGTTGCCGAACATATCAAGAGCTAATTGTTTAGCCAATTCTGTTTTACCAACACCTGTAGGACCTACGAATAAGAAGCTACCGATTGGACGGTTACCTTCGTCAAAACCTGCACGGTTACGACGAATAGCCTTAGATACAGCTTCAACTGCTTTATCTTGACCGATTACATGTGCTTGTAAACGAGATTTCATATCTTTCAAGCGTTCAATATCGGACGCACCCATTTGAGATACAGGAATACCTGTCATTCTTTCAACGGCTTCAGCTACGTCATTAACTTGAGCCACAACCTTTTGATTTTCAGTGTGGTTATCGATTTCTTCTTGTAATTTTTGAATACGCATTTTTTCATTAATAGCGGATTCATAATCTTCTTTTTGAGCAAACTCTTCTTGTTTTGCTTTAGCTTCTGCAATATCTGCTTCTAATGTTTTGATGTCAGTTACAGGATGTTGGGAAGCCAAGTGAGCTGCTGTTACATCAATCAAGTCGATTGCTTTATCTGGCAAGCTGCGTTGAGGGATATATTGTACGGAATAATCTACAGCTGCTTTCAACACAGCATCTGGCAATTCAATGTTATGATGTGCTTCGTACAATGGGCGAATGCCTTGTAAGATTTTGAAAGTATCTTCTGCAGATGGTGCATTTACCTTAACTTCATTGAAACGACGAGCAAGTGCTGCGTTTTTCATGATTGTGTTACGGTATTCATCTTGTGTTGTAGCACCGATAACAGTCATTTCACCACGGGATAAAGCAGGTTTCAAAATATCTGCTAAACCTTTAGAACCTTGACCATCACCTGTGGAACCAGCCCCCAAGATTTGATGGATTTCATCGAAGAACAAGATAATATTTCCAGCGGCCTTAACTTCTTTAATAAGGTTTTGGATATTTTCTTCGAAAGAACCACGGTATTGAGTACCAGCTTCCAAACCTGAAATATCGATGGAAATGATTTCTTTATTTTTAATAGCTGCAGGAACATCGCCATTAACGATTGCTTGTGCCAAGCCTTCTACTACAGCAGTTTTACCAACACCAGCATCACCTACGAGCACAGGATTGTTTTTAGTACGACGTGCTAAGATTTCTGCTGTTTCTTGGATTTCTTTATTACGACCAATAACAGGATCAAGTTTACCATCACGAGCTTGTTGAGTTAAGTTTGTACCCAACTTAGCAAGGATGCCATCTTGTTTCATTTTACCTTGTTGTGCAACTTGAGCAGCTTGCATTTCTTCGTTAGAAGGCAACCGACCAGTTTGACGATAGAAAGCAAACTCTTCTGGAGTTACTTCACGACCATTTATTTTATAACGACGGTTTTCTGTAGAATAACCACCCATATTACTCATTAATTGATTGAACAAATCATTCATGCTACCGAAATCGCTACCAAAGTTATTGAAGTTGTTGTTCATATAAATTACCTCACTTTTGACTACAAGTATATCAGTTTGACTTTTTAAGTCTGTTTAATTTCTTGCTTTATTTCTAGGTTTCTTCAACCTTATGACATTATAATAATCGCATTAAGTCAAAAAGTCAATAGGCCAAAGATAAAATTTTTGACTTTTTTTGACTTTTATTTTGACTAATTAGATTTATGTGGCAAGAATATTGATAAATACTAGGTTTTGATAAATAATTAATATATAATTTCTTATCTATTTAGTGAAACTAAAAGCGGATAGTTCATTATGAGCTATCCGCTTTTTTCTTTGCTAATCTAGAGGACTTCAATTTTGAAACTCACAGTTTGCAATATCCAAAATCACTCTACAAACCTATATTATAGCCGTCTATTCTATATATATATCAATAACTTCCATTCAATACTGTTTAGATATTTATTGTTTCTTTAACACTAATGCTTTTAATTCATCAATTTGCTTTTGCATATCTTTAATTTGATTAGCCATGTCAAAACGACTTGTCTTTAAAGATGGATCTTGGTATCCAAATTTAAAACTAGCACCAACATTAAATGCTGATTGATTATTTAAGGTAAATCCAGCATGTACCATTGTATTTTCATTTGGTTGGTATGCTGCACCAATAGCCATAGCCGATTTATTTACATAATGTCCATATGCTGTTGCAAAGGACCATTTATCTTTCGGATTATAATCTAAATATTTTAGACCAGCCAATGCAATAGCGGATGCCGAAGATTCGTTACTATATTCCTTTACTTCATTAATAATATTTCCACCAATATTATTAATCTTAGATTCTACTTCTTTTAATTGAGATACATTAACAGCATCTGTATCAGCGGTCCCTTTTGCTACATCATGGATTTGTTGATTACCAGCATGAATACCACTAACTGTACTAAAACTCATTTTAGTTTCATAATCTGTATCGCCTTTAATTACAATACCATCGCTATTAATAGCTAATTGTGTATTAGGGTCTACCATAGAGCGGATATTAATAGCATCTGGAACTCCATTAATACTTTGATTAATAGAAACAGAAGCATGCTCATTATCAAGCATCCCAGAACCAGCTGTAAAGTATGTAGTAGTACTATGATTAGTGTCATCACTATTACTAATTTGAACGCTACCACGTTCAATCACAGTACCATTAGCATGGTCACCAAGATTTACAGCGCTCATATCACTCAATGTACGGCTAAGTATTACTTTATATTCTTTACCATGATCATTATTAGTAACAGTTTCCACTCTAATATTTTGTTCGTCATCACCTACTACAGTGACTGGTTTCAAAGTATTAATTACTGCGTTAAGTTGACTACCATTAATAGCATCAGTAGATGTCTCATCAACACGACCAGCAGCTACATTAGTAATAGTTCGTTCCTTACCAGTATCACCAATAGATACGGTTCCTACAGGATTCGTACCAGCAAAGTCGTATGTATCACCATTAACCACTAAAGAATCAGTCCCTCTTACAGTATTCGCTTTAGAACTATGACCAATCGCTACAGATTCATCTTTTGTTACTGAAGCTCTATTACCAATAGCAACTGCATAGTTAGCATCATTGACTATATTATCTTTTCCAAGCACAACCCCATGGAATCCATCTTGTAGAATATTATTATTACCTACTAATACATCTCCTTCAGGATCTTCTAAATGATCCGTATGAGTTGCGATATTATAAGACCCCACTAGTACAGAGTTTTTTGTAGCACCTTCATTAGCATTACCAATATTGATTGCATTTGTTCCTGATGTACTTACCAAATGACCAATAGCTACAGAACTTACACCATTAGCATTAACAGTAGACCCTATACCGACACTATTATTTAAAGAGGTAATAACACTATTACCAATAGCAATAGTATGATCAGATTTAGATTTAGAGTTATTACCGATAGTCATAGAAAAAGGCCCATTTGCCATTGATCCTTGACCAATAGCCATGCTATAAGAATTTGTACTTCTAGCACCATCACCAATAGCAATAGAGCTTACTTTTGTGGTCGAAGATCCATGACCAATAGCTACGGAACCCACACCATATGCTTCCGCCCGCTTACCAACAGCTACTGCTTCTGTGTCATTTGCACTAGCATTAGGACCCACTACAGTTGTATTCTCAGCATTGGCCCAAGCATTAAAACCTATAGCAGTAGCTAACCGCCCATTACCAGAAGCACTAATACCAACAGCTACACTATAATCTTTATCAGCAACACTCTCATAGCCAACAGCTAAAGAAGACACACCATTAGCTTGCGTGTAATTACCGATTGCTACTGTATCATTATTAGATGTAACAGCTTGAGAACCAATAGCATAGGTATCATCAAAGTTAGAGTGCGCATTATCACCAAATGCAATACTATTAGCACCACGAGCTTCTGAATTCATACCACCTGCTAAAGATTGTTTTCCATTAGCATAGTTACCAGTGCCAATAACTGTAGCATTAGGAGCAGATACACTATTATTGTAGCCTGCAGCAAAAGCAGCGGTAGCAGTACTAGTAATTGTATTATTTTTACCTACTGCTTCAGCACCATAATTAGATGCGTTTATATCAACTGTATTGTTAATACCTGCGGCAATGGCAGATCCTGTAATTGCTAGCACTACTGCAGTAGTCAGCACTATTTTATTTTGATAATTCATAATACAAAACTCCCTTTACACATACACAAATATCATCTTAAATTCATTTAGAATACTATACTATTATTGTCACTTTTTCAAGTACACTAAATTAATGTTCTTGCCACATTACTATATATAATTTTTTATATTAAATATTTGTATAGCTATTTTGTATGTACAAGGCACTATATCTGAGTAATCATTAAACATAACTTTCGTAGACATGCCACATAATGGGTGCACAATTACATCGAAAGAAAGTCTAAATACAATAAAAAAACGGATAGCTTATTACGAGCTATCCGCTTATTTCTTTGGTGATCCAGGAGGGATTCGAACCCCCGACCCACGGCTTAGAAGTGTGTAGCCAAAGTCAGTATTTATCTAGGTTCACCAGTATTTATATATGTTTGCAAGTATATATGCAAGCATAATTACGTTATTTTTTTATACTTGCATACGGTATCTGTTCACAATATAAGTTATAACTATAAAATCCCAACTTGTACTAAATTTAAAGCTAATTGGCCTGATATAGCATAATAATCATTAGGAGTTTTAGGTACCTCTAAAGTCTTGAAAAAGTATTTTTTACATTGACACTTAAAAGTATCTTCATCATCAGTAAATTGACCTTCTATCTCTTCAATCTCTTTTACCAAAACTTTTAATTTTTCAATCATCTTAGATAAATTAATTTCTAATTTATCATTCTTAATTAAAATCACATCATGATTCAACAAATATTGTATAATAAAAAATGATGTAGCTGAATCGAAATTCCTATATATATTAACCTCTTGTGTATATCTGAAAACTCTATCAAGCAATACAAACTCAAAAACAATATTCCGATATGGCAAAGTAAAATCCATCGAAAGAGCTAATAATGTTTGTACATCTACTTTTATTTCTTCCAATACACCTACATACCAATTAGTCTTCAACTGAATATGTTCATCAAAAGGTAATACACCTTGGTGATGATAGTAATCATGAAGATACCCCCAAACACATCTAGCATTATAAGTTACATTTCTATCAATATCTCTACTGCTAGATGCCAAATTCCCCAATCCTATTTTATCAATAAGCGGTAATGTTATCGTATTATATATATCGTAAAACTTATCAAAGAAAAAAACCGCACAACTTTGCTTTTTAAACTTAATATTTGATTTTACATTTTCTGGAAAGAATACAATATTATTACCTAATTCTACACCATTACTCCCTATTAACAACTTTGAAGATTGACATATATTTTTAGGATGTGAATAGGTTTTATACATAATATCAAATTCTTTCTCCATAGGTTCTTCACGAATAGATAAAAATGTTTCAAACTTCCATCCGTGTCGTAGCCCATTAGCTAGACGCAATGGCCCCCAAAAGAAAAATTTCGATAAATTTTCTACCTTTTTAAGTGCCCTTACAGAGTTATCAAAACATAAATTTTGATAATCTGACTCAATATATGTATTTATATCGCTAATTAATGCACTCTTATACTCTGCTGAAATAAACTCATCATTTAATGCTTCAATATTATTTACAATATCACACAAAATAGTACGAACTCTATCACGATTCTCAACATTTATTAGAGTTCCCTCTTCAGATTGATAAGACTGTAATAAATTAGTTTTATCAACAATTTCTCTTATATAAGGATTCATATTACCTCTCTTTTAAAATATGAACTGTAAACCCCATAGGTACGGCCCCATAATTAATTAATTCTTTTAAGTTATATGTTTTCACTACGGCTTTCGTTGTAATACATCCATCTACTTCCCCTTGTAAGCATCTTAATCCCGCATTAGAATTACTGGTAGCATACTCCACATTGATAGTAGGATAATTATCCAAAATTAATCCACTAGGTGCAGGATGAGAAGCAATACAATTTAATTCATTTACACATTTTCCATTCGAAGCTAATACCATATCGTATGTATTATCTATAAAGACATCATAAAGTATAATTCGATCTAAATTAGAAAAAACAATTTTATGTAAGTCAGGGTATACTACACATCCTAATAATGCACTTTCAGAATCATTATTAGTCAGTAAAGTTTCTACTGCATCTTCAAGTGTATCATGAAGTACGACTTCTCCTTCTATATTTTTAGCTTTCAACCATTTATAAGCCGCTTTCTCACAATTAGTATTTGTTGGGCCTAAGGTATGTATTTTATTAATGTACCTCATTAAATTTACTCCTGAAAGAAAATAGTAAAAAATACAAAAATATTACAATGATAATATCAATTAATGAAATAATTGACATCGTAAATAACTCATTATAGATATTAGAAAAAACAGAGACCAAAACTCCTCCCAAAGGAAAAGAAATGGCATTAAGAAGCATCATACTAGGTAATACGGCTTTAAACTCATCATCTTTAAAAATTAATTGTCTTTTAGTTCGCAATCCCACTGAGAAAATACTATCTGATAGAATAATCACGGCAATAAAAAATAATGTAAACACAAAATTGAGTTCAAAGTAAAGCATACCTCCACTAACTATACCAGCAACGACAATTATTAATAACAATTTAATTATTGATTCCGACTGATAAAAATCAAAGGTAATAACTCGATTAAATATTAAAACTGAAATTATCCCAATCACACTAATAACAAAATTAAAATACCCAAGAAAAACACTACTTTGATGATAAAAACCTAATATAATAGCTGGCAGCAATGCTAATGCAGCTCCATAAACAAGGTTTACACTATTGGTTAAAACAACAAGTTTAATAGCTGTAGAAGATGAGAAAATCAACTTCATTCCTTTACGCAATTCTGAAAACCTTGAATTATTTTCATCATTTTCCAGTTTGTCTTGTTGAGGATTAACAGAAACGTTATCATTAAATAATATAAAAAATACTATTAGTAAAAAGCCAATTCCAACAGAAAAAATGAATGTATTCTCACTAAGGATATCTATAAAATACCCTGCTATAACAGGTGATATAACCATAGAAAATTGTTCTATAGCTTGCAAATTGGATTGTTTCTTTAAAAGTTGCTCAGGTAAAACCATATTTTGTATATAGTTTTCTATGCAAAGATAGTTAATATCAAAAAATATACTGCTTATCATTCCTATAGCAACCAAACTAATTATATTATTAGTAATACTATATATGAAGAGTAAAAATAAAACACAACCACTTTGAACACAGTTAAACTTTATTATACTTTTTAATGATCCTGTTAATTTAAATAAATTAGGAACTATAGTAAGAGATAAAAGTCTAATTCCCCATTCTGCAGCAAATACAGCTCCCAAATAAGTCGCTTCACCTGTAATTTTGTAAATATATACTGGTATAGCAAATAAGAGTAAAAAATGAAGAGTCATAAAAAACAATCTATGTAAGTATATGCCTTGATACATAAGTATTACTCCCAAATTTTCTTCATTTTATTTAATACTTTTTCTTCATCATTATCTACAATAATCTCATACCCTTTTCTATGTCTATAATCCTGTAAGTTAGTTTTATCATGATAAAAAGCTACACCTGCAAACATTTTATTTTTAAACTCCTCTGTAACATAAGGAAGTCCAGCATAAGATAAAAGCATAGCTTTAGATAAGTCAATATTAGATGATAACTTAATGAGATCAACAATTTTGTCACCAGGCAATCTAAACGCAATTTCTACTAATACAGGTAATAAATCTTTATTAAAGCGAATCTCACAATGAAAAACACCACAACTTACGTTGGTAGCAAGCAAAATATCTTTAACATACGATTTTATTTCATCCACCCTACGTTCGCTTAAGTCACTAAATGGCGTCATATGACCGATTTCTACAAAATACGGTTCGTCAGAAAGAAACTTTTTAGTAATAGAAACAATATGTAACTCTTGATTAGAATAATACCCTTCAACACTGTATTCTGGTCGTTCTAAATATTCTTCAACTAAAACTTCACTACCTAGTTCATGATCCAACTCTTTATGCGTCTCATTTTTAATCAGATTATAATACATTATTAACTCTTGCTCATTATTGGCTTTATTTACATGATAGCTACCTGCTGCAGCCTTAGGTTTAATAATACAAGGATAATGAATTTGTTTATTTAATTTAATATCCGATACATTTGATACAGTTGTAAACCATGGATTTCTAATATTTTTATTAGTTAAAAACTCCCTCATTTTTAATTTATCATGAACTATAGGTAACATATCATAAGGTAACCCTATAACTTTATACTTATCTGCCAAAAGAATTGATAATGGAACGTAATATTCATTACCAGAAACAATAACATCAAACGCTATATTTAAATTATCTAATAAATCAAATACAGCATCAGTTTTGTTCGTATCTACTTCAAGTATAGTACATTTCTTCCAAGCATCTTCATTTGGTAATCGTCTATCAGATTTATTATACGACAAAATATAACAATCCCATCCTAATTCTAATGCAGAATTAACTAAAGCAGCTCCAGAACCTATTGGTTCTAAAATTAACACTTTCATAGTAAACCTCCTATTATTTAAACAAGACGAATTAAGTATATATTATTATATAAAAAATATGTTGTAAACATATTTACTCATATTTACGTGAATTCATGAATTTAACAAAAATAACTATTTTCTAATTAAAAAATAATACCTTATAATAAAGTCTCTCTGTCAAATGTTGGGGTGTTCACCCTACGAGTCTTCTTTGGCATCAATCATATGTATGGTTGGTGCCATTCTTTTTGCTCAAGAGTAGAATACGTACTCTAAATCTACCAAAGTGGCGAAGTCCATAGCTTATTCGTTTTAATACCTTAATCTTGTTGTTAGTTCCTTCTGTATATCCATTAGAATATGGGAGTAAGAATGCATTAGTTAATTGCATTATCCATGCAGGAAATGATGTAAAAAAGTTGTTAAATTCATTCAATCCAGATGCTTTCACTAATTCTAACCAATGTATTAAATGTGCAGCGATTTCTTGTTTACCATAGGTTGAAAAGATTTTTCTAAAAGACAGTTTTAAAGCGTATGCTTTTCCTAAATCATCAGAAATTCGCAGTATTTCACAGAGCTTAATGTGCTCAGCTTCCGTTAAATGATCTGGATGTTTCATTAGCACACGTCTATTCTGTTTTAACATGCGTGAATAAGCAGCTAGCTTATGTTGCTCACGCTTTCTAACTCGCTCTACCGCCCAATCTACAAGTCGACATACATGGTATCGATCACAGATAATATGCGCATGTGGAAATAGCGCCTCCATGATGCGCTTAAATTGTATGGACATATCCATTACAATAAACTTAACTTGTAGGCGATCCTTATGTTTAAATGATGCAAAATAGTGGATTAATGCTTGCGTATCACGTTTCGGTAAAATATCTAATATTTCATGTGTATCTGGATTAGTTAAATTAACTTGGTATTGGTAGCCTTCTGCATTTCCTTTAAACTCATCAATACCAATCACAGTGGGTAAGGTCTTGGGCTTAGGTATAGTGATCATAGAGCAATAACGTAATACTGTAGTAATAGATGTATCACACTCGTTAGCAATAGCTGTATAGGTTACACTTTCAGTAAGTTTATCAAATAGCATTCTAATATTAGTTACACTTAGTTGCATATGTTTTCGTACAAATGGATTGCTTTCAGCAAAAGAATGACCACAATGCGGACAAATATACCGACGCTGTCTGTATTTTCCAATTAGTGGACCTCGTTGTACTTTTCCAAACTTTACAGTACGTATGCGGTAATCCTTAATATGCTTTGTGGTTTCTCCACACTTTGGGCAAATATGTGATGTTGCTGGTAATTCTATGTCAAAAATAAATATTCCGTCTAATTCATAGCTATTTGTAATATATTCTTGTTTTACATTATGTAAAAATTCAGTATAATCAGTAGTAGGCATATAAGCTCACATCCTTTCTTTAGGACTTTGACACTTTTATTGTAAAGCATGTGAGCCTTATATGCTTATTTTTTTGCAAAAAAATAATGTTGGAAGTGACACCGTAGTGGTGTCACCCCAACATTTATTATAGAGCCAAGAATCTCCGCTTATTATTTTTTATAATAATTGGCTACAGCAGATTAAAATACG
>NZ_CAUQYW010000019.1:0-21199 GCF_963522475.1 uncultured Veillonella sp. | reverse complement strand
TTCGGGTTACTTATTATTTAGATTCTTTGCCTTCTACGAAGAGCATATCGTTGCGCTTTACATCTGTGTAAAGCAATGCATTACATACGGAAGCGGCAATTGGGCTACCACCTTTATTACCTTTTACAGTAATGTAAGGAACTGGGGATACTTCCATCAAGTAATCTTTAGATTCTGCAGCACCTACAAAGCCTACAGGAATACCAATAATAAGAGCTGGTTTAACGCCTTCTTCTAAAGCTAAACGCAATACTTCGTACAATGCTGTTGGAGCATTACCAATAGCAACGATTTGGCCTTCTAATTGTTTGCCAAATGTACGCATAGCCGCGATAGAACGTGTTACGCCTAATTCTTTAGCCATTTTAGCTACGTTTTCATCTTTAATCAAGCAGTGTACTTCGTTACCGCGAATTTTAAGAGCTGGTTTGGAGATACCTGTACGCACCATTTCTACGTCAGTGTAAATATCTGCACCATTGTCTAATGCTTCTATACCTTTTTGAACAGCGTCAGGGCTCATTTTTACGAGTTGAGCATATTCAACGTCACCAGATGCGTGAACTGTACGAGATACAACGCGTACTTCATCATCGGTTAAACCTAAATCCTTTACATAATCGTAAATGATTTCCATACTTTTATCTTCAATGGCTTTAGGATTTTTAACGTAATCCATTAGTGTCCTCCCATAATTTGAAAAATTCATCATTCGATGATACCACAGGGCATTCTAGTTTCACCCGTGGACGATCGATAACAATAACGTGAATACCAAGGTCGATGGCAGCCTGTAATTTTGTATCAGCACCACCTACAAGGCCAGAGTTTTTCATAACCACTACACTAGCCTTTGTATCGTGGAACATAATACGATTCATATCGTAAGAAAATGGACCTTGCACCGCAACGATGCGTTTAGGACTCACATTGAGGTCTTCCATCATTTGCAACACCTCAGCAGTTGGCAAAATACGTGTCCACACTTCACAGTCTCGCAAAGCTTCAGATTTAGCAAAGATGTGCATCGTCTTACTACCAGTCGTCAAATACACATGGTTATTGTTTTCTTTTGCTAACTTGCCTGCTAGATTCGCTGCCTCTATTTCATCCACTACAATATGTAATTTATCATATTCTGGCAATGGTACCTCTTTACGTTCAAAACGAACGAATGGAATACCTTCAGCCTTAGCTGCATCTTGAGCCGTAGCTGTAACAATAGCAGCATACGGATGGCTAGCATCAATCAATAGGCGCACATTATGCTCCTTAATCAACTGTTGCATAGCCTCTTGGTCAAGACGGCCTGTATGAACTGTAATGCCTTCATGAGCAGCCAATTCCGCCCCATATTGGCTCACTACCGTCACGAGAACCTCTTCACCGGTTCGTTCTTGGATATCTACCGCTAAGGTTCGACCATCCAAGGTACCAGCAATGACCCAAATCATAATTTATAGCCTCGAGGTGTAATCATGCGACCATTTTCAACATAGGTTTGGCTGTTACCGATGATAACAAGTGTTTGCATATCTACTTCTTCGTTAGTGAAGTTTTCAAGGTCAGAAATTACCATATGTTGACCTGGGCGACCTGCTTTTTGCACGATGCCAACAGGTGTTTTAGGATCGCGGTATTTAAGAACGATTTCGCGAACTTCATCTAAGTGAGTAACACGTTTTTTACTGCGTGGGTTGTACAAGGAGATAACCATGTCGCCTTGTGCGCAAAGGTCAGCACGTTTTTTAATAAGATCCCATGGAGTCATCAAATCACTCAAGGAAATGACTGCAAAGTCATGCATCAAAGGTGCACCCAATACAGATGCTGCTACGTTTACAGCACTAAGACCAGGTACGATGTCTACAGAAGGACGTTTTTCTGCTGGCACTTTGTTAGCAAGTTCCAATACGAGGCCTGCCATGCCGTATACGCCAGAGTCACCAGAGGATACTACAACTACTTGATGACCTTCTACCGCCAAATCAACGGCTTGTTGGCAACGATCTACTTCTTGCATCATCGCAGTACCAACAGTTTCTTTACCTTCGATAAGGTCTTTAATCAAGTCGAGGTATGTCAAATAACCTACCACGCGGTCAGCTGCTAAGATAGCTTCACGCGCTTGAGGCGTCATAAACTCTTCATCGCCAGGGCCGATACCGATTACTTTGATGTTACCTGTGCAATAGCTACCGTTGTTTTGGGATAAATTGTTTTGTGCTGTATTAATGTTCGGCTCTTGGCCGCTAGTAATGCCGTTGTCTCGCATACGTTTCCTACTCCTATAGTTCTTTTTACAAAATTAGATTCTTTTAATTCTTCTTTTTCAATGAGTGGTGCCATCTCGTCCTGTGTATAGAACACGATAGGCCACCCCATAATTTGCATAGCCTCTAAGAGGCCTACTTCGTCTTGTTTAACGATTACCGATGCTGCCGTTACAAGGCTCTTTGGTGAAAGCTTATGCGCTGCTAGCGACTGTTGTATGGCGTCAAGAATTAATTCCTTAGACGTATCTCGACGACAGCCAATACCCATCGTATAGGTCCGAGGGCGCAAAATCAATTGATGACCATACTCCACAATTACTTTGTCCGTAATGACCACTCGAGAAGCACCCTCTTCAGAGCTTTCATGTTTACATGGAATAGAATCTAGTTGATCTAAAGAAACAACGTGAACTATACCATGTTCACCAATATGAGCTTTTGTAACTGCCTCTAAATGCTCAGCATTCGGTAAGCTTGCATCGATATAATAATCAACCTGTTCTCCTCCAACGACGGCAGAGTTCACATTGATTAAAGTTTGGAAATCATCTACTAACAAATGCTCATGGCGCGCCAACACGTCAGGAGCTGGCAATCCGTTCACATCCGTTGCAGTCGTAATGACAGGGTCCGCATCGATGGCCAGAGAAATGGACTGCGTCCATTCGTTGGCGCCCCCCAGGTGACCAGATAACAAGCTAATCACATGATGTCCTACTTCGTCCATTACAACTACCGCAGGATCCTTTGATTTATGCTCAATATACGGTGCAATCATGCGCACTACGATACCAAGTGCCATAATACATAACACTTGATCATAATCCTTGAAAATCTGTCCCATATGGTTTTTGAGAGAATCAAAATAGATAGCCTCTCCACCGGAAGGACGGTTTTCCTTTTCAAAGCAATCCGCATGAGGTGCCACCAAAGACTTGACGCGTTGACCTAGCTTTGCACCTCGTTCAGACACAGAAATAATAGCTGTTCTATTCTTCTTGCCTCCCGTCAAAGACGCAACAGTTTCTAGTTCTTTCATCATACTAGTCCTTAGCACTGCGGTACATGTGAGCAAAGCCTTTGTCATACAATTTAGATAATTCGTATTCACTATCTAATACATGGCTTACTACGATCATAGCTTGGCGCAATACGCCTTCTTTTGCTACGATGTCCGCAATAGTTTCCAATGTGCCACGGATAATGCGTTGGTCTGGCCAAGATGCTTTTACCACGATAGCCACTGGAGTCGTTTTATCATAACCGCCCTCAATGAGTTCAGCTACAACCTTATCTAACATTTGAACGCTAAGGAAAATACACATTGTTGCTTCATGAGATGCTAACATACGCAATTTTTCCTTTGGAGGCATCGGTGTACGGCCTTCCATACGCGTAATGATAACTGTTTGAGATACATTAGGTAGTGTATATTCTTGTTTCAAAGCCGCAGCTGTAGCAAGGAAAGAACTTACGCCAGGAACCACTTCATAAGAAATACCCATGCCAGCCAGTGCATCCATTTGCTCTTGAATAGCACCATAAATAGCAGGGTCACCTGTGTGAAGGCGAACTACACTTTTACCAGCCTCAACAGAAGCTTTCATAACAGCCAATACCTCATCAAGGTTCATAGTAGCACTGTTATGAATTTCACAGCCTGGTTTACAAGCCTCTAAAATGGCAGGGTTTACCAAAGAGCCAGCGTAAATAACAACGTCTGCCTCTTGTACTAAACGATACCCTTTGCGAGTAATTAACTCGGGATCCCCAGGGCCTGCGCCTACGATATGTACGTCAACCATATTACTCTCCTTCTGCGATACGCGTTGCAGATACAATGAAAATTGGACTCAATGGGTCTAATAAATGATATGGACCAGCCTTGCGATAACGGCTAATAGACATTTGGTAACCTTCATAGGTGAAAGGACGACCTTTCAATTCTTTTAAGATTATATAACCAGTTTCCATCGTTACTGCCGTTACAACTAAACGACCGCCAATTTTTAATAAACGTTGTGCTTCGTCCATAATGCCTGTCATACCACCAGCACTACCGCCGATGATAACCGCATCAAGGTCAGGCAATTCTTCCATGCCTTCAGGAGCTTTGGACTTGATAACCGTCATATTATTTACATTGAATTTCTTCATGTTTTCATTGATAAGGTCGATGCCTTTATCAAAGCGTTCAATTGCGTATACATGTCCTTTAGGAGCTGCCAAGGCTGCTTCAATAGAAATAGACCCTGTCCCAGCACCAACGTCAAGGACGATGCTATCCTCTTCGATACGCGCCTCGTTCATAACGGCTTTGCGAATCTCGCATTTCGTCATCGGCACGTCGCCGCGGATAAATTCCTCATCAGGAATTCCGAAAAAATGTCTCATCCTAGTACCACCATTACAGAGTGACCAAAGCCTTCAAGCTCAGTTAACACCTCTAACGTGGAGTCTACGATTTTTTCATCATCATAGCTCAAGCGCTCAAGGGCTGCTGCTCTCGTTTCTTTTGGCCAACCTGCATCTATCAAAATACGCGCAATATGCGCTGGATTATATTCGGGATCCGTTAAGAAGCCCATCTTTTTACCTGCTTCATATACGAGCTTCTCTGGTGCTGGTTGGCGACCATGAAAGCTCATTAAATCCGCATCATGCCACACCTCATTGAGTCGTGCAAAGGCAAAAGTCATAGAACTAATGCCTGGTACAACCTCAATATGGGTAGCAGGGAATTTCTTCTTTAAATATGGCAACAAGCTATAGTAGCCTGTATCACCACTAACCATAACTACCACGTCATGGTTGTTGAGCTCATGCTCAATTTGCTCAGCTAATAAGCTAAGTTTACCCGTTACAGGATATGTAATTTGGCCAGGCTCTTGAAAGTCCTCTAAAGAACGTTCACTACCTACCAATACTGTGGCATGTTTAATTAAATTAATGCCCCTAGGCACCACATAATCAGGATTACCTGGTCCAATGCCTACGATATACAAGGTATGTGCCATTGTTCAAGCTCTCCTATCTCTTTAGCATGCTTATCCATTGCCAAAATCTCGCCCTTTAAAGTGGTAATAATGATACCTACCTCTGCTTCATTAGCAATATAGCGCTCACTACGTAATGATGCACGATCTACCACACGTTGGTACACCCCAGTCAGTCCTTCACGCTCCAATATTGGGAATGTAGACTCTGTAGTTTGGCAATTAAATAGCTCTTCACACACCGTTTGGGATGCCCCTTCAAGAGCAGCATAAGCAACGATGCTTTCCATGCGACCATCACTCATGCGATTGTGGGTATGGAAACTACCACTAGCAAGTTTTATTAGCTTACCAATATGACCGATGATCAAAATACGCTTGAAGCCAATTTGTACTGCCTTTTCAAGCATAAAGCCAATAAAGTTACTAGTTTCTGCCATTTGGTTCTTATGTATACCAAGTACTTGTTCCGCCAGATCCTGACCGATACGGCCCGGCACGAGAACAGCCGTTTCACAACCATTGGCTTTCATAACTTTTAGCTGAGGAACTAAGGAGTTTTTGAATCCTTCTTCGCTCATAGGCTTAACGATACCTGTAGTACCAATAATAGAAATTCCACCTTCGATACCGAGGGTATGATTTAACGTTTTCTTAGCTAAAACCATACCATTTGGTACGCTCACCGTTACCGTTACACCTTGGCCATGTACACAATGCTCTTCAAAGACGATGTTCATCATCGCCCTAGGCCCTGGATTGATAGCCGGTTCTCCTGGCGGCATCGCAAGACCCGGTTTCGTTACCATCCCTACACCAAAGCCTGCCTGGAATCGTAGTTCACCAGTATCATCAAGAGTCACCGTCGTTTCCACATCATTGCCATGGGTTACATCAGGATCATCGCCGCCGTCTTTCATAACGGTCACCTTAGCCTCTGTATCGGATATAACCTCTACCTGTTTGATAGGTACCTCAATATACTGACCTTGAGGATTTTCAATGACCACTTGATCCACGATGTTCTTATCTAAGAGGGCCAATAAACCAGCTTTCATACCTGCCGTAGCACATGAACCTGTGGTATAGCCACCCTTCATGTCCTCTACTTTCATAAGGCCTCCTACACCGATAGGGTTAGCAACTCCAATGAATCAAACTAACCCTATCTTATAGACATATGTTATTAAGAACGGAAGTTAACGAACTGCAATTCTACAGGGATATCCAATTGTTTTAACATTTGGATTACTGCTTGCAAATCATCTTTATCCTTACCAGATACACGCACTTGATCCTCTTGGATAGATGCTTGTACCTTGATTTTCATGTTTTTAATTGCTTTTACTACTTCTTTAGCATTTTCTTTAGTAATGCCTTTTTTAATAGTAATGATTTGGCGAACTGTTGCGCCAGCAGCTGCTTCTACTTTGCCATAGTCAAGATTTTTAATTGCTACATTACGTTTAATCATCTTGCCTTTTAATACATCGATAATGGCATTCAATTTATATTCATCATCACCGATGATTTTGATAATGTCGCCTTCAAGACTGATTTCCGCTTTGGAACCGCGGAAATCATAACGCGTACCAATCTCTTTCTTAGCTTGGTTTACCGCATTATCTACTTCTTGCATATCCACTTCAGACACAACGTCAAAGGAACAATCTTTAGCCATTTATACCTCCTACACCTGAACCCGTTGGGCATGGGGTCCATAGTATTACTTTCATCATCCTCATATTCCAAGTGAAAGTGTAAATGTACACCAAATCGGAATATATCTCTATAATTATACCTTATAACAGGCTTATTTTCTAGGTAAATCGATTTTTTTAATTATAACTATTATTAATCATAGAAGAATTATCCATTGAATGTCTATTGAATAAATATATAGATAAATATAAAAAATTTATACATATAATCAATATAGTCAAGAATAGAAAAAGACTGCACTCTTTCAAATGCAGTCTTAACATAATCATTATAAAATTGTAATTTCATCATAAATAGATGGAACTACTAACTCACCTTTAGAGTTGATGATACCCCATTTACCTTTAATTTTTACAGGACTGTAACCATGAGAGAAGCTACCAGTACCAGAAATATCTTTCATAACTGAAGTTTCTGTTACCGTACCATCAAGGGATAGAATCTTATAATTACCTTCTTTGTTATATACCCATGTATACGTATCACCAAGGAACGTTTTTACGTTCATAGATTTATCGCCTTTATAGATAACGCGACCAGTAGCCATATCTACGACATAACGATTTGTATCGTTAGTGACAGACATTTCATGTTCACCTACAAACTCAATAGTATCGTATTTAAATGGCACCTCTTGTTTGCCTGTTTCCATATCAAAAATACCGTATTTATTAGTATCTTTGTTTTTCAATGTTAACAATACATTGTTTACGTCGATTGTACCAGCTTCATAGTTGCCAGGTTGAATTACATATTGACCTTGACGATTCATAAAGCCTAATTTACCTTCATTACGAACCAAGGTACCATGTTCTTCCATAGGATATACATAATCGTTTTTGCTATCGATTACAACAGTGCCATTACGATCAATATAGCCACGCTTCATGCCATCATCAACAAGACCGCCTAGACCATCAAGATATACGCCACCATGATTATACAAGTAGCCCATACCTACAAGACCTAGAATACCACCAAGTCCAAAGTGACTAACCTTACGGCGGAATTCAGCTAAGCCATTTTTATAGGGATATACTTCACTAGATGGAGCATTAAACAATACAGTACCTTTACCATCAATAGCAACCACTTTGCCATTAGCTTTTACAAAAGCACGGTCCTCACTAAATTTAGTTTCTACATCGGATAATGCTTTAAATTGAGGCTGAATTACTACATTGCCATTAGCATCTTTAAAACCTAGTTTGCCTTTTTCTGTGAAAGCTACATAAGAATCACTTGGATAGTTTTGACTAACAGTTTTAGGATCAAAATCATTTAACTCTTTAACAGCCGTATTCTTCTCATTAAGGCTGCTATATAAAGCTTCTTGTGCTTCTTTGCCAGATTCTAATACCGTACCATCGCCTTTAATATGAGAGATTTTATTTTTACCTTCCTCAACAAAGAAAGTACCATCCTTCTTACTAGATGCATCTAAAGATTTATAAGCTGGCATAAGTACAACTTGACCATTTGTCCCTACTATACCCCATTTGCCCTTTTCTTTTATAAGACCTAAATAGCCTTGTTGTAATAAGGAGTCATCTTTTAATACCTTCATAGCTTTTTTTACACCTGCAGGTGGTTCTTTAACGGCCCCAGAAATAGGTACGAAGGTATCAAGTCGACCAATACCCACACCTACTCCTACGGATGTACCACTAGAACGGCTTGAAGACTTCTCTGTAGTATTTATTGTAGATGTAGATACAGTAGAACTATGTTGCTCATGTGTAACTTTTGTACTAGTAGATTTTTTTGTATCTTGATTTGTTACTGTTGTACTAGTAGTAGATGTTGTTGTAGATGCTGCAAAAGCACTTGTAGACATAGCCGCCAACACACAAGCGACTAATAAGGATTTCTTGTTAAGATTCATAAACCTCTCCTTTTACAAAGCAAATCATATGTACTCTACATATGGTTCTAAGAAATTAAACTGCGAAAACAAAACTGCAGTGTCCTAAATAAAACTTACACATAAAAAATATATAAAAAACATTAATAAAAATTATACTATATAGACCCTAATATAGACAATAAATTATGAAAAATTCTTCATTCATCATTTATTTGATATAATACTATCTATGAAAACAGCAACCATAATCGACTTGATTGTAGATTCTAATATACATACGCAGTCTATGAATCATATTATAAAACAACAGCATATTTCACAACGTATGAGGCGGCGATTGCGAAATGACGGTATCATAACAGTCAATGGCAATGCTGCTACGTGGAACACCCTAGTACATGGTGGTGATCATCTCGTTATGGAATTGACACCAGAGCAAGAATTTAGTGTAAGCCCTATGAATCTGGATATTGTCTACGAAGATGACTATATTCTAGTTATCAACAAGGAGGCTGGTGTACTCATGCATCCCACCTCTACGGTACGAGATCATACCTTAGCAAATGGTGTTCTACATTACTACCAAGAGACAAATCAGCATTATGATTTTCATCCTGTTCATCGATTGGATAAGGATACTTCTGGCATTGTTATCATCGCAAAAACATCTGTAGTACAACATGCGTTTGATAAAAAGCGAACTCATTTCCATAAAAATTACGATGCTATTGTAGAAGGTCAATTACCTACTAATTCTATAAGCATTCAGTGGCCTATCGGACGTAAACCAGGCAGTATTATCGAGCGTTGTTGTACAATCGAAGGTAAACCAGCTCACACAGATATAACGGTTCTTAGTAGTAATGCCATTAGTCAAAATATGATAGACCAATACTTCACTCATGTTCAATGTTTGTTACATACTGGACGTACTCATCAGATTCGCGTCCATCTATCTCAACTAGGATATCCACTTGCTGGAGACGACCTTTATGGTGGGCATTTAAACTATATTGGACGTCAAGCACTCCATGCATCGCGCGTTAGCTTTTACCATCCCATGACAGATGAATGGTTAGAATTACAGGCATCCATGCCATCAGATATGAAGGCATTACTAATCTACTAAGCTAACCAATTTTTACTAAATAAATACTGATATATTTAAATTAACCCACATGGGCCATAAAACTAGACAAATTTTATATATAAGTTATAGAAAAAATGTTGGCCCTTTATAGTGTTTCTTGATATACTTAACTTGAATTGATATATGATTGCAATACCGCTAGTGTTTCATCTAGTTCGTATAGGCTAAAAATGCTGGCAGTCACAGTATTAATAACATGATATGACAGGCCCTATGGCCAAGGAGGACAACATGCCATTAGTTACTACTACAGAAATGTTCAAAAAAGCCTATGAAGGCGGCTATGCTGTTGGCGCTTTCAATGTAAACAACATGGAAATCGTACAAGGTATCGTAGATGCTGCTAAAGAGGAACAATCCCCTCTTATCTTGCAAGTATCTGCAGGTGCTCGTAAATACGCTAAACATATTTACCTTGTAAAACTCGTAGAAGCAGCTCTTGAAGATAGCAACTTACCTATCGCTCTTCACCTTGATCACGGCGATTCCTTTGAAATCTGTAAAGATTGTGTAGATGGTGGTTTTACATCCGTTATGATTGACGCATCTCACCATGATTTCGATGAAAACGTAAAAATCACTAAACAAGTTGTTGAATATGCTCATGCTCATGGCGTGGTAGTAGAAGCAGAATTGGGCCGTTTAGCTGGTGTTGAAGATGATGTAAATGTATCCGATGCAGATGCTCGCTTCACTGACCCAGAACAAGCCGCTGAATTCGTACATCTTACAGGTGTAGACTCCTTAGCTATTGCTATTGGTACTAGCCACGGTGCTTACAAATTCAAAGGCGACCCTTACCTTGACTTCAACCGTTTGAAAAAAGTTGGTGAATTGTTGCCTAACTTCCCTATCGTATTGCATGGTGCATCCTCCGTATTGCCTGAATTCGTAGCTAAATGTAACGAATTCGGTGGCAACATTCCTGGTGCACAAGGCGTACCTGAAGAAATGCTTCGCCAAGCAGCTCAAATGGCAGTTTGCAAAATCAACATCGATACAGATCTTCGCCTTGCAATGACTGCATCTGTACGTGAATACTTGGCTCAAAATCCATCCGAATTTGACCCTCGTAAATACTTAGGACCTGCTCGTGATGCTATTAAAGGCATGGTAGCTCACAAAATTAAAAATGTTTTAGGTTCTTCCAACAAACTATAATCAATGGCTAGTGGATTTTTAAAAGGAACCTTAATTTTAACCATTGCCGGTTTCGTAGTGAAAGCCATCGGTAGTATTAACTGGATTCTTCTATCCCGCATCTTGGGTGGTGAAGGCATCGGTATCTACCAGATGGCCTTTCCTATCTATTTGTTACTATTACAAATTTCGAGCGCAGGTGTGCCGATTGCCATCTCTATTTTGACGGCAGAACGATTAGCCTTACACGACTTTGGTGGTGCTAAGAGAGTATTTAATATATCTTTTACAATGTTAACCATTACAGGCTTTATCGCCAGTCTTGCCATGTACTTTGGTGCAGATTGGCTAATCTCTAGTGGACTCATTGCTGAAAGCCGTGCCTACTACTCTATCATCGCGCTCGCTCCGGC
Source organism: uncultured Veillonella sp. (assembly GCF_963522475.1). GTDB lineage: Bacteria > Bacillota > Negativicutes > Veillonellales > Veillonellaceae > Veillonella. Next base: position 9,635 of record NZ_CAUQYW010000019.1, on the reverse strand, counting down.
AGTATTCTTTGTAACGTGGATTTCCTGCTTCCGCGGGTATATCCAAGGCTATGAAATGATGACACCAACGGCGGTCAGCCAAATCGTAGAACAACTGTTACGTGTTATCGTCATGCTCGGTGCCGCAGCTATCTTGTTACCTTATGGTCTACCAGCTGCTGCAGGTGGTGCTAGCTTAGGTGCTGGTGTCGGTGCCTTTGGTGCCTTCCTGGTGCTCTTGTACTATTACTATAAATTGCCTAAAACTAGTAGTACTGGTGAAAGCTACGATGGTCCCCGTGAATCAGCTAAAGAAATTTTGTCACGACTCTTAACATTGTCTATTCCAATTTCCTTAGCAAGTATCATGTTGCCACTGACGGCTAACCTCGATTTGCTCATCGTACCACGTCGACTCTTAGCTGCTGGTTTCCCGATGAATGAAGTAACAGAACTGTTCGGTTATCTTACAGGTATGGCAGTGCCGCTCATTAACTTGGCTACCATTATTACAGCGGCCTTAGCAACAAGCATTGTGCCAGCTATCTCTCATGCCTTTGCAAAACGCGATCATCAAGGTATTTATGAACGTACCTCTGGCTCCATGAGATTGACATTTATGGCTACTGTACCATTTACAGTACTATTATATGTCTTAGCTGCCCCAACAGTTACTTTGATTTATAATGCACCTAAGGCAGAATTGGCAACGCAAATTACAGCGTTCTCTATCTTCTTCCTTGGTGTACACCAAGTAACAACAGGTATCTTACAAGGTCTTAACAAACCGCGTATTCCTGTAATTAATATGGGTATTGCGTTAGTAATCAAAGTCATCCTGAACTGGACATTAACGGCTATCCCATGGCTTGGTATCGGTGGTGCCGCTTGGGCAACCGTTGCTGATATTGGCTTTGCAGCGTTACTCAACTTGATTTACATCAAAAAATACACAGGCTACTTCCTCGATATTTCCTTACTTTGGAAAAACGTGGTCAGCGCCGGTGTCATGGGTATACTTATCTTTATGAGTTACCACTACTTAACAGATATCTTACCAATGTGGGTTAACTTCATACTCACAGGTATCGAAGGCCTATTACTCTACGTTATTATCATGGTGCTTTTAAAAGGACTTAATAAAAACGATGGTGCCAGCATGCCACTTATTGGTAGATTCTTTAGATAATAACTAAAAGAGGTTTAACACATATGTGTTAAACCTCTTTTCTTTTACATCAACTATGACATTACTTTTTACTGGTACTTAATGTTTTATCTTTCATAATATCCCGAATAGTAGGATTTGTTTGTATCATATCTAACATTACAGGTGAAATGCCGATTCCCACAAAAGCCTTATCATTCCAAGCTTTGCTATGTTTAGCAGCTACATATTGAATTGTATCTCGCAATTTATAGTTACTTACGTGAACATCATCAGGTTTGTATAAATAATACGTATAAACATACTGATTATCATACAAAACCATACCAAATATTGTTGCATTTTCCTTGTTAGCTTCAAAGTATAAAGCTGGAACACCATTGTTCCAAACTGTGGCATATTGTAATCGCTTATGACCTTTTAAACCATATTTTTTAACAACAGTTCTTAAGTAACTATGCAAAATATTTTGTTTTTCAACACTAGCACCTTCTATAAATGGTTGCTTACCAAATACAGCTTTAATTCGTCCAGACATATAAACATCATATTCAGCTGGGCCTATAACCTCATGTTTCTTGAATTTACTATTTTTTAATACCCTAAATGTATAAGGTCCCAAATGAACAGGATCAGTATATGCTAACACATCACTAGCAGGCTTAATAGAAGGTAAGACAAAATTAGCCAAAGGTCCCATTGTATCTGAGATAGAACGTTTAGTATCATCTTTAATATAATTTTTTATAATATCTTTATTAAGAGATTGACCAATATGATAAGAAAGATTAGGTGTTTTAGGTAATGTAAAATTAATTGTCCCCACAACCAAATGATCATCAAAGCCTATTACATCCCACGTTGCTTTTTCAAGGCCAGGATAAGTAAATACATCGCCATCTACAAATCGAACTGAGTCTTTTCGCTTTTCTAATCTCTTATTCAAAGTATTCTGTAAAAGAGATTTATTTAAATCAGTATACTCTATATTTGTATCTTCCCATTTAGAACCTTTAGGCTGTTGTCTTGTTTCATATCTAAAATCAGATACGGCGTTAATAGTTCCTCCCACACTCTTAATGGAAGACTTAGACATATGTTTAGGATCAATAGACCAACCTACTATACTTTCTTTCGAGCCTGTAAATTTAATATCAGCCCCATTCTCTGTAATAATATATACACTCCTAGAATGATGTATTGCTCTAGTCAATTCTTGTACTACATAAATATCATCATCTAATTTTTCATTATCATAATTTGGGTCATGTTGTGCCCATTTTTTAACCTCAGACTCTTGATAGTCATCAACCTTCTTAGCGAATTCTCCTTGAATACGATATTCTTGATACGCTTCTTTCCCAATATCTGGGCGAGCCCCAGGGATATTAACATCAATGGCCTGAGATACTCCTATAGTCCCTATAAATCCAATACAACTTAACAATAACAAATGTCTTAATTTCATATCTCTCTCCTTAAATACATATGTTTATTTATAATTTTAACACTTATTTTATATTTTATCAATTTTACTTATATAGGAATAGAAAAAGGTCTGACTCTATAGTCAGACCTTTTAGTTTATGCTGTTATCCCTATCATAGTTAGGATTTCCATAATAATTGGTATCGCTACCACAAATAATATAGTACTAATCATGACAAGTCCTGTAGCAAATGGCAAATCAGATTTTGCTTCATTGGCTACGATTGGTAGTACTGCAATAACAGGACCCGCCGATTGTACAACAAAGGTAATGATTGCTATTGGTTCTAGGACGATACCTGCGCCATATTGCAAGCCCAGAATGACACAGAACATGATAATCGGTGAAATTACAAAACGACCGATAATACCACCAATGGAATCTTTATTGAGACTCATACTTTTTAGCCCCGCATCATGAAGTACGATACCAATATAAATCAAGGATAATGGAGTTACCATATCACCTATGTAATTTAATGTAGTATGTAAAATTGGTGCTAAAGGAATTTTAAAGAATAAGAATATCAATGCTACAAAGAACCCTAACAATGGTGGAGGTAATAACTTCTTCAAATCAAATTTAAACTTCTTACGCTCTGTTTCTATAGCTACTGTGCTATTACTTATACTATCAGCTTTACTATTGTTAAAACCTAATTCGGCATTTGGCAGTGGATCTAATTCTATAAGGAATACCCCCACCATCCATACGGATATTGTATTGCCAATATAATATAACAGGAAATATGGCAGTGCATCTTGACCAAAGAGTGCAATTTGAACTGGTAATCCAATAAACAAACAGTTATCATTAACTACCATATTTATAAAAATACCACGCCTACCTCGAGGTACTTTCAATACTTTCATCATGATGAAAGCAACGATATACGCAATTACATAGGTTAATGTAACGGCTAGCATCCCATATCGGAGATTCCATAAATCCGATGTATGTAGATGATGCAATACCGATACAAATACACCAGCTGGTAACGCAACAGACATGATAAATCTAGACAGGTTACCACTAAAGATAGGATGAAACATCCCTCGCCCTTTTAATATATATCCCAACGATATAAGCAATACAATAGGTATAATGCTCTGTAAGGATGTAAGAAAAACCATAGTAAACCTCCCGTACAGTTTATTTATAATCTATCATACCATGTTTTTAACAAAACATATATGTATATAATTTTCCTACAAAAGCAATATAAATTTTAGAAAATGTATCATTCTTAACATATTTTAGTATGTATAAGTTTTATAATTAATTACAATAGTAGTATTATTTATTCACAATTATTTGATATACTAAAATTATATTAATTGTACAATTTTTTACACATATGAGGTGATATTATGACAAAACCATTCATTGGTGTATCTGGCAATATCTTACGAGATGCTAGTGGGGCCTATGTAGATTTGTTACGTTCTTACGTAAACCATGACTATCCACGCTCCATTGAAGAAGCTGGCGGCATTCCAGTTATTATTCCATTTACTAAAAATCTTGACGTAGCTCGAGAAACAGTAGCAAAATTAGATGCCCTGTTATTATCTGGTGGTCACGATGTATTTCCACTTAATTACGATGAGGAACCATTGCAAGGTTTAGGTGATGTATTCCCTGAGCGAGATCAATTCGATTTCGCTTTATTGAAAGCAGCAGAAGAAAAACAAATTCCTATCTTTTGTATTTGCCGAGGCATCCAAATTTTAAATGTATATCGTGGCGGCTCTCTATACCAAGATTTAAAGTATGACGAAAACTGTACTATTAAACATTCACAAAACCAAACCCCTTCTCTTGGCACTCATACAGTAGACATTGAATTTGAATCCAAACTAGCTAGCGCTATTGGCCGATCCACATGGATTACAAATTCCCACCATCATCAAACAATAAAACATGTTGGTAAAGGATTACAAGTGGTAGCAAGAGCTAAGGATGGTACCGTAGAAGGTTTAGAAGACTCTTCCTATCCTTGGTTAGTAGCCTGCCAATTCCATCCAGAAATGATGTCTGAAACAGATGAGAATGCAAAACGTTTATTTGCTGCCTTTGTAACAGCAGCTCGAGAAAATATAACTAAATAGTAGGAAGGTTTTAGTATGAAAGAAACAGGAAAATTTGGCTTTTGGAGTATTGTACTCCTAGGCATGAATGGTATTGTAGGGACTGGTATTTTCCTACTACCAAACAAAGCATATTCTATCATTGGTTCTGCTAGCTTAGGCGTCCTATTATTCGACGCTGTTATAGCAGGCTGTATCGCCCTCTGCTTTGCTGAAGCAGCTAGCCTATTTACACGTAATGGTGGTCCTTATCTATACGCAAAGCACGCATTAGGTGACTTTTGGGCCTTTGAAGTAGGCGTCCTTAAATGGATTGTAACCGTCATTGCTTGGGCGGCTATGGCCGTTGGCTTCGCTACCGCATTAGGTGCTGCAGTGCCAGCTTTAAGTGGCGATTTTGCAAAAGATGTCATTTCATTTATCTTGATTGTAGGTCTTACCATTGTAAACATCTTTGGTGTTAACGTATCCAAATTCGTCAACAACTTAATGACTATTTCTAAGTTAGTCCCTCTTGCCCTATTTATTGCGATTGGCATCTTCTTTATTAATGGTGCTAACTTTACGCCAGTCTTCCCTCAAGATACTTATGTAGATGGATCATTTGCACAAGCAGCGGTTCTTCTCTTCTTTGCCTATACAGGCTTTGAAGTTATTGCCATTGCTGCAGAGGATATGAAAAACCCTAAAAAGAATTTACCCCGTGCTATTATCATGTGTATGCTTCTCGTATCTGTCCTATATATGGCTATCCTTGCCGTATCGATTGGTGTACTTGGCACTGACTTAGCAAATACAAAGGCTCCAGTACAAGATGCGTTTAATGCAATCGTTGGTCCTGTTGGTATGTATATCGTATTAATAGGTACCTTAATCTCTATGGGTGGTATCAACTTTGCAGAAGCTTACTATGCGCCTCGTGTAGCAACCTCCATGGCAGAAGACGGTATGTTACCAAGCGCACTAGCAAAACGTAATCGTTACAATGCCCCATACGTAGCAGCTATCGTTACTGCCATTGCCAGTGTATTACTTGCATGGTCTGGTTCCTTTACAACACTAGCAGCTATTAGTGCGGTATCTCGTTTTACACAATACCTACCAACATGTTTGGCTGTTATTATCTTCCGTCGTAAATGGGCAGATAAAGCTCGATCTTATACAATCCCTGGTGGCTACTTAATCCCAGTCGTTGCTATAGGCACATCCCTTTGGATTCTCGCCCAAGCACAAACTAACCAATTACTATGGGGGCTAGGCGGTTGTATTGTAATCTTGCCATTCTACTATTCCTATTGGAGAAAGAAAAAGGCTGGTCTCATTAAGGACCATGACGAAATGTAAATAATATAAAAAACTACCAGTTATTCATATCATCTAGTGACTCACCTTTAGTAATAAAAAGTAGTCCAAAAGATATATAACTGGTAGCTTTTATTTTATCTTCTAATTCAAATTAGATATACCTAATTAGTAGTATAAACTAATATAAATCACCCTCGATGATGGTTTTCTTCGTTAAGTCCTCTTCGATATAGCCAACTTCATCAGTAGCTTCGTCTTCGTCGCGTGTATCGATATAAATACTAATAAGAGCTAATACCCCCTCTTCATTAAGAGTAGCAATAGCGCTCATAGGACCGTAAGTCAAGATTAATCCATCTTCTTCATCGCGGATGATATGAGGTACCGCATCAAAATGTTGGTTCATTAACTGATCAAAATAATCCTCTACATCAATGCCGCTTTCAAGGGTGATGGATTCAGCATCGCCTTTTTGGAATACAACACGTGTATCTTCATCGATGTACTGATAAAAATCATCCACATCGACATTCGCTGTTTCAAGCCACATGCTGAGGGCTGTAATCCAGTCTTTCATAGTAGTTGGTGCAGAAATAAAAGCATACTCGCTTTCATCATCGCCAAAACGAAGGTCATCATACGCAATACTATAGTTTTCCTGACTAGATACGATACGGTCTACGAGCCCCTCATCATTTATATCTACAAAAATCATGTACACATAGTTATCGCCGCTTTCATAAGAAACAGTCAAACCATGACGGCCCTCATGGAATAACGCATCCTCCTCGTACACATCGGTAATATGCATGACCTTGCACGTAACAGGCACATTATCGGCCTTAATAGATTCAGCCATAGAGGACAAAAACTCAATGGTTTCATTTCGATTGCGACCAATAATACCACGCCCTGTGGACATGTACTCGCAATCCTCGGCTAGAATATTTTCAATACCATGAATATCTGCGGATTCAAGAATAGATTTTATCAATAAAAGAGCTTGCATTTCAGTCATACTGCGCCTCCTATACACTGTAATTAGTACTGCTACTATTGTAACATAATTTATATTAGGTCATGAGCCTATTCCCTTGATTTTCTCCCTATTTATCTTATACTTATAAAGTACATATAGATTTCGTATTGGAGGTTCCCATGAAATATACTACTATCGTTTTTGATTGCGACGGCACATTGCTCGATACGGCTACAGATTTAGCGAATGCTGTAAATCATGTCCTACGTACACATAACTTTCCTGAAAAATCTCTAGCAGAGGTAAAAGCAGCCCTCGGAAATGCAGTTACCTACTTGATGCGTCAATGTTTACCAAGTTCTGTAGCAGACAACGAATTAGAGCCATACATTGAAGAATTCAAAGCATACTATGGTGAGCATTTGAAAGATACAACAGCTCCCTACCCAGGCATCCTAGACATGCTTGATGTATTACGTGAGCAAGGCTATAAATTGGCTATCGTATCTAACAAAATCCAAGAAGGTGTAACGCCACTCAACAAAGAATACTTTGGTGATCGCTTACCTGTTGCTATTGGTGAAAGACCAGGCTTGCAACGTAAACCCGCACCAGACATGGTACTTCAAGCGTTAAAAGAACTAAGGTCTACACCAGAAGAATCTATTTATGTAGGTGACTCTGAAGTTGACGTAGCTACTGCGAAAAACTCTGGCTTGCTTTGCATCGGTGTTACCTGGGGCTTTAGAGAAGAATCTCTCCACCAAGAATTAGGCGTAACACATATTGCTCGTAAGGCAGAAGATATTATAAGCATTATTGGAAAGTTAAATAAATAAAGTTGTATTTGTTATTATGGCCCTAATTTGCTTCTTATTCTTAGGTCTTTCTACAGATTTATTCTTAGGTAGCAAAACAGGCTTTTTCTCCCTTGCAGCATGGTCTGAATTATTTATCTCCCTATTGGGCTTCTATGGTTCTGGTGCCGTTCTTGTTAACAAAGTTTTCGGCAAAACTGTATTCCCTATGGGTAAAAGTATTCTGTAATAGTTTAATAACTATATAAATTACTTGCACGATAAAAGAGGTTCCCTATGGTCACTAGCTGACTAAAGGGAACCTCTTTTCTATTTACATTCACTATACCTATTTATCTAAATATTATACATTCACTAATATTGATTTCTGCCCAAATATAAAAATCTGAAGCAATATGGTTTATTTATAACTGAACTGCGCATCCATAATCATTTGGCGCAACTGTTCAATACGGACTCCTTCAGGTAGCTTGTCTCTATAAAACTGTAATTTATAATAGTACCGTGTATCTTCATAATCAGTCACTAATACCATGTCCGTCCTATTATGTAATGGCCAGCCATACATAAATTCAGCTAGTAAACTACGCACACCATCATTATAGACCTCTATCACATCATGCTTAACAGGCAATACCATCTTTACGGTAGGTTCAGGAACCGTTCTATCCTTGATAAGCTGATTAACCGCAGCATCAAGAGTAGGGCTATTACTATCGATAGATCTAGCCTTAACATGCATAAAGACATCATCAGATGTTCTAAACACCCTACCATCAATGTCCTTCGTTTCGCCCTGCGTTTCAATAGCATTCTTTAACACTCGGAATTGATACGGTCCATAGAACTTTATGTCTGTAAACGTATCCAACGAAGCATCATATTGACTATTAGATTCATTAGTAACACGTATCATAGGTATTGTATCAATTGCTTGTGAAAGTATCGGTACCGAGAACAATACACCAAGGCTGATAGCACATATCATTCGTTTCATCTCTACGCTCTCCTAATTAACGATGATGCGAAAAATCCTGCTCAATATCTTCCCGATAATCATCTTTATATCGTATCTCATCAATCTCTGCTGGAGTTAATACACGACCTTCAGCATCGACATATTCACGAAATTCATTAAAATATATTCCCTCTATATCTGATGGTTCCAAGTTTGGTTCATATGATTCAATATTTCCGTATGTACGATTAATTTCGTCTAATATACGATTCTGTTTCTCTATACCCGCATCAGTATCACTTTGATTATTTGCTGATGAACAAGATTTTGCAATAAGTACAATGACAATAATGACAATAAGTAAATACAACATATAGCTCTCCTATAATACAACTACTATACTATTAATTGTAACATATAGAGTTATGTAAATTTAAAAGTCAACTAAAAAAGGTTCCTATTGGTCACCTAGGTGACTATTAGGAACCTCTAATCTATTTACTTTTATTATTCACAACATTATATTGAACTTGAGGCCTCTAAATGGGTCCAGCCTTTGCTAATCAACTCGAGGATTGGCGGTGAGAGAACGCATGAAAAAAGGCCCGACATAGATGTCAGACCGTTTCTTCAATATTAAAATTCGAGAAGCGAGAGCTGGCGTCCAAACCATTTATACCTCACTTTGATATAAATTATATCATATCTAAACAGGGAAAGGAGTCCAAAGATTCTTTTCCCTGTTTTATTATTGTCTTTAGACTGGTTCGCGACGTAGTCGCGAATCATTAAACCACCCGCTATGCGGGTGCGGCAACGAAAGTTATACAAAAAAATCACCTTGCTTAA
>NZ_CAUQYW010000018.1:0-27097 GCF_963522475.1 uncultured Veillonella sp. | reverse complement strand
CCATGTGTTTAGGCTAGTAAATAATATGTGTCCAGGAAAATGGGTACATATCATTTATTCCTATGGGGTTTTTACTTTTGCTCTATATTAGGTATGTCAACTTTTGTCAACTTCTTGTAAGGGGCGTTACGATGTAACAGTCATGTAACATTGATGTAACAGTTATGTAACTATGTTACCAGCATCTATCTTATAATAGATAACCTTAACTTTTATTAACCCTTTTTAGGGTATTCGAAATATTAGGAAATTAAGTTATTGATCTATGATGTGAGAGATAGAAAACTTAGTTTTGTATATATAGTTTTGCTTGTTCTACTGTAGGCAGTTCAATAGACTTCTTTACTATTTCCTTGATTATACGGCTTGTTTTTGTTGGGCTAACGCTTGTTATTTCATCTATATAAGCATCAATGATGTATCTAATATCAGAATAGGGCAGGGCAGTTATATCCTGTAAACGCCCTTTGATATATGACCGCATCAATACAATATTAGCGAATTTAATGCCAGTATCTTCGATTTTAACAAGTTCATCTGATAAATCGTGTTTCTTATTGGTATGTGTTGAAGTTCTTCCGTAGGTTGATATTTTGGCAGTAGGGTTATAATGCTTGATAATTTCTTGTAACTCTAGGTACTGGTTATTAAGTTTCTTATAGCTTGATAATACGGCTCTGATGCGGTAATTTTCACTTGCCTTAGGCGTATTATGATTGATTGTGATATTGTCCGTAAAACGGAAAGTATAAGAGGGAGTTTTAGGCGTTTCTTGTCGCTCTATTTCTCTCTTTAGTGCTTGTTCTTCTCTGTATGCTCTATAGTCGCTTGCGTTCATTAGTACCTGCCTTGTTATTTTATAGTGTTGTATACATAGTGGTTCCATTTTGGATACACTTTGGCTCCATATTGGATACATAATTTTATTCTTGTTATTAAAATCTTGATAGGTGGTATAGTGGTTTATCTTTGGTTGCCGTATGGTTGCCAGTTGGTTGCCATATGGTATACCAGTAGTTGTATAACAGTAGTATCTATTATACTGTTAATTAATATGAATAATACCTTTGTTTGTTCTTTATTATACATTGGCAAGTGTTAATTATCGTTTTAATGATAGATCATTGAGTAGTATTAGATATAAAAAATAGGCGAGCATTATAACTCGCCTTATTTAGTATACTCCCTCTTAATAATCTCCCTCTATATCTCTTTCTTTTTTTTATTCTTCTCTTCTCTTTTCTAATTCTTAATTTTTTTCTTTTTCTTTTTTTACTCTATATCTAAATCTACTCTATTCTATTCTGTTCTTATTCTTATTCTTATTCTGTAACACATTCATTACGTTTCGTAACATTTTGTTACATATCGTAACATATGGAATGAGTAGAGGTAGTGAAGATATAGATAGTTACTAGGATAAAGTGCTTTTTTGTTGCTTGTTGCGTTCCCTTGAATTTCTCATTCTTGTTTTAGCATCATCGACCCCAGTATATGTGTTGAAAGATTTTATATAGATCGTTTCCTTATCATCTATTAGTGTAATTAGATTATACTTTTCTAATACTTCGATTAATTCCGTACATTCTTCTATATCTCTATCTAAATGCAGGCTTATTTCTTCATTTAAACTTATTCCAATACCCTCATAGCATATATAACCATTACATTTTAAAGCTAGAGTAATAAGTTTGATGTATAGTAATATGAACGTATCGCCCTTAGGTAGCTTTGATAGTCGCTTAATGCCAATATCATCAAAGAAATCATGTTTAAACTTCCACCAAAAGTATGCTTGTTTATCATCTTTGGTGAGTTCTTTTTCTTGCGTATCGTCTACTACATTATCATCATATATAGGGGGTAACCCTTTTTCTTTTCGCATTTGATTGTGTATTACTGTAAGATTACATTTTTCACCTGCTTGTATTTGTTGATTGTACTTTTTTTCTGCTTGTTCACGTATAACATCATCTTCACATAATACCGACATATAATCACCTCTATTTGTATTCACTAGAAATAAAATGTATGTTAAGATAGAGGAAAGGTAGTACTATTTGCGTAGATATAGCCTTTCCAGTTGCCTATGATATTAGCCGTATCATGGGCTTTTTTTATTTGTGTAGTCATAATTAGTGTTCCTTTGTTTCCGCCATTTCAAATACACCTCGTTCAAAGGCTTTTAAGGTTACAAGGGCAACTAATTCATATACATCTAGTAGATTGTTATTGTATTTATCAATATATTCTCTACCCATTTCACATAGTTCATATTTAATCTTAGTGCTATCTAATACTGCTTGCATTTGTTCGTTCATGGTATTACTCCTCATTAGCTGGTTCTAAAGAACATTTAATATCGGTAGTTTGTGTACATGTATCTTCGTTGAATGTAGTTTTAAAGGTGATAACCGCATCAAGGTTAAAGTCATTAAGACCGATAACGATTTTATTTTCTGTATTTTGTTTGATTGTAATATCTCTTTTCATTATTCTTTTAGTCCTTTCAAATCTTGCTCTTTAAGATAGTTAGTAAACATTTGTACATCAATTAGTACGAGGTTTCTATTTAGACGAGTAATGCAACTCTTATATTTATCATCAAGTAGTATTTTACTGATAAGCCGTGTTACTGTACTCCGACTAATGCTAAACATGGAAACAATGTCTTTAGGTTGTACTATGATAGGTTCAAAAGTTCCTGCTCGTGGAATGGAAATATCATTGTTCATATAATTTTTACCTTTCTTGAAAAATAAAATTCATTTATTTAGCCTGTATGCTCGTTTTCGTATATGTCTTGATAGATTATACCTAACAAGAATTAAAAGACGATTTAGCGTGAATTAGGCTATGTAAATCAAAATTATTGAAGTGTGATATATGCAGTAATTATCTATATTTGTAGTACTCTTTTATGTGGCTATTACTGAATATCTGTGAGTATCAATGTTAGAATATATTACTAAAGCTGGTGAGGTAATTATATGATTGAAAATAAAATGCCTTAGTAACATATATCATTGTTAGTCATTTCATAGTGCTAATTTAATTTCTTTATAGCATTTACCCTCATTTAATAGGGTTATTGTTTTGTGTTCTAAATGTTCTAGCTTTTGAATTTCTTCCGCCGTCATATCTACTTTATGTGTAACTCTGCCGTTTGATGCGGTTTTTATAAGATGTTTGTTGATATTCATAACGCTTTTTCTTTTGCTTTCATCGTCTTTGTTGATATAAGCAAGGCTATTGAATACCGCATCATGTAGCATCTTTTGTAGATCTTTACTTTCTGTATGGGCTATCATGCCTTTAGTAAAAGCATCTTTTAATATTTTTAGTTGGTTGAATACCCAATCTCTAAATTGTTCAGCTTTTGCGGTATGAGAGATACACCCAATTTCAAATATTCCTCTTTCTGTAAATAATCTAACCTCTTGATATTGTAATTTCGATTTTGTGGTACCCACGCTCTGAGGGGTACCATAATTACGGACTGGAACCTTTGACATAAATGAGTATTTGTTTTCTTTTAGGTATGGTTTGCGTCTTAGCATTTCCTCTATACCTTTCTTGCTCTTATATCCAAAGCCAGTAGCTAATTCATTAATAGTCATAAAAATATCTTTTCGCTTTGTACTGTAAAATGAGAAAATATTTCCGCCGTAGTGTTGTGTTGTAATTAATTCCATATGATCACCTCGATTTAATTAGTTAGGCAAAAAGCTCATCAATAGTTAAAGTCTTTCCTAGTCGTTGCATTAGTATATCTCTAATTTTCAAACATTCTGAATAAGTAAATTCAGTTTTTCCGTTTTCTTTTGAATTATAGTTAGAGTAACTAATGTTGATTTTCTCAGCTAGTTCAGATTGTGTGTAATCTGCCATTTTCCTATAGCCGATAAGGTTCAATCTTTTTTTCATTTTTACACCTCGTTTTGATGAAATAACAATGTAATTGTTCAGCATCATGAACAGTTCTTAACTCTATAATACATACTTTTTTGTGTGTAGTCAATACATTTTGTTCAGTATGATGAACATTTTGTTGATTTTCCACTAAATTATGTGTATTATAAGTGTAGAGGTGATTGTATGATTAAGAGTAATTTGAAGGTTAAACTAGCAGAAAATAATATTAGAATTTCTAAAATCGCTAATGATACAGGAATAAGTAGAACAACGTTGACAGGTTTAACCGAGGGACATACTAAAGGTATTCAATTTGATACCCTTGATAAGATTTGTAGATATTTAAAGATTGAACCTGCAGATTTATTTGTGTATAGTCCTATAGATATAAACCCAGAAATTCAATCGTTAGATCTAACTAATGTTGAACCATATCTTGATAGTGATAGAGAGTGGAATATTGGAAGTGCAGATATATCAACAACTCTATTTTTAAATGTTGAAACTGATAATAAAAAATTTAGTGTGGAATGTACTGGCGTTGGTAAAATTGATGATGATTTAATACGAATAACGCTTACAACTGATGATAATCTTGAAGAAATACAAGATTTAGATAGGATTTATAAGGAATTACCAAGAGAATTACAGGTTCATCTTGAAAATGTCATTGGTGATTTATATGAGGACTATTTGAAAAAGTATGAACATGAAACTGATGTATATATCGCTACTATACCTTTATTTAACCCTGTATCAGTAAAGCTAAATATTATTCCATTCTAATAATTTGCTAGTACCTAAAAGAGGTACTATGTGGATAGAAGAAAGACAAAGTAAAAAGGGTACACGATATAAGTATTGTGAACGCTTTGAATTACCGAATGGCGAGATAAGAAAAGTATCTGTAATTTTTAATACTAATAGTAGTCATGCACGCAAGCAGGCAACAATAGAATTACAACGCAAGTACGAACAGGCGGTAAAAGAGATTGATATAAATAAGGTAGTAACTTATTATGATGTGGCTATGTCATGGCTTGAACATACTGAACCGACTGTAAAACGATCTACACACATAAACCATACAATATATGTAAACAAGATTTTCACATACATTGATAAGGCGTTACCCATTGCCAGCTTAACGGCGGTTACACTAGAAGATGTATTACATAAGGTCTATTATGTAGAAAACCTTTCATACTCTTATACAAGGGCTACATTTACAACGATGAAAGCCATATATAAGCACGCTAAACGGAAGAAATTAATACCTAGCCTTATTGATTTTGAGGATATTGAGATAAAGAAAAAGCCTTTTAGCCATTCAGATATAGCTAAAAAGCAAAATAAATTCCTTGATGCGGTTGAGTTGAAAGAAACACTAATGCAATTATCAAAGATTGATAGCCGTATTAGTTTATTGTTTGAGTTCGTTAGCTTAACAGGTTTACGCATTGGCGAATTGCTGGCGTTACGATATAGCGACTATGACAAAGAAAACGCTACTATAAATATCAATGGTACAATTCAGTATGATTATAAGAATAGTAGCGAGATTAAGAGGGGAACACCTAAAAATATATATTCAGTTCGTAATGTATCCTTATCAGATAGGGCAGTTAGTATTCTTGATAGTATCATGTTAGAGAATAAACGGCGGTCGTTATGGTTCGAGGGGTATATAGATCATGGCTATATATTTACCTCTAGCCGTGGTAATCCTTATGATATTCAATTCTTAAATAGGAGATTGAAAGGCGTACATATTGAGGGTAAACACTTAACTACTCATATCTTTAGACATACACATATAAGTATGTTAGCAGAGTTAGGCGTACCACTTAAAACGATTATGCAACGTGTAGGACATAATGACCCTAATACAACGCTTAGTATTTACACTCATGTTACTAAATCAATGCATGATGATGTGATCAACAAGCTAAACCATAGGCAAGCATAGAGGGGGAATGTGTATAATATAGTCCCCCCCCCTAGGTATCAATTATTTTTTTAGAAAAAGTCATAAGACCGTACTGCTCACCACAATTTACATAATATTCCCTAGTAGGTCATGCATGTGAATATATATTTATATGTATTGTGCTTGTTGATGCGGTATAGGACATTTAGCGGACAATTAAAAGACATTTGTCTTGTGGTTTAGTGTTTGCCCCCTTTTTTGCCCCCTAACAGGTATTCAGATAAACAAAGCCAGTATTTATCTGTAGTAATTGCTCAATACCTACTATCTCCGCCACGACTTAGAAAGCCCTTTAGGTTATATACCTAGAGGGCTTTTTATTATTGTATAGATCTAAGCATGGTACTTTTATATAGCCAATCTTTCTCCTCTATGATATGCTAACCTTATGTTTATTAGGTTTTTTGTAGAAAGGAGCTCGTATGAATCGACTTAGTTTCTCGCGAACTCAGATTTTAATTCTCGTCAGCGTATGGCTAACATTTTTGATTAGCTTTGTTATGCGTTTATCTTGGGCATCCTTGATGCCTATCGTTAATGAGGCCTTGAGCTTTACGCCTCAAATGGGTACAGCCTATTTATCTGCCTTTTATATGGGGTATGCCATCATGGTTCTACCAGGTGGTATCTTAGCGGATCGCATTGGTTACCGTTATACCATTTTAGTGAGCTTGCTTGCCATGGCTGTTATTACGGCATTGATGAGCACCATCGATAATTACACTTATGGTTGGGTATTGCGTTTCTTATTAGGTATTGTATCTGGTCCAGTACAAGCATCTTGTTTAAGTGCTATTGGGGATTACTTTGGTCCAAACCAACGTGGTGCGGCCGTAGGTATCTTCATGTCTTGTACATCCCTTGGGTTGACCACTGTAAACCTATATGCGCCATATGTGGCAACTAACTATGGTTGGCAAAATGCATTCCTTTTAACAGCCGTATTACCAATCCTTGTTTTCATTCTCAGCTATTTCACTGTTCGTAAACCAAGTGCTGATATCTTAGCGCAGCGGGAAGCAGAGGTGAGTGCTGCATCTGCTCATATAGGCGAAAAGACTTCTTTAAAGGAAAACTTGTTACATGTTTTGAAGAATCGCAACATTTGTTGTCTTGCCTTTGCAGGCTTCTTTGCTACCGGTGCTACCTGGGCCGTGGCGCAATGGTCAAACTTGTACATGGTTAAACAGCTCGGCGTTAATGCCATCTATGCAGGCCATGTAATGTCTGCCTTTGGTTTAGCCGCGCTTATTGCGAAACCGACTATTGGTATCTTGTCCGATATTTTACCGATTAAGAAGAATCATTTAGTAGCGCTTGTTATGTTCTTGTTTGCACCAGCATTGATCCTCTTTGCGAGCACCACAAATCCAGATATGCTCTTTATAACAGGTCCAATTCTTGGTATTGGTGCTTTCATGCATAGTGCTTTAACAAATGCTCTCGTAATTCAATCCGCAGCACCTCATTTACGCGGTACAACTGCAGGCTTTGTAAACTTGTTTAATCAGATCGGCGTTATGTTGGCACCTATGATTTTAGGTAGCATGTTAACAGCTACAGGTAGTTATCAATCTGCATTGATGACCCTTGCCATCGCACCAGTTATCGGTGCTATTGCATTGTTCTTTGTACGTCTTAAATAATGTGAAAGCATCATACAATAGGTTCCGCTGATTGTATGGAAACAAAATATGAAACAAAAGAGACTGAACTAGATCTCCCCAATAGGGGACAGTTCAGTCTCTTTTTCTACGTTACGAATAACTATATTTTATGATTATGGTTTTTGCGGTGCATGATAATCAGGTTGCGGTTTCCAATCACTCATAGGTGTATTTGGGGCTGGCATGTCCTGATTTTGAATGTCGAGAATCCAATCACTAGGTCGAGGCCCTTGTGGAGGAGGTGGTGGAACTGGCCCATATACACCTAGTTTAGACGGTGATAACCGTGGTTGATTAGAAGTGTAAGGGGATTTCAATTGATTTAGTGGTTTGTATACACCTTTTGGTGGTTGAACTCCAAATAATGGTTTACTTGCAGTTGGAGGTGGTGTGTTTATTGGTTTATATGGTCGAGGTGGTACATAGGGATTCGTAAAAGTATATGTAATTCGTTCCAATTCCAATGCATTGTGTAGAATGAATTGACCTATTTCAGCTATAGCAGAACCTTTAGTAGCGATATGAGCGCCTGTGGATAGAACAGAATGCTCGTTATTAGTGGCTCCAATAGGGGCACCGTTTACTTGGTAGAAATTTGCCGGTGCTACATGCCAATCCATAAGATAAATATCTTTAGATGTATTGCCTCGATGATATGTATAATTAGTTGAATAATCTGCAATGATATTCTGATTTTTGTATAGACTAATTGTACGAGCGTGAAGCGTACTGTAAGTAGCGCCTGCTTGTGCAAGACTGATTGTACTCAAGTCGATATATACGGTCTCTGAAGGACTATTATAAGCAATTTGGTATTGAGTAGGCTTATTTTCTAATTCATATTGTGAAATAGCACTAGCTGACTGTATGGTTGCCAAGGCTAGTATTATAAAGGGATATAGTTTTCTCATATTAGACCTCTCTTATGTGGCATTAGTATACCATAGTCATACATGTAATTCTATAAAAAATGCATATAAAGCTCCATAATATGTATATTGTGTATAATTGTCTTTTTGTTATATGATTAATGCATAGTTACAGGAGGTCTTGATATGGAAATTATCTGTTTTGGCGATAGTATTACTCGTGGTTATGACGTACCTTATGGTCAAGGGTGGGTTGAAATATGCGATGCATCTATAGAGGGGATGAATTTTACAAATTATGGTGAAGATGGATGCTCTGTACAGGGTATGATTTATAACATTGAAGAATGGGCGTCTACAGCTGTAGATAATCCAACACGTCATATCTTTTTGATGTGTGGTACTAATGATATATTACAAGGTCGAGATAGTGCGTATGTGTTCAAGACTTTGGTGAAAACTATTGAACTAGCAAGTACAAAGGGGACAGTTATCATTGGATTAGAAACACAAATCGATAGTGATATGGATGGACTCGACATTGTGGTGCGAGAGGTCAATGAACAACTGAAAGCCTATGCTGCAGAGCATAATTTAAAGGTTATAGACTTTTATACAACCTTATACGAAGCGGACCAAATTGGCCAAATTGTTTTTGCTGGTGAAGTGCACCCTAATGCACGAGGCTATCGTTTGATGGCTTATAAAGCGTTAGAAGTATTTACAAGATTATCGTAAAAAAATAAATCTAAGAATTTAATTGGTAAGATGCATAAAAAAGCCCCGAATGAGATACCTCATTCGGGGCTTTGGTGATTTATATAGTCTTTAGGTGTGAAGGTTTATAGCCTTCACGTTATAGTTAATTCGTAACGAATTATAGTTAGAATTAGCGAGTACGTGCGTTAGATACGCGAGCAGATTGTGCAATTGCGTATGCAGTACCTTTAACTAAATCGTAAGCATCAGCAGTGTTGCCAGATACTGTTACAGCTGCTACAGTGTCGTCAGTTACTGCGAACAATGCAGTTGCGTAAGGGTGTTGTGCACCGTTTGGAACAGTTACAGCACCAGATTTAACAACGATGTAACGGTTGCCATTGTTGAATACGTCATATTGAGCAGCTTGTTTTACGCCATCATAGCTTTCATTGTAAGCGAATAATGCAGCTACTTCACCACCTGCTACTTGACCAGTTTGTTGCATGGAACGCAATTTAGCAGCTGCTACAGCTGTTGGTTGAGTCATGTTAACAGTGATACGCAAGGAGTTGTTGTTTACAACTGCTTCAGTGATTACGTTTGTAGAGAATACGTTTGCAACGCCATCACCAGCACGGTTGTAGGAGCTAGCAGTTTTCACTTGGTAGCCGTTAGTGTATGCAGGCAAGTCGTAAGTATAGGATTTGCCGTTCAACAATAAGTCGAATGCATTTAATTGATTAGTTTTGTAACGAGAAACATATGCACTGCCGTTACCATTAGCTGTTACAGCAGTTACAGTTTCTTGGTATACTGGTTGGTTGTTAGTAGGGATTGGATCCATAATTTGAAGACCTACAGCTGTTGTTTGAGGGGCTACGAAGATTGGATCACCCAATTCTTTGGATACAGGCATTTGTTGAGCCATGTCACCGGCTGTGTAAGGGACAGCTGGTAATGGTTTGTAACCAGGGCGTGGTGCACTTGTTACGTAACCAGATTGGTAGGCTGGTGTAGCTGCTTGAGGTGCAGCGTAAGTATATTGCTCAGCTGCAGCGCGTTCGTAAGCACGTGCGTTAGCATCAACAGATGCTGCAAAAGCAGAGAAAGACATGGTTGTAGCTGCAAATACTGCGAAAGCAGTTGCTAAATGTTTTTTGTTCATAATAGTTCACTCCTAAATACATGATTTTACAAATAACACAAATACAAATACTAATCTGTATTATATATGAAATTCTACTAATTGTAAATAAAATATAAAATATTTTCTTAATTATAAACAAATATAATTTAATGAGTCAAATTTTGTACAATTAGGCACAGAATGTCATATTACTATATAATAGTAGTATAATAATATATTATATCGAATAATTTAGATTAATGCTATACCTAATAGTATAAATTTAAAAATAAGATGAAGTTTATGATTTCTATAAATTGAGATTGTGAAAGTTTCACTAGGGAGGTCTCATGAGTATTAGCGTCTATTATGGACGAGCAGGATCTGGTAAGACACGTGCCGTATATGAACGGATACGTCAAGTTATGACTGAGTATCCCGGAGAACCCATAATCTTACTTGTTCCTGAACCAGCTACGTATCGTGTAGAGCGGGAGCTTGCCGAGTTTATGCCTGAAAAAGGCTTTACTACGGTTCGCGTAGTCGGCTTTGGTCGTTTGGGATACCAAGTATATCAATCGATAGGGTCCAAAGGGGCCGGTCAATCAAGCTTATCTAGCTTTGGCCGGTCTATGTTGTTGCGTCTTGTTATGAAACGAAAACAAAAGGAGCTAGGTCTCTTAGAACAGGCTACTAAACGTCCTGAGTTTTCTTCTGTATTGCAACAGCTCTTTTCTGAGTTTCGCGCCTTCCGCGTCGGTCCTACAGACCTTGAACGTGGGGCGGAGTCCGTTAAAAATAAAGTATTACAAAAGAAATTGCAGGAACTTGCCATCTGTATGGCGGCCTATGAAGAGGAAATCAGTCGTCATGGGGAGCGCGACATCGATCCAATTATGGAAATCGTTGAGGCTTTGCCCCAATCCCCTCTGATGGAAAATAGCCATGTCTTTATCGATGGCTTCCATTGGTTTACACCTACACATTACGAGTTGATTTATACCTTGTTTGATTTGGCTAAGGAAGCAGTGATTACCATTGACTTGCCAATGGCGCCGAAGAGCCTAAATCTTGCACGTCGAGGGGAACATCTCTTTAGCCGTCCTTTAGAAATTTACGATACTTTAGTGGCTCGTTATGGATCCAGCATCAACTGGGTTGGATTTGACGGTAAACGGGGTCCTCAAATCGTACAAGAATTAGAAGCGAATTACTTTACTAGCCCTAGCAAGCCAAATTCTACAAATACTATTGTTCCACTCATTCGTGGATATAACCGAGAACGGGAAGCCGATGCGGTAGCTCGCCGTATTTTAGCCTACGTAGAATCTTCTCCAGAGGCTCGATACCGCGATGTGTGTATTATGCTTCGTGAGTCGGAAACTTATGGAGATACCTTAGAGAAGGTCTTCGGTCGTTATGGTATTCCGCATTTTATCGACCGCCAGCGGCCTATGAAAAACCATCCATTAGGCGAATTGTTGACGGCTCTCTTTGATATTGTGCGCCATAGCTACAGTCGAGATAGTATGTTCCTCTTGCTTAAAACAGACTTGATGCCCCTTACTCGTGAGGTCGTTGATGAACTAGAAAACTATGTCCTTGAATTTGGGATTGATCATTATAAATGGGAACGTGAAAGCTGGCCGTACTTACGAGGCTTTCATGAGGGCGAAGACGAAGAAAGTCATTTAGATGCACCGCGTAGAACCCGTGTTAACAAAGCGAGACAAACAATTATGGAAATTCTATCCCCGTGGTTTGATTTTGCGGCTAATGCGGATGGTCATACAGGTGCTGAGTGGGGAGTGGAGCTCTATGGTCTCTTAGAAATCTTGCAAGTGCCACAGCGTCTCTATGAATGGGCGAAGGATGCAGAAACTTTGGGTGATCAAGAGTCTAAAGCTAGCCATGAACAGATGTACAATGCGGTTATTTCTTTCATAGATGAAATCTCTATGGTTATGAAGGATGAAGTGTTGACCCTAGATGAGATGATTCTACTCCTTGAAGAAGGCTTGAGCGATGTAAATTACTCCATGATTCCTCCGTCCTTAGATCATGTGGTAATCACCACCATCGAACGTGGTTATAGCCAATGGTGGCCTAAGGTATTCGTCATGGGCCTCAATCAAGGAGTATTCCCACAAAGCATGGGAGACGAAGGTCTTATTAAGGATAAGGAACGTCAAGAATTAGCGGAGGCCGGCATTACCTTGGCTGAAGGGGCTTTGCCAAAGGCTTTCAACGAGAATTTCCTATTATACCTAGCTATGACGCGGGCATCCGATTCCTTGACGCTGTCCTATGCAAGCTCTGGTGAAGATGGAACAGGCCTTGAGCCATCTCTCGTAGTGAAACGATTAGAATCCCTTGGTTATGTAGATAAGCCTATAGATATTCCACTCTCCATTGAACCTGATACTGATTCGGATTATGTATGGAGACCTTTACAGAGTTTGTCCCTATTGTCTGAGCGCTGGGGTGCTCTCTTTAGTGGTCATGAGGTCAATCTATTGTGGTGGGGTCTCTATAATTGGGCTCGTGAAAGCGATACCTACCGCCCTCGTTTAGATGAGGTGTCTCGTGGTATTCGAGATAATAATGATGTACCTGTCATTACGAAGGATTTAGTGAATGGATTGTTCCTGTCTAAAGGATATATGTCTGGTTCTGTGACGCGTTTAGAGAGATATCAGCAATGTCCGTTTAAGTTCTATGCTCAATATGGTTTGAAACTAGAACCGCGACGTGTACGCTCCTTTGGTGCTCCTGAAATTGGTACATTCCTCCATGCTAACTTAGAGCGTTTAGGTAATTATCTATTAGATAACAATAAACAATGGCGTGACCTTAACGAAGAGGATCAACATAACTTGTGCCGCTCCGTGGCGGAAGAAATTTTACAAGAAAATCAGGGCGGCGAGGAAACGAGTGATGCCTACCAAAAGGCAATCGAGCAGCGTGTACAACGAACATTACATGTGACGGTAGACCGCCTTGTAGAGTGGTCCAAACGCAGTGATTTTGATACAAAATACTTGGAGCAAGATTTTGGTCGTCAAGGCGGCTGGGATCCGATTCGCGTACCCCTTGGAGAAGAGCGTTATTTACGCCTTATCGGTCAAATTGACCGTATCGATGAATATACCCGAGATGGTCAAACCTATGGCATGGTTATTGACTACAAATCGGGCGGCGCACATGTAACGGCCCAAGATGTATACTATGGCCTTAAATTGCAGCTCATGACCTATCTATTGGCCTTAGAATCTGCTTACGGTAAAACGCAAGGTAAATCTATGTCGCCTGCGGCTGTGGTGTATTCCTATGTGAAAAATCCTAAAATTCCCGCCGATGCGCCTATCTCTTATGAAGATGCAGTATCTTTGGCTAAGGAAAGCGATGCATGGCAAAATAGTGGGTACTTCTCAGACGATGTTGAGTTGTTGACGCATATCGACAATAAATTTTTGTCCTATGGATCTAAACGAGGACCATATGTACCAATTGCTACGAAAAAGGATCAAACTATTTCTAGTAGAGATTTGCGTAAGGTTAAGAATTCTGGCGAATTTGATGTTATGTGTCGTTACACCAATCACGTAATGGCCGACATCGGTCGCCACATCGGGGACGGTCAATTCCCAATTCAGCCATATCAGTTAAATAAGAATAGACCTTGTACATACTGTGATTACAATACTGTATGCCGCTTTGACTCTAGCCGTAATAAGTATAATTATCTGTCCGGCTTATCTGAAACTGATGCATTAGAACGGATGAAAGAGGTTCTAAACGAAGGAGGTGAAACCCATGGGTGTTAAATGGACGCCGGAGCAGGAGTCTGCCATCATAGCGCCGAAGGACTCGTCCTTAGATAATCAAACCTTACTAGTAGCAGCAGCGGCCGGTTCTGGTAAAACGGCAGTTCTTGTAGAGCGTATTATTACCCGGTTAAAAGACATGGATAATCCTTTATCCGTGCAAGAGCTCATGGTTGTAACCTTTACAAAGGCAGCTGCTCAAGAGATGAGTGCCCGCATTGGTCTTGCTTTGGCGAAAGCCATGGAATCCACCGAGGATGCAGCCATGCAAGAGCGCCTCGAACGACAGCTCAATTTGTTGCCGTCTGCTCATATTTCTACGTTGCACTCCTTCTGCCAATGGGTGATTCGGTCTTACTTTTACAAGCTCGATATTAATCCTACTGCTCGCATCGGTAACGAAGCAGAAATGGCATTGTTACAACAAGAGGTGCTAGCAGATTTATTGACTAAATCCTATGAAGAGGGCCTTTATAATATCTATGAATTGGCAGACTTCTTTAGTGATGATAAATCGGATGCAGGCTTAACGGCGAAGATTATGTCTTTATATAACTACGCCATGTCTCTTGGCAATCCTGATGGGTGGTTACGAAAAGCCTTAGAGCCTTATAAGGAGGCTATGGCTATAAACCCTAGTGATACTCTATGGGGCCAATATATGTGGGACAACCATATAGCTGTTATTGACCGCATTCGCGAGCGCTTAGAGCGGATGGAACAAATCTTATTGGATCCAGTGGGGCCTCATAAATGGCAAAACATTTACGATAACCAACTAGCCGCACTAGGCATGCTTTCATCAGCCCAAACTTGGGATGATATGGGTGAAGCTTGTAAGCATACGGATACCTTTATTAAGGATCAGTTCCGCATGGGCTCAAAAGAGGCGCAAGCCTTTGACCCTATATTGGTAGAAGAGTTTAAATCCTTAGGTTCCCAAAATAAAGATGACCTTAAAGCGATGCAAGGGGCTGTGTTTACTGTGCCAGAAGCTACTTTGCAAGACCAGTTCAAGGCTCAATATCCAATCATTGAAGGTCTAGTAGAGCTCACGATTGCGTTCCATAAGGCGTATCGAGATATGAAACAAGAACAAGGCATCATGGACTTTAGTGACTTGGAGCATCTATGCTTGGCTCTTCTCATTGAGCCTGGCACAGAGGATGACCCTCAGCCATCCGATGTAGCGAAGGAGCTGCAAGATACTTTCAAAGAAATCATGGTCGATGAATACCAAGATACGAATGGTGTTCAAGAGACCATTATCAATTTGATTTCTCGCGTCGACAATCGGTTCTACGTAGGGGACGTGAAGCAAGCGATTTATAGTTTCCGTATGGCCGATAGTTCTCTGTTTATGGAGAAATACAATACCTACGGCGATACTGATGCGGTAGAGCGCCGTATTGACCTAGCAAAGAATTTCCGATCTCACGAAAATATTTTAGCCGCTACGAACTTCTTGTTCTATCAAATCATGACGGAAGAGGCGGCAGAGCTAAATTATACGGAGGCAGAATCCCTCATTCCTGGCCGTATCGTAGAGGATGCACCTGAGGATTGGGTTGGAGGAGACGTGGAATTGCAGCTCTTAGATGTGAGTAAGGATACCCTCAGCGCTAGTGAAAGCGACGAAGATGAAGGTGATGACCCTGAAAACAACGAGCGTGAGCTAGATTTCATCATCCAAAAGATTAAGGAAATCCATGCTGCCAAGAAAAAGGTGCAAAATCCAGATGGTACGTTCCGTCAAATTGAGTGGCGTGACTTTGCTGTTTTGCGTAGATCCTTGGCCGGTTGGGGCACTCGTGCTGTAGAGGCCATGCGCCAAGCGGGTATCCCTGCGTTGGTAAACGAACGAGATGGCTACTTTGAAGCACAGGAAATTCAACTCTTATTAGCATTGTTATCTATCATAGATAATCCTGAACAAGACTTGCCGATGGCAGCAGTGTTGCACTCTGGCCTTGTAGGGCTTGATGCAAACGAACTAGGTGCACTGCGCCTATCTGGTGAGGGCTCTTTGTGGTCTCTCATGCCAGCCTATGCCGAAGAGGCTCAAGATGAGCGTTTATTAGCGTTTATTGGCCATATGGAGCGTTGGCGTACCTTGTCGCGCCGTCACGGTGTGACCGATTTGCTATGGGATATTTACGAATCTCAAGATTATGTAAACTATGTAGGGGCTATGCCGAATGGTCTCGTGCGCCGTGCGAACGTGCTTGCCTTATACGACCGAGCTAAAGGCTATGAAGCCTCTGGCTTCCGTGGTCTCTTTAGATTCTTGCGCTTTGTTGAAAGCTTGCGCGATAGCAACCAAGATATGCCCCTTGCTAATGTGGTGAGCGAAGCGGACAATGTGGTGCGCCTCATGACCATCCATAAGAGTAAAGGACTTGAATTCCCTGTGGTGTTCTTATCTGGCGTTCAAAAACGGTTCAATATGATGGATCTTCGTTCAGAACTCCTCATCGATAAGAATGCAGGACTTGGTCTTAAGGGATATTTCCCAGATATTCGGGTGTCTTTCCCAACTATGCCGTGGTTCTACGTGAAAGACGTAAAAGAAGCAGCCCTCAAAGCAGAGGAACAGCGTATTCTCTATGTAGCCTTAACACGGGCTCGAGATAAATTGTTCCTAACGGGTTTTGTGAAGGGGTTCAAGAATTCTGCAGGTAAACTATCTAGTTTAGGTGAGCTCATTAACAATGTTGCCGCTGTAGCAGGACAACAGTTGCCGACGGATGTTATCACCCAAGCTAATACGTATCTAGAATGGTTAATTATGGGTTTTACTCGTCATTTGGACGGTGGTAACCCATTGCGCGTAGCCATTGAGTACGAAGGACCGACCTATTTTGACTTGCCAGACAAGAAGTGCCGCATAAAGGTTGAAATTCACGATGGTTCTCTTTATGGTAATCTTGATTATAAAGCAGATATTGATGAAATTACCATCAATAAGGTGCGAGAATTACAAGCTGTTAACTCTGTGGAATTACCACAAGAAATAATAGATCGCTTTAACTATACCTATCCGTACAGCGACGCTACGCGGCGCACGGCTAAGATTTCCGTCAGTGAATTGAAACGGCGATTCCAAGAACGGGAACTTGAAGCAGGCACTATTGATACCCTAAACGAACCGATTGTAACGGTAGATACAGGGGCTAAACGAGCTGTATCGGATGCAATCTTAGGTCAAGCTATTAAGCTAGATGTTCGTAATGCTGATGATTTAGCAAATTCTGTATTTGGCCGCAAGCCGCAAGCATTGCAGTCCGAAGAGGATGTGTTGACAGGGGCTCAATGGGGTACTTTGATGCATGAAGCCATGCAATGGCTACCTCTTGCACAGTATACTCAAGCTTCTTTAACGAAAGAGCTTGATGCACTTGTAACGAAAGGGACTTTCACAGAGGAAGAACGAAATCTATTAAGTGATACGAGTCTCTATAAATTCTTTAGTTCTGACCTTGGAAAGCGTCTTATCAATGCAAAGCGCATAGAACGTGAATTGCCGTTTAGTATGCTCTTTGACGGAAAACGGGTATACGATACCTTAGAGGACGGCGAAAATCTATTCCTCCAAGGTATTATCGATACTGCCTTTGAAGAAGACGGTGAGTGGGTTCTTGTAGATTACAAGACGGACCGCGTCAAATCTGGGGAAGACCTTATCAAGCGCTATAAAATACAAATGGATCTCTATAAAGAGGCTTTACAGCGATTGACAGGGATGCCTGTGAAAGCATGTTATATTTATAGCTTCCGCTTGCATGATGCAATTATTGTAGATTAATTTAGCTATTTACACATGATTAGAGGAATTCTCTATTAGTGTGTAATATGTTGTAACAATTAAATATCTAATACACATAAAAAAGCTCTCTATCTTTTGATAGAGAGCTTTTGTGTTATATATGTGGTAATTTAGGCAAATTCAAAGCCTTTTTCTTCTTGTGCTTTGCTGGCGCAAATACTTTCAGTACACGCGGTAATACTTGGATATCTACAGGCATGGATGGACCTTGGTCACCGTCCATATTAGTAGGTAAATCACCGATGTTAGATAATAGTTCGATATGAGCTTTTTTAACGGTTAACGTTGTTGTATAACGGGAGTTATATATAGCACCGCTAATGATGAGTGGTAATACGCTAAGAATATCTAGGATAAAGTATTCTTTGAATATAATGATACGCATATAACCATCGTCTACAGAGGCTTCAGGCATAAAGCGTTCAAAGCTAGATACTACATTGGTAAGCAGTGCTAATACGAGTGGTGATTTACAAATAAAATCATCATTCTCTGTTTGGATGCGATACGTATAGTCCTTTGTTGTGAACAATGCTTGACCTGCTCGTAAGAAGTAGGCAAGAGGGCCTAAAATGCTTTTTTCTTTTGGTGTAACCTCTTCGATTACCTTTGGAATAACACCGGCTGCGATATTATTGCAGAAATATTTATCATTGCACCGACCAATATCAATAGTACGCGTTTGATTAATATCGATACGTTTGATTGCTTGTATAGGGTTTTGGTGAATGCCAAGAGCACGGGACATATCGTTAACAGTGCCTACAGGGATAAAACCAAAGGTAGATTTGAATCCCCCTTGGGCAATACCATTTACAGTTTCGTTTACGGTGCCGTCACCGCCCATGCAGAATACAGCATCAAATCCACGTTCGCAAGCATCTTTTGCAAAACGTGTAGCATCGCCTTCACCGGTGGTGAATTTGACCTCGATTGTTTCGAATAAGGTGCTCAATTTCCATTGTAAATCGAGGGCATAACGGCGCGCCGCACCGCCACCCGATACAGGGTTTATGATTACCAAACAACGGCTCATGATTTAACTTCCTTACTTTCAAAAATGAGATATAGCTATTATCTATCGTTAAATTGACAGTCTTAGATATGAGCTCTATAATTACATTATATACACTAAATTACATATGACATATTCATTCAAAATACAAAATATACCGTACAATATATTATACTCATTTTAGCCGTTCTTTGAAAGTACGAAAGAGATAACGGGCCACAAGGTTAGGGGATATTAATGGGACGACAAGATTCAAAAGATAAATACAAATTGTCCGCTGTGGATTCTATTGAAAGATTACCGCTAAGCGAACAAGTTTATTTAACCTTGAAAACAGCTATCTTAACAGGCGAGTTGATGCCTCAAGAAAAGCTTAATGAGGTTAAAATAGCAGAACAATTACAAGTGAGTGCTACACCTGTACGTGAGGCATTCCGTAAATTGGCGAAAGATAATCTCGTAGTTATTGTCCCTTGGAAGGGTGTTACGGTAAAAGCTGATACGCCTGAAGAAATTATTGCCTTGTACCAAGTGCGTGAAGTAATGGAAGGTCTTGGGGCAAGATTGTGTGCACGTAATGCTACGGATGAGCAAATTAAAGAGTTAAGAGATATTTGTAAAGAAATGCATCAAATTGAAGATGCTACAGAACGTGTTGAAGTCAACAGTCGTTTCCATACAATGATTGCTCACTACTCTGGTAATGAACGTGTGGTAGAATATCTTGCTAGTTTTCGCGAACGTGTTAACCGTGATATGTATATCAGCTCTTTTAATGCTGTACGTACTCATGATTGTGACGATGAACATGATCACATCGTGGATGCCATTGAAAGCCATGATGAAGTGGCCGCAGAAACAGCTATGCGTCAGCACATCACTAATGCATTTATCTTTAAAAAAGCAAATGCTGAAGTACAACATAAAAATCTTAATGAAGTATAATGCCTATTGTTGGCATGCTTAATGAAAGGCTCCGTCACTGGCGGGGCTTTTTTATATTACGTGAAGTTAATTCATTTTTGAATCGGCTTTAGGGTGTGCTGTATTCCGTGTATGATTTAGAAACTCCAAACGCTTATAGTGCGATGTAAGGTGGGCATTACAGTTTTTGTAATCTACAATACGTAGTCTCACTAGTTGCCCTACGTTAATTTGAAAGGCTTGAGCAATTTTAAAGAGAATTTCTAAGGACATGCCAGAGATACCTGTACCACATTCTAACTTGCTCAAGTAACTACGGCTTATACCTATATGGTGTGCTAGCTCGTGTTGCGACATATTGAGCGATATGCGGATACTGGCAATTTTATGCCCTAAACAGACATATTGATGCTGTAAAAAGGGATCTTCATAAGTATTGATTCGTAGTTCAGTTAGCGATGTTGATGCGGATTTCATAGGGATTCCTTTCTTTTCCCTGCTCTCTAAATATAGTATACTGAGACTATCGACAATTGACTAATATATATAACTAGATAATTATCGGATATTCTAGATATATTCTAGATAATTACACGAATTGTGAAAATCGTAGAATACTACTGTAAGTATAGGAGGGAATATGGAAAAATACATAGCAGTTGCCCTCGGTGGAGCTATTGGTGCTTTATGTCGTATGGCAATGGGGGAATGGGTTATGACAAAGGTGAGCTCCTTTCCGTACGGCACAATCGTAGTAAACCTCATCGGTTGCTTTATTATTGGCCTTGTGTTAGGTTTATATATTCAAAAGCCAGATTTGCCACAATGGGCAAGATTTTTCCTCGTTGTAGGCGGTCTAGGTGCTTTTACAACATTTTCTACCTTTGCCTTTGAAATGTTACAACTCATGATGACGGAGTCTTATGTACAGGCTTTTTTCTATGGCTCTGTACAAGTTGTAGGAGGCTTAATCCTTTGCTGGATTGGTGTACTACTTGCGCGTATACTCGGTGCAATCTGATCTTAGTAAATAAGGTGACTTGAGTTACAGCATAAATACATCTATTTTTATATGATTATTTGGTAAGATACATAGAATTCTAGATTATAAAGGGAGATATTATGAAATCCATTAGAACACAAGATGCCGTAGGACATGCATTAATTCATGATTTAGTGCGTATTGTCATCGGTGAGGTGAAAGATACGCCATTCCGTCGTGGCCATGTTATTACGGAAGAGGATATTCCTAAATTATTGGATCTTGGTAAAGAGCATATCTTTGTGATGGAACCTGAGGATGAAGGATTCTTGCACGAAGAGGACGTGGCACGTGCTTTGTACAATATGGCAGGTGGCGAAAATATGCACGATGGACCTATGGCGCAAGGTAAAATCGAAGCTATTGCGGACGTAGACGGTCTCTTTAAAGTTGATGTAGATCGCTTACATGCTATTAATAGTATTGGTGAGCTTACTATCGTAACGAGATTTAATAATACACCGGTGAAAGTAGGCGATAAATTAGCGGGTATGCGTTGTATTCCATTGTTATTAGAGGAACAACAAGTGGAGGATGCAAAGAAAATCGCTAATGGCAAGCCTTTACTTAATGTAAAACCATTCGTACGCAAAACAATGGGCATTGTTACTACTGGCTCCGAAGTATTCGAAGGTCGTATTAAAGATGCTTTCACCCCAATCATTGAAGAACGTTGTGCAGAGTTTGGTGTAAAAAAGGTAGCCCATGAAATCGTAACGGATAATACAGACGATATTGTAGCGGCTATCGACAAGATAAAAGCAGCTGGTGCTGATATTATTTTTTGTACCGGCGGCATGAGCGTTGACCCAGACGATTTAACACCAGGTGCGATTAAACGTTATGCAGATCGTATAGTTACCTATGGTTTGCCTGTATTACCAGGTTCCATGGTGTGTATTGCGTACTGTGCAGATGGTACACCAATTCTTGGCGTTCCAGGTGGCGTATTGTTTAGTAAACCTACAGCCTTTGATGAAATCTTGCCACGTCTTGTAGCGGATGATGAAATTACTAAAGAAGACTGCATTCGCATGGGGCATGGCGGTTTTTTAGGATAATCCTTTTATAGAAGATCAAAAAACTATATAAGTCTATACAAAAAGCGGGTAGATATCTACCCGCTTAATTTGTTCGTGTAATTATTTTGTTAAAATGATTTTTTCCCTAGTGTAGGGTGGCTACAACGTTTTAGAGTTAATGTATCAATCATGTGAACAGCTTCGTCCAATGTGATATCCTCACGCTTCGTAGGCGTTTCAAGCACTGCCAACGGATGGTCAGTGCCTACCTCACCAGAGGGCAAGTAAATATATTCTTGGTTGATAGAATCACCAAAGATATAGCCTGCTTGTAAATGTTCTTTATGAATGCGACTCATAGTCTCTCCTTACATGATTTGTTTTAGTGTAAAGTCTAGATAGTCTGCAGATACTAGTTCTAGCTTAGTGGTGCCAAATTCCTTTGGAATACGTTTAAAGGAAATTTGGTCGTGTAAATGACCAAAGATACAAGTATCTACTTTGTATTGCTCCATAAGGTCCGTGAAGCCAGAAGGGGCATTGGACTCGTTAAATGGAGGATAGTGTAACAATAAGATTTTTGTTACTGGTATGTTGTCTATATCTATTGTTGATAGATAGGTCTTATTAGAATCTGTTGTATCAGACTTATTAAGATTTGTTGTATCAACCATTGCTTCAGCAGTGATTTTTTCTCTTAGTATGTCTACAGCTTTATTCATTTCTAGTAATGCTGCTTCGGTGCGCATGAGTTCTCTATCGTAAATAGACTGGTCTGTTTCTGGTGTGAAATGGGAGTCTCCAGGACAGAGATAGGCGCGTGTTCCACCAAAGGCAATAATGCGAGGGCCTTCTTCTGTTTGAATGAGTTCTGCTGTACCATGGCCTTGTAAAAAGGTGATCGCATTACCCATGAGGTTGCGCATCTTGTTAGCGGAGGACCACCAGTAGTCGTGGTTACCGCGAATCATATATTTTTTGCCGGCCATGGATGCAATTTCTTGTAAATCGCAAGCTGCTTCATCAAGGCGAAGGGCCCAACTCATGTCACCTACGAGAAAGACGATGTCATCATCTGTCACACGGGCCACCCAATCTTCTTTGATACGGCTCCAGTGATTATCCCAGTGAGGACCAAAAATATCCATCGGCTTTGTGGGAGGATTGCCAGATAGATGGAGGTCGCCGATGGCAAATACTTTCATAAACATCCTTTCAAATATATTATCAAAATTATTTAGATATAATTTGTATATTAAACTATTTAGAGGCGTGGAAGTACGGCGCAATGTCTTGAATGATTTTTGCAGCTCGTTCCTCGTCGCAAGTTTGAGGAATTTTGTAACCCACGTAAAGTGGTGTTGTGACATAACGGGCTACTACTTTAATATAATCGTATCCGTCCTCAAGGTTATATATAAAATAGTTATAAGACTGACTGTAATTAGCGATGCTACGCAAAACATAACGTAGCACTTGTTGCAATCGGACGGCCACAGAACGAACGGGCGCATCTGGTTTGAATCGAATGTTGTACTCGAAGAAACCAATGATGGGTTGGGTAGACAAGGTGATGCGCACATCTTGATCTTCGTGCAAGAGCCAGCCTTCCATATTTTGAGCCGTAATATCTTCGTGGTAATCGTAATCCTCGAGGCCTATAATTTGGCTGTGAGGGTGGCGGATGGAACCGCCAGACATGTATCCGTGATTCTTGAAGAAGAGTACAGATTTAAACTCTTTACGTTGACAAGTTTCGCGCCATTTATCGAGGCCAAACTGCAAAATGCGAGCTGCTTCGTCTGGTGGTAATGTAGAAAACTCACCTTCGTCCGATTCTGTTTCGATGATAACCGTTGGCCATGTTTTATCTAATACAGGATATTTGTTCATGAGCCATATGATATGACCTGATGTATCTAGGATATCCTTTAATTTAGAACGATCACAGAAGGGGCAGCGCACTTCTTCGTTGCGAATATTTACAGGCTTAGTACGCCCTAGTGCGATGTTAAATCGTAGTGGTTTATTCATCATGTGCCTCCTTCCGTATAAGAAAATCTATACTCTTAATCATACCATAATTAGCCCATTCGTACATGAAATAATGGTATAATAATAGGGTATTATTTTAACGTTAAAGGAGGCCCTATGAAACCGACGACGCTCGTATTTCCCATTGATGAACATAATCGCATATTGCTAGGTCGTAAGAAACGTGGTTTCGGGGCTGATAAATATAATGGATTTGGCGGTAAACTCGAGGCTGGTGAAAGCTTCCGAGACTGTGCTATTCGCGAATTATTCGAGGAATCTGGACTTCATGGCCGTCCGGAAGATTTAGAATGTGTGGCGGCTTTTGACTTTCAATTTCCTTTTGATGAAAGCTTAACACATGTAGGTTATGTGTACTTTTTGCGTGCTTTCACAGGCAATGTAGAGGAAACAGACGAGATGGAGCCTCATTGGCTAACAGTAGACGAAATTCCTTACGACCGCATGTGGGATGGTGACCGCCAATGGTTGCCGATGCTGCTGGAAGGCAAAAAATTAAAAGGTCCTATCGTATTTGGCCGAGATAATAGTATGGTAGATAAGATGGATCTGACCACTGTGGATATCGTTCTTGAAAGCGAACACTTGGCGCGCATTGATCTGTATATTAATGGTTAAGAGGTAATATGACTGATAAAAAGAACCCTAAGTGGGTGCCACAGCTATTGGCGTGGTATGATGTGCATAAACGGGAATTGCCATGGCGTGATTGTGGAGATCCCTATAAGATTTGGGTTTCTGAGGTGATGAGCCAGCAGACGCGCATTGAGGCGATGAAGCCCTATTATGACAATTGGATGCGTTTATTCCCAACCTTGGAGGACCTAGCAAAGGCCTCTGAGGATGAGGTGGTTCACGCTTGGCAAGGGCTCGGTTACTATAGCCGTGCTCGCAACTTGCGCCTTGGCGTAAAGGACGTCGTGGAAAACTACGGTGGTAATGTGCCCCGTGACCGCAAGACTATGGAGTCCTTGAAGGGCGTAGGATCTTATACAGCTGGAGCTGTGCTATCCATGGCGTACAACGAACGTGAGGCAGCTGTAGACGGCAATGTACTGCGCATTTACGCTCGTTTATATCGCATCTTTGATGATATTTTGAGCACTAAAGGTAAGAAGGCCATAACTGCAATTGTAGAGGAAACATTACCTCACGATCGACCTGGTGATTTTAACCAAGCCTTAATGGATTTTGGCTCTGCTGTGTGTATTCCAAAAACTCCGCGCTGTGGAGAATGTCCTATTGTAAACATGTGCGCAGCATATCAACATAAGAATACGGACAAATTACCTGTGCGCATCAAGAAAACAAAGGTAGTAGAGGTCCCTCTATTTGTGGGTATCTTGCAATATGAAGACTATTATCTATTGCACAAACGTCCTAATCACGGATTGTTACGGTCCATGTGGGAATTCCCTTCGGTGGAAATGGTGTTTACCTTTGACGAGGGTGAACGAGGTCTTGAAGAATTAGTTAAGAACCTAGGTTTTGAACTAGCTTTACAACCTGTATTGGTAAAAGAAATAACACATGTTTTCTCTCATCGAAAATGGTTTATGAAAGCATTCCGCGGCGATTTAACGTACGTAGGAGATGCTAAAAATATAACGATCGGAGCTATCCAAAAGCAATTGCCGAAGGATTGGATGCTCATCAAGCGGGACGAGTTCGCCAACTATGCTTGGGCAGGTCCTCATGGTAAATTGACGGAGATGGCAAAATAATTTGTAGGAGCAATGAATGAGAATTCTATTTAATATCATTTTTTCTGCTATCCTTGTAATAGGACTGGTAGGATTTTGGGCGCTTTTCCTCAACTTGTGGAAGCCTAAAAAGAAATGGCCTGCTTGGGTGGGTTATCTAATTATTATCGGTGCGTGGTTCGCTGCCATCCGATACTATATACTCAATCAAGTGGATCTATACGGAACGATGTATTATCCGTTGATGAATCTATTCCGTACTGAAAGTTACGGTTTTCTCTTTGGCTTATTCTTGGCTATTCCTGTATTCATCGTCCTAGGTTTACTATACTGGGCGGTTAATAAAATTTGGAGCAAAACGCCAGAGGAAAATAGAACAGGCCGTCGTGCTTTCTTTAGAACGGCAGCCACAGTGGTGCCGTTAGCAACCATAGGCGGTTCTAGCTATGCAGCCTATGTAGGGCAACATGAGATTGAGGTCACTCATGAAAGCTTTGGATATACGAACTTACCGCCTGGGTTAAAGGATTATAAAATCGTTCAACTCAGTGATATCCATGTAGGGCCAAGCATCGACTTAGATGATCTTGATGAAATTTTAAAGCTCGCCCTTGTAGAAAAGCCTAATCGCGTTGTTATCACTGGTGATTTAATCGATAAACTAGCTTGGTTGCCACAAGTCTGTGAAAGATTAACAACCTTTGCAAAACAAATTCCAGACGGTGTAGATTTCATATTAGGTAATCACGAATACCATCACGATGTGAATAAGGTACTAGATGAACTGAAACATAATACACCGATGAATATCCTTGTGAATAGCAACATTCAAATTATGGGCGGTAAACAACCTGTATATATTGCAGGTGTTGCGTACGACAATGATCGAGAAAAAGAAAAACGTGAAGCTATGATTGATAAGGCTTTATCCGGTATTCCAGACTATGCCTTTGTCATCCTATTGGCCCATCACCCTGAATTTTTTGAAGAAGCTATTGAACGTAAAATTCCTTTGACCCTCTCTGGTCATACTCACGGTGGTCAAATCGTATTCATGGGCATGCCGTTGGTACCAACAGGTACACCATATACAAAAGGTCGATACGTAGAAGAACAAAGCGTGTGCTACGTTAATAACGGATCAGGACACTGGTTCCCAATCCGCATCAACTGCCCACGAGAAATTACAGTCATTACATTCTTTGATGGAGTAGCTTAGAAGCAAAGGTGAGTGTCATAGAATAAAAGTGAGCTCATTACCATATGTATATCTTGGTATAGTGATATTTTACGCTTTAGGTTTTCTTCTTATTAAGTATGTAATGAAGTCATAATTTAAAATAAAACCCCGATACGTTATGATATGTACCCCCTTTACTGGACAACCAGTAAAGGGGGTATTTTCATGAGATAT
>NZ_CAUQYW010000017.1:0-37257 GCF_963522475.1 uncultured Veillonella sp. | reverse complement strand
ACTGACGATCTTCGCCGTGACAGGGCGACATGTTAACCGCTACACCACGGGGCCGCGTATCAACTCTCGTTGACTACTTGTACATAATACCATGGATTCTAGACCAATGCAACTATTTTTTGAAAAAATTTTATGAAAATTCTATTAAAATGATTGATTATATTTGATAATCTCCATTTTATAGCTTTTATAAGTGAAAATATTATTAGAATTACACATATCCATCTTATATCACAATAATTCGTCATATTCCATAATAGTCCAGATTATTATGCTCACCTTTACTAAATATGCTACAATATGTGTATATTCTCTAATAGATGAAAGGATTCACCATGAATAAATTTAACTCAAAAGGTGTAATTATTACCCTTATCATAGCTATTGTAGGGGCTTTAACAGTAGCATGGTATTTCTTATGGTATATCCCCCACACACCAGCATACACTCTAAAAATTATACATCAAGCAGTACAAGATAAAGATCCAGATGAAGCTTTACGCCACATAGATACAAAATCTATTGTAAAAAACATCTTGGAACGGGAAGGCAACAAATATATAGATACGTCTAACCCATTTGGTAAAGCTAGTATTGCAGCAGCTAAAACATTTGGTCCATCTCTAATCGAAGATGTAATAAGAAAATACATCGAAGATCCAGACAGCTTTAAATCTCAACCATCTACTACAGATACTACTAATACGGCTCAAAGCGATGACAATATGTCCATGGTCGATCGTCTTGTAGATGGTCGTCTCTTCAAAGGACATGATATAGAGGTAAAAAACATCAAATCTGAAGACGATGGAGATACAGCTACCGTAACAGTGACAATTCAAAATAATAAAAAGAATATGACAAAAGATATACGAGTTTTGATGCGCCATTTAGGCGATGGCACATGGGTTATATACGATATTCCAGATATGGAGGACTTATATACAGTGACTCGTAAATAGAAAGTAAAAAGTAATAAATAATAAGTAATTATTAGATTATATGGAACTAAAAAAGGGCAGTAGATACAAATAGTATTTACTGTCCTTTTATTATTACCTATGACACATATGATATATTATCTATTACCGATTAAAGTCCACAATGGCTAATGTTACGGTTACTTGTGAGATCAATCGTTCTGCATTATCCTTCATATCAAAACGCCATACATGCGAAGTTTTCCCTTTCACTAGTAGTGTACCATGAGCTGTTAAAGCCCCTTCGCATCGTACAGGACGCAAGTGATTGGCTGTTATCGATTGACCTACACCAAATTTGTCCGCTCCAATGAGTTCATTACTCATCATACCCGCAGCTATTTCAGCAAAGGCCAAGGTAGCACCACCATTTAGATAGCCTTGCGGTTGTTTATGAAAGTCTCCTAGGTTCATTTTAGCCACACATGTAATATCACTAGTCATACGAGGCTTTTCAATTTGTAAAGATTCAATCAAATTCATAGTGTTCGTTTCTCCACACAATATGCTTCTAATCTATCATCAAAAACAGTTACACCTAAGCCATCTCCATCTGGCACGTGCATAACCCCATCTTTAAATGTTAAGTCTGGATAGATAAGATCTCGTTCAAAATATCTATTAGAGTCAGATAAATCCCCCGCCATATAGGAATCACCTAGAGCCGCTAATTGAGCGTGCAACATTTTAGAAATGCCCGACTCTACCATACTCCCCACCCAATACGGAATATGACGTTCTCTACACAGATTAATAGCTGCCTTCGTCGGTACTAGTCCACCCATACGCCCTATCTTTATGTTGAGTACATCGATTAATCCATATTCAATAGCATAGGATAAGTCGTCATAGCCCAAGATGGACTCATCTAAACAAATCGGTGTTTCAATGTTCCAGTCATCATTGTTAAGATGTTCCCATTTCCACTCCTTATAGGCTTGAAGCGTTGTTATAGCAAAAGGCTCTTCTATACAAGCTAACTTCAAATCGTTAAATTGACGGATCTTATCAATATCATCATAAGAATAGCTTTGATTCGCATCGACTGCCAAGACTATATCTGGATAGTGCTTACGAACGATGGCCACTCGTTCGTAGCCATCTATAGGTTTTACCTTTAATTTAATGCGCTTACAACCATTTGTTACATGAGTTTCTACTGTATCTAACAATTGTTCCATCGGTACATCCCCGATAACAACACCACTTTCAATGGTATCTTGTAAGGGCTGCCCTATAATATAGGAAACAGAATTCACACCCAGTCTCTCACAATGAAGATTGATAAGGGCATTTTCTAAGGCTGCAATGGTCATAGGCATATGATCTCGATTTAGCCAGAACTGCAACTGACGTACATAGATCATAAGCGGTTTAGGTCGCATCAAGCGAAGATTAAAAATATAATCATCAACTAATGTTTTCCAACATGTATCTACAGTTTCCGCAGTATAGAATGGTTCTGTGAAAGCTACACACTCACCATACCCTACATAACCTTGTTGGTCCTCAATGCGGATGACAATGGTCTCGCGTTCCTTTACCTCGCCCTTAACAGTTTTAAAATTAAATTTCATCGGTAGCTTGAGACGATATGTAGTTATACTTTTAAAGTTTAAAATATCATTCATAAGCGCCTCAATCTTCTAAACGCAGTTTATTACGTACAATTTTACCTGTGCCATTACGAGGTAATGCAGGTAAAATTTTTACATATTTAGGGATTTTATACTTTGCCAAAGAATTAGTCATAAAGGATAGAATCTCATCAGACGTCATACTTTCACCATCGTGAAAAGCCACAAAGAGCGCTGGTACTTGCCCCCATTTAGGATCAGATATAGGTACAACCGCACATTCTTTCACAGCCGGCAATGTATAGACTAAATCCTCTAACTCCTTGGGATAAATATTTTCTCCACCAGAAATGATAAGGTCTTTGCGGCGGTTCAGAATATATACAAAGCCATCTTCGTCAACATAGCCGATATCATCGGTATTAAGATCACCATCAATAGGCTTCTTGTCGATATAGCCAGTCATAACCATAGGGCCTGTCAAATGGATTTCCCCTACTCCATCCGCATCAGGGGTATCAATGCGAATCTGCATTCCTGGTAATGGTCTGCCTACGGAATCTCGTTTATGAGGGTAATCCAATACAGAGAAAGTCACGCTTTGACTAAAGGTTTCGGTCATTCCATAGGTCTTGTAAATTGGTAAGGATTTCTTTTCACAAGCATCGATGAGAGCCATAGGAATAAACTCGCCACCTAGCAAAATAACACGTAATGTATGATGTGTAATCTTCGGTTCTAATTGAGTCAAAATTGTGGGTACGAGAGACATCATATTGATTTTCTCAGATTCAATGAGTTCTAAAACCTTTATCTCATCGTATTTAGGCAATATAGTGATAGCCGTTCCATTGTAAAGAGACCGCATCAAAATAGATAACCCACTTACATGGAACAGAGGTAATACCATAAGCCAATTATCTTGTTCGGTTTTACCTAACACCTCTTGAGACGCTTGTACATGAGCTCTAATTTGCCCCCATCGAAGGGGTACTGATTTAAACTGACCTGTTGTAGCGCTAGTGTTCATAATAGCTGCAATGTCTGTATCATTAAATGTCCAATCAAAGATATCTTCTAAAACTCGGTCAGATAGAATAGTTTCTAGAGGTTCAAACTCAATAGTACACATTGAATCAGATAGTTGATTACGCCGTTCTTTACTATGTAATACGGTGGTAACACCTAATTGTTTCAATTGGTTTTCTATCTCATTAGGCTTAAGATGTACATTAAGTAATAGTACCTCTTTATGAGCTAGCATAGCAGCCAACACATAGATTGCCATAGTCACAGAATTGTCCGATAAAATAGCCACACGAGAGGTTTTTAAAGGCACTAATTTGCGAGCTACATGGACTACCCCTCCATATATAGCCTTATAAGTATATTCGTTTATACATATGCGATTAGGATAGTGCTCTGCACCACACCGTAACCATTTCATCGTCTCACCTCGTATCTAAAGACATTACAAGAAAGGCGCCTCATATAGAGGCGCACTTATCGTTTGTACAATAAATCCCATTTCTAATAATAGACTAGCACTATTATTACGATTAAGGGAATTTAGGGAATTGTTTGAAGTTCGGTTTACGTTTTTCTTTGAACGCATCACGGCCTTCTTTTGCTTCATCGATTGTGTAGTACATCAATGTTGCGTCACCTGCAAATTGTTGTAAACCTGCAAGACCATCAGTGTCGGCGTTAAATGCACCTTTCAACATACGCAATGCCATTGGGGACAACTCAAGGATTTCATTACACCATTGAACTGTTTCTTCTTCCAATTTGTCGAATGGTACAACACAGTTAACCATGCCCATTTCATAGGCTTGAGCAGCTGTGTATTGACGGCAAAGGAACCAGATTTCGCGAGCGCGTTTATGACCGATCATGCGAGCCAAGTAACCTGCACCATAACCAGCGTCGAAGGAAC
Source organism: uncultured Veillonella sp. (assembly GCF_963522475.1). GTDB lineage: Bacteria > Bacillota > Negativicutes > Veillonellales > Veillonellaceae > Veillonella. The sequence goes on along the minus strand of NZ_CAUQYW010000017.1, from coordinate 32,761 downwards.
CTACGCGAGGACCAGTTTGACCAAATTTAGCATTTTCAGACGCGATTGTAAGATCACATACGATGTGCAATACATGGCCACCACCAATAGCAAAGCCATTAACCATAGCGATAACAGGTTTTGGGATAACGCGAATCAAACGTTGCAAATCGAGCACGTTTAAGCGAGGTACATTATCTTCCCCTACATAGCCACCATGACCGCGTACGCTTTGGTCACCACCGGAGCAGAATGCTTCTTTATCTTCCCCTTGACCGTGGTTTGCACCAGTCAATACGATTACGCCTACTTCGTTATCTTCACGAGCTACTGTGAAAGCGTCGATTAACTCCATAACAGTTTTAGGACGGAACGCGTTACGTACCTGTGGGCGATTAATAGTAATCTTTGCAATGCCATTATATGTTTCGTAAATTACGTCTTCATAATTACGATCCAATACTTTCCAATCAAATTTGCTCATGGATGCTACCTTTCCTTATATAAAAAATCTGTTAAGGCCGTCATAAATGGGCCTGGCTTTTCTAAATGTACATTATGTCCTGCCCCATTAACGATGACTTGTTCGCAGTCCAGTACATTAGTAAACAATTCTTCTCCTATTGTAGTATATTTTGTATCAAGTGCGCCACTAATATACATACATGGCATAGATAATTCTGCTAATCGGTGACCTACATACGGCATGACACCTTGCCCCGAGCCACGCAATGTAGCAGCTAATGCATAGGGGCTATTATGGGCTCGACGTCGGAATAATTTATCTTGTACAACTGGTGGAAGTTGACGCTGGCTTTCAAAAATAGATATATCCGCCCATTTAGCGGCAAACCATTCTCCATCATTATCTTCTATAACTTGAGCCAATTGTTCATCAGCTATTTTACGCGCTTGTCGTTCTACCTCTGATTTAATACCAATAGAACCACTTTCTAAAATGAGTCTTTCAATTTCCGAACCATACTCAAAAGCATATAGCAAGGCTAAACGGGCCCCCATGGAGTATCCCATGAGGCAATACCTTTCACCAGCCACAGCTGAAATAACCGTATGTAAATCATTAAGCATGACAGGAATGGAAAAAGCCTTCTCATCCTCTGGAATATCTGAATCACCATGCCCCAGTGTATCGACACGAATCATTTGATACCCTGGTACAACGATGCCATCCCAAGTATATCCCGACTCGGAAAATCCATGCAGACACACGAGCGGCTTCCCCTTGCCAGCAATGGTCAATCCATAGCGATACTCGCCAAGATCAACATACATTCGAAGAGCAGGATTGTATATGGAGTTATCTATAATATTACAAGCATATTGGCTCATTGTAACACCTCCACATCAATAGAAATAGCCGTATATTTTTTATGTAATTCACGACTACCTTCTCGGCTTGTTGGAATTTCAATAATATGAACACCTTTTTCTTGATTAGCCTTAGTTAATACATCGACAAATTCATCAGGTCTAGATAGTTTAGTATAGTCACAGCCATAGAGTTTAGCAGCCCCGCTATAATCTAAGCCTTGCGATGTAGAGAACAAGTAATCAAAATGCTTTGTCCCCTTTTGAGGTAAGTATTCAAAAATACCGCCTCCATCATTATTATGCAAAATAATGGTTAAGTTTAAATTATGAGTTTTAGCTACAGCCAATCCATTCAAATCATGGAACAAGGATAAATCTCCTGTTACTAGATATGTAGGTCTACCATTTGCCGCTAGCCCTAGAGCGGTAGAAATAGTGCCATCAATACCATTGACGCCTCGATTACCGTAAAGAACTGCCTTAGATTCTCCACTAAACCAGAAGTAATCAAAATCGCGAATCGTCATACTATTGGCAACAAAAACTTGTCCATCCTCAGGGATGTGTTCTTGTAACTCACGTATGGTTCGGCCTTCAAAGCAATGAGACTCATCAATAGCTGTACTCAGTTGCTTTTTACCCTCTTGTTCTAACCGTTGCCATAATTTTAAGTACTTATCAGAGTTATTGTTTTTTCCATATAAATGGGTAAAGACATCAATACTAGCTTGCACATGCATCGTAGTTTTACCTGTTGGATTCATAGAGTCCATTGTAGGGTTAACCTCGATGTACTCCACATCAGTCCAGCTAGCAATCATCTGTTGCACTCGTTTTGACACAACAATTTGACCAAACTGAATTACACAATCTGGTTTCAACTCATGCCAAAGAGCTTGCCCTGCTAACAACGGATCATAGGTAGAAATTACAACATCAGATGTATTACAACCTCTCACATTAGACAGGGGATCCGCCAAAATAGGGGCTTGTAAAGCCTCCCCGAAGGAACAAATCGTATCAGCCTCATCTATATCAATCTGTGGGCCTGCTAGGATAAGGATACGCTCATATCTTTCAAGTAAATTATTAATCTCCTTTGTACTATCATTATCATGAGCAACATCAATAGCATTATTAATATGGGTCAAACGCTTTCTATTATCAAAGCCAAATACATTACTATAGTTTGGCTTAACCACTTTAAAGGAACTGCGACCAGCTTCAAAATGATTACGACTCAATTCTGGCACCAATGGTTCAAAGAGAGGCACATTAATATGGACAGGTCCTTTTTTAGTATCCATCGCTTTCATATAGGCCTTACGAGCCACTTGACGAGGATATGTATAATAGTGAGATTCTTGAGGCACCGCTAATGCTTCATAATAATTGACAGCAGTACCAAAGATTTTGTGCTGATCTACTGTTTGAGGTGCTCCTACATGCAATAGTGTATGAGGTCTATCGGCAGACAGTACAATGAGTGGCACTCCACTATATTGAGCTTCTAAAATAGCTGGCAAATAGTGAGCCACTGCTGAACCAGAGGTACATACGAGCACCGTTGGCTCTTTATGGGCCTTTGCAATACCAAGAGCCATAAACCCAGCAGATCGCTCGTCTATATTCATATAGGTTTCAAATCCTTCATGCTCCTTGAACAGCATGGCTATCGTCGTAGAACGAGAACCAGGGCTAAACACAGCATAACGGACGCCAAGTTGGTAGAACTCGTCTACCAAGGCAGCAATATATTCATTCATTATATTCCCTTTCAAACACCCCTAGATGTACGGAAACAATTATAAAGCATCCAAGATGGTGCGCATCTTATTATTAGTTTCAGCATATTCTTCATCCGCATCAGAATCGCCTACAACGCCACATCCTGCATAGGCATATAATACATTATCCATGATAAGAGCCGATCGAATAGCAACCACAACGATGCCGTCCCCTATATCTTTCATAAAGCCAAAAGGTGCTGCGTACATACCACGCTCATGGGATTCATACTTTTGTAATAAGGCTAGCGCCTTTTCTCGAGGTTCACCACCAAGGGCTGGTGTAGGGTGTAACAATTTAGCCCATTCCACGAGAGATTTTGTACTATCCTTTGCGGTAATTATGGTACGCAAATGATAGAGGTGCGATAACTCCATAATACCAGTTTCCCCAACCATAACATGTGGAGTAATTTGTTTCATCGTATTCACGATGCGATTGCGAACGATATTATGCTCCACAAGATTTTTCTCATTAGTTAGTAATTGTTCCTTAGTCCACGCATTAGGACCATCCTTTGGAGCAGTGCCCGCTAAGGCATAGCTTAATATTTCACTGCCACGATGGCGGACTAAAATTTCTGGCGATGCCCCTACAAAGGTACGCCCATCCTTTTCATAGCCAAAGATAAAGCAATTCGGATTATTATCTACCAAATTAGCCAAGATACTTGCCACATTATATGATGTTTCGCTAGTGAATTCCACCTCGCGAGAGGAGACGACCTTAGTCATCTCACCGCTGTTAATACCATTGGCAATAGCATTCATCAAACGGTTCCAATCCGCCTTATCATCACTGGTTTCTTTGTAATTATGATGAACTCGAGGCACCTCATAATTCTCAATAGGTACACTTTCACCAGCATGTAGATAGAAGGACTCTCCATTTTCTACGATGTAATAATGGGTGAAAGCAATCATTTCATGACCCATACCAGACCATTTAGGGTCTTTTAGGGTATCAAAAAAAGTATCCCCATAAAATACGTAGGCGTAATTATGGCGATCGTTATCATCTTTAACCGTCGCTAGACGTTTAGCGCCTACAACGATGCGGTCACTTTGGCGATCCACCCAAAACACACGTTCTTCATTGGGGAAATTCATCCAAAATGATACCGGACTATTCAATTTTAACGGTTCTTTGTTATATTTCATAGTTGTATGTCGCTATACGAAAAATAGACTATAGTAAAAACACCTAATATGTAGAAGATGTACTTCTACATATTAGGCGCCATCAATAGGTTTCAAAATTTTGAGATGAGCCTAACGCCATCACACGTCGATGGGCCCTCTTTATATCTATATTATTATAACATAGGTAACCATTAAAAGGTAGAAAATAAAAACCTCTACACCACATGCGCTATGCATAAATGTAGAGGTTTTTATATGTTTGAAATGCTATTATACTATTTTAAATACATGTTTACATAATTTAAAAGACCTTTAGTTTATTTGAAAGCTTTCGCCCCAATATCTGTACGATATTGCATGCCCTCAAAATTGATGTGTTCTATACGTCCATAAGCTCTATCGAGCGCTGTTCTAAGGTCTTTACCAAGACCTACAACGCCAAGAACGCGGCCGCCATTGGTCACATACTCGTCTCCAACGAGTTTCGTACCAGAGTGGAATACGATAGTTGTATCATGTTGTTTAATATCACCATGAATCACATCACCCTTGGAGGAGGTTTCAGGATATCCTTTAGAAGCAAGAATGACACAAGCTGCCGAGGAGTCTTTCCATTTCACCATATCAGCTGTTAATGTGCCTGTGGCAGAAGCCATCATGATTTGACCTAAATCACTATCAAGTAATGGCAATACAACTTGTGTTTCTGGATCGCCAAAGCGTGCATTAAATTCTACAACCTTAGGACCTTGAGTCGTAATCATAAGGCCTACATAGAGACAACCTACATAAGTCATGCCCTCTTTTTGCATAGCTGTCACCATAGGTTCTAAGATTGTTTTCATCGCTTCATCACGCAATGTATCAGTAAGCACTGGTGCAGGTGCATAGGTCCCCATACCGCCAGTATTAGGGCCTTTATCGCCATCAAAGATGCGTTTATGATCCTGGGAAGCAATCATAGGCACTACCGTCTTGCCGTCTACAAAGGCAAGTAAGCTAGCCTCTTCGCCTTTCATGAATTCTTCGATAACAACGGTACTACCTGCGTCCCCAAAGCGATTACCGCTAAGCATGTCTTCTACAGCTGCATTCGCTTCTTCCACGGTCATTGCTACTACAACGCCCTTACCTGCGGCCAAACCGTCAGCTTTCACTACGATAGGAGCACCTGTTTGACCGATAAATTCTTTTGCTTCATTTACCTTGTGAAATACACCATAGGCAGCAGTTGGTATGTTATATTTTTTCATAAGCTCTTTGGCAAATACCTTTGAGCCCTCTAGTTGAGCAGCTGCTTTAGATGGGCCAAATACAGGAATTCCAGCTGCATTGAGTGCATCTGCTAGTCCTGCTACAAGAGGAGCCTCTGGACCAACAACGACTAAATCAACGTGATTATCTTTCAAGAAGCGAATTAAATGATCGCTTTGCTGCCAATCAATGCCGACTAGCTCTGCACAATCTGACATGGCCGCACTGCCAGGAATGGCATATACCTTTGTTACGCTAGGGCTGATGGACAATCGCCATGCCAATGCATGTTCGCGGCCGCCGCTACCGATTACACATACTTTCATAAGTCCTCCATCGACGCCTAAACGCCATAAAATTAGTGTTTAAAGTGACGAATACTTGTAAATACCATGGCAATGCCCGCTTCGTCAGCGGCTTTAATAGATTCTTCATCGCGAATGGATCCACCTGGTTGGATAATGGCTGCAATACCATGTTTTGCCGCTGTTTCTACAGTGTCGCCGAATGGGAAGAATGCATCAGATGCTAACACAGCCCCTTTTGCAGCTTCACCAGCTTGTTCAAGAGCAATTTTTGCAGAACCAACGCGGTTCATTTGCCCCGCCCCAACACCGAGGGTGCGTTTTTCATTAGAAATCAAAATCGCATTGGATTTTACGTGTTTTACGAGCTTCCAAGCAAATTCGAGGGCCTTCCATTGTTCCTCTGTTGGTTGTACCTTTGTAACCACTTTATAGTTAGCGCGGTCTTCTTGGATATCATCTTCTGTTTGTACTAATAGACCACCAGAAACCTTTTTCACTGTTACTTGTCCAGACTCAGGTTTAGATAACTCGATGAGTCGAATATTTTTCTTTCCTTCCAGGATTTCTAATGCTTCTGTTGTAAAAGCAGGTGCCATAATGACTTCTAAGAAAATTTTGCTCATTTCTTCTGCCGTAGCTGCATCTACTTCACGGTTTAAAGCTACAATGCCGCCAAAGGCAGAAACGGAGTCTGCTTCATAAGCATTTACATAAGCATCATGTAGTGTATCTGCTGTGGCTGCACCACAAGGATTTGTATGCTTAATGATACATGCTGCAGGATTCGTAAATTCCCACACCATATTCCACGCTGCTTCCATATCTACGATGTTGTTATAGGAAAGCTCTTTACCATGGAGTTGTTTCAAAGCCCCCATGCCATGAGCTTTGCCAATTTCTTTGTAGAATGCCGCTTGTTGATGCGGATTTTCGCCATACCGAAGGTCTGTTACCTTTTCATAAGCACTTAAATATTCTGGAGGTGTAGGACCTTCGTTTAAGACACCACTCATATAGTTAGCAATGGCTACATCATAAGCTGCAGTATGAGCAAAGGCTTCCTTTGCCAGACCAAAACGATATTCTTTGGGCAATTCACCATGTTCTTTAAGCATCGTTATAATTTCATTATAATGGTTTGGATTTACAACGATGCCCACATACACATGGTTTTTCGCAGCAGAACGCACCATGGTAGGACCGCCGATATCAATATTTTCAATAGCTTCCTCTAAGGATACATTTGATTTGGCAATGGTTTCACGGAATGGATAGAGATTGACAACAACAAGGTCAATTGGTTCAATACCATGATCAGCCATAGCTTTTTGATGTTCAGTATTATCGCGAATTGCCAAAATACCACCATGAACCTTGGGATGCAATGTCTTTACACGGCCGTCCATCATTTCAGGAAAACCAGTCAAAGTCTCAACCGCTTTTGCTGCAATACCTGCATCAGTTATGGCTTTAAGAGTCCCACCTGTGGAATAAATGGTTACACCTAATTCAACTAAACCTTTTGCAAAGTCTACAATACCTGTTTTATCGGAAACACTAAGTAATGCATTTTTAATCATCTAACGTCTTCCTTTGCTTACACATCAATCTTCAATATATACAACACGACCCTTTATTATGAGCTTATCTTCACAAAATAGCCGTAACGCTTCTTTATACGTTTTATGTTCAATAGGTAATAATCTATCGCTCAAGGTGTCCTCTGTATCATTTGGTAATACAGGAACCGTATTCTGCATAATGATAGGTCCCGTATCCATTCCTGCATCAACAAAGTGTACCGTGCACCCTGTAATTTTTACACCTCCATCAATGGCTTGTTGATGACCATGAAGACCTGGGAAAGATGGCAATAATGCAGGATGAATATTTAATATTTTATGCTCATAGCGTTCAATGAGCTGAGAACCCACTATACGCATATAGCCAGCTAAAATAATACCATCTACCGTATAAGGCTCTAATGCATCTAATTGAGCTTGTTCAAAGCTAGCTTTTGAATCATAGTCGCTACGTTCGATAACAACGAGTGGAATATTCCAAAATTTAGATCGTTCCACAATTCCAGCATCTCCGTGATCTGTAATAATGACTACAAATTCACCATTAATATAGCCTTCTTGCATGGCCTTATACAGTGCTTCACCATTAGAACCACGACCACTGGCAAAGAGGGCTAATCTCTTTTTAGAATTACGCATCAAACTCAGCCCCTTTAAGGACAACAGGACCATCACCACTTACAATGCGGCCAATTTCATATACTCTTTCACCACGACTAGAAAGGTTTTCTTTAACCGTTTCTACATCCTTTTGATCAACGATAAGAATCATACCAATGCCCATGTTGAAAGTACGATACATTTCAGGCCAAGCCACATTGCCCCATTCTTGTAGTTTTGTAAATACAGGAAGTCGTGGCCATGTAGTTACGTCTACCTCTGCAGTAACGCCTTTGGGCAATACACGGGGAATGTTTTCATAGAAGCCACCGCCGGTAATATGAACCATGCCTTTTACAAGCTGTTGTTCAATCAATGGCAATACAGCTTTAGGATATAAACGTGTAGGCGTCAATAATTCTTCGCCTAAGGTTTTACCAAATTCAGGAACGTCTGTATCAATAGATAATTGTTTATGATCGAATACAATTTTGCGAACCAAGGAGAAGCCATTGGAATGGACACCAGACGATGACAAACCTAAAATCACATCACCAGCTTTGATGCTTTCACCGGTAATCAATTTAGGACGATCAACGATACCAACTGCAAAACCAGCTACATCGTAATCATCGTTATCGTAGAAACCTGCCATTTCTGCAGTTTCGCCACCTAGCAAAGCGCAACCAGAGTCTTCACAAGCCTCTGCCACACCACGCACAATATCTGCTACTTTCACAGGATCAAGTTTACCAACTGCAATATAATCGAGGAAGAATAAAGGCGTTGCACCTTGCACAAGAATATCATTAACACTCATGGCTACGCAATCTTGGCCAATGGTATCATGCTTATCCATCATGATAGCTAAACGTAATTTGGTACCTACCCCATCTGTACCGGATACGAGCATAGGGTCAGACATAGAGTGACTAGCTAAGGAGTAGAGGCCCCCAAAACCACCTAAATCACCTACAACACCAGGGGTATAGGTGCGTTTTACGGATTCTTTCATCAATTCGACGGCACGATTGCCTGCATCGATATCAACACCTGCATCGCGATAGGTTAAACTAGTTTTATTCGAGCACATATTTGACCCCTTCCTCTTGTTCCGCAGGAACCTCTACACTGTAATCACCATTAAAGCAAGCAAAACATAAATCATTTGGCTCTACATCAGATATAGCACGGCATAAGCCTTCACGAGATAAATAATGTAATTTGTCGGCATGAATATAGTTTTTAATTTCGTCTACTGTATGTGTAGCCGCGATGAGTTCTTTACGAACCGATGTATCAATACCATAGTGGCAAGAATACTCAATTGTTGGGGAGCTAACGCACATATAAACCTCTTTAGCGCCTGCTTCTTTTAGCATCTTAACAATGATGCCACTTGTAGTACCTCGTACGATAGAATCATCAATGAGAACAATCCGTTTCCCACTCACCACATGAGGCAATACATTAAGCTTCATGCGAACTGCCAATTCCCGTTCCTCTTGATTTGGTTTGATGAAGGTACGACCGCTATAGCGATTTTTTACTAAACCTTCTGCAAAAGGAATACCTGATGCACTAGCATAGCCTAATGCAGCAGTTGTACCAGAATCAGGAATAGACATAACAATATCTGCATCGTATTTCGTTTCATTATATAACTCACGGCCCATATTTAGACGAGCTTGGTAAACTGATTGACCATCAATATGACTATCACCACGGGCAAAATAGATATATTCAAAAACACAAAGTTTTTTGTCAATTTTTTCTGGTTTTGCATAAATTGTGCTACGCACACCTGAGTCATCGATAATTACCATTTCTCCGGGATCTATATAACGAATAAACTCAGCCTTAATCGCATCAAAAGCACAGCTTTCACTTGAAAGTACATAACCATTTTTAGTTTTACCTAAACAGAGAGGTCTAAACCCTTGTGGATCACGCACACCTACTAAGGAGTCATTCGTAGTAATAACAAGAGAAAAAGCCCCTTCAATTTGACGTGCCGCATCGGCAATGCGTTTCTCTTGTGTCTCAGCTTTAGAGCGAGCAATGAGGTTTACGATTACCTCAGAATCCATGGTTGTTTGGAATATAGACCCATCCGCTTCAAGTCGTTTACGAATAGCCAAAGCATTCGTCAAATTACCGTTGTGAGCTACTGCAATTTGCCCATCTTGATAGTGAATTACCAAAGGTTGAATATTACGTGGATTATTGGACCCTGTTGTGGAATACCGTACATGACCAGCCCCCATATAGCTTGGTAAAGATGGCAGTGCTTTTATGGACTCAGTTAACAAGCCCATACCTTTTTTCAATTCTACATCATGACCATCTGTAACGGCAATGCCCGCGCTTTCTTGGCCACGATGCTGGAGTGCAAAGAGCCCCCAATATACGTAGCGTGCTACATCAACGGTTCTATCATAAACACCAAATACACCACACTCTTCATGCCATTTATCAAAAACAGGATCGTAGTTCATTGTGCCCCCTTAGGCCCGTTCGCCAGTAAGACGGAATAACATTTCCTTGTACGCTTCTTCAATATTGCCAAGATCTCGACGGAAACGGTCTTTATCGAGTTTTTCACCTGTTGTAGCATCCCAGAAACGGCATGTATCAGGAGAGATTTCATCGCCTAATAATACTTCACCATTATGTGTACCAAATTCTAATTTAAAATCTACAAGAGTTACATTTTTTGTAGCTAAGAATTTTTTCAAAATATCGTTTACTTTTAATGTAATAGTAGAAATTACATCAAGTTGTTCTTGAGTAGCCCAACCAAGTGCTGTAATTTGGGATTCATTAGCAAATGGATCACCTAATTCATCATTTTTGTAGCAGAATTCAAGGATTGGATGTTTAAGAGGAGTACCTTCTGCAATGCCAAAGCGTTTAGCCATAGAACCAGCTGCAATGTTACGAACGATAACTTCTAGAGGAACGATATCCAAAGTAAGTACTGTTTGATTACGATCATCTTCGCGACGAATAAAGTGGGTGGGTACCCCTTCTTTTTTCAACAATTCAAAGAAGAAAGAAGAAATCTTATTATTCAATACCCCTTTTCCAAGGATAGTATCATGTTTTTCACCGTTAAATGCAGTAGCATCATCTTTGTAATGAACGATGTACTCATCTTTGTTATTTGTTTGATACACTTGTTTTGCTTTACCTTCGTACAACAATGTTAATTTTTCTAAGTCGATGTTAGCCATGATGTATCTCCTTTATATAAAAAAATAAAACAAATATATAATGAATATCTAATAAGACTAAAACAATTAATGTTTTAACCAATAAAATAATCCGTAATGAGTTCAGTGATTATAGTTGAATAGCCCCTTGTAATTCCGCATTATCTGCTAAAACTTTTTCAGCCATATCTTTACGATACTGTACATATTGTTCTTTCAATTCTTTGTCAAAAGCTGCTCCAATTTGTACTGCAAATAAAGCCGCATTTTTTGCTCCATCTACAGCCATTGTAGCTACTGGCATACCAGATGGCATTTGAACAATAGCAAGCAAGGAATCGATACCTTTTAACGCTGTTGCATTAAGTGGAATCCCAATAACAGGTACTGTTGTAAAGCTCGCTACTACGCCAGGTAGATGAGCAGCCGCACCGGCACCAGCGATAAAAGCGATGGCCCCTTCTGCTTCAAGTCTTGTAACAAAGTTTTTTACAGCTTCAGGTGTACGATGAGCTGAAGCGATTACCATTTCATAAGGAATTTTGAATTCATCAAGTACGGCAGATGCCTTTTTCATTGTGTCTAGGTCAGACTTGCTGCCCATAATAATACCGACCTTCATAGATCCTCCTAATAAAAAAGCCCAGCCGAAACAGACTGGGTCAAATGTGCACAAATAGCCTCCGTAGACTTGCTTTTAATTTGTTGATGTACATAGTTCACGGCGCTACCTCCTTCTTGTACACAAATTGTAACACCTAATATTTACAAAATCAACATTATTTTCGAATATTATTCAATTAATTATTTTTATTATTCGTTATATTCCGAATAATTTGATAGTATTCTATTTAATTATATTGATGTTATTCAAAATACTCAAATGCATCCATACGCTTCTTATCACAACGATATACGTACTACCCTCCCCATTATTTTATAGTATTAATATGTATTTTCAGAAAAGTAAAAAGAGGCTACCCTATCAATTAAGATAGGGTAGCCTCTTTTATTAAAATCCGAACATTACACCACTTAATCTGTATTTGTTATTAATTAGTGTGTACCACTTTCAAAAGCAGCTTTGAACTCACCTACAGATTCAGGAACATAGTCTACGATAGAAGACATCAACGCGTACATCAGTGCAGGTTCAAAAGCATCATCGCCACACATGTATACACAATCTAAGTATAGACTAGAATCTTGTTCATCAATATATAATTTATAGTTTTTGTATGTCGCATTATCCCGATTGATTAAGGAATTTAGAGCACTCATGTTTTGAGCTGTTACCTTATCGGGACCAATTACTAGACGAATAACACTATAAATACTGTTATCAAGAATTACAAATAACGGCATATCCCATAATGGAGATTTGATGTAAGAACGATATACAACTGTACCATCTTCATCAGCAAAATCTTTACGTTCAAAGGATGTGATTTCTTCGTCTTTTAAAAACTTATCGAATAATAACGCTTTAGGATTCATAACAACCTCTATTAAGCTAAACCAGCAACTTTTAGAATACCTTTATGTACAGCATCTAAGTGTGGTTGAACTACTTCAAGCAATAAATTTACTACTACAGTAGGATCAAATTGCTCTGTTAAACCAGGAACAGACACATCCATATAGATGTTATTATCTTCATTGCTTACATAATATTTAGACACTTTATAATCTTGATTCAATGTGTTAAGTTCTTTTAACACAGCAGGGATCACTTTTTCATCAATAGATGTTGTTGTGATAGCTATACGTGCATAGGAGAATGCAGAATCATCCACAACAATGAATACAGGCAAGCTATGCTCATGAACATCCAAACGGCCGTGGTAAACGACTGTATGAAGGTCATCTGTCATTTCTTCCTTTGTAAACCAAGAGTTCCCACCTTTATTAAGGTCAGCAATGAGTAAATCAAATTTTTCTGCTTTTTGATTCATAATTTCCTCTACCAATAATTAGACTATTAGTCTTCGATAAACACACAACCATTATCTTTAAATTCTTTAATACGAACTAAAGACTCAACACGATAACCTGCATTTTCAAGGCGTTCACGACCAGGTTGGAAGGATTTTTCGATAGCGATTGCCATACCTACCACTTCATCACCTGCGTCTTCTACCAATTTAGCAAGGCCCATAGCAGCTTCACCAGATGCCAAGAAGTCATCGATAATCAATACTTTTTCACCAGCTGGCAAGAATTTTTTAGAAATAGTAATATCGTAGTTTTCTTCTTTTGTATAAGAGTACACAACACTATGATATACATCATCAACCATAAGAATGGATTTTTTCTTACGCGCAAATACTAATGGCACATCAAGTTCAAGCGCAGCCATCAATGCCAACGCAATACCGGATGCCTCTATAGTAACAATACGTTGTACACCTGCATCACGATAACGATCTGCAATTTCTTTACCAATTGCTTTAAACAAGTGTGGATCGATTTGATGATTCAAAAAACCATCTACTTTTAGCACGCGATTATTGAGGACAATCCCCTCTTCACGAATGCGTTGTTTTAATAATTCCATGTGCTCATACCTCCGCAGCATAACTATCTTTAAATTTTAACGTAAATAACCCCTTAGGGTCAACCTATATCAAGAGAAGCCTAAAATATAAAAAGACACACTTTTGAAAAATATCCTAAAGTGTGTCTCATTATTATAAAACCTTATCGCGAGTACTTTCACGGTTAACAAGCAAGGATGTAAATCGTGCAGCCCCTTCAGATTGAGGTACCAAACGAGAACGTACAAGTACAATATCACGTGTAGGCACAGGAATATCTGTATCAATACGTACAATAGAACCCTCTTGTATTTTTTGTTGAACTACATGATTTGGTAACATAGAAATCCCCATGTTAATTTCTACTAGATCAAGTAAAACATCGACACTACCAAGTTCGAACCGTGGCTTGCGACATGCACCATGAGTTACTTCATCAAAGAATGTACGACTTGCAGAGCCTTTATGTAATAGCAAAATAGGCTCATTCAAAAGACGCCCTTGGTCAAAGAATCCTGCCCCTTTGTAATCAGGCCCACCAACAAATACATCTTGAATTGTAGCCAATGTAGTGACCTCCAATTGAGGGTTATCGCGTAAACCTTCATAATCATTGACCACTGCTAGCTGCGCTTCTTTATTAAGTACTAACTCTACGCAATCAGGGGATGGACGATTAATAATATGCAATCCTATTTCACTTTCTTGCAATTGCCATTTATGAAAATAAGGCAATAAGAAATGGCGACATAGTGTATCTGTAGCAGCAAGATTTAAACTTTCATAAGCTTGACTCACCCGTTCTTGTAATTGAGTAACGCCATTGTCAAGAATGGAAAAGGCCTTAGCTACCGTATCAAATAACTCCTTACCTTCCGGCGTGAACCCTACAGATTTTGTAGTACGCACAAAAAGAGGCATATTAAGCTCACCTTCTAATTGCTTAATACTTTGGCTGATAGCGGATTGAGAAACGCCTAACTCTTTTGCTGCACGAGAAAAGGATAAATATAAGCCTACGCCTAAAAAGGTTCTATATAAATCTGCCGATACTGCCATTTTATTCACCTCTGTTATATACTAATAGTGATATCTTACTTTAAATATACATATTATTTACTATATTATAATTATAAACTCTCAATATATACTATATTATAATTATAAACTCTCAATATATAATGAATATGTAGAAATCTTCATGAAAGTTAGGTCTTATGACCTTCATGAATCCTTCATATTTATTAGTATTTCTAATCTTTTAATAAGTAAGATTACCTTTACTTATAAGTCTAGACCGACTATACTTAATTTGTCAATATCCCACAGGGAATTATATACATTACAGGAGGCTACAATGGCTATACAACGATTATTCGTAACAAAACGAGAATCTTTCAACCAAGAAGCACAACGCATGTTGCAGACCTTACAACAGGAACTATCTATGCCCGCTACAGGGGTAACCATCTATAAGCGCTATGATATCGAACATGTAGATGCAAAAGATTTAGAGGCTGCAAAAAACCTTATTTTCTCTGAACCTCCTGTAGATATAGTATTAGAAGAAATTCCGACTGTACAAGGTTTCATATTCGCCGTTGAATATATACCAGGACAATACGATCAACGTGCTGATAGTGCTGAGCAATGTATTTCTATGCTAACCCTTACATCCGGACATATTGTTTGCTGTGCCCGTGTATACGCTATTGAAGGTACTTTCACAAAAGAACAAGAAAATAGTATCAAAAAATACTACATCAACTCCGTTGATTCCCGTGAAGCTAGCCTTGAATTACCTAGCACTTTATCTCTCGATTTAGAGGACCCAAAACCAGTGACAACAATTGATGGCTTTACTATAATGAGCGATGCTGATTTAGAAGGACTCATCAAAAATTATGGTCTTGCTATGACCTTGGCAGACCTTCAAATGATTAGACAACAATATGCAGAGGTAGAACACCGAGATCCTACGATTACAGAAATTCGCCTCTTCGATACATATTGGTCCGACCACTGCCGTCATACCACATTTATGACGGAATTAACGGATATCTCCATTGAAGCTAGCCGCTTCACAGGCCCTATCGAAGAAGCCCTCGAAGAATACATGGAAGGTCGTGCTGAGCTTTATACAACTAAGAAAAAAGCTCGTTCCCTCATGGACATGGCTACACTAGCCGTAAAAGAATTGCGCCATGCTGGTGGTTTAACAAATCTCGATGAATCCGATGAAATCAATGCATGTACTATTATCGTTCCTGTAGATGTAGACGGCAAAACAGAAGAATGGTTGTTATTATTCAAAAATGAAACCCATAACCATCCTACTGAAATCGAACCATTCGGCGGTGCTGCTACCTGCTTAGGCGGTTGTATCCGCGATCCATTGAGCGGCCGCGCCTATGTATACCAAGCAATGCGTATCACCGGCTCTGGCGATCCACATACGAGCCTCGAAGATACATTAGAAGGTAAATTACCACAAAAGAAAATCACTCAAGAAGCAGCTCGTGGCTATTCATCTTACGGCAATCAAATCGGTCTTGCTACAGGTGAAGTAAAAGAATATTACCATCCTGGTTATGTAGCTAAACGCATGGAAATAGGCGCTGTTATCGGTGCAGCCCCACGCAACCAAGTACGCCGTGAGGTACCCGTTCCAGGTGATGTTGTAGTATTACTTGGCGGCAAAACAGGTCGCGATGGCTGTGGTGGTGCTACAGGTTCTTCTAAAGAACATACGGTAGAATCCCTTTCCACCTGCGGCGCAGAGGTACAAAAAGGCAATGCCCTTACTGAACGAAAAATTCAACGCCTCTTCCGTCGTGGTGAAGTGACTACACTTATCAAACGTTGTAATGACTTTGGTGCAGGCGGTGTCTCTGTTGCTATCGGTGAATTAACAGATGGCGTAACAATCAACCTCGATTTAGTGCCTAAAAAATATACTGGCCTCGACGGTACAGAATTGGCAATTTCTGAATCTCAAGAACGTATGGCCTGCGTTATCTCCGCTTCTGATGTAGATGCATTCAAAGCATTCTGCGACGAAGAAAACTTAGAATGTACAGTTGTTGCAGATGTAACTGATACAAATCGTCTAATCATGAACTGGAATGGCGAAACAATCGTAGATATCAGCCGCGACTTCTTAAATACAAATGGTGCAAGTCAACAACAAGAAGCTATTGTAACAGCTCCAGCGGATCACTCATATTTCTTACGTGGCTCTTCTAGTGCAGAGAACTTCAAAGAAAAATGGCTTGCAGCCGTATCCGATTTAAATACAGCCTCTCAACAAGGCTTAGCAGAGCGCTTTGATAGTACAGTTGGTGCTAATACAGTACTTATGCCATTCGGCGGTAAATTCCAAAAGACACCTACTCAAGGTATGGTTGCAAAATTACCTGTATTAAACGGTGAAACTACTACTGCTAGTATCATGACACATGGCTTTGTACCAGAATTATCTGCTTGGAGTCCATACCACGGTGCACAATATGCAGTGCTATTATCTGTTGCTAAATTAGTAGCCCTTGGTGGTCGCCGTGAAGATGCATACTTAACATTACAAGAGTACTTTGAACATCTCAACTCTAAAGAATCTTGGGGTAAACCTGTAGCCGCACTTCTCGGTGCCTATAAAGCTCAAAAAGAACTTGAAATTGGTGCTATTGGCGGCAAAGATTCTATGAGCGGTACATTTATGGACCTTACAGTTCCTCCTACCCTCGTATCTTTCGCAGTGGGAACAGCTCATGTAGATAACATTGTGAGTCAAGACCTTAAAGGCGTAGACCATCGCCTCGTATTCTTCGATGTACCTCGCATGTACGATGATACGCCTGATTGGGATCGTTTCAAGGAAAACTGTGAAGTATTACAAGAACAAATTGAAAAAGGTCGCGTATACTCTGCTTATGTGGTTGACCAAGGTGGTATTCCTGAAGCAGTCACAAAAATGGCTCTTGGTAACAATATCGGTGTTAAATTCGATAAATATGCTGAACGTGCAATCTTCCAACCAGCTCTTGGTGCATTTATCGTAGAGGTAGACATTAAAGCTGTTAACTATCTCTTAGAATTACCCGGCCTAAAAGTAATTGGTGTAACCCAAGCAAATCCTATTATTGAATGGGCTGACCAATCCGTATCCCTTAAGGAAATTCAAGCAGCTTATGAAGCTCCTCTTAATAATATATTCCCTATGTATGCACCAAATGGCGTCGGTGAAGCCGTAGCATACATTCATGATCAACACGCTAAACCTCGCAGTACATCTCTAGGTGCTAAACCTAAAGTTCTCATTCCTGTATTCCCTGGTACAAACTGTGAATTTGATTCTGCTCGTGCTTTTGAAAGAGCTGGTGCAGAAACAGATATCGTAGTCATCAAAAACCAAACACCAGAACAATTAAAAGAATCTATTGATGTAATAAAAGCTAAACTAGCAGAATCTCAAATTCTTATGTTCCCTGGTGGCTTCAGCGCTGGTGATGAACCAGATGGCTCTGGTAAATTCATGGCTACCCTCTTCCGCAACCCGTACCTTGCAGAAGGCCTAGAAAATCTATTATACAAACAAGATGGTCTTGTACTTGGTATTTGCAATGGTTTCCAGGCGCTTATCAAATTAGGCTTATTGCCAGGTGGTCATATTGAAACCTTAACTGCTGACCATCCTACTTTGACATACAACACGATTGGTCGTCACTTATCTCGCATGGTTAATACTAAAGTTATTTCTACTAAATCCCCTTGGATGAGTGATGCTAAAGCAGGCGAAATCTACACTGTACCAATTTCTCACGGTGAAGGTCGCTTCATTGCTTCTCCTCAACAAGTATTGGAATTCAATAAAACTGGTCAAATCGCTACACAATATGTGGACTTTGATGATATTGCATCCATGGATAGCCGCTTTAATCCAAATCAATCTGTAGCTGCTATTGAAGGTATTTATAGTCCTGATGGTCGCGTATTTGGTAAAATGGCCCACTCCGAACGCTGTGGTGCTGGTGTTAGTAAGAACATTCCTGGCCAATTAGAAATGCCAATCTTTACATCTGGTGTAAAATACTTTAAATAATTTCTATACTTTCAGGTGAAAGCCTACTCCTAAGAGTAGGCTTTTCCATATTGATTTTTTTCGAAAATATTAGTATTATAAGTTGATGATATATTTACAAACATAAAAATTCGTATAAACCTATACATAACAAATATGAGTTAAGAAAGGATTTTATTATGCATTGTGCTCAGAAAATGACCCATAATATCTACTGGATTGGTAGTAATGACTGGACCACAGAACGTTTTGAAAACTTATTCCCTATTCCAAATGGTGTTAGCTATAACAGCTATTTCATCGACGATGAAAAAACTTGTGTTGTAGACTCTGTTGATGCAGAAATTCGCGAAGAATACTTCGATAACTTGACTTACTTATTGAACGGTCGTGATCTCGATTACATCGTCGTTAACCACATGGAACCAGATCATTGCCAAACATTGTTAGAAACATTAGAGCGCTATCCAAACTGTAAAATGGTTGGTAATGCTACAACATTCCGCATGTTTGAACAATTCTACAATACTCCAAAACCTGACCAATATTACACAGTTAAAGAGGGCGATGAAATTTGTCTAGGTAAACATACTCTTGTTTCCTACACTATGCCGATGGTTCACTGGCCAGAAGTAACTTGTACATTTGAAAAATCTACTGGTACATTGTTCTCCGCAGATGCTTTTGGTACATTCGGAACCGTTAACGGCAATATCTTTGCAGACCAAACTGATTACGTTGCTACATACGAAGAAGAAGCTCGTCGTTACTATACAAACATCGTTGGTAAATACGGTCCTCAAGTACAAAATGCAATCCGCAAAGTTTCTGGTCTTGATATTAAACGCATTGCTCCACTTCATGGTCCAATCTGGCGTACACCTGAATCTATCGATTATATCTTGCATAAATACTTGCACTGGTCTAGCTACACAGCTGAGCAAAAAGGTGTTGTTATCGCCTTCGGTTCTATGTATGGTAACACTCGTGACATTGCACAACAATTAGCTAAACAATTATCAAAACGTGGCATTACAGATATCAAAATCTACGATGTTTCCAAAACTAATGCTTCCTACATCATCTCTGATGCTTGGAAATACACTAACTTAGTAACAATCGCACCTACTTATAATTTAAACCTATACCTTACTATGGAAAACTTCATTCATGAATTGAAAGCTCTTAACTTCCAAAACCATAAGGTATCTATCATCGGTAATCACTCTTGGGCATCTGCTGCAATGAAAACAATGGTTGCTCACTTCGAAAACGACTTCAAAGACATTGAAATCGTATCAGAACCACTTGATATTAAATCCTCTTTAAAAGCAGAAGATCTTCCAAAAATCGAAAAAATGGCAGACGATATCAAAGCATCCATCGATGCAGCTGAAATCAAAGAAGTATTATAATACTAACACTAAAAGCCGCCTAAAAAGGCGGCTTTTTCTTATACTTTAAAACTCTTATGAAAGTCTAAGATTTTCACTATTTTTTGCTTGACATAAATCTAACTTTTTCATATACTATACAAGTACCTGTTAGACAACAGAATACATGGAGAGGTGTCCGAGCGGCTGAAGGAGCATGATTGGAAATCATGTGTGCGGTTATACCGTACCCAGGGTTCAAATCCCTGTCTCTCCGCCATAGTAAAAGCAGTGCTTATGCACTGCTTTTTTTATTATCCAAAAAGGCTATTCCTATGTAACGGGAATAGCCTTTCTATTTACTCACTAATTATTTATGAATTTTTTTAGCAATATCACCAATGATTTCAGGTGTTGTTCGGCAGCACCCACCTATAATATTAGCACCCGCCTCGCGCCATGCATCTACATAATCAACGAAGGATCCAGGATCACCATACCAAGTTTTAGTTTCACTATCATAGCTTTCACCAAGATTAGGATATACAGCAATCGGTTTATCAGTGACTGTACGAATATCCTTAACTAAGGACTCTACATATTCTGGCTTGGTGCAATTGATACCGAGACCAGTTATAGGACGAACCTTATCGATCATTTCCGCACATTTAATGATAGTTTCCCCACTAGAAACATGATGTTCATCCTTACAAGAGAAAGCAATCCAACCAGGAATTCCTCTCGATGTATATGGATCAGACATAGCTCGAGCAATAGCAATGGCTTCATCATAAGACGGTATTGTTTCAAAAGATAGTATATCAGGATTTTCTTCACAGAATAAGGCTAGGCGAGGAATATGGAACACCTCGAGGTACTCAGTTTGCACATCAGGATAGCCACGATATTCAGATCCATCCGCCAAAAAAGCTCCGTATGGGCCTACAGAGGCCGCTACTAATGGTTTAGGCAATGCCCCTTCAGAAAAGTATCTAACTCCATCTGGAGTTTCTTCGCCCAGTGTAATACCACGCAATGTAAGTGCCCCACTCGCCTTTGCCTCTACAAATTCGTTGCGAGCTTGTACTGCTAGACGAACAGATAATTTAACAAGCTCGATGGCTTCTTCTGTACCAAATCCTAATCCTTTAAAACCGGCTACTGTTGCTTGATAACCAGAGCTTTGAATAATATCTGCTCCAGCCGCTAGGTAGGAGATATGTATTTTCTTGATGATATATGGCTGATCCATAAGAACCTTGGCAGACCACAACTTATGTTGTAGATCGCAACCGTAACGTTCTAATTCTGATCCTAATCCACCATCTAAAACGAGGGTGCCCTTCTCTTTAATTATATCTAAAAATGCTCTACGTTTAGCCATCATATCACCCATTCTATACTACCTCATACCTTTTGAGGTTTACTAAACGTATTATAACAAATAATACGTTATAGTTCTATCTACAAACTATTTTAAATCCTCTGCTGGTGGCTCCTTACCAAACCATTTTTTATAAATCTCAGCATACTTACCATTTGCTTTAATTTTAGCTAATCCATCGTTAACTTTGTTAAGAAGCTCTGTATTTCCCTTCTTCACAGCAATACCAAGTGGTGCCGCATCATAGTCCTCTCCAGTAACCTTTGCGATACCTTTCCCCTTACTGTTAACATAATATTCGTTTACTGGCGTATCGTTAATAACTACATCTACACCACGGTTTTGTAATTCTAAAAAGGCATCAACGATAAGGTTGAATTGACGCACATCTGCATTTGGTATCTTGCTAGCAATTTCTGCCCCTGTAGACCCGATAGATACACCAATACGTTTTCCTTCTAAATCCTTAAAGCTATTGATATTGGTATTATCGATATTTACTACAAGTCCATTACCTGCAATATAGTATGGTTTACTAAAATCAACAGACTTAGCTCGTTCTTCGGAAATAGTCATATCCGAAATCGCAATATCGATAGTATTACTTTGTAATGCTGGTAAAAGCGCATCAAAGTTCAAATTTTGAATATCTGCTTCAATACCTTCTTCTTTTGCAATAGCATTGATAATATCAACATCAAATCCAGCTAATTTGCCACTATCCTTATCTTTAAATCCAAATGGTGCATAGGTTGCATCAGTACCAACACGCCACGTTTTTTGACTCGTACCTGTATTGCCACAACCAGCGATAAACAAGCTGCTAGCAATGGTAAAAGCCCCTAGAAGAGCTGCTATTTTCTTAAATTTCATAATTGACCTTACTCTAACCTTACAGTTCTATGTAAAGTTTTCTTTCTATATACGAATGAACATATCTATACTTACATTATGAGTATAATAAAAATAATACCTATAAAGGTATTCTATTATAATCATAACATTCGATATAGTTAGGGTCAATTAATCCGACTATATCAATAGGTATTATATTAATATAGTTTTTAGTTATACCGAAGAAATTATTAATAGATATAGCAATAAAACTAGAATTAATAATAAAAAGACCGCCTTTACCAAGAAAACAAAAACTCAGTAAAGGCGGTCATACCTAGAGTGGAGAATTCTTAACAATTTTTAATCAAACAAAATACTCACATTCTTAAGGATATATCTTATTCTTTATTTAGCTTTTTTAGCTTTTACGTACATAGCCACTTTGTACAAGAATACACAGAGTAACAAGTACATTACAATACTGAGGTATGTTGCTTCCGGTGTTTCAACCCAGTCTTGAGCGAATACATCAACACCTGCAATACGAAGTACGGCACTGAATAAAGAACCAATAGCACCACCAGCTACTAGACCAGATGCAATTGTGCTACCTTTGGAGAAGCGAAGATCTGCTAATTCTTTATCTTTTGTACTATTTTGTACGAAGTACGCAATCAAACCACCGATAAGTAATGGTGTGTTGATTTCCATTGGCAAGTATGTACCAAGAGCAAATGCCAATGGTGGAACTTTCACCATCCATAAGATGATTGCAAATAATGCACCAGCCATGTATAAAGGCCATTGAGCACTACCGCCAGTCATCATAGGTTCGATAATGGCAGCCATAGCGTTTGCTTGTGGAGCATTTAATGCATGATCTCCTACGAAGCCATATGCATCGTTCAAGAGAATCATAACGCCTACAGAAAGTACGGCACAAAGAATGGTACCAACAATTTGCCATTGTTCCATTTTCTTAGGTGTAGCACCTGTCATATGCGCTACCTTAAGTTCAGACATGAAGTTACCAGACATACCGATGGTTGTACCGATGAAGGAAGCCATCATTAGGACTGCAATCATACCTACTTTACCAGTCATACCTGCAGCTGTTAAGCATACAGCGGAGATGATAATCATGAAGATTGTCATACCAGATACTGGTTCTGTACCTGTATAAGCAATGGAGCTGATACCTACTACAGATAATAAGAAGGACATAATTAGAACGATTAAGAATGCTACGATTGTTTGGGAGAAGCTTTCAGCATACATAAAGTGGAAATATGCTGCAAATAGAACTGTACACAATAAGATGCCAGCGCCAATCCAAGATGTAGGAACGTCGCGTTGTGTACGAAGCAAGTTAACATCAACAGTTTTGGAACTGAAAATATCAAGTACTGCATTTTTAACAACACTAGCTACTACCTTAGACATATTGAGCAAGCCGATGATACCTGCCATAGCAAGCATACCGATACCAATATGACGAACATAGTCTAAGAATACTTTGCGAATAGGAGCTTCTGCAAGTGGAACTGCATGCCCATTGATTTGCATGATGTGTTCCGGAGCTAAATAGTATACGATTGGAATACATACGAACCAAGAGAAGAAAGAACCAGCTGCGATAATAGCCGCATACCGTAATCCTGTGAAATACCCAAGGCCAAGCAACGCAGCATCTGTATCTACAGCAGCATTTAACTTAGTCGAATCAGCAAGAGCAGAACCCCATTTAAATGCTGTTGTACGGATAACCTCTTCCCACCAACCAAGGCTGTTAAGAATGAAGTCATATACAAGAGCAATAAGACCAGAACCAAGCATGAGTTTCGCTTTACTACCTTCATTACTCATTAGTACTTCAGCAGCAGCACGACCACTTGGGAACGGATACACATAGTGCATTTCCTCGACAAAGTAGCGACGGAACATAACGCATAATAGAACACCAAGTACGCCACCAAGGATAATAGGAATCGCCATTTGTACAAAGGTTACATCCGTAACATTCCAAATGTATAGAGCTGGTAAGAAGAACATCGCGCCTGCTAATGTGTTCGTACTAGAACTAGCGATAGCCTGAATGTGAACTGTTTCAGCAAAAGCATTTTGTCGTTTCAAAATAACTGCTGTACCCATAGCCAGTACAGATACTGGAGCAAAAGCATCTACAGTTTGACCAATTTTCAAACATAAATACCCTACAGCCAGTGTGAAAATTGCCGCATAGAATAGGCCCCAGAACACTACATATGAGTTAATCTCTACGTAATCCTTCTTAGGATCTAATACAGGTTCTACGGGCGGGATAGAACGAGTTGCGTCCGACATGGTAAAACCTCCTTATAAAAATATAAAAACGTATAACTATTCACCTTTATACTAACATGGCCCTATATATGGTTCAACGACTTTCTATGCTCTATGCGAATAAAATATGACACCTTCCATACATATTAATTTTGCATTTTCATCGTCCCTGTTCTACAATGAAAGTATATTAAGAATCTTTATTATATACAGTTTTTACACAAGTTTATATAACATTTATATTTACTGACGAGGAGGATTATTATGGACTCAATAGTTGAACGTTTTGTTCGTTATACAAGTATAAATACACGATCTAATGAGGAAAGTACAACAATCCCTAGTACTCAAACACAAGTAGACTTTGCTACTAATGTGCTCGTTCCTGATTTGAAAGCAATCGGTTTAGATGAAGTTATTTACAACCGTGAAAATGGTTTTGTTATTGGCACATTAAATGCTAATACAGATGAAAAAGCACCTGCTATTGGCTTTATCGCTCATATGGATACAGCTGATTACAACGCAGAAAATATTAAACCTCGCATCGTTGAAAACTATGATGGTAGCGATATTTGCCTCAACGAAGAGCATCAAATCTACACACGTCGTGCAGATTTCCCTAATTTAAAGAACTATATTGGTAAATCCTTGGTAGTAACCGACGGTCTTACACTACTAGGCGGTGACGACAAAGCTGGCATCTGCGAAATCATGGAAGCCATCGCCTACCTCGTAGCTCATCCAGAAATCAAGCACGGTAAAATCATGTGTGCCTTTGGCCCAGATGAAGAAATCGGTACCGGTGCAGATCACTTTGATGTAAAACAATTTCCTGTTGATTTTGCTTATACTATTGATGGTGAAAGCCTAGGACAACTTGAATATGAAACATTCAATGCTGCTGGCGGCACTGTTACATTAAAAGGTGTATCCGTTCATACAGGCACTGCAAAAGGCATTATGATTAACTGTGCTAAATTAGCAATGCAATTTGATGCCCTATTACCAGGTGCTGCTGTTCCTGAGCATACATGTGGTCGTCAAGGTTTCTTTATGCTCATGAGCATGGAAACACAAGTAGACACAGGTAAAATGAACTACATTATTCGCGATCATGACAAAGAATTGTTTGAAGCGAAAAAATCATTCTTCTTACAAGCAGGTCAAACATTAAACGAAATTTATGGACGCGAAGTATGTGAAGTATCTGTAAAAGATCAATATTACAATATGTACGATATCATCAAAGACAATATGGACTGCGTTAATATAGCTAAAGCAGCTATGGAGAAAGCGGGTATCACTCCTATTTGTGACCCTATCCGCGGCGGTACAGATGGCTCTAAAATTTCCTTCATGGGCATTCCTACCCCTAATATCTTTACTGGCGTAGAAAACCTACATGGTCGTCATGAATTCGCTTGTATAGATGATATGAAAAAAGCCGTAGAAGTTATCATAAACATCGTTAATATTGAGAAATAATAGATTACCATGTAACTGCTCATGCACCTATACTACTAGATGACATTTGAAGGATATGTAAATACCAAACTAGTATTCTAGAACACAATGGAATTCTAAGATACCTTAACACCAAAAAAGGACTATACGAGATATCTCGTATAGTCCTTTTAATTTAGTCGTAAAATCTACCTGCTAGAACCAGTCTGAATTCACCAACATCATAACTTACATTCTATACAAGTTTACCATTACGTTTACGGTTTTTAATTTGTTCTTCTTCAGCACGTGCTTTTAAGGAAAGATCTTTTTCAGTTCCTACATAACGACCATAAAGCAAGTAATAAGCAACTAGTGCAAGAAGTGCTACTACAACAGTAACATGGAACATGCTGGAATAACCTACTACCTCTTTAACAGCACCTAAAATATATGGTCCAAAGCCTAATCCCATATCCAAAGCGATGAAGTACGTAGATGTAGCAACACCAATACGGTGAACAGGTACAATTTTAACGGTAACGGCTTGACCATTAGACATAAATGTACCATAACCAAGACCTACAAACACAGCAGATAAAAGTATAAGCCATGTAGAGTGCGCAATAGATAATAAGAAAATACCAATAGCTAAAGATACAAAACAAGGGTAAAGAACAAAATTTTCCCCTTTCATATCAAACAAAATACCAAGTAATGGTCTTGTTATAGTAATAACTACAGCATATACAACAAAGAAGAATGTCCCTGCCAAAATAAGGTCTAAGTCTTTTGTATAGGCCGCCATAAAGCCGATAACACCAGAGTATGCAAAACCCACAAGTATAGATACGAGAGTAATAGAGTTCATGCGTGGTTCAATATAATCAGAAACTTTAAAGCCCTTATGTTCTTCAGCATCAATATCAAGCTTAGGTTCATTAAATTTCATAATAACAGAACCAATACCACAAAGAATGATAAGTGCAACGCAGAATGCGATAATAAAATCATAACCAAGACTATGAAGCATTAAAATCCCTAAGAAAGGACCTACTGCAGCAGCTAAAGAAGTAGACAAACCATAGTAGTTGATCCCTTCACCACGGCGTGACATCGGAATAATAGCCGCTACAATTGTACTTGTAGCTGTAGATGTAATACCATAAGCAAAACCATTTATGAAACGAACACTATCAAGCATCAATAAATTAGGTGTATAGAAATACATGGCTGTTGAAACTAAATAGATCAATAAACCAAGGTACAACATCTTACGACAGCCTAAAACACTAATAAACCGTCCTGCTAACAAACGGGCTACAACGGTACCAATAATATAAATACCAACAGCCAAGCCAGCTTGACTCGCTGAAGCATGAAGATTATCCTTTGCTACTACTGCAATAATAACTATTAGTAAGTAATAAATCAAAAATACTAAGAAATTAATCAAAGTATCAAGAACAAATGATTTTGTCCACAAGGCCTCTTTTGCCTTATCCATAGTATCAACTCCATTTTCT
The DNA here is from genome assembly GCF_963522475.1 of uncultured Veillonella sp. GTDB lineage: Bacteria > Bacillota > Negativicutes > Veillonellales > Veillonellaceae > Veillonella. The sequence continues at coordinate 5,058 of NZ_CAUQYW010000017.1, read as the reverse complement.
TAAACTATTGTCAACCACTTGCAACAACGGTTAATTATAAACCTCTCACTCTAAAAATCAAGAATTAAAATATTATATATCTTATTACTTTTATTTATAACGAATTTTGTATAATCAATTACTATATAGTTATTTTCATTTTTATAATTCATATTAATTTTCGATAATAAAAACACCTTTGATGTTATATATTACGTCATAAAAGATACAATATAGCACCAAAGGTGTTACGTATAGATATTTAGTTAATCACTGACCTATATAGTTTACTAATCTAATTAACTCACTTATCAAAGAAGCTCACGCATCTAGATTACTTTGTCTGTAAACCACAAGCCTTAAAAAATTCCTTATAAGCTTCAGCCTTTTTCACAAGACTCAATGGATACGCACGAGATGTAGATGGCAATCGGGTTAACGTCAATTCACGACCATTAAATACAAAAGGAATTGTTTCCCCTGTTTTAGGTAATTTAACCTTTTCGGGTAATAAACTCAACAAAATTTCTGTCGCCTTACCACCTGTTGTACCAATATGTTTACATTGTGGAATTTGCTCCAACACATCTGCAAGCGGTACAGGTTCAACAACCTTAAGAAATGCATCTGATGCATTTCCTTTTTCGCGTATTGCTTTCAACACAGTAGGACAAGAAGCAATCCCCTTTTCAGATAAGAACGCTTTAATCTTATCCGCATCAAAGGCTTTTTCCTCTCCTTTTCTAAAGTGTTCCTTATCGTCAAAGAATACTAAACCATATACACGCCACATGTCATTTTGAAAGTTAGGATAATGGAATTCCATAGATCGCTTTTCGGAAGTTGGTGGGAATGTCCCCATCATCATCACCGTCGTATTCTTTGGTAAGAACGGTGGAAATGGTCTCGTTTCAATTGTTTCTGCCACAGAGCATCAACTCCTTTCACAATCTAGTATGAACTCAACTTTCAGCACAATATATGAACTATATCACATATTTAAATTCTATTAGATACTAGATGAAACACTAAGAATATTAATCAATAAAGAAATAACTAGACTACTTATCCTTATTGAACAATTGGTTGAGAAACTAAAGTGTTAATATGATCAAAACCAACCGGTATTGGAGATACGAGATACAAGCATACAACAGCTGCTACAGCAAAACCAATAGCTAAGTAGGAGAAGCTGCCATTACGTGGAAACTCATACAAACCAAAGAGACGAATACCAATAGCCGCACCAATAGCGGTGATCAAGGATGGTATAGAGAAGATATTGTAAAAACCGAATACCACCATAAGGCCTGCGTAACCACCTACCACTGTAATCATCGGTAGCATACGATCCATTGGATTGGGAATAGAACGTGTAAGCGCTGCTGGATAGTAAGATGCTTCTACACCAAACATACCCAAGAACAAGTTAAAGTCAGCCCAAATTGTTTCCCATGCATTTCTAAAGGAATCTCGATGGTTACCTACATACCATGCAAAGCCTGTAATAATTAAAATAGCTAAGCCTGCGCAGATGAAATAGTATTCACTAGGAATTTTAGGGCCCACATAAGCGCCTACAGCCGTTACAACAGCACTCAAAACAGATGTAACAATAACGCGGTGTAAACAAGGACGTTTATTTTCAGGAATGCGTTTATATACTGTTGCCAATAGCTCTAATACAAAGCAAGCCATAAAGACTGCAATACCCGCAGCCGGTGCAAAGAAGGCCGTAACAATAGTCAAAATAAAGGGAATGCACAATCGCCATTTAGGGAATAATATAAGATCTTTATAATCTAAACGAACATCCTGTGTCTCCATTGTAAAGTTGTTGTACACTACAAAGAGTAACATAAACGCAATAACATCAACGGCATTAGCACCCCAAATCAATAACGTAGGTACTATAATCATCGACAAGGCCACCCCAGATACACGAGATAAACCTGCGGCTACTATGCCAAGTAAGAAAAACGGTATTAAAGCAGATAAAATTTCAAGCATAATATTCCTCCCATCATTATATAAATTTAAGTATATAGTATCTACTTCACCACATCAAGGAGAGATATAGTTTTTCATAGCTAACCGCCTTCTCACAGCAGATGTTGAGCACCCTAGCATCTGTGCAATTTTGGCAACACCATACCCTTGAGCACGCAATCTTCTTATTTTATTGTCATCTAATTTCAAAGTATTAGAACGAATTTCTATGCCTTGTTCACGTAAATACATAGCTACCGTAGATCCACGAGCTCCATAAGCCAAACCTATATCATCAGTACTCATATGATGATGAACATATAAATAGGCCATCTCCTCTACCTTATGAGATGTTTGTGATTTAGTAATCGTACACACCCCCATATGCCTCAATACATGATGTACTTTCCATTGCGATATACCGTACATTTGTGCAATAGACTTAGACGTGTTTCCACTTGTATAAGCCCTACAAATACGTATAGGATCGATAGCCACATTCTTTGTTGATTTCTGACAAGCTAATCCATATTCCTTCATACGATTTGCCATTGTTGTAACAGATACATCATAACGCTTTGCTAGAGAATGGAGTGACCATTTACCAGTTTCATATAACGCTTGTACATGGACCATATTAATCTCTTTCTTTAAGGGTCTTCGCTCAATATCGTACTCTTTCATACGTCTCATAATAGTATCCACACTACACTGAAAATACTCTGCCAAATCGCGAATACTCCACTGTTTTTCTACATATAATTGTTCTAATAACTGTCTAGGTATAACGCGCACATTACGATACATAATATCACCTCTCCTTATGGACAAACTCCCTTCTCTATTATTGTGAAAGCTCCATCAAGAAAAGACAATACAAAAGAGGTTCCTAATAGTCACATAGGTGACCAATAGGAACCTCTTTCCATATGTAATTATATGCACCACATACGATAGATATAATTTTAGTTGCTATCACAATATTCGGGCATAAACCATTCATATTCTATGGCCTAACAACCTCCTAGTGGAGCTTATTGTTATTAGTATCCTGATTAGCGATATCTCCGTTCTAGAGCTTTAGGCTTGCCTAAAATGATAGACCACTTCATCCCTTCTTTTAAGGCATGATTGGCTTTTCGACTGCGAGTTGATGCTACAGCTGGTGTCTTTGTAACTCCTACATTCTCAAGAAGAACTCGCCCCTCTTTAGAGACTTTATCACGCTTAAACTCAGCTAATCGCTCGTTTAAGGAAGGACCTGTAACAGATTCGTGAGCCGAGCGAGTCATATTAGTACTAGCGCTAGTTGATTTACTTGATGTACTCTTTGGTGAAATATCAGCACCTTGTTTTTTTGTAGCCTCTTCATCGTAACGATGATTAGAAGATAAAACTGTCTTAAAATCCTCAGGCGAAGGTTCTATAGGCTTTTTCTCTATGGAGATACCATATTCACGTTCCATATCCTCCCAAGTCTGACCTGAACTTTCATGGTCCTCATACTCTTCAGACTCTTCAGTATTCTTGCTTTTTATAATAGAAAAAGCAATGTACGCGATGATAGCTAGAACAAATATCGGATTATTCGAAAAGATGGATAGCACGGAAGACAAAATAGAGTCCATAGCTACTCCTATTCACTATCTGCTAAGTTTTCACGCATTTTAGTGTCTGCAATAATATTGTTCATATTGTAGTAATCCATAACACCAAGATTACCGCTTCTGAAAGCCTCTGCCAATGCTTTAGGAACTTCAGCTTGTGCTTCCACAACCTTAGCTTGCATGTCTTGTGTTTTCGCACGCATTTCTTGTTCTGTAGCAACAGCCATTGCACGGCGTTCTTCCGCACGAGCTTGAGCGATTTTCTTATCCGCTTCCGCTTGATCTGTTTGCAATTGAGCACCGATGTTACGTCCTACGTCTACGTCAGCAATATCGATAGACAAGATTTCGAATGCAGTACCCGCATCAAGACCTTTACCCAATACAGTACGAGAGATATGATCTGGATTTTCTAGTACATCTGTGTGCTCTTCAGAGGAACCTACAGTTGTTACAATACCTTCACCAACGCGGGCGATAATAGTAGCTTCACCAGCACCACCAACGAGGCGATCAATATTAGCACGTACAGTTACACGAGCACGAACCTTGAGTTCGATACCGTTTTTCGCTACTGCAGAGATAATTGGTGTTTCAATCACTTTAGGATTAACAGACATTTGTACCGCTTCCAATACATCGCGACCTGCAAGGTCGATAGCTGCAGAACGTTCAAATGTCAAAGGAATAGATGCGCGCTCAGCGGCGATTAACGCATCTACGACGCGGTCAACGTCACCACCTGCAAGGTAATGAGCTTCTAGCTGATTTACACTAACATCAAGGCCCGCTTTATTAGCTTTGATCAAAGGCATTACGATTTGGGATGGATTTACACGGCGCAAGCGCATACCTACGAGTGTAAAGATACCAACATTAACGCCCGCTGCAAGAGCAGATACCCAAAGGCCTAATGGCACAATATACAAGAACACCATAATCCCAATCAGTAGAATGGGAATCAAAATTAAAATACCTACATCCATAATAACCTCCATTATAAACGACGATATGATGAAAGCTTAATCACGCTTTCTAACTATATTGCGGCCGCCTACAACACGAAGCACCACAATAGGTGAACCGGCATCGATGAAGTCCCCTTCGGTCACAACATCAACCAAATTACCATCAATTTTAGCAATACCTGCAGGGCGCAGTGTAGTATGAGCTACGCCTTCTTTACCGACTAAATCATCTAATACATCATTAGATACATAGCCAGCTTTTGTTGTAGATCGTTGCCCTAAAGTAAACAATTTGCCTATCCAAGTCTTTTCAAAGTGATTAAAGAACACTATGATAAGGACAATTAACAAGGCTGTTAATCCTAGTACGGTATACAATGCTGTCGTTCCCTCCCCAAGGGCTACATATACGCCCCAAAGAAAGGTACAATAACCAATGAGTCCCAAAATACCACCCGGAACAACGAGTTCTACCGCCATCAGGGCGATCCCTATAGCCATCCAAATTAAAAACT
>NZ_CAUQYW010000016.1:0-48792 GCF_963522475.1 uncultured Veillonella sp. | reverse complement strand
TACATTTCTTTGGTGATCCAGGAGGGATTCGAACCCCCGACCCACGGCTTAGAAGGCCGTTGCTCTATCCAACTGAGCTACTGAACCATGTGGATTACCTATATATGTAATTATCTATTATAGTATAAATTATGTAGTATGTATCGTCAACTGTGCTCTATTGCAGTTTACCCTAAAAAAGGCAAAAAAAAATGGAGCGGGTGAAGGGAATCGAACCCTCGCGACCAGCTTGGAAGGCTGGGGCTCTACCATTGAGCTACACCCGCAAATAAAAAATGGTCGGAGCAGCAGGATTCGAACCTGCGACCCCCTGGTCCCAAGCCAGGTGCGCTACCAAACTGCGCTATGCCCCGTCATTAATTACTTTGCTATTATAGCAAACCCGGTAGTTGATGTCAACCACTACTCTTGCTGAGTTTTTACTCTGTTGAGTATCGCTCTGCAACGAAAATTATTATATCATTGATGCAAAATAGTGACAAGTACTTTTTTACAACTTCATTAATTTTTTAAATTTTATTAATTCGTATACAAAAACATGCACCCCTTTCAAGGTGCATGTTTGATTGTTTATATTATCTTTGTTAGATTTTAAAGAGCTATTAAGCATTAAGCTCATAGCAATTAAAATTAACCTCCGTAGTTACCAGCTTTAACTGCTTCAGGATTTTTAGCAATACCTTGTTTTACAGCTACTTCAGCAACTGCTTTTGCAACAGCTGGAGCTACACGAGGATCAAATACAGATGGCATAACATTTTCTTCGTTCAATTCGCTATCTGGAATCAAATGAGCCAATGCTTCAGCAGCAGCCAATTTCATTTCGTCAGTAATTTTAGATGCACGAACATCGATAGCACCACGGAAGATACCAGGGAATACTGCTACGTTGTTGATTTGGTTAGGAGCATCAGAACGACCAGTACCAGCAATACGAACACCAGCAGCTTTCATATCCGCATATGTTGCTTCTGGGTTAGGGTTAGCCATGGAGAATACAATTGCATCATCAGCCAAGTTTTCCAAGATTTCTTTTGTGAAAGCACCTGCTGCAGATACACCAAGAAGAATGTCAGCACCTTTAGCATTTTCAGCCAAGTTACCATGTTTTTCTTCAAGTTTAAGCAAGTCGATCAATTCAGCTTGCAAGGAATCAAGACGTTTGTAGTCTTTATGCAATACGCCAGAGGATACTAACAATGTAATATCTCGAGCACCTGCAAGATACAACAAACGAGCGATGTTTGCACCAGCAGCACCCGCACCATTTACAACGATTTTAGCTGTTGTTAAATCTTTTTTAACAAGGCGAAGAGCACCTTTTACACCAGCTAAACAAGCGATAGCTGTACCGTGTTGGTCATCATGGAATACAGGTATTTCCAATTCTTCTTTCAAACGGTTTTCAATTTCATAACATTTAGGAGAAGAAATATCTTCCAAATTAATACCAGCAAAGTTTTTTTGCAATAATTTTACAGTGTTGATCAATGTATCAGCATCTTTAGTATCTACAACCAATGGAATGCAGTCTACATCGCCGAATTTTTTGAACAATAAGGATTTACCTTCCATTACTGGCAATGCTGCTGCAGCGCCGATGTCGCCAAGACCAAGTACACGAGTACCATCGGATACAACGGCAACCATGTTGGAACGACAAGTTAATTCGAAGGATTCTGCTTCATTATCTTTAATACGCAAGCATGGTTCTGCTACACCTGGTGTGTAAGCTACAGATAAATCATGAGCGTCTTTTAATTCATATTTTGTTCCTACAGTAAGGAAACCTTTTAATTCACGTTTCTTTTGTACCGCTAATTCACGTACGTCCATTCTAATTCTCCTTTGTGGATAAACTCGAACTCTTTTGAGTCGGTAATTAATACCTTTAACTAATTGTATTATACATAATGATATATGATAATTCAAGTTTTTTCGATATAGTTTTCCGAATATTTTAGAATTAAATTCTATTAATTTATATTAGTAAAAAAAATGATAAACAAAAAGTAGATAAGCCATATACGGCTTATCTACTTTCATACTACATACGCATCATATAACAGAACACATGGCGTAAAAATATATGTTTTTATTTATGCTTTTACAGAAGGTAAATTACGACCATAGAAAATTTCCATCATTTCTTGTTTTAATTGATGTTTAATTTGCTTGATTTCTCGTTCGCTTAATTCCGCTTCAGTAACACCAAATAAATAATTATCTAGATCAAACTCTTTTAACATCATTTTTGTATGGAAGATATTTTCTTGATACACATTTACATCAATCATATTGTACATATTACGAGTTTTTGCATTGATGTAGTTTTGGATAGAGTTAATGCGATGATCAATATAGATTTTCTTACCAGATACGTCGCGTGTAAAGCCACGTACATGATAATCCAATGTAAGAATATCGGAATCAAAGCTTTGAATTAAATAATTAAGTGCTTTAAGCGGAGAGATTTGACCACATGTAGAAACTTCAATGTCGGCACGGAATGTACTAATCCCTTTATGTGGATGGCTTTCAGGGTAAGTATGTACAGTAAGGTGAGATTTATCAAGATGCATAACAACATCTTCTTTTTCAATTTCCTCTTCAGAAATCAAAATTGTAACGGATGCACCTTGTGGATCATAGTCTTGTTTTGCTACGTTAAGGATATTTGCGCCAATAATACGACTAACTTCTGTTAAGATAGCCGTTAGACGATCCGCATTGTATACTTCATCAATGTACTGAATGTATTGTTTTTTCTCTTCTTCTGTACGAGTATAACAAATATCATAAATATTAAAACTCAAGGTCTTTGTGAGATTATTAAAACCATATAATTTCATTTTAGGTTTTGCTTTAACTGGTGTCTCCATGATATGTTATAACCCTTTCCATGCATAGACTTACTATTTTTAAAAGTTTATCGAGCTATTACGGCACGAAACTTTCACCATATAACTAAATAATATCTTCTTTATAAACAAACTCTACATCAAACTGTCCATTATCGTAGGTAACAATTGCAAAAGTACCACCAGAGCGGTCACGGGGCAACGATATGCTGCCAGGATTCACAAATACCGCATCACGGACACGAACCTCCCCATGATGATGACTATGACCAGAAACGATAAGTCGTGCGCCCATGTCAGTTCCTAATTCAATCAGTTTTTGTATTCGATTATAATATGATACCTCATGACCATGAGTCATGTAAATATAAGTATCCTCAAGAGGAATCAACTGTTCTCGAGGCTCAAGAGGCTGTACACGATCATTATTACCACGCACCGCATACACAGGAATCTCCGTATGTTCCTGCATATAGCGCGCATCATCTCCATAATCACCAGCATGAAGCCACATATCAATATCTTGATCTACAGTAGCCTCCAAAATGAGGTCAATATTCTCTAGATACCCATGGGTATCACTTACAATACCAATTCGTTTCATTTTATTATTTCTCTAATACTATTATATTATACATTGATTTGAACTATACCATATAGTTCGAAAATATCAAAGCTTGTTAATTAATTCACGTAGTGCACGTCCTCGATGGCTAATCGTTTCCTTTTCTTCAATGCTAAGTTCAGCCATAGTCTTTTTAAATTCAGGCACATAAAAATATGGATCATACCCAAATCCATTATCACCTTTTGGCTCATCTTGTACAATACCATCACAATAGCCTTCAGCTGTCACTTCACGACCATCAGAATATACAAGAGCTAAAGCACACACATAGTGGCCTGTGCGATTACTTTTACCTTGCAGTTCGCGAATTAATTTTTCATTATTAGCTTGATCATCACCATGATGACCTGCATAACGAGCAGAATATACACCTGGTGCTCCATTAAGTGCATCTACGGTGATACCAGAATCATCGGCAAGGCATGGACGATTGGTAGCCTTTGCATAGTAGTGAGCCTTCAAAAGAGCATTTTCCATAAAGGTTGTACCAGTTTCCTCTGGTTCCTCAACAGAAATCACATCTTTTACTGGTACACAGTCGATAGATAAATGAGAGAAAGCCTCAGAAAATTCACGAATTTTCCCTTTATTGCCTGTAGCTAATACGATTTGTTCCACCTTATACCTCCAGAGCTGTAGGATACACTTTACCTACTTTATCTGCTGTCACACCAAGTACTTCACGTTGTTTAGCCATAAGCTCATCTGTAGCGGCCTCCGCTAAGTCGAGTAATGCATTAAGTTCATCACGGTTAAAGGTACCATGTTCACCTGTACCTTGTACCTCAACCATATTACCAGATCCTGTACGCACTACGTTCATATCAACAATAGCAGCACTATCCTCTTCATAGCAAAGATCAGTAATAGGACCTTCTGGACCAACACCTACGGAAATAGCGGCACAGAAGTCAGTGATTGGGAATTTACCCGCTCCACCAAAGGTGAAGTCCACCGCATCAACGAGGGCCACAAAAGCACCGGTAATAGATGCTGTACGCGTGCCACCATCGGCTTGGATTACGTCGCAGTCAATTGTAATAGAGCGTTCACCTAATGCTTCAAGGTCTACAACAGCACGCAAAGCGCGACCGATAAGACGTTGAATTTCTACGGTACGGCCTGTTTGTTTCCCCTTTGCTGCCTCACGACTTACGCGAGTTTGCGTAGAACGTGGCAACAAGGAGTATTCAGCGGTTACCCATCCTTGGCCAGAACCTTTTAGCCAGCGCGGCACAGAATCCTCAACAGTAGCCGTACAGATAACCTTAGTCTTACCGCACTCAATGAGTACAGAACCTTCTGCATACTCTGTAAAATTCCGTGTTATTTTAATAGGTCGCAATTGACCTGCTGTTCTATTGTCGCTACGCATGGGAACCTCACCATTCTAAAATTAAACATTAGAACGCCCCTTACACAAAGGGGCGTTATTTCTTCTTATTATATCATAATTTTTCTATTTTTCATTACCATGAATCACATGGTGATTCGATAGTTTACCACTATACCTTGTATTGTCCATCGCCAAGTGGATCTACCACAACATAACGGCTAGCACCGCCTTCTGCTTTAGCTCGTTTAGCCTCTGTTATTGCATCTTGACGAGTTTCCTCATCTGCTTGCCAAGGGATAAACATAGCATATACACTTTGTGGCCCATAAGGTCCATATTGTCCTCGTGAAAGCACGCTATGCCAGCCCACCTTATCTTCGTACATACGCACCTTTTCAAGACGTTCCTCTTGTACGCCCGTTTCATCATAGTACACATTATAACGATTCGACCATATATCACCTACACCTGTACGTTCCTCTTCGGCCATCTTATAACGATCTGCCCATTGCACCTTCCATTTAGCAATAAGGTTATCAATATAAGCAGTTACATTTTGACTTTGCTTATATTTAACAGGGTCAAAGGCAGGTTCTACGACCTTACTGTAATCAAGGCCTGCCATAGATAATATGATACCTGTATTTACATAAGGCAATGCTTCCTGTACAGAGTAACCACCTTCTAATACGGCAATATCAGCTTGTAATAAATCTACAAGTTCAGCATAGCCCTTTGCAGTGACCTGCATATTTGCCAAAGGATCACTAAAGTGATTATCTTGACCTGCTGAGTTGATAACAACATCTGGATTAAATTCTTCCAAGATAGGCAATACAAGTTCACGCATAACCTTCATTAAGCCTTCGTCACCAGTTCCTGGTGGCAATGGGATATCTATATTGCCACCGATGGCTTGTGGTCCACCGAATTCATCCATAAAGCCTGTGCCAGGATACAATGTACGTCCATCTTGATGAAAACTAATGTATAGAGTATCAGGATCATGGTAGAACACATCTTGAGAACCATCGCCATGATGTACATCTGTGTCTACCACGGCCACTCGTTTTATACCATAGGTTTGGCGCATGTGTTGTATCATAACGGCTTCAATATTAATTGTACAGAACCCACGAATACCATGAACCATGGCCATTGCATGATGCCCTGGCGGTCTTACTAGGGCAAAGGCGCGATCTACTTCACCGCGCATAACCGCATCAGCAGCCGCAATAGCACCACCTGCAGAGACACGATGTGCTTCCGTCACCCAGGACTCTAAATCTGGAGCTCCCACATGAACTCGTTTTATCGTATCCCAATCGGCCACGATAGGATTATATTCCACAATATTAGGTATGTCTAATAAGCCTTCCTCTACGATTTGATCGCGTGTATATAATAACCGTTCTTGTCGTTCTGGATGTGTTTCAGAAATCTTCCAATCAAAAGCGGGGAAAAATACGAGGCCTAAACTATGTTTTAATACATTTTTATCCGGATTTAACGTGTCACCTGTATTTGTATTGGCGATCTTATTCGTACTAGTATTGGTAAGCTTATTTATACCAATATTTCTGAGTCCATGACGTTCTCGATAGGATAATCCTTTATTCCACATACTGTTTCACCCCCGCTGCTAGTTGTACTTTTACCGTTATTAAACGTTCCATTGATTGCCAGCCCTCTACTACAGGGAAATCTTCTATACTAATGACCTCTATGTCTTGGTTTTTACCAAGGCCTAAACGCAATGCTTCTTCACTGAGGGCCTCTTTAGCTCGTTCCACAACTTGTTCCACCCGCTTTAAGGTACATGTTTGCTGCTTAATGCCTAATTCGGGAATAACAAGTAAACGGCGTTTTGTATCGACATGAACAGTGAGTTCGATAGTAGATAAAGCTAGAGCAGCACCAATAGCATTAGCCACCTCCGCATTGTCTGGAATTGTCACAGGCAACTCCAAGTACTCCCCAATACTTGGACCTAAACTAGGCGCTGTACCACCTACTACAACGATTTGGGACGGTACAAATACATCAGGGTTTACGATATCCGCTACTACATAAATAGGTCGTTTATTTTCTGCCCTTACTACCTCATCTATACCACGTTGAATCGTTTGTAACGCCTTATTTACCACTAATTGAGCTATGTCAAAAGCCGTTATAGAAGATACTGATTGTTGTTTATTCTGAGTAGAATCAGATTTAAGACTGTTCTGTAATGTATTAGCTAATACGTCCATAGCCTGTATAGCTAATTTCGCATCACCATAGTTTGCATACCCTAATACAATGAGTGCATCCCCTAATGTAGGTTCATCGCCACCCAAAGCCGCAGATGGGCCTACCCGTTCAGGGCCCACTAAGATAACTCCATCTACAATACGAACGACAGATTCACCACCAATACCAACAGAGGTAACTGCAAAAGATCGTACTGCACTAGGGTACTCACGGATAGACACGCCATTTTTAGTCATCAATGGACTCCCTTGTTTCCACAAAGAAATATCTGTAGTGGTACCGCCAATATCTAAAGCAACTGTATGTTCATTCCCAATAGTTCCAAGAGCAGATAAGCCAAGTACGGTTGCTGCAGGTCCTGTAAAAGCGGTCTCCACAGGTCTACTCACCATATGCTCCATAGGTAAAGAACCGCCATCGGCTTTTAATATATGAAGTGGAGCCTTAATGTTTCGCACAGTGAGCGCATCTTCTACATTCTTCTTAAACAGTGTAAATACTGGTGTTACAGCACTATTAAAATATGCGCTAATGGTGCGTCGAGGAAAGTTTAATGAACCACTTAATAAGCTACCATTAGAAATAGTAGCATATGTATGTTCCAGCTCTTTTGCAATAGACAATTCCTCTTGAGGATTACGCACCCCAAATTTAGCAGATACAGCGGCTAAATCTGTGCCACTATGAGATTGAACCATTTCAGCTACACCATGAACTGTATTTGTAGGCGTACGCTCCACCACAATACCTCTATGATCAGTATAACCTTGAAGATATATCGGCTGCACAGGGAAAATATCATCCACATTTCGCCCAGGACCAGTTACTACATAGAGATCTACTACTTGTTCCTTCTCTTCTACGATGGTATTTGTTACCACAGTAGTAGACAGAGTGACTTGCTCAATATTTGCAGTATTACAACTTTGGATCACTGCATCAAGGGCTTCTCCTATCCCTTGCATTAAATTATCTTTGGTTGTTCGTCTTTTAGCGGATGCTACTACACGATGACCATCGATGATAACAGCATCTGTGAAAGTACCACCTACGTCTAAACCTAGTAACATAAAACCTCCTTATTAGCATTTATAGAGTTCTATACAAGCTCAATTATGGAACTAAATGGGCCCATCAATTTAGAATATAATTACCATTTACCCCCGCAACATAAAAAGGCTGTCCCCATCTCTATGTGATGAGTACAGCCTTCTATTATTTACCAGATACAGATGCGTAATTTTTAATGATAACAATCGGAGTCATTTGGCTATCATTACCAAATGGATTATCAATCAATAATTGTGCAATTTTATTACCGTCAATACCACGACTTGTACCTAAAACAGCGGAACGTTTCAAATCATTAACGTCAGCTACAACAGCACCATAACAGCCTGTGCGAGATACGATTTTCTCCGCTACTTTATCTGGGTCCTTTGGACCAAATACAATATGCTTATCAAATGGAGGCATTGTACCAGTCACGTCGTCAGTTAAAGATGCAGCACGAGCAATTGCATAGAATACACCTGGTTTGCGGAAAATTTTAGCAATAGCCCCCAAAATAAAGGCACCTAATACTTTCCATTTACCATCTAAGTTCATGGCGGATTGCATGCCATAAATAGATGCCATAGAGCCATCTGGATGAATAAAACGATTGATTAAACGAGCTTGCCAACATACATCTAGCTCTTCAGGACGTGTAAATCGTCCTTGTGTAATAGCTACTACAGATTCAGCTACACAAACGATATCTTCAGGTCCAATATTATGACCACCAAATTCAACGATAGCATCCACGATGTCATCATTATCTGTAAGAATACGTGTTGGCACACATACTAACTCTAATTCTGCCATTGTTATGCCTCCTTATTGAACCAATGCTGCTTGAACTTCTTCAGCAGTCAAACGAATACGTTGTTTATCAATATGATAATCTGTACGGCCTACGATTTGGTAGTAAATATCGATGTCCATATAAGGGAATCCCTTAATATCTTCACGAATATTCCCATTTTTACCTGTCAATGTAACGAATACACGAATGGTACCGCCTTTACGAGGTTTGATAATAACAGATTCAAAATAACCATCATGACGAGGACGATTAATATCCATAGCCCATGCTTCTACTTTTACAGCATCAAAATGTTCTTCAGGTAACAATGGACGAGGGAATAAATCCATAATTGTACCAAGTTGACGGCCTTTGTTTACAAAAGGAATATCACAGAACAAAGTAATAGATTCAAAATTACGATCAGACACTTGGAAGTTAGTTGCTCGTTTTGGCAATAAGATAACCTTTTCATTACCTTGTTTCAATACGAACAAACGGAATAATAAATACAAAGCTGCAATAGCCACAATAATAGCTATTACTACACTTAGGATGTTATAAAACCACATAGGGCATCTCCTTTATAATGTAATATGTTCAATGGTACGTCGACTTGGATCTAGGAAAGAAGCGCTCAATGTATCACCAAGCTCTATATCCTTTGTAAAATACAATGTCGCAGTACCTGCAGATTGTTGAGGATTAAACAAATCTTTACTCTCTAATCTACGGCGAACCAATTCACTCGTTTCAAAAGCAGGGTCAATAAATTGAATACGCCCTAACGTCAGTTCCTCTAGTAAAGGTTGTACAAATGGGAAATGAGTACAGCCCAAAACTACAACCTCAATTTCTCGAGATAATAAAGGTTCTAAATAGTCAGTACATACATCACGTACAAAATAATCATCTAAATGGCCTTGCTCAATGAGACCTGCCAATTCAGGACAAGGTTGTTCCCAAACAAGAACTTCATGATCAACTTCAAGGGCTACGTGTTTATGAATATGACTATTCACCGTCGCTACCGTCGCCATGATACCAATTGTCTTGCTTTTACTTTGACTAATCGCTGTTTTCACGCCTTGTGACACACCAATAACGGGTACAGATACGCGCTCACGTACCGCATCAAGTGCTACAACAGTAAACGTATTACAAGCAATAACCATCAATTTAACAGGCTGTTTTTCAAGAGCCTCTGCAATATGACAAGCTAAATATGTAATTTCATCATCACTGCGATTTCCAACAGGATTGTTTGCGTTATCGCCAATATAGATAAAATCTTCATTAGGAAATTGTTCTTGTAAAACCTTTAAAACAGATAGCCCACCCACACCGGAGTCAAATACACCGATAGGCAATTGTTGTACATTACTCATTAGGCATCTCCTCAACAGCTGCTAACATTGGCTGATAAAAAGTATCGTCTAATCGCACAATTTTACCTGTTGATTTTGACATAAATGCATTCTTAGTCTCTCCCGTAGCTAGGAGAGCACCATCGCTGGCACGGCGCATACGATAACGGAATACCATCTGTGCACGTGTCATCTTAACCAAATATGTTTCGATATGAAGCTCATCATCAAAATTTGCTGGTTCTTTATAATTACAGGATACATTCATAATAGGAAATACAATATCCTCATTCATCATATCCCACAGGGTTACACCGATTTGACGAAGGAATTCAATGCGTGCCATTTCAAACCATCTAAAATGATTACTATGGTGCGCAATACCCATCATATCGGTTTCGTAAAAGCGTACATTTACTGAAGCAATATGCATAAAATTTTCCTTCTTTTTTCATAGAATACAATCTTCATTGTATCTCTATTACTTTAGCGTGTCAAATAAATAAAGGCAGCTCAACCGCAACGGATTAAACTGCCTTAATGGTTAAAAGCTAGTTACTGCCACCAAATGGGAAGTATTTTTTTGCCTCTTCTTGATGACTAGTTTTAATATAACGATTAGCCACCTTAAAAGCAAGGCCAAGCACCGCTACATCATCTATCCAACCTAATACAGGAATAGTATCCGGTACAATATCAATAGGTAATACAAGATACCCTAAGGCACCAGCAATGACTGCTTTTACATATTTTGGAGTGTCCTTATCACGCATACAAAGAAACAAGGTCACCGCTCGTTGTACAAAGGCAAGTTTCTTACCATATCGCCCTAAAAAAGCGACAAATTTCGATTCGTTAAAATACTTACCATATGTAATAATCTTTAATGGATTCATCATAATAATCCTTCAACGCTTATTTGCGCAAACCACCAATTTTATCTTTTGCTGTATTAACAGTATTTACAGCTACATCTTTTGCTGTTTCTACAGCATCAGAAGCTTTAGTTTTTGCAGTTTCTACTGCAACTTGTGCGGAAGCTTTAGCTACTTCTACGCCACCTTTAGCTAACTCTTTTGCTACATCGATATTTTCTTTAGCAGCATCAATTTTATCTTTTGCTGCATCAGTTACTTTTGCCATAACTTCTGCGGCATTGTCATGTATTTGGTACTTAGTTTCCGTATTCCATTTATCAATAGCAGGCGTTACTTTTTCTTCATATACTTGTTTCAAAGTTTCCTTAGCAAGACCTGTTTCATTAGCAATACCAGCCCAAACGTCACGTTGACCTTGTGTGAAAGGAATGCTAGCGCCTGCATCGCGAATGATGTCAGATGCAATAGCTTTACCGCTTTCAAGGAATTCAGCAACCATTGGTTTATAACGTTCGATATCAGAAGGCATACCATCTTGGATCCAAATGTGAGCAATTTTACCGATAGCATATGTTAAACCAACTGCTACAGGAACACGAACTGCTTTTAGAGGAATAAGAAGAGAAATAGCCGCTGTACCTACAGCTGTGCTAAGACCACCAACTAGACCCACTACGGCACCAGATTGCAATTCTACTTCGTAAAGATGTGCAATGCGAGTTACCATATACGTTGCATTGGCGCACAAAGCAACACTGCTGAATTTAGGGGATAAAGCTAAAGCCGCTGCACGACCTGCACCCCAGAAAATAAATTGTTCAACTTGATAGTCACGATCTTGAGAACCATCCATAAGTGGCTCAAGTGTTACGCCATTATATTCTGCCATAAATATTCTCCTTTGTTGTGAACCAACTATAGGTCATGTTATTAGCATTATTATACCATTCTATTGATATAAGGGGAATAAATTTTTACAATTCTCCTAAGATTTAAAACGCAAAATATTATCTAAGATTTTCAATATTACCAACTAGTGAGACCACCGTCAATAGTCCAAGCAGCACCAGTTACAAAAGAAGCTTTGCTACTCAATAAAAATACAATTACCTCCCCAATCTCATGAGGTTGGCCAATCCGGCCTAAGGGATAATGTTGCCCCATTTCAGCCTTAGCAGCCTCTGCATCTTGTTGAGCATTTGCAATTTGCTTATCTACTAAGGAAGTATCTACATCACCAGGACACACGCAGTTAACGCGTACACTATGCGGCGCCATTTCTAGTGATAAAGACTTTGTAAAGCTTACCACCGCCCCTTTCGAAGCGCCGTATACAGAACAAGCTACGTTACCTTGTAATCCTGCATCACTGGCTACCGTTACAATGCTGCCCTTTGTAGTGCGCAAGTATGGTAGTGCAGCCTGACAGAGAAATACTGTACCTTTCACATTAGTCCCAAACATTTCGTCAAAGGCCGCCTCTGTCACATCTGCTAGAAGCTCTTCCTCATAATAGCCCGCTGCTGTTACGAGAGCAGATACACCACCAAATAATTTGACAGTTTCTTTTACAATGCGCTGGCAATCTTCAATCTTAGATACATCCCCTTGTACATACTGTACCCTTGAAGAATAGCGACGCAATTTCATCTTAGCTTTTTGTCCTGATTTTTCATCACGACCATTGATGACAACACACCAACCTTCTTTTAGAAGTAGTTTTGCAGTAGCAAAGCCAATTCCTGACGTGCCACCACTAATCAATGCCACTTGTACATCACTTTTATGAGGCATACCTTGCCCTCCTATAATGTTGAAACATAGTCATAGACTAATTTCAACAACATAACTGTCGTTACCGACAAGAATACAACACGTACCAACGAAGAACCTTTAGCAATAGCTAAATGAGATCCTAAATAAGCACCTATAATTTGTCCCACACCTGTAGCTAGACCGTACTTAATATTGACGTGACCTAAATAGAAAAAAACGATTAATGATGCTAAATTACTAGTAAAATTCAATATTTTTGCATTTGCAGAGGCATGTAAAAAATCAAAACCAGTAAAGATGAAGCCCATAATCAAAAAGGTACCTGTACCAGGACCAATAAAGCCGTCATAGATACCGATACCAAGCGCAAAGGCCATACAAATATATAGTGCTTTACCTGCCACTTGAGACGTACGGTTTATTTCTCCCCAATTCTTTTTAAAGACTACAAAAAATGTGACACAAACGAGTAGGACGATAATAATAGGCTTCACATATAATGGTGGCAAAGATACGACTGCCAAAGTACCAATCATAGAACCAATAAATGTAAAGGGTAATAATTTACGAACTAGTGAGAAATCAACCATGTGATTTCTCAAGAATGTTATTGATGCACTACCAGCTCCAAAAATACTAGACAATTTATTACTACCGAGTGCCATACTAGGTGGAAGATTGGTTAATAACATGGCCGGAACAGAAATAAGACCCCCACCACCTACAATGGAGTCTACAAAGCCTGCAAAAGCACCTGCTATGGCAAGCAAAACGAGAATAAGGATATCAAATGGTATCCCCGTTATCGCAATAAGCCACTCCATATAAACCTCCTTTAGATAGCACATCAACGGTCGCCAATAGGCCACCGTTGTCATGCGTGTTTATTTTATTTTGCACCTAGACGATCTAGCACTAATGTATAGCCATCAGCGCCATAAACTAAGCATCGTTTAACACGACTAATTGTAGCCGTGCTAGCACCTGTTTCTTCTACGATTTTTTCATAGCTATCCCCGGAGCGTAACATCTTAGCTACTTGTAAGCGTTGAGATAAAGCTTTTAACTCATTAATCGTACAGATATCCTCAAAGAATGCATAGCATTCCTCTGTGTTTTCAAGCGTTAAAATAGCGGTGAACAATTCATCGTTTTGAGAGCTTCTCAATTTTTCATTGATACTCATAGGAGCCTCCTACTTCTTATTCATCGCTTTAGACCATGCATCACCAATCATTTGTACTAATTGTACCAAAATGACTAAGATAACGATGGTGGCAATCATAATATCAGCTTGGAAGCGTTGATAACCATATCGGATAGCAATATCCCCAAGGCCACCGCCGCCAATTGCACCTGCCATTGCAGAGTAACTGATGAGGTTAACGATAAGAACCGTTACATTGTCGATAATTGTAGGCAATGCTTCCGGTAATAAAACTTTCCAAATAATTTGGAGTGGACTTGCACCCATAGATTGAGCCGCCTCAATAACACCAAAGTTAATATCTTTAATAGATGTTTCTACAAGGCGCGCTAAGAATGGTATTGCTGCAATTGTTAAAGGTACGCAAGCTGCAGTCGTACCAATAGATGTGCCCACCACCATACGAGTGAATGGAATAATAGCTACCATCAAGATGATGAATGGAACGGAACGTGTTGCATTAACAATAGCACCTAGTACTTTGTTAAGTGCTACATTCTCTAAAATATGACCCTTAGAGGTTACTACCAAAATAACACCGAGAGGAATACCAAGCAACATAGCCATGACCGTAGAGATAATAGTCATTTGCAATGTATCAAGGGTACCAGTTATGAGAAGATTAATTATTTGCTCTGACATAACCGATCACCTCGCTTTCAATTGGTAATGTTTTAATATAATCTAAGCCCTCTTGTGCATTTTCAGGATCACCATTTAGGATAACAATGAGGCGACCAACGCTCGTGTTTTGGATATAATCAATTCCACCAAAGAGAATGCTTACATCCAAATTAAAGCGACGTACAAGGCCTGCTACTACAGGTTCATCCGTAGCTTGGCCTGTAAATTTAAGACGTACTAATGGAGATGTACCTGCAATCCATTGATCATGTAATTCTAAATGCTCTAACGCCTCTGGCGGTAAGTTATCACTTACCACAGAACTAATGAATTCTTTTGTAGTATTTTCACGAGGATGTGTAAATACTTCAACAGTGCTACCTTCTTCTAAGATTACACCGCCTTCGATAACTGCTACACGATCACAAATTTCACGGATTACGTGCATTTCATGCGTAATAAGAACGATAGTAAGACCCATTTTTTCGTTGATGTCTTTCAACAATTTCAAAATGGATTCAGTTGTTTGCGGATCAAGAGCAGATGTAGCCTCGTCACAAAGAAGAACCTTTGGATTAGACGCTAAGGCACGAGCGATGCCAACACGTTGTTTTTGACCACCAGATAATTGAGATGGATAGTTGTTCATACGCTCAGTAAGACCTACGATATCAAGAATTGGTGTAATGCGCTCCTTGATTTCAGACTTGCTCAAACCTTGTAATTCTAATGGAAATGCCACATTATCATATACTGTACGAGAAGACAATAAATTAAAATGTTGGAAAATCATACCGATATCTTTGCGAGCTTTACGCAAATCGGATTTGTTAAGTGTTGTTAAATCTGTACCATTTACGATAACAGAGCCAGATGTAGGAGCTTCAAGCATATTAATGCATCGAATCAATGTGGATTTACCGGCCCCAGATTGACCGATAATGCCAAAGATTTCACCTTCTTTAATATCAAGGCTAATATCTTTTAACGCTTCCACACGAGTAGCGCCTTCATAGACTTTACTAATGTGTTGTAATTGAATCAAAATAATATCCTTTCTTAAGGTAACTATTTACAATTGTATGAAAGCCGATAACCTATTAAGGCAAACCTTCTTCCATCAATTTTTCTAAGGATTCGCGTAGACGAAGTGTAATAACACCTGGTTTGCCACCAGATACTGGATTTCTGTCTAGCTTAGTAATTGGGATGACACCACCAATTGTATCGGTAAAGAATAATTCGTCCGCATCATCTACAAAGGCACGATCAAATTCTTTTTCGATAAGTGTAATACCGAGAGACGGTGCTACACGAGTTACCATCATTTGACGCGTAATACCTTTTAAGATATGATTATCGGCCGGGTGCGTATACAAGATACCATCTTTAATGGCAAATACATTAGATGTAGCACCTTCTGTACAAATGCCATCGCGGAATAAGATTGCCGTATAAGCAAATTTCTTTTCCGCTTTAGTTTGAGCCAAAATATTTGGAATCAAATTAGTTGTCTTAATATCTACATGATCCCAACGTTCATCAGGCAATGTAATCGCTTTAACACCTTCACCCAACTTATTAACCGCATCCATGTCTAGATTGCGGATAGACATGAGCATTTGTGGTTCTAGTTTAGAACGATCATATGCATGATGACGTGGCGCTACACCACGAGAAATTTGCAAATAAATATAACCCTCTTTAATCTCACTTTGCTCGATTAAAATTTCGTGCAATTCTGTTAAATCATCTGGGGTCATTTTTACAGGAATATCCATTTCACGCATAGAGCGATACAAGCGATCTTGATGGTAAGACAATGCGAAGCAACGGCCTTTCACAACTCTCACTACTTCGTATACGGAATCACCAAACAAATAGCCACGGTCATCAATACTAATAACCTTGGCACCTGGTTCAACGAACTCGCCATTAAAATATGTTAATTCTTGCATAGGAGCACCTCTTTTTCTATATCGTTACTCTATCAAGTAGTAATCATCATGGGTTTATTATATCACAATTACTTTCAAATTTTCACACTTTACTTTGTGAAAGATACAACTTAGATATACAAAAATCCGCTAGGATGCCATAGTTAAAAACTATATCCTAGCGGATTGATTCTAATGACCTAAGATAAATTTTCGAATTGGTTTAGGCACATAATTGAAAGCCACCGTAGACAAATAGGACAATCCTAGCGCCATCACATACATAGCTAGTACATTAACTACGGTATACAAAAGATTGTATTTAGCCATCATACTAGAGATGATTAACAACCAGAATGGATGTGCTAAATAAATACCGTAGGACTTATCCCCTATTTCCGACCAAGTAGACTCGATGGTTGCATTCATTGGCAATACTTGAAATAGGAACAAACTAAATAGAGTTCCCAAACCTGTATAAAGAACTCCCATTGGACTCATTTGATGCACTGTATAAATTGCTTCTAGCACTGTATAATGCCATACGTCCATAACATAGTAGTAGGAGCCGAGCATCAACAATATAGAGCCTACTGCACTGGCACCTAACAAGTAACGATAACGCCACATGTATTCACATACGGTTTCATACCGTTCAGCACATACAGCACCTAACAGGAATATCCACACATAATGGATAACCCAATAGTTAAGCCTCATATCAAAGAGATATTTCAAGACAGGATTATTGCTAAGGTGTTCTGTTACCCAACGGCCGAGCATATAAGACGAAACATAATCGATAGCTACTTGGATAATAAATAGTAAAACCATCCAAAATACAGGCCGTTTTAAGATGACTTTCACCATAGTACGCCATAGAGGCATCATTACGTAGAACCATAAGAGAATAACCATAAAATATAAATGATACATAGACGTACCAAACAATAAATTTACCGCCAATGGTCCGGGATGTAAATTGCCAAGATTATGCGCCGTCAACCCCGTATAGAGTAAGTAAAACAAGGACCACGTAATATATGGAAATAGCACCACCTGAATACGGCGGTGCATAAATTCCTTATACGAGAATGGTCCCTCTGCAGATGTATGATAAAATAGGCCAAATGCAGAGAGGAAGAAAAATGCTGGTACCCCAAAGCGCGATAGAATTTCTAAGACGCTAATAAGTTCTAAATTTACAAAAGGATTTTGTAATGCGTAAGAACCTACATGAATGCCGATTACGCCAAGCATACAGAGGCCACGCATATAAGTAATTTCCGGTAAAAACGCTTTTTTCATAGCCATTCCCTATTCATTATTGACCAGGAACAACTGCAGGTGTTGGCACTAGGCGTGGACCTTGAGATATTGTAGCTGGTTGTTTTACTACTGGAATCACAGATACTGTAGTTTGAGTAGTGATAGTCTTTGCTGGTTGAGCTGGAACCGCTTGACCATTGGCCTTAGCTTCCGCTTCCGCTTTAGCCTTAGCTTCTGCTTCTGCTTTAGCTTTAGCCTCTGCTTCACGTTTTAAGCGTAATTCTTTTTCAAGAGGTACCACAGGTTTATCATAGATCGTAATATCTGTTTCGAATAGACGGCCCCAAGGGAATGTAGCTTTTACTGTACGAGGGTCAACTTTAAGGTATTTTTCAGCGAAGTCTTGGATACGTTCGCCTAAGTAACTTTCAAGACGTTCATTCAACTCGCCAGAATAACGTACATTATCTGTGCGAATGGAATCTTGCATGCGGTAAATATCTTTACGGATATTTGCTTGGTACGCCCAGTTATCTAAGTATTGTTGAGTCAACATGTTACGATGACCTTCTGGGCTCATAGTTTTGAGCAATACGCCTTGAGCAATGGCATAGCCTACCGTATTACTTGCTGTATTCCAACCATTATACGCGCCGATTTTGTATAGCATATCGCGCTTATACATAGCAGATACCAATGTATTATCAGCGCCATTGTTATAAGCAATATCAGCAACACTTACGTTTACGCCAGAATCAACTGCTTGTTGAATTCGATCTACAAAAGCATTTATAGAATTAGAAATCATCGGGAAGTTCTCGAAGCTTTCAGATTCACCAGTACTTGTAGTAAGTGGTGTATTTACTGCTAACAACACAGTTGGTTTACCTTGTGTCACCATAGTGCCACCTACGGCCTCAACATGTTGAGCAATTGTTTTATCAATTGTTTGGTCTTCGTAACCTGGCAATGTTTTTCCACCGCCACCGAGTGGGTAAATTACGGAGAATGTAGGTTTTTCTGTACTTTCATCTGTACGAGAACGAGCCATCAATAAGAGACCAAGTTGGTCGGCACCAGGGAAACTGCCATATTTCTCAACAGGAATATCCTTGGAGTATTTACTCAAGTAACGACCTTCTAACGCGGATTGAGACAATTGAGATGTATCATCATGGCCCAATGCAAAGTAATCGAATACACCACTACGAGTTTCATCAATTAATTCTTTGTTGATTTTCATATTTTTTTGACGACGATCAAACCAGTCTTGTAGATATTCTACAGGAACAGAGGCTTGCAAGCTCATCAATTTTTGAGTTTCCTCTTGTGTTAAGGATCCAGAATCTAATTTATCTTGTAATGCAGCAATTTGGAAAATAGTAGGACCATATTCCGCATAGTAAGCTGGTTCAGTACCACCACCACTAGCACGCGGAGAACGCATTACAGTACCAAAGCCATAGATACGCACATTTTTATTACGAGCTTTTAAGGATTCAATACGTTTCAAACGGCTTTCCAATGTGGAGAGTGGAATGTTATGTTTACGAGAGTCTACAAGGCCACCATAGATAAGGGTATCTGTACTCAATACCATCACATCAGCACGGGCTGCATTTTGTTCAACCCAAGCCATGATTTGATCAGCTTGACCTTGGTATGTCTTACCAGAAATCAAATTTTGAGGTGGTGTCAATATAGTCATACCTGCTTCACGAGCTGTATCTACAGTATATTGTAAGCTTACAGGGCGATCATCTTGAGGTACGTACAACACGGTTTCCGCATCAATTTTAATAGATGTACCAGTAGCGATGGCTGCAGCCATAAGTGCTACTTTCAACCATTTATTCGTCATAAATCAAATCTCCTTCTGTGTAGCGAGTACTCCCGACTCGCAAAATGAACTGTTTTATAATACTCTCTTTTTCTGACACTTTTATGAAATGTTCATATGCTCAATAGTATAATTATATCATTTGACTATTATTTCGCAACTGGCTTGATTTTTCCTACCTTAGGCAGGCTCCAATTATACTTGATGGCTAATAGACGTATAACGAGTACCACTGTGAAAGCACCATATACGGCCATGCTATCCCAACTCGATGTGACCATAAGATAATAAACGATGCCTCCAATAATACTAGGCAATGCATATACATCCTCTTTCAAAACAGATGGGATGCGTTGTGCCAACATATCGCGGATAATACCGCCACCAACAGCAGTGATTGTACCGAGCAACACAATAAAGATAGGCAACTCTGGATAAAGTTTAAAACCTGCGGAGGCACCTGTAACGGTAAATGATGCTAACCCTAATGCATCGGCTAACAAGTAACTAGCACGACTACGAGGTCCCATCGCATGCTTGCGATATCGACTGTTATAAATCAAGAACACGATAACTGTTACAGCTAAGACAACCGTTACATACACCACATTTCGAAGTGAGTTCGGCGGAAAATAACCGAGCAATACGTCCCGTACAATACCACCACCAATGGCAGTAGCCAATGCAAGAACAGTCATCCCAAATATATCCATCTTCCGGGCTACCCCAACAAGTGCCCCGGATACAGCAAAGGCAATGGTGCCAATCATATCAAACATATACCAAATAATATCCATAATTCCCCCATATAATCTATTCGCATAACTGCGTACACTGTGATAGACTTTATGTAAGATATTATACATGAAGAGGTATGCCAATGACAAAAGACATTACACCTATAGAGATAGAAAACATGGATGAGCGCACGCGCGATGAATATTTTATGGCATTTGCTATGGACGAGGCGCGCAAGGCTTATAACCTTGGAGAAATCCCTATCGGTGCTATTCTCGTAAAAGATAATACCATCGTTTCACACCATCACAATCGTCGTGAACTCGATCATGATGCAACGGCCCATGCAGAGGTCCTCGTAATCCGCGAAGCATGCGATACCCTCAAGCGCTGGCGGTTGACTGGTTGTACCCTGTATGTTACGATAGAGCCGTGTCCGATGTGCGCTGGCGCCATCATCAACAGTCGTATTGACCGCGTTGTATATGGTGCAAGTGATTACAAAGGAGGCGCCGTAGAATCGCTATTCAATGTGCTCTCTCATCCTGGTTTAAATCATGAACCAGAACTAGCATCTGGTGTGCTTGGTGATGAATGCAGCCAAATTATGAAAGACTTCTTCAAAGAGCGCCGTAAAGCACGGAGGAGTACCCAAGAGGCTGAAGGGTCCGCACTCGAAATGCGGTAGGTCGGGCAACCGGCGCGGGGGTTCAAATCCCTCCTCCTCTGCCAACTAAACTATATAAAGCGCTAACCATGGTTAGCGCTTTTTTTGTATCTATAACTATTTTTGTAACCATTTGGGTTATAATATAAGAAATACAATTTAAAATAATCTCCTCATAAACTCAAGGGACTATTATCATGAAAAAATATTACCCTTATCTCATTACAGTGAGTCATATGATTAATGACTCCTGTCAAAGTGTGTTGCCTGCCCTCTTACCTCTGTTCATTTATACCTATGGACTGAGCTTGGAGCAAGCAGGTTTTCTCATCCTAGCTAATACAGCATT
Organism: uncultured Veillonella sp.; assembly: GCF_963522475.1. Lineage (GTDB taxonomy): Bacteria > Bacillota > Negativicutes > Veillonellales > Veillonellaceae > Veillonella. Next base: position 27,216 of record NZ_CAUQYW010000016.1, on the reverse strand, counting down.
ATCCTCATTATTACAGCCTTTACTAGGCTATATTTCTGACAAGATCAATCAACCTAGACTTATTGCCTTTGGCGTTTTATTATCCGCTTGTAGTACAGGTATGATGGGCTTTGTTACCTCTTATGAAAGCCTCCTTGTTTGCGCCACTTTAGCTGGTGTAGGTTCTTCTATCTTCCATCCAGAAGGCGCGAAAATCATGAACCGCCTCGGCGGTGGCAAGAAAGGTAAGGCCATGGGTACCTTCGCCATCGGCGGCAGCTCAGGCTTTGCCTTTGGCCCTCTCTTTGCTGGCGCCATCGCCTATACAGTGGGGCCTCATGGGCTAGCGGCTTTCACAGTAGCAGGTATTATTATATTTACAATTCTGTTCGCACTCATGCCACGTATCGTAGCACATGCACGTACTATTGACCAAGCAATTGCCACAGAAAATCCAACGGTAGCAGCAAAACCGCTCAAAAACTACTGGAAATACTTTGGCATTTTGTTCCTTATCATCTTGAGCCAATCAGTAAACTTCCGTGTTATCAATGCATTTATTCCTATCTTCTGGACCCATGAACTCGGCACCAGCCCAGAACAAGGTAGCTTTGCATTAACCGTATTCTTTAGCATTGGTATCTTCATGACCTATATTGGCGGTCTATTGGGCGATAAATACGGTCCTATTAAGATTATCAGACTATCCCTATTAGTTTGGTTACCAGCTATGTTCCTATTAACAGAAGTACCAAACTTTGCACCATACATTATGCTACCTATAGCATATCTACTATTACTCATCATCGGTGCTACCAAAGCAATTAGCTACAGCCCAGTTATCGTACTAGGCCAAACATATCTAGCTAAAAGCATCGGCTTTGCATCGGGTATCACCCTCGGCGTAAGCCAAACCATCGGCGGTGTTATCGCTCCTGTCGTAGGTAACCTAGCAGATACCTACTCCCTACCTGTTGCTATGATGACACTCGTACCATTCCTAATAGTAGGCCTTGGGGCATCATTAATACTCAAAGATCCTAAAAAATTACAATAATTGCAATAGAGAAAAGCCCCCCTTACGGGGGCTTATATTTTTAGCTAAATTAGTGTTTTAGCATTTCATTCAAGATAACTACGTCCGTTTCTTTCATACCTTGAGCCACAGTGCCGATACTGCGTATGGTTTCATCAACGGAGTAGGCTACAAGGCCATCACCTTTTTGGTAGTTCTTATTAAGGCGTGCTTGTTTATATCCCATAAAAGCGCCATCAAGGGAGATAGCAATTTTACCTGCACAGGATGGTTTTGCTCCATCGCAAACGATACCGGATAAGCTGGCAAGACCATTTACAAGTGTATTCTCGATGATATCCTTGCCATCACCTTTCAAGAAGGCAATACCGGCTACACTTACTACGCCAGCAGATACAACACCGCAGTAGGCGGACAATTTACCAATGCCAGATTTAACGTACAGTGTTAACAGGTTGGCAAAAACAAGCGCACGATATAATTCATCATCACTTTTACCAAGTTCCTCGGCAGCCGTAATAATTGGTACAGATACGGTTAAGCCTTGGTTACCAGAGCCAGAGCAGATAACTACAGGCAATGGGCAACCGCTCATGCGCGCATCGGATCCAGCCGCTGCACGAGCTTTACATTTCGTTTCTAAAGACGGGTTTTCTTCATCCAACAATAAGAGCTGCCCAATATTGGCGCCATAGTCATTAGACAAACCTTCTCTAGAAATAGCCGTATTGTATTCTACTTGCTGTTTAATCTGAGGGATAATCCCTGAAATATCTGCAGTCTTTGCAAATTCGTAAATGCTATCAAAAGTCATAGCATATTCGGTTTTGGCTGCTTTCTGGATTGCATTGATTGTTTCAGACACAATCTCACCATCTACAGCAACATAGGTTACATTCGTATGGTCATTTTCAATGCGAACCACTGCTGTATGTTCATCGGTTTCAGCAGTGATTTCAATATAAAGATTATCTACACCTTCAGCGAGTGAGACCGTACAGAAATTAGCATCTAGCAATGTGCCAAGCCATTTACGATCTTCATCTGTAGCAGATTCTAGTACCTCTAGCTCACGCTCAGGATGACCTACGATGGCACCAAGGGTAGCAGCCGCTTGAAGGCCCTTTCGTCCACCAGAGTTAGGAATCACTACGGATTTGACATTTTTTATAATATTCGCGCTACATCGTGCGTGAATATGGTTAGGAAACTCATCTAAAACAGAGACTGCCTTCGCAGCCGCATAAGCCAATGCAATTGGCTCAGTGCACCCGAAGGCAGGACGCATCTCTGATTGTAATAAAGAAATATAATCCATCTTATACTTCCGCAATAATTTCCACTTCTACGGACACTCCCAATGGAAGGTCTTTTACGGCTACGCAAGAACGAGCTGGTTTAGAAGTGAAATATTTAGCATATACTTCGTTGAATGCTTTGAAATCGCCGATATCAGCTAAGAAGCAAGTAGTTTTAACTACTTTAGAGAAATCTGTGCCAGCTTCAGTCAATACAGCTTCGATGTTTTTACATACTTGTTCAGTTTGCTCAACAATGCCACCTTCTACAACCGTTGCAGTTGCTGGATTAATTGGCACTTGACCAGATGCGAATAAAAAACCACCAGAAACTTTAGCTTGAGAGTAAGGACCTACTGCTGCTGGAGCTTTGTCTGTGTGAATTGTGTTCATAATAATTCTCCTTTAAAAATATAATAAAAAATAATATAAATCATGCTAATACCGACATACTCACATTAGTAATTACCTTGTATATGACATACTTCGTGAAAGTATATCTATAACAAATTATTTAATAGATTTGAAGGCATTGTCAAATATCGTTTTGAAATAATTCCGCTGTACATCAGTTGTTACACCTACGTATAGTACTGGTTTACCTGGCTTTAACACAAATGCAGCATTTGCATAAAGAGGAGTTTGAACATCGCCATCTGCATATAACAAGCGAGAACTTGCTGCATAAGTTTGATATTTAGTACCTGCCACAGGATGTACTTGTTCTGCATTTTCTACAGTAAGTGTTCTTGGCTGTACAATTGGCTTACCCGACTGTGTCTTAAGATGTGCATAGCGAGCCGGATTATTTAAAGGCACTACAGTTGTAGTAGTTGGAATTTGCTTATTTATAGCACCTAGCATGAGTTGCTCTGTAACAGGGTCAATTTGACCTTTATCTAGAGCCGCCATAGCCGCTACAAACATAGGATCATTAGCTTTGTCCTTAGCCACTTGCTGTGCAATTTGTTTAACATCTACAGCTACTACTAACGCATCTTTTTGACCTGTTTTGTCAGCACCTTTTAATTGGTATACGTCAAAAGTAGTGCCAAAGTTTTGAAGAAACTCCTTCGCCATCATATTTGCCATTGAAGATTTTGAAGGGTTCTCATTCAATTGTTTTTCTACAAAATCACGGGTATTTGTTTTAGATGCAGAAACAACGTTTACATTATTTGGCACTACCATAGAGCCTGCAATAGTTTGCACATCTTTAGCGAAACCTACGCCAGATACAGTACCTAATAAACAGGCTGCACAAGCCAATACTTTCAAAGATTTCATATTATTTACCTCCCTTGAGAGATTGTGTTTGATACATATGATTCAACTCATTAGCCCAATAATCATGGCTAGAATCATCAGATGATAAAATCTGTAAGGATACACCTTTATCTGTAGGAACGGCATAACCAATCAAAGCATAAGAATTTCTAAAACCATCATAGCTAAGACCACCACGCAAATCGCCTGTTACAGCCGTACCATAACGTGTTTGAACAGGTTTATATCCTACATGAGTTGCATCTAGGCTCACTTGTTTTGCCATAAAGTCTACATAAGAACGGAGCTCTTCTTTACTTTTAGGAGATAAATTCTTTTCTGTAGCAAGCATTTTATCAACTACCCCCATAATGTGAGCAGGTAACTTGTCATTTAGCATCTTCAAATCTTTCGCTAATTTAGCACCTTCAATAGTATTGCCTTTCAAACCTTGTAATTGTTGTTGAGCCTTCTCTTTAGAGTAGGAATCTACATATTTAGAGATAGAGCTTTTTATTTTAGCTTTTTCTGCGTCTGGAACCTTTTCTAAAATAGTTTTATTCATATTAATCACTTGATCTATAGCATTTTTAGAATAGTCTACAACAACTAACTGCCCTACATGGTGACCTTGTTTGTCAGTTCCTTGTAATTGATAGAGGGAATAACCATCAAGAACATCCCCCTTCATCGGTTCAACAGAAACACCAGTTTGTGCTTTCACAGTATTATTAACCACATCAATAGCAGCTTTATTTGTCATTTTAAGAAAATTATTTTCTTCTTGATTACGCAATTTAGAATCAGTGGAAACATGCATAACCTTAGCTACCTTCACTGTAGGAGACGTATTGCCATACAAACCATATCCTAAATCTACTGTATCAGCACATGCCACTGCGCCCATGCCAACAGTCAAGCACGTCGCAAAAGCCAATGTCGTCATTTTTTTATTGAGAGCTCTCATAAGACACCTCACGATTTAACAATACACTATGTATACAGATTATATTCATAACCTGTACTGCATCTATAAGATTTCAAAAAGATAATCTATACTGCATATATCAATTATTATACTATATAGAGATGTATAACTGTATAGTGTAATTTACAACCTTTCAGTTCTGCTATACAATACTTTAATAGATATATAATTATATGGTATGAGAAATAGAAAGGAGTGCACACTTGGTGTGCTTTTATTATGATACAAGAAATAATTCCACTCACTAGACCTCGTACATTAGCAGCCGCTTTAGGGCCTACCATTTTAGGCGCTGCCTTTAGTTATTACGCATTCGGTGCCGCTCATGGTACAGGTTTAGCCATTTTCCATACATTTTTAATATTTTTAGCTGTTGTAACAGCTCAAATTGTTGCTAACTTATGGAATGAATATAAAGATTTTAAATCTGGTCTCGATGCGGGGCAAAAGGTCGGCAATGCTGGTTCTATCACCCGTGGTGCCATTACACCAGAGCTCATCGTTACCATGATTAAAGTACTCATGGTTGTACCTATTATCATCGGTCTTTATCTATCGGCAACTATCACCTGGTACTATATTCCAGCTGGTTTTCTTTGCATTCTCATCAGTTTTCTCTACTCTGGTGGGCCAAAACCAATTTCTCGCACACCATTTGGTGAAATTTCCTCTGGTATCGCTATGGGTTTTGCCATCGTCCTCATTACAGGCTATGCATGGACGCGAGACCTATCCTCTGCATTATTGATTCCAGCTATACCGTCTACATTGCTTGTAGGTTCTATTATGCTTACCAATAATATTCGAGATATTCGCAATGATGAAAGCCACGGTCGACGTACATTACCAATCGTTTTAGGACGGAAACGTGCGCTCAGTTTAATGAGCATCATCTACCTATTCAATTTCATTTGGATCATTGCGTGGATTATTGTAGGTCACATGACATGGTTCTCCTTAATAGCCTTCTTCGCTGCTCCACTAGCTTTCAAAACAGTACATACCTTAAGTAATAAAACAGATGAATTTCTACTAGATAAGGCTATGGGTACAACTGCAGGAGCTGCTATGATTTACCAAATTATGTGGTCCATAGGCTTAATTATTGGAAAATAAATTGTTAACTATTGATTTTCTATAACAATTCCCTCTTGATAGATAGGAAATAATTTAGTACTATTAATGTAATATTTTATATAACTAATTGTAAAAGGAGTGTGTCTAATGAGAAAATTTTTAGCATTAGCGGCTACTGTAATCCTTGGCGGTGCTTTATTGATCGCTGGTTGCGGTAACGACAATAACAAACAAGCTGCTAGCAATGGCAAACAAGTATTGAAAATCGGTGCTACTGCAGTACCTCACGCAGAAATTTTGGAACAAGTTAAACCTATCTTGGCAAAAGATGGTATTGATTTACAAATCACTGAATTCACTGATTACAACACACCAAACCTTGCGTTAGGTGATAAAGAAATCGATGCAAACTTCTTCCAACACGTACCTTACATGGATGAGTTCGCAAAAGCTCATAACCTTCCATTAGTATCTGTTGGTGGTGTTCACCTTGAGCCAATGGGTTTATACTCCCGTCAAATCAAAGATTTAAAAGATCTTCCTAAAGGCGCTAAAATCGCTATCCCTAATGACCCTACAAACGGTGGTCGTGCATTATTGTTATTGCAAAAAGAAGGTCTTATCACATTGAAAGACTCCAGCAATATCTTGTCTACAGTTCAAGATATCACTTCCAATCCTAATGGTTACCAATTCGTTGAATTGGAAGCTGCTCAAGTGCCTCGTTCTCTTGATGACGTAGCATTAGCAGCTATTAACACTAACTATGCATTAAATGCAGGTCTTACCCCTGGTAAAGATGCATTGGCTATCGAATCTAAAGATTCCCCTTACGTAAACATCGTAACTGTACTTAAAGGTAATGAAAGCGACCCTCGCATCAAAAAATTGATGGAAGCTCTTCATAGCCCTGAAATTAAAAAGTTCATCGAAGATAAATATCAAGGTGCAATTGTTCCTGCATTCTAAGGTATAACAAAAAAGAGACCGCATATGTGGTCTCTTTTTTTACTATAAGCTGTCCGCACCAAATCTAAATGGTAATAACTCATCAAGGTCAAGGACTCTATAGTTTCCTTTTAGATTAGCTAAGATAATCTGTGGTATTTCAAATTCAGAAATCACTTGGCGACAAGCACCACATGGTGCACAAGGTCCTTCCATATCAGCAACTACGGCGAGGGCCTTAAATTTTGTATACCCTTCTGATACGGCTTTAAATATAGCAGTTCGTTCTGCACAGTTCGTTAAGCCATAGGAAGCATTTTCTATATTGCAACCTTCATAGATTGACCCATCCTCACACAGAAGGGCTGCACCTACTCCAAAATGGGAATATGGGCTATAGGTTTTCTCACGCGCTACTATAGCATGGTCAATTAGATTTTTAATTTCTTGTTCCGTCATATGGATCTCCTTATTCCACCATATCAAGAATCGTATCTACCACCACTGGTGCAGTTTTACCAAAGGTAATTGCCTCTAAATAAGTTTTACCGGCATTAGCAAGCAAACTTTCATCAGATGCATACAGAGTAGCTATACTTTCACCAGCCCTAACAGCATCACCTGTTTTCTTGTGCATTACTATGCCTGCACTGTAATCAATAGGTCCATCCTTAACGGTGCGACCAGCCCCGAGCATAACAGATGCAATACCACATTGCTCTGTATTCATATGAGTAATATAACCATCTTGAGGCGCTGTAACATCATAAGTGAATTTCCCGATGACCAGTAAACTTTCATCATCAAGAACACGGCTATCTCCACCTTGGGCATCGATCATCATGCGCAATCGTTCAAGCGCTGCTCCCGAATTAAGGGCCTCTTGTACGCGACTGAGAGCGGTTTCATAATCACAAATATGGCTCAATACGAGCATATGGGCTGCCATGATAAGACATTCATGGGTTAAATCCTCTGGGCCATGACCTTTCAAGGTGTTAATAACCTCGCGAATTTCCAAAGCATTGCCAATGGCATGACCTAGAGGGCGGTCCATGTCGGTTAAAACAGCCCTAACAGAACGGCCATTTTCCGTTCCAATATCAACCATAGCTTTCGCCAATGCACGAGCATCATCCAAAGTTTTCATAAAGGCTCCACTGCCAACCTTTACATCCAGCAAAATGGCTTGTGCGCCAGAGGCTAATTTTTTACTCATTACAGAGGATGCAATTAGAGGGATACTATCTACGGTGCCTGTTACATCACGCAAAGCATATAGTTTCTTGTCTGCAGGTGCCAGCCCTTCAGACTGTCCAATAACAGCAAGACCGATTCGATTTACTTGGTCAATAAATGCTTCTTGGTCTAGTGACACCTGTAAATTTGGTATAGATTCCATCTTATCGATAGTGCCACCTGTATGACCAAGGCCACGGCCTGACATTTTCGCTATCTTGCCTCCACAAGCAGCTACAAGAGGTCCAATAATAAGTGTTGTTTTATCCCCTACACCACCGGTACTATGCTTATCTACTGTTATCCCATCGATATTGGACAAATCTACCATGTGTCCCGATTGTGCCATCGCTAATGTCAATGTGCCTAGTTCATGAGCATTCATTCCATTAAATACAATAGTCATCAACAAGGCACTCACTTGATAGTCTGGAATTTCTTCATTTACATAGCCATCGATAACAAAACGAATCTCCTCATCTGTTAATGGTAAATTTGCTCGTTTTTTCAAGATAATATCATACATCCGCATGTTATACCGCCATTCTAAGAAACCACCTAAGCACTGCCTAGGTGGTTTTCTATTATACTTCTTCGTCTAAATGATCTTTTAGTAGTTCTACTGCTGCACTAGCACCGATACGACTGCAACCTTCAGCAATATAGGCTTTCATGTCAGAAATAGAACGAATACCACCGGCAGCCTTAATTTTTACATTAGGACCGATGTGTTTTTTAAAGAGTTGGATATCTTCAATACTAGCACCACTACTACCAAAACCTGTAGACGTCTTGATATAGTCAGCACCACCGTCTGTAACACATTTACATAGGGCTACCTTTTCAGCGTTAGTTAGATAACATGTTTCGATGATAACCTTTAAGATTTTTTCTCCACAAGCCTCTTTGAGAGCCTTAATTTCAGCAGTAACGGCCTCAAAATTCCCTTGTTTCACATTGCCTAGGTTTATAACCATATCAATTTCAGAGGCCCCTTCTTGAATGGCTTGTTTTGTTTCCGCCACCTTTACCTCTGTCGTTTCATAGCCTAAAGGGAATCCAATAACAGTGCATATATTAAGCTCTGTGTACTCTTTATGGGCAGAAGCCACAAAATCTGGTGGAATGCAAACAGATGCTGTTTTATAGGCTACGCCAGCGTCACAAATTTCTTTAATATCATCCCATGTAGCTGTAGGGCGCAATAGTGTGTGGTCCACATAAGATAATAATTCTTTACCTAACATAGTGTCTCTCCTTACTAAAAGAACGACATTTGCTCTGGCTCAGGTTCTTTATGTAAAGCCTCTTGAGCAGCGCGATTTTTGTCATCAATAAATGGTTCTAGTGGTACACCTGTAGCCTTCAACAAATCTGGCAAGCTATTAACGCCCTTCGCCTTAGCCGCCTCTAACACAACCTTAGCACATGTTTCCGCATCATCTAATGCGTAGTGATGTTTAAACTCGATTCCGATATATGCAGCCATTGTATTTAGCTTATGGTTTACTAAATCTGGCCATACTGCACGTGAAAGTTTCACCGTACACGCATAATCAAGATCTGGCCAAGGGATTTTATAGTAATCCAGTGTAGCACGCAATACATTCATATCGAATTTTGCATTGTGAGCAACCATAATATTACCTTTTAAGTGGTTTTCATAAATAGCATTCCACAATTGATCAAAGGTCTTCTCATGAATAACATCCTTTGGTTGAATGCCATGAATTTCAATACATTCATCATCGAAGCTCATGAATGGTGGTTTAATAAGGCTGTATGCCTTTTTTGTAATCTGTCCGTCCTTTACGGTAATAACCGCCAAGGAGCACGCACTATTTTTAAATTTATTAGCTGTTTCAAAGTCTAATGCAACAAAATCTAACATAGGACTCCTTTCAAATCTATATGTTTCAAAATTTATATATAAGAATTATATTCATTTTCTCCATTTATTATAGCATGAAACAGTCTATAATCTACTATTCAAGGGTGACTAATAGTCACCTCTTTCACATCAAATTTAATTGACAGATGGGCCCTCTGTATGTGAAAATTATTTAGATATATATGTAGTATGGAGGTTGCAAGATGGCAGATGACAGATTAATCGTTGCCCTTGATGTATCCACTATGGATGCGATGAAAGAAATCGTAACATCCCTTGGTGATGCGGTTAGCTTTTACAAGGTCGGCATGGAGCTATTCTACGCCGAAGGAGAGCAAACAGTTCGCTATTTACAAGAGCAAAACAAACAAGTATTTCTTGATTTGAAATTGCATGATATTCCTAATACGGTAGCGCATGGCGTATCTTCCCTAACACGTTTAGGTGCTAACTTGATCACTATGCATGGTCAAGGTGGTCCAGTTATGATGAAAGCAGCTGTACAAGCAGCTCGCGAAACAGCTGAACAATTAGGTGTTGAAAGAGCTAAATTGTTGGCAATTACTGTGTTAACTAGCTTTGATGATGAAGCTTGGACCTCTACTGGCGGACAATTGCCTATTTCCGACCAAGTTATTCGTTTAGCGAAACTCGCTAAAGAATGTGGTATGGATGGCGTTGTATGTTCCGCATTAGAAGCTAAGATGATCCGTGAAGCATGTGGTGATGATTTCCTCATCGTAACACCTGGTATTCGCCCTTCCTTTGCAGCAACAAATGACCAAAAACGTATTGCTACTCCTGCTAGTGCATTACAAGATGGCGCATCTCGCCTCGTTATTGGCCGTCCTATTACACAGGCTGAAAATCCTCGTGAAGCAGTTCGTTTAATTATTGAAGAAATGGAGAATGTATCCAAATGATGACAGAACAAGAAGTAAAACAATTACTCATCGACACTCAAGCTATTTTAGAAGGTCACTTCCTTTTGACATCTGGACTCCACAGCCCAATGTACGTTGAAAAATTCAATGTATTGCAACATCCTAAATACACTGAAGCTCTTTGTAAAGAATTAGCTGAACGCTTCCGCGACCAAAATGTAGAACTCGTTATTGGACCTATGACTGGCGGTATCTTACTTGCTCACGAAGTGGGTAAAGCTCTTGGCACACGTGCGATCTTCACCGAACGTGAAAAAGGTGTTATGACATTGCGCCGTGGCTTCAAAATTGAACCAGGCACACGCGTACTTATCGTTGAAGATATCGTAACTACTGGTGGTTCTGTACAAGAAGTAGTAAATGTTGTAAACCAATCCGGTGGTGAAATCGTAGGTGTAGGTTTGCTCGTTAACCGTTCTGGTGGTAAAGCAGAATTCGGCGTGCCTCACGAAAAAGTACAAGCATTGCTCAACCTCGAAGTTCCTACATACAAACCTGAAGAATGCCCTCTTTGTAAAGACGGCGTAGCTATGACAGAACGTGGTTCTAAACACATCAAATAAAATTACAAACAGATACAAAAAGAGCTCCTTCACTGAGGAGCTCTTTTTGTTTGTGTGTAGTTATTGTGTGTAAGAGAGAGATTCTGATACGAATGTATCACATAGAGTGTGTGGCTCTACGGTGGCCATGAATGCACTTTCACGACCACGTTCTCTATTATTTTATGAGAGAAAAGGACTCATAAAATATGGTTAGTTTTGTGTAGTTTGTGGTACACCTTGACCAGTTTGTTGTTGTGATGCATTATCATTATGTCGATCACCATGAGAAGGCTGATCTTGTGGTGGCATTTGATGATTATTACATTGTGGTGGCATTTGATGATTATTACATTGTTGTCTCATTTGATGGTTTTCACCTTCTGGTCTCATAGATTGATCGTTATCTTTTCGATGCATATTATCAACTTGATGATTCATTGGCATATGCTCCATTCGATCTTGTCTATGCATTTGGTTATTTTGATTTTCTAGTAGCATATCACATTTTTTATCTTGGAAATTGTTTGCATCATCATGATTTCGTTCTACTAACAAGTTCATCTTGATTGGCTCATTATTATTTTGTACGTCATTAGCAGAAGCAAATGTTACACCGCCAATCCCAAATGCTGCGGTTAATACTGTAGCAATTAAAAGTTTTTTCATATTTTCACCTTTACCTAATATTCAAATACGATTAAAACAACGATATCCTCAGATAGATCTAACTCTATATCTATTAATATCTTAAAATATACGGCTCAATCTATATTAATAGTTTTATATATTTTATTGAGCTTGTGTCTCACCATTAGGTGCTTGTTCTGAAGCATTACCATTAGGTTGATAACCTTGAGATGGTTGGTCTTGTGGAGGCATTTGACCATTTTGATTCATATACTGACCATTATTTCGTCCCATACCATCTTGAGGCATCATTTGGTTTTGACAATTTTGGTACATATGTTGACCATTATTTGGTCCCATACCATCTTGAGGCATCATTTGATTATTTCCATCCATCATATGTTGGTCCATATGCATATTAGAACCATCATGTCTATGTGGTTTTCTAAACTGTTGTTCATTAGTTTTCATCCATTCACCAAAATTTGGTAAATCATTTACAGCAAAGGATGTACCTACCCCTACAGCACTGATTACAGTTAGAATGGCAGCAATTATAATTCGTCTCATAGGTCCTCCTTAATCTACATTGCTGAAATAACGTTCGCGTACACCACGAAGTTCAATACCAATAAAGATACATGTAAGGCCCCCAAAGAGACCTACACCACCAAGTGCAACTAAAGTTAGCAATGATAATGCAGGAAATGCCGTTACATTCTCAAACGGTTGCCATGAGCTTCCGAGTAAATATAAGATGGCAGGTGTAATAATAAATATTAAAACCCCTACAATATATGACAAACCACTTCCAATAGATACCAATGTTTTGGATGCTTTTTTAGCCATACCTGGTAATTGTGGTAATAAACGTTCTTTATAATCATCAAATCGTGCATAAATTTCTTGCATATTAACAGATTTACTTTCAGCACCATCTTGTCCTAATGTATCTGTAATAATACCTGCATCTACATAGGATTTATAGATTTCTTCTGGAGTTCCCAAAGATTTAATGATTTCACTATCTGTAAGACCTTTTTCATAGCCTACAGCAAAATGTTCCTCATAGACCTCTATAATACTCTCTACATCAGCAACGCGCGCTTTCTTAAATATATTGCGCAGTGCTTCTAAAAAGTTATTTTTGTTCATTATAGTCTACTCCTTTCAACAAGATATTTATTACACCAGAGAATTCATCCCATTCTTGGCGCATCTTATTGTATGCTGCACGACCATCAACCGTGATATGATAATATTTTCGAGACGGTCCTGTGGAAGATTCCTTCAAATATGTTTCAACATACTTTTCTTTTTTTAATCTATTAAATAATGGATATATAGTTCCTTCAGAAATCTCAATATATTCTGAAATAGTGCTTACGATTTCATATCCATAGCGATCAGTTTGTGTTAGTAATGCTAGCACCAGCATATCCATAACACCTTTTTTTAATTGAACTTGCATCGTTCCTCCCTTTAGGCCGTGCTTGCCTGCCAATGTGAAAGCTCTCTTACGGTCACTATCATGTACTGACAAATACATAATAACACAAGGTACCTCGAATTACAAGGTACCTTGTTAAAAATATATTTTACCAAATAAAAGTTAACACATTCCAACGATCACAAACATAGATAATTACTGAATTTATAGATATAAAATACTTTAAAAATTTATATGCTTTACAAGTGGTTTTACACAAATCTAGTCTAATAATTCAACTGAAATAAAAAATCCTCATCTTAGATGAGGATTTTTATTTCAATTAAATTTAATCTACTAATATATTTAATACTCTGATTAATTCGAAGATGCTTGCCCTAATTTAAGCTGTGTGCTTTTCATTTTACCATTATGAGTATAAGATACTAAAATTGTATCTCCAGGGCTTTTAGCATCAATTTGCTCTTTTAATTCAAGCAACGTACTAATTTCCTTTCCATCAATTTGAGCAATTGTATCACCTTCTACTAAACCAGCCTGTGCAGCAGGACCATTTTGATCAAGCTGAACAATGAGAAGGCCATCTCCCTCATAACTTACATTGTTACGTGCTGCTGTTTGCCGATCTACAGCCCACACACCAATATAAGGGCGTACAACCTTACCATTTTTAATAATAGAATCTACAACTGTCATGGCTGAGTTAATTGGAATGGCAAAACCCATACCTTCAACGCCTTCTTTAGAAATCTTAGAGCTATTAATACCGATTAACTCGCCATCTGCATTGATAAGGGCCCCACCAGAGTTACCAGGATTAATAGCTGCATCAGTTTGAATCAATGGGAATCGTTGACCCTGATCATCAATAGTACGTGCTAATGCACTAATTACACCAGATGTAACAGAACCTTTAAACTCTAATCCTAGAGGATTGCCAATAGCGATGGCAGGCTCACCGACTTGTAGTGAATCAGAGTCACCAATTTTTATGGGTTGAATATCCTTCGGTGGATCAATTTTAACCACCGCTAAATCTGTTTGAGCATCGGTACCTATGACTGTACCTGATACGCTGGAACCATTAGACAAAGATACTGTCACCTCTCCGTTTTTAGCGCCCGCTACAACATGGTTATTAGTTACAATATGTCCATCATTATCAATAAGTACACCAGATCCTACGCCTTCTCCAGCATAGATAGTACGGTTAAAAATATCCTTTTGGAAAACTTGCGTAGTAATACCTACTACAGCGGGGCCAGATTCTTTAGCCGCTTGAACTACATACGTATTACGCGTATCTGTAATTGGCTTTGTTTGTTTTGTTTGTTCTCTCACAGTTGTTTGATGTGTAACAGGATTACCAAAGAAATAGTATCCTCCACCTACGCCAATCCCAAGGGCTAGCACACAGGCAATAATCGATTTCTTATATTTTGAAAAATTCATTCATTTCTCCTTATATTATTGCTTACTTAATTTCTTAGCGCTATATTCATTATTATCTTGAATAATAATCATAATAAAATAAGCACGCCAACAACAATATAATATCGCATTATATCCGCTTTCACCAAGATTAATTTTATAAAATCAATTTTGATGAACTTATTATAGTACGCATTACTTTACATTGCAAGATAACAATTTATTATATTTATAAAAACATAAAGGGCATTCACTAGCCGTCGCTAGGAATGCCCTTTATGCATATAGTTTGAGAGTGTAAGGACTGTTGAGAGAGAGTATATGTAATCTAGATAAGCTGAGAGAGAACTTATTAAGAGAGAGAAGTTTAGTTATTTCTTATCTAGAACTAAATATCAGCCTTACTTAAATAAGTATACATGGAATATCTAAACTATCAAAGGAAGTATATAAACATTTTTTAAATCTTTAATTATATCTATATAATAACTCTCTACAAATACATATTTAATCAACAGCCACCAATCACGTGAGCGCAATATGAAATCACTTTTCAGTTATTAAACAAATTTATAACCTACGCCCCATACGGTAATAATATGTTTACTATCAGATGGATTATCTTCAATTTCTTCACGTAAACGGTTAATATGAACTGCTACAGTTGCATAATCGCCGTAAGAGTCAAGGCCCCATACACGAGAGTATAACTCTTCTTTACTAAATACGATATCACGATTACGCATTAAAAATTCTAATAATTGGAACTCTTTCTTTTTAAGGTGAACTTCTTTTTCGTTTACCCAAACCTTCATCATCTTAGGATCAAGACGAATTTCTCCAGATTGAATCGCATTAGTCTCCATAGCATCACGTTCTGTTAAACGTTTATATTGTGCCAACATAGCTTTAATTTTTGCAATCAATACAGATGGAGAAAATGGTTTTTCAATATAGTCATCAGCACCTACACCTAAGCCACGGATTTTATCAATATCATCAAGACGAGCCGTTACCATTACAATTGGCACGCGAACCTTATCACGAATTTGGCGACAAACTTCAAAGCCATCCATTTCAGGTAACATAACATCAAGGATGATAAGGTCTACAGGAGTATTCAACGCAGCTTCGATACCATCTGTACCATTAGTCATAATAGTTACATCGTAACCTGCCACCATTAAATAGTCACGTTCAATATTGGCAATATCCAAATCGTCTTCAATAATTAAGATATGTTCACTCATGATTCTTCTCCTTGTTTAGGAAATTCTAATATAATACGTAGACCATGTGGCCTTACATTTTCAATCACAACTCGGCCTTCAAAGATTTCCATAATTCGACGAATAATCGACAATCCTAGACCACTACCTTCTTGTGGGTTCGTACGAGACGAATCTACACGGTAGAATGGGCGCATCAGACGTTCTAGAGATTCTGGTGGTACCCCTGGACCATCATCGCTGATGACACAGTACACATAATCATCATCACTAGTCACATCAATTACACAATGACCTAAATCAGCCATTTTATACTTAGCACTATTATTCAACACATTTTGTAAAACACGTTGTAACAATTGTGGATTTGCATTAATAAAAGCATTCTCTGTAGCTATACGGAACTTGATTTCAAGCCCTCTTGTTTGATAAGGAGCTATATGATCCTCTACAAAATCACGTACATATTGACCAAGCTCAATTCTTTCAGATGGACGTGACTCCTTCTTATAATTTAATGTCGTAATAAGGAATAACTCCTCTAACATCGAATCTAAATCATTTGCCCGTTTCAAAATGATTCCCATGTATCGTTTCTGTTGCTCTTCTGTTGGGGCAATACCGTCACGAACACCTTCTGCATAAGCTTTAATAGCCGTTAATGGCGTTCTAATATCATGGGATATCCCCGCCAATAACTCTTTCTGTTGCTCCTGTTCCATTTCAATCTGACGATTCGCCATTTCTAATGATTTAGTCATATTCTTAACATGAATCATAATAAATCGTGTAACGAATCGATTAATAGCAAAGAATGTAACAATAAAGAGTAATATAGCCACTACAATGATATAAAAAGAAACTGATTCCATTAAGCTATCACTACCATGAGTAGCTCTCTTTATAGCAATATGGTATACATAAGCATGGCGTCCATCATATTTCCTCATTTCATAGACAAAAGTATTATTGGACTGATATACAATCCCTTGTAGTTCAGGGTTCACATCAATAAGACCAACAATAGCAGAAGCGCTATAAATTTGAGGATTACCATAGTTATACACCAGATTTCCTTGATCTAATACCTCGACGTATACTTCCTTCGGATCAAGTAGGCTATAGCTAGGCTTTACTAAGTTATCTATTAAATTATTTTCTAAACCATAAAAGGTAATTGTTTCAGTGATTCGACTGACACTTTTAAACTGTTGTTCCTGCTCAATACGCAAATAGTAACCGGCATTAGCCAATATGCGCAAACCTGTAAAGTATAGCAAAAACAATATAATTGCTATCAGAATAGGTACTACAAAGAGCACAACATTGGATATCCAAATTCGTATTTGTAAATTCACAGGGTTACCTCAATATCATAAATATCAGATACTCCTTATAGTTTACGCTATTTTTAATACTTAAAGCAAGTAAAAAGCACAAAAAAATGATTTATATTTCATATTTCCTTCATTGTCAGTTTATAATTAGTAGATATTAAATAAGTTCATCAAGCCTTTTATTATCTGCTATTCTTCGAGTTAAAATTAAATTTACACGCATCCGTGTAAATTATGATATTGCAATATAAGTAATTTTTAGGACATAGAATTTTAAATTTATTAGTACATACTACAGAACCGTCTATAACGTTTATATAATCTTTGAATATAAAAATACTATATCTCCAAGCATAAAATCTTTTGTGTCATATACTATTTTATTTAATTACAACAAAAAAGAGGATTCCTAAGGAATCCTCTTTTAATCTTTAGATTAACGACGGTTAGCTTCGAAGAAGTTAATAGCAACTTCTGGGAACATAGCGTATGTTAATACGTCTTCTTCAGTGATGCCAGTGTAACCTTTGGAGTTCAAATCTTCAGTGTAACCTGCCAATTCAGGTTCAATAAGATCTGCTGGACGGCAAGTGATAGGTTCTTCATCATCAATGATAGTGTGACGAATTTCGTCAGAAATTTTACCAGGCAATGCACCATATTTACCGCGTACAAGGTCTTTAACTTCGTTAGGAACCATTTTATAACGGTCACCCATCATAACGTTCATCATAGCCATTGTACCTACGATTTGAGAAGTTGGAGTTACCAATGGAGGGTAACCCAAGTCAGCACGTACACGTGGCATTTCATCCATAACGTCGAAGAAGCGATCGCCCATACCCATTTCATTCAATTGATTTTGAGTATTGGACAACATACCGCCAGGGATTTGGTAACGACGAACAGCTGGGATTACATCGCTAGCTGGTTTCAAGTTGAATTCTTCAGCGATTTGTTGTTTTACTTTACGGAAGTGTTCAACTAATGGAATGAATTTATCAAGATCTAAACCAGTATCCCATTCAGTACCTTTGAACATTTCAATAATTGTTTCAGTAGCAGGTTGGCTAGTTGCATGAGCAAATGGAGAGATAGCAGTATCGATGATATCTACGCCAGCTTTAGCAGCTTCCCAGTATGTAGTAGTTGCAAGACCACATGTGAAATGGCTGTGCAAGTCGATTGGCAATTCACCAAAACGTTTTTTAAATGTAGAAATCATTTCATAAGCGTCTTTTGGTGCCATCAAACCGGACATATCTTTAATGCAAAGAGAATCTGTACCCATTTCAACCAATTTTTCAGCAACTTTCAAGAAGCTTTCAGTTGTATGTACTGGGGAGATTGTGTATACCATTGCAGATTGAACATGTGCGCCAGCTTTTTTAGAATATTTAATAGCAGCTTCCATGTTACGAGGATCATTTAATGCATCGAAAATACGAATGCGGTCGATACCATTACGAACAGCAGCTTTACAGAATGCTTCAACTACATCATCAGAGTAATGTTTGTAGCCCAATAAGTTTTGGCCACGAAGTAACATTTGTAATGGAGTATTTTTTACATTTGCTTTTAATTTACGAAGGCGTTCCCAAGGATCTTCGTTCAAGAAACGAAGGCAGCTATCATAAGTAGCACCGCCCCAACATTCAAGAGCTTCATAACCAATTTCATCTAATAGGCCAAGTACAGGTTCCATTTGTTCGTAACGCATACGAGTTGCCAAAATAGATTGATGACCGTCACGAAGAACGGTGTCCATAAGTTTTAATTTTTTAGCCATGTTAATCCTCCAAATCGAAATAGTTTGGGTATGTAATTTTATACATCCCCAACAAAACTATCTCATACCTATTTTTTTACGATTTTTTTAGCACTTGCTTACACGAGTAACTATGCTATATATCGTTAATACATACTTATATTAGACTACTTATAGAATTCTTTGTCAACAACCACATTATGCAATTTACTCATGGTTTTATGTATCTAATTATGATTTTTCCGTGATGTAAATCACAATAAAGCGCGAAAAAGCTAGAGTTTAACGTGTATTTTTAATCAAATTCATTTCTTTGAAGTTTCTATTTTTAATGAGTAACCAAAATTTATATCGTAATAATTTTTAGTTATTATTCAATAAAGCTCAAACTATATCGGTATTTATAAATCTAGTAATTCGATTTTTTTGGTGCACTTATGACTTTATCACTTTTATTGATAACAAACATACATCATAGCATTTTATAAATATACAAAATGATTTACCTTTTATAGGTGATTTTTATATATAGCCTAGTTAAAATTATTTTTCTGGCTTTACCTTTTTAGGTGCCGTTTCAAGAACAATATTCTTACCATCTCGTTTTACTTGGATAGAAAATGCTCCTTCGCCTTCTTTAAAGTATTCCATCTTAATGTCGAGCAACATTTTACCAATTAATGTTTCTACCTTATCAGTAAGAAACTCACGATAAAATGCATCTTCCTTTTGTTTTGGACTTTGATGTACTACAGGTTTCTTAGCAGAACGCTCCATATCAAGCATAGTCTCTTCAAAATTTTTAGTATCTTTAAAGTTTTTCATCATATCCGCATCGGATAAACCTTTTTGAATTTTAAACTTTGCCATGTTTATCTCCTATCAATTCGAAAATTGCCTTTTTCACACGTACTGAATCAATACCAGACATACAATATTGATCAGGCTTAGGACAACGTCGTTTACGACAACCTAAGCAATCTAACTCATCATTAACAAGAACCTTAAAATCTCCTGTCAGTGGGCCCCACAGCTTAGGATCTGTAGGACCAAATAGAGCCACTACAGGTTTATTTAAAGCTAATGCAATATGTAAGGAGCCCGTATCAGCTGTTACTACTACATCACAACTTTCAATTAAAGCCCCTACCTCTTGAAGTGTCGTTTTCCCTAACATATTCAGCATAATTTTATCAAAACCTTCATCTGTTAAGGAATCCATCAAGGGTTTGTATTGATCAGCCTCTTTAGGACCGCCTAAACAAACAAAATTAGCTCTATATCGTAGTGATTTAATAAGTGAATACCATTTTTCCTGAGGCCACTCTTTCGTCGCCCAAGACGTGCCTAGTACAAGACCTATACGCAGCGGCTTGTCAATCTTTCCACGATTTAAGGATGAATTATAATTGATTAATGTCCACTGTTCTTCCGCCCAATCGGACAAATTAGAGGGAATAAAAAAATCCATGTGGTATATTTTTTTACCAGTTGGACCATTAACTATGCAAGGTTTTACATTATATACAGAAGCCACAGTAGACGTGTTTAAATCACTATGCTCTGCAACAGCTGTATTCAGTAATTCTGCTACTTCTATATAACGCTTGATAACATGGTCAATACTATGTTTTGCTTTGTAATTAGTAAATAACCAATTAAGCTCTTTTGTACCACCAAGGCCAAGGCGAATAGGCGCACCAGAGGCTAATAAAACAAGTCCCGTTATAAGTCGGCCTTGTACATCGACAGCCACCTCAAATTTGTATGGTTTTAATTTAGCTCTAAGTTCCCACCACATGCGCCACATCATAGAAATATGTAGTTTTTTAGAATGCGCTTCGTATTCATCCCGTTCCCAAGGAATGATTTCATCTACATAGGGGTTCCCCTTTAAAAGATCTACCATGCTAGGTGTCACAATCCAATGAAGCTTTGCTTCAGGATAATGTTCTTTTATCCATCGTGCAGCTGGTGTGGCATGCAGAATATCACCTATGTAGCTGAGTCGTACAAATAATATATTCATAGATATCCTTATAGTACAAACGAGTATAGGAATAAAGCCTTTATAATGAATCATTATAAAGGCTTTTTCTTAAGATTTCTTTTTACTGTCACGACTGGAAGATTTAGAAGATGTATCATCTTCTGTTACCTTCGTAGTTTCATCACTACCATTCTTAATAACGTCTTTTACATCGGACAATGTCAATTCGTTGAATGTAGTAGGATGATTATATTTATAAACTGGTTTGAAGCCTACACCGAGTTTACCAGTATAAACAGTTAAGGCATTGTTATCCTCATCAACACGAGCAATATAGATAGTTTTATCCATATCCACACCAATTAAACGGAAACGCCCTGGTGGATTGATAACACGCCAGCCACCTTCAATGCCGTTAAACATGAAAATATCGCCAGTTTTAGCATTGTCATAGAAGAATCTATCTTCATCATAGAATACACCAATATGTCCAATATCAGTGGCTTGCATGTAGACACGACGCGTATCATAGTTCGCATCGGTACGATAAATTCTGTATGCATTTTCTTGCACTTTTACCTTCATGTAAACAACATTCGTTGCTTCAGAGTAAGCAGCATCAACGATTTTACTGTTACGAGGTAAATCATCAAGTTTTGTATCTACTTCATGTTCAGGATCATCTGCATTGAGACGAGCCATAACTACCTCTCTAGAATCATATAAACCCATGATGGCATAGTTACGGTCAGGCATCCAACTAAAGTAACTGATAGAACGGCCCTTCAAATCAATCGTTGTAGGCTTACTTTCATTAGCCTTGTAAATTTTCAAAGAGCTTTCAGTAACAACCGCCATAAATTGACGGTCATAAGATACATATTTAGTGCCTTCCTTTACATCTGGGAAGTTCTTAGTATCATCTTTTGATGCACCAGCGACATTAAAATCTGTAGTTGGTGCAAACATATATTGATCAAGGTATAGGTACACCCCACCTTGCAGAAGAATACCTACCGCAAAGGCGCTCAGTACACGCGTAAAAGGTTTCATATGGCCTCCTATTTCACGATAAACGCCGTTGGGATCATGCGTTCCCCTAATAAATCGGCTGGTTTGTTCACTACTTTACCGTTAAGATATAGCGTAGAACTAGAACCACCATCTAAATTGGCTGCAATATAGCAACCTTTTTCATATAAAATATCTTGTACGTCACGCAATGTAGCACCAAGAGAATAACCTGGTTGACGACCATCAATTACAAGGAACAGTACTGTACCATCTTTCTTTTGACCAATAGCAGTACGTGGACCTACACCCCAACCGCCATCACCTTCTGTAATCATCTTCTTACCATCCACGATAAGAGGTGGGCCAAAGGTAATACCTTCCATGGCTTTCATATCCCCAAGTTGAGTTTTATCATAGTTACCGGCAATAAGGTTACCAGATTTAGAGAAGCCTACAAAGTCAACGGCTTCTTCAGGTCCTACATCTTTACCAATAACATAATCACCATCATGCAAGATAAAACCATAAGGCAATCGGCCTGTACCAGTACCATTTGGATCATGGAATCCCCCGCCATTAATAGCGGCTACCGCATTATTCATCTTCGCAATATTACTCGTAGTATCACCTTTTTCTTGAATATTAGCAGCGGTACCTACTTGGATACGCCGAGGATCTGGAATTTCAAGAATATAACCTACATAACGAGCAGACTGAATCTTTTCAAGGTTTAAACTCTTATCTTCACGGGCATTAAACTTGAATAGATCTTGGCTTTTCACCACGCCAACAGTACCTAAAATAGATTGCAATTCCTCTTCATTAAATAGCCACGTAATGTAATGAGGATGACGAGATTGTAAGATAGCACCAATAACAGCGCGCTTTACATTATTAAATGGTCCAAAGAGCACCACGAATGGTGAGGTCACAACGGTAAACAAGAACACCATGATGATGAACTTTACCCAATTCTTTTTGAACAATGTATCTCTCCTTATAAATCAGTGAAATGTTCGGTGCTAATGCGTTCTTCAAAATGCTTGATATCAACGGCATTTCCAACCCAAACACGCAAAATGTTATATGGATTATCACCAGTATGAGCCCAACCAGATTTCATAGCCATACTCATTTTAATGCCCGCTTTTTTAGTGGCAGCATCGGTGAATTCATTTTTATCTCCATAAGGATAGCAGAACCAAGGATTATCTTTGATACCTACTTCTTTAGCAAGGGCTTCTTGAGCCTTTGTAATATTTTCTATTTGTTTAGCTTCAGACAATTGGCCCATTTCGATATGTTGGAACCCATGATTAGAAATGGTGATACCATTCTTATGCATTTCACGAATTTGATCCCAAGTTAACCGAGTGCCTACATCGCCAGGATTGATAAACACAGTAGCTGCAAAACCATACTCTTTCATGATTGGATATACGATAGAATACGTATCTGCATAGCCATCATCGAAGGTTAACACAACAGGTTTTTCAGGCACTGCTGCACCATTTACGACATAATCATATAGTTGATCCATCGTTAAAGGATTATAGCCATTATCTTTGAGGAATTTCATTTGCTCTCGGAACAAATCCTCACGAATAACCGCATCATTATCTTTATCGTCGCCAATTTTATGATACATAAGAACAGGAATACCTGATGGATGTACCATTTTGACTTCTTTTACAGGCGCTGTTGGACTAGCAGGTTCCGTTTTTTGTGAAAGCAGTCCACATCCTGCCAAAACCATTGCCAATGCCACAACTAATAGTGTTACCAATGGAATCCGTTTCATAGGTCCTCCTCTATTAGAACACAATTATATACAGAATATTATAACATTTCTATGAAAAATAGTAAAAACTAACGCTTTACTAATACCTCTTCAATCGATTTTCTAGGTCTAGGATACATAGCCTCATCTGGAATGCCTATGGCAATAATTGCTTGTATATCTAGTATTATCTAAATCCACTCTATCCATTCATATAAAAGAATAGTATTTTAATTATTACTATTGTCATATTGTAATACTCTCAATAATGCTTTAATATTCTAATTATATACTATATAGCACTAACTATACTATTTTAATACACAGAGGATTTACCATGAAAAAACGTCTCACGCTCATACAAATGGACGTCCACGTAAACGATGTAGAATATAACTACAATCGCGTTCAGGGGTTACTTGAACAATCTTTAAGTGAAAGTCCAGATATTATCGTATTACCTGAAACTTGGAACACTGGCTTTTACCCATCTACAGATTTAATCAATATCGCCGATACAAATGGGGACCGCACAAAAGCCTTATTAAGTGCATTCGCTAAAGAACATAATGTAAATATTGTGGGCGGATCTGTAGCAGTTGCAAAAGACAATCTCGTATTTAATACATCATATGTTTACAACCGAAGCGGTGAACTTGTAGGAGAATATTCCAAGATGCATGGCTTTAGCCCTGCCAAAGAAGACAAATACTTTGCTAGTGGTACTCATACGACCCATTTTGAACTCGATGGGATTCCTTGTAGTACTGTTATCTGTTACGACATCCGTTTCCCTGAATTAGTGAGAATGGCTGCATTACCAGGCACGGAATTATTATTCGTGCCTGCTCAATGGCCTACTATGCGTCTACGACACTGGCAAGTACTCAATGAAGTGCGGGCTATTGAAAACCAACTCTTCGTCTGTGCCGTAAACGGCTGTGGCACAGTAGGCCGCGTTCAAAGCACAGGCCACTCTGCCGTATATGATCCATGGGGTACCAACCTGCTCGAAATGAATACTAATGAAGGGATTTCTTCTGTAGATATCGACCTTACCGTAGTCGAAGATATCCGTAACAAAATTAATATCTTCAGAGATCGCAAACCTGAACTCTATAACCTATAACATAAAGGCACATTGTTTTAAATACCTTCTTATATTAGGAAGGTCATTCATTTAACAATGTGCCTTTTACTTTTATTGTGCTGTATTAAGAAAATAAATTAGCGATCCATTAAAACTCAATAAGCTTCCACATATCTTCTGGAACTTGTTCTAGAGGTTTATTTTTTACCATAGCTTCTTTTAGGATATCAATGGTATCTTGTACCTCTTGTTTATCCTTTGTATCTGGATCGTGAAGAATGACACGATTCAAAGAGTCTAGCCCAAATTGGTTTAAATATTCTTTTTCTACTTGATTAAGTTCACGACGTAAGTATTTCATAATATATCCTTTATTGGTAGTTATCTTTTTGATATTTGATAATCGACTCCTAAGTCTAAAGTTGTAATATATTGTATGACATAAAAATATCTTAGTCTATATCTTACATATTTAGTTAATATGATTTTAATAATATTTTATATTTTACAACTCACAATAACTAGGTACACAAAAAAAGGCACACCACCCTTCTCTCGTCTCTCAGCGGCATGCCTTTTTATGTATATAGTTACTCTCGAACTATATCGTATGTCAGTCTGGCTAAACTCTCTCTAAGTCCCTTTTTGACACGCCAGTATGTCACCTTTAATATACAATTATAAAATAACTTTGTCAATATTTTAGAAAAATTTTATCTTTTCTGTAACAAAGAACTATATAAATGATTCATATTTGATTATAAGCATTTACATAAATTATATACAAATGGTAGTATTAGCAGTGTACTAGGATTTGGTTATTATGAAAGAAAGGTAATGACTATGTTTTCATTTCTACAACCAAAAGAGGCAAAATCATCGGTTCCTCAGAATATGATTATGAATTTATATTACAAATATAGATTTCAATCTCTAGCCGGTGTATTTATTGGTTACGCTGCGTACTATATCGTTCGTAACAACTTTGCCTTATCAACTCATTTTTTATCAGATATCTTACACATGAGCAAAACGGAAATTGGTTTGCTCTCTAGCGGTATGCTTATCGCCTACGGTCTAAGTAAAGGCTTCATGAGTAGTCTTGCTGACAAAGCAAGTCCTGCAAAATTTATGGCTTTCGGTCTTATTTGCTGTGCAATTATCAATATTTTTATGAGCTTTGCCGACAGCCTCGCTTTCTTCTTAGTATTAGTAGTTCTTAATGGTTTCTTCCAAGGCTTTGGTGTAGGCCCATCCTTCATCACACTTGCAAAATGGTATCCAAAACAAGAACGTGGTCGCTTTGGGGCAATTTGGAATATCTCCCATAATCTTGGTGGCGGTATCGTAGCACCAATCGTAGCTGCTGCGTTATACTTTACCACTACTGATCACTGGCAATTAGGCAGCTATGGTATTCCTGCAATTATTGCGATTGTAGTAGCTGTTATTATTTGCTTCTTGATTAAAGAAAGTCCAGAACGAGAAGGCTTACCACCAACTAGTGAAATCATTGCCGATACATCTCATAAAGCACATAGAAGTGCTGAGGCACCGCACCTAAGCACAAGACAAATTTTTGTACAATATGTATTAAAAAATAAAAATGCTTGGTATGTGTCTCTAGTTGATACATTCGTTTATATGATTCGCTTTGGTATGCTCACTTGGTTACCTATCTATTTATTACAAGTAAAAGGCTTCTCCAAAGCAGAAATGTCAATTGCTTTCTTATTCTTTGAATGGGCTGCTATCCCTTCCACTATTTTTGCTGGTTATATTTCTGATAAATTCTTTAAAGGTTATCGTATGCCACCAGCAATTATTGCAGTAAGCATTATCTTCTTCTGTATCTTTGGTTACTGGCAAAGCGAATCCCTCTTGTGGGTTACATTCTTTGCTGCTGTCGTAGGTTGCCTAATCTACATTCCTCAATTCTTAGCATCTGTACAAACTATGGATATTGTACCTCCATTCGCTGTAGGCTCTGCCGTTGGCCTTCGTGGCTTTATGAGCTACATCGTAGGTGCAAACCTTGGTACAACATTATTTGGTGTACTAGCAGATAAATTTGGTTGGAATGCAGGTTTCTATCTCTTATTAGTAGCATGTATTCTTTGCGTTACATTCTGTGTACTTGCCCACTTTGGTGCAAAAGAATTAGATGCTAAAGAAGCAGAATTAGAACAATCTCAACCATCTAATGTTAACAACTAACAACTAAATCCTAGAGCAATCATAACCACCCGTAGAACGGGTGGTTTGCTCTGACCCTATAAGGGTCTTTCT
>NZ_CAUQYW010000015.1:0-50755 GCF_963522475.1 uncultured Veillonella sp. | reverse complement strand
GACCCTTATAGGGTCAGAGCAAACCACCCGTTCTACGGGTGGTTATGATTTTCTTTTGTATTGTAATATATTATATTTATCATAAAATGATATAAATATATTTCAAATTTTACATACTACTGATTATACTGAAGACACCGTATGAAAGAGGGTATATAGTGCGTTTTATAGTCACTCTACGATGCCTTGGTATTTCAGCAGTTATATATTTTAGTTTTTTCCTATGTAGGAGGTATGTGTATGAAAAAACTGTTAAATTGGATTATTCCGGCAGTCTTTGGTATAGTTCTATGGTTTATTCCAACGCCAGAGGGATTAACACCTCAATCTTGGCATTTATTTGCTATTTTTGTTGCTACTATCGTAGGCTTTATTACTCAGCCATTGCCGATTGGTGGCGTATCCATCGTTGTTATTACTGTGGCTGCATTAACAGGTACATTAAAGATTGGTGAAGCTATCTCTGGATTTGCTAACTCTGCTATTTGGTTGATTGTAGGTGCATTCTTATTTTCTCGTGGATTTATAAAAACTGGTTTAGGGAAACGTATTGCGTATAATTTGATTTCTGCTTTTGGTAGTAGTTCCTTACGTTTGGCTTATGCATTAGCTTTATCTGACTTAATCTTGGCACCAGCAACTCCATCTAATACAGCCCGTGTAGGTGGTGTTATCATGCCGATTACTACAAGTTTGGCAAAAGCTTTCGGTTCCGAACCGCAAGATGGTCCTCGTAAAATTGGTTCCTTCTTGATGCAATCCATTTATCAAGTTAATACTATTACATCTGCTATGTTCCAAACATCCATGGCTGGTAACACATTGGTTGCAGCATTGGCGCTTCAATCTTTTGGTATTGGTATCACATGGGGTGATTGGGCTATGGCTGCCATCGTGCCAGGTATTATTGCATTGATCATTATGCCGTACTTTATTTACAAAGTATATCCACCTGAAATTAAAGATGCTCGTGAAGCGCAACAAATGATTAAAGAAGAGTTAAAAGAACTTGGTAAAATGTCCTTCCAAGAATGGGTTATGCTAGGCGTATTTGTTTTAGCTTTAGTGTTATGGGCTACTTCTCAGTTCACAAAAATAGATGCTACAACTGTCGCATTTTTAGGCATTTCCATTTTGCTTGCTACAAGTGTTCTTGTTTGGGATGATGTTAAAAGTGAAAAAGGTGCTTGGGATACATTAGTTTGGATGGGGACTTTAATGGGCTTTGCGGGTTTCTTATCCAAATTAGGTTTTATCAAATGGGCTACAGTACTTGTAGGCGGTTATATTCCAGAAGGATCTTGGATTATTGCCTTTGTTATAGCTGTACTTATTAATACATATTCCCACTATGTATTTGCTTCTTTGACTGCACATATTTCTGCAATGTTCGTAGCATTCTCTGCAATTGCTATCTCTGCAGGTGCACCACCAATGTTGACTTTGTTGATGATTGCATTCACATCTAACTTGTGTATGTCTTTAACTCACTATGCAGCAGGTCCTTCTCCAGTAATCTTCAATACTGGTTATGTTCCTCAAAATACATGGTGGAAACTTGGTTTCTTTGCATCCGTAATTAACTTGATTATCTTTATGGGACTTGGTTCTGTATGGATGAAAGCTATCGGTATGTGGTAAGGACTGATAAGTATAAGTTAATATACTTGTAATATACTAAGAACTATATATTTTATAGGTTCTTAATATGTAGTTACAATATATACTGAAAACCGTCCCGTTCGGGGCGGTTTTTTTATGATAAAATAAGAGTAGTTAATAAATTATTAATGTATATGTTGTAACATTATACATAAATAAACTATTTATAGTGAGTATAAGAATAGCATCATTATTTTACATAGGAGGAATCTATGAAATTTGATAATGAACAGTTATTAAAATATATCGGTGCTTGTACGTCTCCGTATCATACTGTAGACACAAGTTTACAAATGTTATTGGACTCTGGATTTACCGAATTGAATTTAGATGATGAGTGGCAATTAGACTCTGGTTCTTATGTAGTTAATGTGTTTGGTACTACACTGTTTGCCTTTCATATAGGAAAGAAGCCAGAACACACATTACGTATTGCTTCAGCGCATACGGACTTTCCTGCAATTCGCGTTAAACCAAATCCTATTACATCAGTAAAAGGTTATACCAAGTTAAATGTGGAAATGTACGGTGGCCTCATTGAAAATACATGGCTTGATCGTCCTTTAGGGGCTGCGGGTACTGTGGTATTAAAAGGTGATAATGCTTTTGACGTTGATTCTGTATTGGTTGATACAAAACGTCCTATCGCCATCGTTCCAAACTTAGCTATACATATGAATCGTTCCGTTAATGATGGTGTTAAATTAAATCGACAAAAGGAATTGCTTCCTATATTGATGATGGATCGTAAGGATAAGGAGAATTCTAGTAAAACTTTACGTGATAGCAACAATCCAAGCCTATTTCCTGAGTCTGATATTCAATACGATGAGTGGACTACGTTCTTGGCTGATGAAGTCAACTGTGATCCATCTGAAATTTTGTCTTATGAAATAACATTATACCCAACAGAACAAGGCTGTGTGCTTGGTACAGAAGGCGATTTTATTAGTGCTCCTCGTCTAGATAATTTAACATCTTGCTTTGGTGTACTATCTGGAATTATTCAGTCTCGTAAGGTTAACGCTAATGGTGTACGCTGTGCTATTCTATTTGATAATGAAGAGGTAGGTAGTCGTACAAAACAAGGTGGGGCAGGTATGCTTTTACCGAACCTTATTAAACGAGTATATGATGCATTAGGATATTCTAATCAAGAGATGGAAAGTTTTATATCAAAAGGATTTATGATTTCCTCTGATGTAGCACATGGTTTACATCCAAACTATCCTGAAAAAAACGATATTACTAATATTCCTACACTTAATAAAGGGGTAGCCTTAAAAATAGCATGTAGTCAGTCTTATGCTGGCGATGCACGGGCCATTGCAATAGTTAAGGGTTTGTGTGATGAAGCTGAGGCAAATTATCAAATTTATGTAAATCGTTCTGATATACCGGGGGGATCAACGGTTGGGTCTATTTCATCTGCTATGTTACCGATGAGAACAATGGATGTTGGTTTACCATTATTAGCAATGCATTCTGCACGCGAGTTAATGGGGGCAAAGGATCAAGAACAACTTAATCGGTTAATGAATTATTTTCTAGGTGAATAAATATATAATATAGAATTAGTTCGATGTGCATCGATAAAAGACATATGAGTTTTTATCATGCACCGCAATTAATGTATTTTATAATTTCGTAATTAACATAATCCTTTAAATATGTGGAAAATATTGTATAATAGTAATATGTAATTATGAATATAATGCTTATCATAAAAATTGATGAGTTTTCCGAATATATTGTTTTGACTATAGGTATAGGAAATATTCATATATTAATAAAATTGAAAGCTGATAGTTCACATTAGTGGAAGCTAGTAGGAGGCAATACATGAGAAAAATTAAATCCGTATTGGTTGCCAACCGTGGTGAAATTGCAATCCGCGTGTTCCGTGCATGTAATGAAATGGGTATTAAAACTGTAGCCATTTACTCCAAAGAGGATACATTATCTTTGCACCGTAACCAAGCTGACGAAGCCTATCTCGTAGGGGAAGGTAAAAAACCAGTTGAAGCATATCTTGATATTGAAGATATTATTCGTATTGCAAAAGAACATGATATTGATGCTATCCATCCAGGTTATGGCTTCTTATCTGAAAATGAAGACTTCGCTCGTCGCTGTGGTGAAGAGGGAATCATCTTTATCGGACCTCATGTTGAACATTTAAATATGTTCGGTGATAAGGTTAATGCTCGTACACAAGCTAAATTGGCAGATATCCCTATGATTCCTGGCTCTGATGGGGCATTAAGAGACTTTGAACAATTAGAAGAATTTGCAAATACGCATGGGTATCCATTGATGATTAAAGCCGTAAATGGCGGTGGTGGCCGTGGTATGCGTGAAGTTCATCGTAAAGAAGATCTTCGTGATGCTTATGATCGTGCTAAATCTGAAGCTAAAGCTGCCTTTGGTGATGATGATGTATATGTAGAAAAACTCATTGTTGAACCTAAACATATTGAAGTACAAATTCTTGGTGATGAACATGGTAATGTAGTTCATTTACATGAACGTGACTGCTCTGTACAACGTCGTCACCAAAAAGTAGTTGAAATGGCACCAGCTTTTGCGTTGCCTTTAGAAACTCGTAAAGCAGTATGTGATGCAGCCGTTAAAATTATGAAAAATGTAGGCTATGTTAATGCTGGTACTGTAGAGTTTTTGGTAACTTCTGATGGCTCTTTCTATTTCATCGAAGTTAACCCTCGTATCCAAGTAGAACATACTGTAACAGAAATGATTACAGATATTGATATCGTTCATTCTCAAATTCGTATTGCTGAAGGTTATGACTTACATAGCCCAGAAGTTGGTATTCCTACACAAGATGAAGTTCCTTGTAAAGGTACTGCTATTCAATGTCGTATCACTACTGAAGATCCTAAAAATAACTTCATGCCTGATACAGGTAAAATCTTGGCGTATCGTAGCTCTGGTGGCTTTGGTATCCGTTTAGACTCTGGTAATGCTTTCACAGGTGCTGTAGTAACACCTTACTATGATTCTTTACTCGTAAAAGCGACTGCATTCGGTCCTAACAATGAAGAAACCATTCGTAAAATGCTTCGTTGTTTAAAAGAATTCCGTATTCGTGGCGTTAAAACAAATATTCATTTCTTGATTAACGTTCTTGAAAATCCTGAATTCCAAAGCGGAAATTACACTGTTAACTTCATTGAAGACCATCCAGAATTATTTGAATTGAAACCTGATCGTGATCGTGGTACTAAATTATTACGCTATATTGCTGACGTAACAATCAATGGTTACTCCGGTGCAGGTCCTCAAGAAGTGCCTGACTTTGAACCAATTCAAATGCCATCTAATTTAGATGTACCTCCTGCAGCTGGTACAAAACAAAAATTTGATGAATTAGGTCCAGAAGGATTTAGTAAATGGTTATCTGACCAAAAACATGTATTCTTTACTGATACAACGTGGCGTGATGCTCATCAATCCTTATTTGCTACACGTTTGCGTACAATTGATATGGCACGCGTAGCTGGTCATGCTGCAAAAGGTATTCCTAACTTATTCTCCTTAGAATGTTGGGGCGGTGCAACATTTGACGTATCCTATCGTTTCTTACATGAAGATCCATGGGAACGCTTACGTATGTTCCGTCGCGAAGTGCCAAATACATTACTTCAAATGCTTATTCGTGGTGCTAATGCTGTAGGCTACACATCTTATCCAGATAATGTAGTTCGTCAATTTATTCAACGCGCTGCTGCTAATGGTATTGATGTATTCCGTGTATTTGATAGCTTAAACAGCCTTGATAATATGCATGTAGCTATTGATGAAGTTCGAGCACAAAACAAAATTGCTGAAGTAGCATTATGTTATACAGGTGATATTCTTGATAGTAGCCGCCCTAAATACAATTTGGACTACTATGTAAATATGGCTAAAGAGCTTGAAAAAGCGGGTGCTAATATCATTGCTATTAAAGATATGGCTGGTCTTTTAAAACCTCAAGCAGCTTATAATCTTGTATCTGCATTAAAAGATGCTGTTACAGTGCCAATTCATTTGCATACACATGAAGGATCTGGTAATGCTATCTATTCCTATGGTCGTGCTGTAGATGCTGGTGTAGACGTTATTGACTTAGCATACTCTGCATTTGCTAATGGTACTTCTCAACCTAGTATGAACTCTATGTACTATGCATTGAGTGGACATGACCGTCAACCTGAAATGAACATTGACTATATGGAAGAAATGTCTCATTACTTTGGTAGCATTCGTCCATACTATAAAGGTGTAGATAAAGCTGAAGCATATCCTAACACTGAAGTATATCAACATGAAATGCCAGGTGGCCAATACTCTAACTTGCAACAACAAGCTAAGATGGTAGGCCTTGGTGATCGTTGGAATGATATCAAAAAAGTATATCATGAAGTAAATATGATGTTTGGCGATATCATTAAAGTAACACCTTCTTCTAAAGTTGTAGGCGACATGACATTGTACATGGTACAAAACAACTTGACTGAAAAAGATATTTACGAAAAAGGCGATGTATTAGACTTCCCTCAATCTGTAGTAGAATTCTTTGAAGGTCGTCTTGGTACTCCATACCAAGGTTTCCCTGAAGAGTTACAAAAAATCATCTTAAAAGGTGCAAAACCAATTACAGTTCGTCCTGGTGCAGTATTACCTCCAACAGATTTTGAACATGTTCGTCATGAGTTAAATGAAATGGGTGCTAATACAACTGATGAAGATATTAGCGCATACTGCTTATACCCTAAGGTATACCAAGATTACAATAAATTTGTAAAAGACTTTGGTAATGTATCTGTACTTGATACTCCTACATTCTTCTTCGGCATGAAACGCGGTGAAGAAATTCAAGTAACTATCGAAAAAGGTAAAACATTGATTATCAAAATGAATGGTGTATCTGATCCTGATGAAGACGGTAACCGCATCGTATTGTTCGAGTTCAATGGTCAACCTCGTAGTATTAAGGTTCATGATAAACATGCTAAGACTACAGGTGTTGTTCGTCGTAAAGCAGATGAATCTAATCCTGGTGAAATCGGTGCTACATTATCTGGATCTGTTGTTAAAATCCTCGTTAAAAATGGTCAATCTGTTGCTAAAGGCGAACCTTTGATTGTTACAGAAGCGATGAAGATGGAAACAACAATTACAGCTCCTTTCGATGGTATCGTAGAAGAAATTTTAGTTCGTGAAGGTAGTCGCATCGAATCTGGCGACTGCTTACTTCGCGTTCAAGATGCTCCTAAACGTTAGTTATAATAGTTGGTAAAATTAAAAATATTATTTCTAAAGTTTTTCATAAAATAAAATACTTTAGAATAATGGAAGAATCCCTAGGAAATCCTAGGGATTCTTTGTATTTTAAAGGGTTTCATGGTACTATATATAGTATAGAAAATGGGCGTATTATGCACTATTTTAGAGTTATTATTAGAAGAAGGAGTAGTAACAGATGAGATGTCCTTATTGCCAACACACAGACACGAAGGTAACAGACTCTAGAACGACTGATGAAGGTAATAGTATTCGCCGTCGCCGCGAATGTATCAATTGTGGCCGTCGCTTTACTACCTATGAAATTATAGAAGAAGTACCTCTTATGGTATTAAAGAAAAACGGGCGTCGTGAATTATTTGATCGAGGTAAATTATTAAATGGTTTATTGCGCTCTTGTGATAAGCGAACCGTACCAATGTCCGTAATGGAACAAGTAGTTAATGATGTAGAGCGAGATATTCGAAATGAAATTAATCAAGAGGTAACTACTGATCGTATTGGTGAACTTGTATTGCAACAGTTAAAAGATATAGATCAAGTTGCATATGTTCGTTTTGCAAGCGTATATCGTAAGTTTGATAATATTGATAGCTTTATGGAAGAACTAAAAGCATTAAAGAAATTGGATGCTAAAAAAACGAAACGTAATTAATTGCTAATACTATTTGTGAGGCCTTATGATAGATTTACACTGCGATACGATAATGAAATTGATAGATCATCCTAGTAGTGGAGATTTGTATCGCAATATTTGGAAAATCGATATAGAAAAATTACAAAAGGCTCATAGCAAGGTGCAAGATTTTGCACTGTTTATCAATCTTGGTGAGACAAATGACCCTTATGGTCGTTATGAAGCGATGCGTAATTTATGTACATCACAAATTCATCACTATGGAGAGCACATACAACATGTGCTCTCTTATCAAGATATAGAGTCTATGTATGAGTCTGGTAAGATTGGAGCCCTTATGTCTATTGAAGAGGGTGGCGTACTCGATGGTGATTTAG
Source organism: uncultured Veillonella sp. (assembly GCF_963522475.1). Classification (GTDB taxonomy): domain Bacteria; phylum Bacillota; class Negativicutes; order Veillonellales; family Veillonellaceae; genus Veillonella. The sequence goes on along the minus strand of NZ_CAUQYW010000015.1, from coordinate 42,769 downwards.
ATAAACTTAAACAAGCTTATCAAGATGGCATTAGACTTATTACGCTTACTTGGAATTATCCAAATGGACTTGGTGAGCCACATTGTGGTGACCAACATAAAAAATTAACATCGAAAGGTGTTGAATTTGTAGAGGCTATGCAAGACTTAGGAATTATTGTTGACTGTTCTCATCTGAATGATGGTGGTACAGAACAGCTAGGAGATATTTTAGACGTACCATTTATAGCGTCTCATTCAAATGCCCGTGAAGTTACCGCACATACAAGAAACTTACCAGATAAGTTAATTAAGCTAATTGCCAATAAGGGTGGCGTTATAGGTCTTAATTTTGCTCAATCTTTCTTAGGTACATCACCAATAAGTCGCGTTGAAGATATCGTAAAGCATGGATTATATCTCATCAATAAAGGCGGAGAAGATGTGGTTGCATTAGGAACCGATTTTGATGGTATCAAACCTGATACAGAAATTAAAGATACTTCTCAAATGTATCGTTTGTATGATGCATTTAAGGAAGCCGGTTTATCTGTAGAACAATGTGAAAAATTATTCTGGAAAAATGCAGATAGACTGTTAAAGGAGATTTTATAATGACTGATTTAAATCCAATCATTGCAGATCGTTTTACAGAACATCTTGAGGTTTTCGGTAAGACTATGGAGCACATGGATACGATTCAAGAGATTGCGTACCGTTGTAAGTCTGCTCTTGAAAATGGTAATAAAATTTTATTCTGTGGTAATGGTGGATCTGCTGCAGATTCTCAACATTTAGCAGCTGAATTGATTTGTCGCTTTAAAAAAGAACGTCGTTCTCTTGCAGGTATTGCATTAACTACTGATACATCTGCTTTGACAGCCATTGCTAATGACTATGATTTTGAATCTGTATTTGCACGTCAAGTAGAGGGTCTAGGTCGTACAGGTGATGTTCTTATTGGAATTTCCACGTCTGGAAATTCTAAGAATGTTGTCAAAGCTGCAGAAATGGCCCGATCTATTGGTATGCATACCATTGCTTTCACAGGTGAAGGCGGCGGTAAACTAGCCGAATTATGTGATATTACACTAGCTATTCCTAGTAATGTGACAGCTCGTATTCAAGAAATGCATATTCTGGCTGGGCATATCATGTGTGAAATTATTGAAGAAGATTATTAATTATTAGCTTTTATTTGTTAATAGATACATGTATGGTACTAAGTATTTTAGTTAACTCTTTAGGCATGTATATTGTGGTAAGGAATAGGTGGACTATGATAAATACTACCATTAATCAATTTTTAACAAAACAACTGCCAAATTTGAAGATTGCCGTTGTTGGCGATGTTATGGTAGATCGTTATGTTTTTGGTGATGTAAGTCGTATTTCTCCGGAAGCACCGGTTCCTGTAAATCGCGTGGCAAAGATGAAAGAAGTACTTGGTGGAGCTGGTAATGTTGCGTCAAACTTATCAAATTTAGATTGTACAGTATATCTTGGTGCTATTTCCGGCAATGATGACCATGGTCGTTTACTACAACAATTGCTAAAGGCTGATAAGATTGATACAACAGGTTTATTAACGAGTGATGATCGTTCTACCATTACCAAGATGCGTATCTTAGGTGATCGCCAACAGATGATGCGCCTTGATTTTGAAACGATTACAGATTTGACAAGTGAGGAAGAGGAACGTCTGTCTGTTTGGCTTGGAAATCTGTGTAAAACTGGTATCGATGGTATTGTTGTATCTGACTATGGCAAAGGTGTTTGTACACCGACATTGCTAAAAAAAATCTTTAGTTTAGCTAAGACATATGGTGTACAAACTATTGTAGATCCTAAAGGTTCAAACTGGTCTAAATATAATGGTGCAACCTGCATTACACCGAATGTAAAAGAACTAGGAGAATGTGTAGGTCATAAGTTAGCTAACGATGATGCCACTATCGTAGAGGCAGCTAAGTCAGTACTGGCTAATGTTGATTTAGAATATATTGTGGCTACACGCTCTGCAAAAGGGATTACTGTTATTGCAAAGGATGGACGCACATGGCATAATCCGGCTACACAACAAGAGGTATTCGATGTAAGTGGTGCAGGCGATACGGTTGTATCTATGATGATGACATGTCTTGCTAGCGGTTTATCTATGCGTTTGGCATTACATATCGCAAATGGTGCTGCTGGTATTGTCGTATCTAAGGTGGGCACATATCCAATCCATCGCTCAGAACTATTGGACTTGTGGCATTCTTATAAGCATAGTGTTCAATCTAAACCTTTATACACAAAAGAAGAGATGAAGCAGCTCATTACACAATGGCAAAACAAAGGTGAAACTGTTGTGTTTACTAATGGTTGCTTTGATATTCTTCATCGTGGACATATTACGTATTTACAAGAGGCGGCTCAGTTAGGCGATCATTTAATTATTGGATTAAATTCCGATACTTCTGTTAGACGCCTAAAAGGGGAAACGCGTCCCATCGTACGTGAAGAGGATAGAGCAGCATTATTAAGCGCATTGCGTTGTATCGATGGTGTTGTGTTATTCGAAGAAGATACACCAGCTGAACTATTAGCTTATTTGCGTCCTAATACGCTTGTTAAGGGCGGCGATTATAAGATAGAAGACATTATTGGCCGTGAGTCCGTAGAACATGTAGAGGTGCTTTCATTTAAAGAAGGTTATTCTACATCAGATATTGTAGAGAAAATAGCTACTATGGCTAAGGAGGGTAAATTATGATTATCGTAACAGGCGGCGCTGGTTTTATTGGCAGTAATATTGTGAAAGCGTTAAATGACCGTGGTCGTACAGATATTCTTATTATTGATGACCTTACAGATGGTCGTAAAATCCGAAATATTCAAAATCTAGAATTCTTGGATTATATTGATTGTGATGATTTCGACTGTGCTATTGCTGATGGTACATTTGATGTAGGTCCTATTGAAGTCGTGTTCCATGAAGGTGCTTGTGCTGACACAATGGAATATAACGGCAAATATATGATGAAGAACAACTATGAAGGTTCTAAAAATTTATTCCATTATTGCCAAGACCGTCGTATTCCATTTATCTATGCATCCTCTGCATCTACTTATGGCAATGGTACTAATGGGTTCGTGGAAAAACCAGAAGCTGAAGAAGCCCTCAATCCATATGCGTACTCTAAATTGTTATTCGATCGTTATGTGCGTAAATACGAAGGTGAATATACGGCTCAAGTTGTAGGCTTACGTTACTTTAATGTATATGGCCCTAATGAAGCTCATAAAGATAAAATGGCATCCTTAGTTCGCCAAATGTTCTACAAAAATAAAGAAACTGGTATTATCAATCTATTTGAAGGTACTGACGGCTATGAAGATGGTGGTCAAACACGTGACTTTATCTATGTTAAAGACGTAGTTAATGTAAACTTCTATTTTTGGGAACACCCTGAAATTTCTGGTACTTTTAACTGTGGTACAGGTAATGCTCATAGCTTTAACCAATTTATGCAAGCTATTATCGACTATAATGGCAAGGGCAAGATTGAATATATTCCATTCCCTGAGGTATTAAAAGGTAAATACCAAAGCTTTACAGAAGCTGATACAACAAAATTGTTGGCTGCTGGCTATGATAAAGGGTTCCATAAAATGGAAGATGCTGTTAAAGAGTATTGTGAACTATTAGATAATAACGAAGGGTATTTACGTTAATGCGCAAGGTATTATTTTTAGATCGCGATGGTGTTATCAACAAAGATGTTAGCTACCTATACAAAATCAGCGACTTAGAATGGGTAGAGGGTGCTAAAGAGGCTCTAGCCTATGCATATAGCAAGGGATATGACCTCATTGTAGTAACCAATCAAAGTGGTGTAGCTAGAGGTTATTATAAGGAGTCTGATATTCAGATTCTGCATGATCATATGGCTCATGAACTAGATCGTAGTGGGGCACCTGTTTTACATTTCTATTACTGTCCTCATCATAAAGAAGGAATTGTTTCTCGTTATGCTGTAGATTGCGAGTGTAGAAAGCCAAAACCAGGCATGATTAATCAAGCTATTAAGGACTATGATGTTAATCCAAAGGAGAGTTTCCTTATTGGGGATAGTCAGCGTGACGTTGATGCAGCTGAAGCGGCTGGTGTAAAAGGCTATCTATTTACAGGCACAAACTTATTAGATTTTATTAGGACTATTATTTAGTCTATTATTTACTTTATGTTTGATTTAGATTAAATCAGATTCAACGGTGTTATGAGGCTTTTTAGTTGTTGTATTGTATTTTGGGAGGCTATATGAAAGATTACAAGAATATACTCATCATCAAGATGAGTTCTTTAGGTGATGTGATTCATGCATTACCTACCTTGTATGCAGTGCGTAAAAATTGGCCTGATGCGCATATTACATGGGCTATTCATGAGCAGTTTGCTAGCCTCTTACCTGGTAAACCATGGGTAGATGATGTAATCATTATCGACAAAAAACAACTTAAAAAGCCTGCGTATTTATGGCAGTTACGTAAGGATTTACATAGCCGTCATTTTGATATGACTTTAGACCTTCAATGTATTGTAAAGAGCGCCATTGTATCTTTATTATCTGGTGCGCCTGAAAAATATGGGTACTGGGAGCTTCGTGAAGGCAGTAATTTTGTTAATAAAGCACTTGTTGGTGAACATAAATACGATCATGTTATCGAACGATACCTCGATACCGTACGTGTTCTTGGAGGCGACGTAGAAGGCGTAGAGTTTCCTATGCCTGCTTATGTGGAGGCAGAGAAGTCCGTTAAGCATAAGTTACAATCTCATGGTGTAGAAGATGAATATGTAGTAGTTGTACCAGGTGCTCGTTGGATTGTTAAGGAGTGGCCACTTCTTAACTTTGGCGAGCTATGTATCCGCTTATGTGAATCTGGAAAAAAAGTAGTTATTGCTGGTGCTCCTGATGATGCAGAAAAAGGAGCTTTCATAGAAAACTATGTAAAAAATAAGAATCTCATTAATTTAGTAGGTTCTACATCCATGCCGGAATTGATTGAGTTGATTCGACATTGTGAAATTTTTATCAGTGCTGATACGGGACCTTTGCACATAGCCAATGCACTTAAGCGTCCTTTGATTGCTCTATTTGGAACCACATCTCCTAAACGAACTGGCCCATATGGAGGTAGTCACGTACATCTTATAATTTCACCTACTTCAAAGGCTACGCCAGAACAGCCATTAGTAGATGATCCAGATTGTATGGCTCAAATTCCAGTGGATGCAGTGTGGTCTGTATATGAACAAGTACTTGGAAAGGAACTGTAATGGAACTTGATTATAAACGCATTGTGGTCACCTTTCTTATGCATTTAGGCGACGTTATATTAACGACTCCATTTTTAGAAGTGCTTCGTAAAGCAGCACCACATAGTCATATTACGTATGTAATAGATGAAAAGTTACAACAAGTGATGCAATATAATCCCAATATTGATGAACTGATTGTAGTAGATAAAAAAGGGCGTCATAATAGTATTTCTGGCCTTAATGAGATTGCTCGTGAGATTAATAAAAAGGGGAAACCTGATATCGTTATTAATTTACATCCTAATGAACGCACATCTTATTTAGCTTGGAAAATACATGCCCCTATTACAACAGGGATGAGCCATTTTCTATTTAGACCATTTATGATAAAGTATATCCGTCTAGACCGTAAAACTCGCCACGCTGCAGATATGTACATCAATGTACTAGAGCAATTAGGTGTAACGGATATTTCTAACTCTGGCTTACACATTGAAACTTGTGAAGCATGGCGCCGTGAGGCTCAAGATTTCTATGCTAGTCATGGCTTAACGGATAGTGATAAGCTCATCGGTTTTAATATTGGTAGTGCTGTTCCTGAGAAACGTTGGCCTGCTGAACGATTTGCCCATGTAGCCGATCATTTCGGTTGTTTAGGGTATAAGACGGTATTCTTTGGCGGCCCTATGGATCTCGAAATGGTGCAACCTGTAGTAGAACAAATGGAAACGAAACCGATTGTGGCTACTGGAAAATTCCAGTTAGGACCATTAGCGGCGGCTATGAGTCGCTGTAATCTATTGATTACAAATGACTCTGGTCCTATGCATGTGGCCATTAGTCAAAAGGTGCCCATTGTGGCACTTTACGGTCCATCAAATCCATTCTTTTATGGTCCATATCAAGCTCATGCTATCGTTCTGGAAACGATGGATTCATACGAGATTGGTAAAAGCATGAAGAAGATTATTAAAGAAGGAAATTACAAAGGGTTATTTGTAATTTCTGAAGAACAGGTTATTAAAGCAGCGGAAACGTTGCTTTCAGAATCGAAATAAACATATGAACTATATTGTATTTGATTTAGAGTGGAATCAACCCTATAGCAATGACATTAGCTTTATGAAGCGCACAAAAATGCCACTAACAGGGGAAATCATTCAAATCGGAGCGGTAAAACTGAATGAAAAGATGGACATTGTAGATCATTTTACAATGTTCATCAAACCACAATACCTGCCACGGATGCATAAACATGTCCGTGAATTGACAGGTATTACATCACGAGAACTCGATCATGGTGTGCCCTTTAAGACAGCTATGCAGTACTTTCAAAATTGGTGTGGTGATGAGTATATGTTGTTATCTTGGGGATCTGATGACATTCTCATATTGCGTGAAAATCTAATGCTTTATAGGATGAAAGCTTTATCCTATGATCAATGGGTTGATGCACAGATGATTTATTCCTATCAGAGATATGGTACGAGTCAACAGTACTCTGTGGCACATGCTATGGAAGATCTTAATATATCTACCGAGCATTTGTCTGCTCATAATGCGTTACATGATGCTGTATTTACGGCACATATATGTCAAAAGTTAGATATTCCACAAGGAATTTTGCATTATGACCAAATTCGAAAGGAAAGTAATAATCCTTTTCTTTATCCACCGATTCTGACATTTTTTATGTATGAAAACTTCCCTGAGAAAAAGCGTATTGTTCATGATAGACGTGTACGTTTATCTTTCTGCCCATATTGTCAAACGCGTTTGGAAATGACACGTCCAGAACGCTTGCAAGGGGATAAGCATCTCGCTATCGGTGTTTGTCCGAAACATGGCGATTTTGCGGTGCAACTTAAAGTTGGAAAATATACGATTAAGTCCGGTAGTACAAAATTTTACGTTACTAAGGTATTAACGCATTGTACGGACGAAATTCGTTCTCTATATACTCAGAAGTCTGAAATAAATCGAGAAAAAGAGCGAAAATATTTAGAATTTTGCAAGGCGGAACTTGAAAAGGACCGCCAAAAATAAATTTGTTAATATGAGTTCGCATCTATTGAGTAAAATTTTTAGTATGTGAGCTTTTAGAAAGGATAGATTATGGAACGTAAATATGCTTGGCATAATTATGATGATGCCACAATGGAAAAGGTATATACTTTAAGCGATACATATCGTCAATTTTTAGATAATGGTAAAACAGAACGTGAATGCGTTGTGCAAGCTGTTAAATTTGCAGAAGCAAAAGGCTATGTAAATTTAAAAGATATTATTAAATCCAATACACCAATCAAAGTGGGGGATAAGATTTATTATACCCATATGGATAAATCTATTGCTTTATTTAATATTGGTACTGATGATATTGAACTAGGCATGAATATTTTAGGTGCTCATATTGATTCTCCTCGTATTGATGTAAAACAAAATCCTCAGTATGAAGATAGCAATTTAGTATTCTGGGATACTCACTACTATGGGGGAATAAAAAAATATCATTGGGTTGCTATGCCACTTGCTATTCATGGCGTGGTAGTAAAAACAGATGGTACTCGTATCAATATTAATATTGGTGATAAGGAAAATGATCCAGTATTCTGTATTACTGACTTGTTACCTCATTTGGGACAAGAACAAATGCAAAAGAATGCGGCTAAGGTCATTGAAGGGGAGGCCCTTGATTTACTCATCGGTAGCCGTCCTGTAAAAGATGAGGAAAAAGAAGGAGTTACTAAATTTATTAATAGCCTTCTTGAAAAAGAATACGGTTTTGTAGAACGTGATTTGTTATCTGCAGAGCTAGAAATTGTACCAGCCGGAAAAGCTCGTGATATGGGCTTTGATCGCTCTATGGTTATGGCCTATGGTCAAGACGACCGCGTATGTGCCTACACATCCTTAGTGGCTATGCTTGAAGTGGACAATGTAAAACGCACAACTTGTTGCTTGCTTGTAGATAAGGAGGAAATTGGGTCTGTAGGTGCTACGGGCATGCAATCTCGTTTCTTTGAAAATGCAGTAGCTGAAATTCTAACACTCATGGGCAAACCTAATTCTGTAAGTGTACGACGCACATTGGAAAATTCTCGTATGTTATCTTCTGATGTAAGTGCTGGCTATGATCCGCTATATGCATCTGCTTTTGAAAAGAAAAATGCATCCTATCTAGGTATGGGGGTAGTATTTAACAAGTTTACTGGTTCTCGTGGTAAATCTGGTTCTAATGATGCCAATGCTGAATATATGGGCTTTATCCGCCGTGTTATGGAATCCAATAATGTAACATACCAAACTGCTGAACTTGGTAAAGTTGACCTCGGTGGTGGTGGTACCATTGCATATATCATGGCCTTATATGGTATGAATGTTATCGATTGTGGCGTAGCTGTGCTTAGTATGCATGCTCCTTGGGAGGTTACATCTAAGGCGGATATTTACGAGGCTAAACAATGCTATGTTGCGTTCTTGAATGCAGCTGATGAAACAATCTAGTATAATAGGGCTTTCACCAATGGTGAAAGTCCATTCTATATGAGGTATATATGAATCAGACAGAATTGGGTGCAGCTATAGAAGCTGCAAAAGAAGAGGCCACAGAGGTTAAGACGGTAAAGGTTGATATTTTTGATATTCCTGAAACAAAGGTAGAAGAATATATTGCTAATCGTGAAGAAGTAGCAGAAGCTGCAGCACAGGTCATGAAACCATACTGTGTAACGGTAAAGCGTGAAACTTTAGATCCTGATGAAGGAGAAGCCGTAGTTGGTTATTATGTAACAGGTGAAATATTAATGTGTGTCATTCTCGATCCATTTGAAGTACCTGTTATGAAGGTCGCTCTTGATAAAGGAACGCTTAAAGATTATATCTTAGCCGCTAATGATTTAACGATAGATATGTTAGCATCTTTAGATACATAATAGGATTTCTAATCTTACAGTGGTATAAATACAGTAAATTGTAAAATACTTTACTCTGCTACATTGATGTAGTGGATAAATTTGTTTATAATAAAAGTATTATTATTTTGCATATAGGAAGGAAATCCCCATGAATTTGAAAAAAGGTATTGCCCTAGCGCTAACGGCGGCAGTTCTAATGGCTTTTGCGGGTTGTGGCACAAACGGAACAACATCAAATGGTGAATACAAGGTTGGCGTAGTACAACTTGTAGAACATCCTGCACTAGATGCGGCAAATAAAGGTTTTGTTGACGCTCTTAAAGAAAAAGGTTTAGCTGATAAAATCACTTTTGATCAACAAAATGCGCAAGCTGATCAATCTAATTTGAATAGTATTGCTCAGCGCTTTGTATCTGATCGTAAAACTTTAATTCTTGCAATTGCAACGCCGGCGGCTCAATCTATGGCGAATGCAACGCATGATATTCCAATCTTGGGTACTGCAATCACCGACTATGAAGCAGCTAAACTTGTTAAATCTAATGAACATCCGGGCGGTAATATATCTGGTACGTCTGATATGAATCCTGTTGAACAACAAGTGGATTTAATTTTACAAGTATTACCAAATGCAAAAACTATCGGCACTATTTATAGTTCTAGCGAAGTAAATTCTCAAATTCAGGTTGAGAAAATGAAAGCTTACGCAGCATCAAAAGGTGTTAAAGTTGAAGAGGTTACTGTTTCTAACGTAAATGATATTCAACAAGCAGCACAAAATCTTGTTTCTCAACGTGTAGATGCAATTTATGTGCCAACAGATAATGTAGTGGCTTCTGCTATGAGTAATCTTGTAGCAATTACCGACCCAGCAAAAATTCCTGTATTTGGCGGTGAAGATAACCACGTAAAAGGTGGTGCTGTCATGTCCTTGTCCGTAGATTACTACAAACTTGGATACCAAACCGGTTTAATGGCAGCTAAAATTTTAACTGGTGAAGCTAAAGTTGAAGATATGCCTATCGAAATGCAAAAAGAATTTAAATTGGTTGTAAGTAAAGATAAATTACAAAAATTGGGCATCACATTACCAGAAGAATTGATGAACAAAGCAACTATGATTTAATAAACAATTGGTAAGGAGTTACACATGAACTGGAAAAAAGGTATTGCAGTAGCACTTAGTGCTATTTCTATTATGGCAATGGTTGCAGGTTGTGGTTCTAATACAGCAACTAATGAGCAAAAGAAAATTGGCGTTATTCAATTGGTAGAACATCCATCTCTTGATGCTGCGAATAAAGGTTTTGTTGATGGCCTTGCATCTAAAGGTTATAAAGATGGTGAAAATATCAAATTAGACCAACAAAATGCACAAGCGGATCAATCTAATTTGAATAGTATTGCTCAACGTTTTGTATCTGATAAAAAGGATTTAGTATTAGCGATTGCTACACCAGCAGCACAAACTATGGCAAATGCATCTCATGATATTCCAATCATGGGTACTGCTATTACAGATTACGTAACAGCAAAACTTGTTCAATCTAATGAAAAACCAGGTGGTAATGTATCTGGTACATCTGATATGACACCTGTAGAAAAAGAGGTTGATCTTATTATTGCGTTAGTACCAAATGTAAAACGTATTGGTGCAATTTACACATCTTCTGAAATCAACTCCCAACTTCAAGTTGAAAAAATGAAAGCTTATGCTGCCACAAAAGGTATTACGGTTGTAGAAGCTACTGTTTCCAATGTAAACGATATCCAACAAGCGGCTACAAATCTTGTAAATCAAGATGTACAAGCTATTTATACACCTACTGATAATGTATTAGCGTCTGCTATGGCTAATTTAGCTCAAATTACAGATGCAGCTAAAATTCCAGTATTTGCTGCCGATGAAGGTATGACAATGACTGGTGGTGTGGCAACATATTCTGTTGACTACTATAAATTAGGCTATCAAACAGGTTTAATGGCTGCTAAGATTCTTTCTGGTGAAGCTAAAATTTCTGACTTAGCTATTGAAACACAAAAAGATATTAAGTTAACTGTTAATGAAGAACGTGCAAAAAAACTTGGTATCACAATTCCTGAAGCACTTCGTAAAGATATGAAATAATAGAGGAGATTTTAATGTTAGATTTAGTGGTAGGCACCATAACAACAGGCCTTTTATGGTCTTTGTTAGCGGTAGGTGTATTCATCACCTTCCGCGTATTAGATGTGGCTGACTTAACCGTAGAAGGTACGTTCCCAATGGGGGCAGCCATTTCTGCAATTTTAATTACTAGTGGTATGAACCCAATCCTTTCTATCTTGATTGCTGGCGTAGGCGGTATGGCCGCAGGTGCTGTAACAGGTTGGATTCATACAAAATTAAAGATTCCTGCATTGCTTGCTGGTATCTTAACAATGATTGCTTTATATTCCATTAATCTTCACATTATGGGTAAAGCTAACGTATCCTTACTTCGGATGGATACAATTTATACGATTCTCGGTAGCGTATTTCACACACCAAACATGTGGTCTGCTGCTATCGTAGGTGTTATTGTTGCTATTGTAGTATGCTTATTGTTGTTCTGGTTCTTCGGTACTGAAATCGGTACAGCATTACGTGCAACAGGTGTTAACCCTCAAATGATTCGCGCCCAAGGCGTAAACACTGATAATATGATCGTTCTTGGTCTTTTGATCTCCAATGGTTTTGTTGGTATGTCTGGTGCTTTGATTGGTCAATTCCAAGGCTTTGCCGACGTAGGTATGGGTATTGGTACCATTGTTATTGGTTTGGCTTCTGTAATCATTGGTGAGGTAGTATTTGGTACAAAATCCTTTGTACAAAGCCTTATTGCTGTAGTACTTGGTTCCATCGTATATCGTATCGTTATCGCCGCTGTGCTCTATATGGGTATGCCACCAAACGATTTGAAATTATTTACTGCTATTCTTGTTGCCATTGCGCTTTCCTTGCCTACATTGAAAGCAAAATGGTTGGCTCGTTAAGGAGGTCACTATGTTAGAAGTAAAAAATATGGTAAAAACCTTCTTTAAAGGCACAATCAATGAAAAAACCGCTCTTCAAGGGATTGATCTTCATTTAGAAGAAGGTGATTTTTGTACTGTAATCGGTGGTAATGGTGCTGGTAAAAGTACATTATTAAATTCTATTGCTGGCGTGTTCCCAGTTGATGAAGGGTCCATCACTATCAATAATATTGATGTTACAAAAATGCCAGAATATAAACGAGCTAAATATATAGGTCGTGTATTCCAAGACCCTATGGTTGGTACGGCAGGTAACATGCAAATTGAGGAAAATTTGATTCTTGCCATGCGCCGTGGTAAAAACTTAGGCCTTAAATGGGCTTTTAAAGATAGCGAACAAGCATTCTTTAAAGAACGACTTGCATTATTAGGTTTAGGCCTTGAAGACCGCTTATCTGCTCGTATGGGTTTATTATCTGGTGGTCAACGTCAATCTATCACACTATTGATGGCTACTATGCTTCGTCCAGACCTTTTATTACTGGACGAACATACAGCGGCTCTTGACCCTAAGACGGCAGAAAATGTTTTGCAATTGACTGATAAACTCGTTTCTGAACATAACTTAACGACTCTTATGATTACCCATAATATGCGTGATGCATTGCGCTTTGGTAATCGCCTCATCATGATGGATGCTGGCCGCATTATTTATGATGTAAAAGGGGAAGAAAAGAAAAAATTAACAGTTGCCGATTTATTACAAAAATTTGAAGTAGCTGGGGAAAATGCATTGAGCGACCGTATGGTGCTAGGTGCGAAATAATAGAAGAGGGCATAAGCCCTCTTTTATTTATGACATACCTTTACAAGTTAAGGAACATACTGTATACTAAATAAGGTCGTAAGACATATCGTAAGCGAAGTATTCGAATCTCCAACGGTTACTTAAGCTTATCGGGATTATTTATTTTTTTAGGAGGTAACATTAATGTTAACTACAGAAGCTAAATTAGCAGTAATTAAAGAATACGCTACTCATGAAGGTGACACTGGTTCTCCAGAAGTACAAGTTGCGATTTTAACAAGCCGCATCCAATACTTAACAGATCACTTGAAAGAACACAAAAAAGACCATCATTCCCGTCGTGGTTTGTTGAAATTAGTTGGTCAACGCCGTAACATGCTTGACTACCTTCGTCGTAAAGATATCGAACGTTACCGTTCTCTTATCGAACGTCTTGGTCTTCGTAAATAATAAAATTAGCCGTCCTATAGGACGGCTTTTTTGTTGCATTAGTTGCTATAATAATTCGCTTATTTTTTTCTGATGATATATAATAAAAAGGTATACATATAAGAAGATTTTTAGGAGGAATAGGAATGGAACAATTCCAAATGGACCTAGCTGGTCGTATGCTTACGATCGAGACTGGGGAACTTGCAAAACAAGCTGGCGGTGCCGTAATGGTTGGTTACGGTGATACTCGTGTACTCGTTACCGCTACAGGTTCTAAAGAGGCGAAGGATATCGATTTCTTCCCACTTACAGTTGATTATGAAGAAAAAATGTATGCTATTGGTCGTTTGCCAGGTGGCTTTATTAAACGTGAAGCACGTCCACCTGAATCTGCTATCTTGAATAGCCGTTTGATTGACCGTCCTATTCGTCCATTATTTGATAAAGGTGTACGTAATGAAGTACACGTAGTAGCAACAGTCATGTCCGTTGATCAAGATTGTGATCCAGCAATCTGTGGTATGATTGGCGCTTCCGCTGCTTTATCTATTTCTGATATTCCTTGGAATGGTCCTATTGCAGGCGTTCGCATGGGTCGTATCAACGGTGAATTTGTTGTAAATCCTACAAAAGAACAATTAGAAGAAACAGACCTTAATATTGTTGTAGCTGGTACAAAAGATGCTATCCTCATGGTTGAAGGTGGTGCTCAAGAGGTTCCAGAAGAAATTATTCTTGAAGTCATCATGGCAGCTCATGAAGAAATCAAAAAAATCGTAGCTTTCCAAGAAGACATGAAAGCTAAAGTAGGCAAAGAAAAACGCGTATTTGAAAGTAAAGACGTGCCAGCTGAAATTGCTGATGCAGTTCGTGCGTATGGTCATGATAAACTTGATGCAGCAGTACGTTGTGCTGATAAACAACAACGTGATGCACAAGAAAGTGAAGTGCGTGCAGATGTATTAGCACACTTTGAAGAAATCTATCCAGATAACTTGAGTGATGTAAATAAAGCATTTGATGTAATGACAAAAGAAATTGTACGTCATATGATTACTGTTGAAAAAATTCGTCCAGATGGCCGTAAACTTGACGAAGTGCGTCCTATCTCTTGTCGTACAGGTGTATTACCTCGTACACATGGTTCTGGCTTATTTACTCGTGGTCAAACACAAGTATTGAACGTTGCCACTGTAGCACCATTATCTGAAAAACAAACTATCGATGGCATTGGTTTAGAAACAGAAAAACGCTATATTCACCACTACAATTTCCCATCCTTCTCTGTAGGCGAAACTCGTTCATCCCGTGGCCCTGGCCGTCGTGAAATTGGTCATGGTGCTTTGGCTGAACGCGCTTTGGTACCTGTAATTCCTAGCGAAGAAGAATTCCCATATGCATTGCGTCTAGTATCCGAAGTATTAGAATCTAATGGTTCAAGCTCTATGGCATCTGTATGTGGTTCCACATTATCATTGATGGATGCTGGTGTACCTATTAAAGCTCCTGTAGCTGGTATTGCAATGGGTCTTGTAACTCAAGGCGAACACTACACAATCTTAACAGATATCCAAGGTATGGAAGATGCTCTTGGTGATATGGACTTCAAGGTTGCTGGTACAGCTAAGGGTGTAACAGCTATTCAAATGGATATCAAAATTTCCGGCTTATCTCGTGAAATCCTTCATGAAGCATTAGAACAAGCTCATAAAGGACGTATGCATATCATGGGCATCATGCTTGATACAATTGCTGAACCACGTCAACAAATGTCTCAATATGCTCCACGTATTATTACAATGAAAATTGATCCAGATAAGATTCGCGATGTAATCGGTTCTGGCGGTAAAGTAATTCGTGGTATCATTGACGAAACAGGTGCAAAAATCGACATCGAAGATGATGGCACAGTATTTATCGCTTCTGTAGATCAAGATGGTGCTGTTAAAGCACAACAAATCATTGAAAACCTTACTAAAGAAGTTGAAGTAGGTGAAGTATACCTTGGTAAAGTAACTCGTTTGATGGCATTTGGTGCTTTCGTAGAAGTATTACCAGGTAAAGAAGGTCTTGTACATATTTCCAAACTTGCGAAAGAACGCGTTGAAAATGTAGAAGACGTAGTAAATGTAGGCGATGAGATTATGGTAAAAGTTATCGAAATCGATAAACAAGGCCGTATCAACTTGTCACGTAAAGATTGTTTAAAATAAGAGGTGTTCCATGGATATTCGTGGCTTTGAAGTAGTTTCTGCTTTTGAAGAACAAGATATCAATTTACCGACACGTAAAACAACAGAAAGCGCAGGCTATGATATTGAATGCGCTGAAGCTGTTACTTTAGAACCAGGTCAAGTAGTATTAGTGCCAACAGGCATTAAAGCTTTCATGGCATACGATGAATACCTTGCCATTCACATTCGTTCTAGCATGGCCATTAAACGCCATCTAGCACTTGTAAATAGCACAGGCATTATCGACAGCGATTACTATAATAATGAGGACAACGAAGGTCATATTATGATTGCTTTACTCAATTATGGTAAAGAAGTAGTTTCCCTTGAAAAAGGTGAACGCGTAGCGCAAGGCATCTTCTCAAAATACCTTATCACTAACGATGACGATGCTACAGGCATTCGTACAGGTGGTATTGGTAGCACTGGGACTATGTAAACTAAATACGATTCTGAATAGAATAGTGAAAGCCGCTCAACTTATGTTGGGCGGCTTTTTTATAAAAAGTTTTAAAATTAATATTGACACACACGGATGCGTGTATTATAATCGAATCATCAGGTGAAAGATATCACCAACATGTAGAACAGATAGACTTAGATTCTAACAGCAATCCTGTCATATAAAGCTTTAGATTAATATGAGTATAGAATCTAGTATAATTTCATAGTTATCGTTCATAAACGATTCATAAGGTTAGACACTATCAGCAATCCTTTGATTAAATAACCAAAAAGTAGTATATTAGGAGACCCGTTGGCCTAGAGTTCCGTGTCTAGTTAACCTTAGCCTTGTTGAGGTTAGTAATTGTCTTGAACTTTGTATTGTAACCGCTTATGGTTGTCGTGTTTATTTTGCTTTCAAAATTTACGTTGTGATAATCAGCAGCGGTTTTTTTATGCTAAGGAGATATGAGCTATGAATACATTTATGGACGCATTAACAAAAAATGAAAAATCTTATACTAAAAATGATGCAACTGCGTATCGCACGAGTGGCAGTACGTTGGTAGATCTTAATTTCTCAGTACCTTCATTGCGTCAGGCTGCTGTTGATTTCTATGGTAAAAGTAAATACAACCGATACTTCTATAGTGCTAATGGTACTATGGATGCAGTAGAAGCATTACGTTTATTTATTACATCTTATGAGGAAGATCCTCTTTATACCATGAAATGGCTTATGTATGCGCGTCATATTAAGATTGGACTTGGTGAACGCGATGTATTTCGTATGATGCTCACTAAAATTGGTGATTTGCATCCAGAAATGGCATTGCAATTCATCATCGGTACTGAGTTATGGAACTATGGTCGTTGGGATGATGTGCTGCGCATTTTCTTTGATACGACTAGTACTATCCTACACGATGGACTTGGAGAGCTAATTTTCAATCAGTTCAGACGTGATGTAATGGGGTGTGGACTTGGCGATTCTATTAGTTTATTAGCTAAATGGATGCCGTCCAATAATACTTCCTCTAAGCAAAAACGTTCTGAGGCAGTTATTTTGCAATCCTTATTACATCTAAGTGCACGAGAGTATCGTAAAATTTTATCTAGGCTGCGCGAACATTTATCGGTAGTAGATAGACAGGCATCTCTTAACCAATGGAATGATATTAATTATAATCATGTACCATCTAAGGCGAATCTTAAATATCGTAATGCTTTCCTAAAACATGATGAAGAACGTCGCAAGGCATATCTTACATCATTACAAAAGGGCGACGATGCTGTTAAGATTAATGCTAACTCTATGTTCTTGTACGATATTGTGCAAGCCTATGTAGAAAAACGTGGTTATTGGGGTGAGATTCTAAAACCCTATGACGAAACGCTAGAGCAATTATGGAATGCCCAAGAACCACCTAAGGATTATGACGATATTCTAGTCATACGAGATGGGTCTGCTTCTATGTGTCAACACCTGACAGGTAATAGTTCTGTTACAGCCTTAAGCGTGGCAGATTCTATTGCACTGTATTGTTCACAACATAATAATAAGTCCTTTAAAAATCGATTTATCACCTTTAGCAATCGTCCACAAATGGTAGATATTTCGATGTGTCAAACATTGCGAGATAAGCTAAGACGCTTACATCGCTTTGACGATTATAGCAATACGGATATAGAGGCAACCTTTGACTTGATTCTTGATACAGCTGTTAAAAATCATCTGCATCAAGAGGAACTACCTTCATCGTGCTTTATTATTTCTGATATGCAGTTTGACCAAGCTACACAGCATGAAGATAACACCATGGTTATTGAATCGTGTCGCCGGAAATTTGAAGCCCTTGGGTATACTATGCCACGGCTTATCTTCTGGAATGTATCTGTGTACGCACATAATACAATTCCTGTACAAATGCATCCGAGCGGTGTTATCCTCGTATCTGGTTTCTCGAAATCTATCGTTGATATGGTAGTATCTAGAAAACTCAATCCTGAAACGGTACTTAAAGCGGAGCTAGATGTAAAGTGTAGTATTGTAGATACAGTGTTGCAAGACTATGTAAAGGTAGCGTAATATTTATATAATCTTGTTCCATAAGGTTCTTATTAGTCTAGTTATGACTAGTAGGACCTTATTTTTGTGCATTTAATTTGTGATATAATGAAGAGTAGGTTTTATATGGTAACAATCATTTTATATATACGAGGAATTATATATGGCAATTAGCAAAGAAATACAAAAATCTAGCGAGATGAAGTTTGATGGTAAACTAATTAAAGTCACTTATGATATAGCTGATGTTAATGGTAATGAAGCGTGGCGTGAGGTTGTTCATCATCCAGGGGCAACTGCAATTGTCGTTGTTACGGAAGATAATAAAATTGTAATGGAGCGCCAGTTCCGTTATGCCTTGCAACAGCCTTTACTTGAAATCCCAGCGGGTAAACTAGATTCTAATGAAGAGCCTCTTAACTGTGCGAAACGTGAGTTAGCAGAGGAAACAGGGTATCGTGCCAATCAATGGATTCCATTGGGCACAATTGCTACAAGTCCTGGTTTCTGTAACGAAGTATTACATTTATACTTAGCAAAAGATCTTACTATGGGTGAAACCAATTGGGATCCAGATGAATATGTTGAGCTTGAGTATTTTACTTTACCTGAATTATTAGAGGCTATCAAGGCTGAGCAAATTAAGGATAGCAAATCTTTGGCAGCGCTTATGCTTGCAATGCCGTACCTCAAATAATAGTATGTAATAGGAGGATATATGTTTAAACGAATTATCCTATTAGTTATGGACTCTGTTGGTATCGGTCACGCTGCTGATGCTGGGAAGTTTGGTGATGAAGGTTCTAATACTTTGGGCCATATTGAATCAACGGCTGGTCAGATTCATTGTCCTAATTTAAAATCTATTGGCTTAGGTCGCATTGCTGATATTTCTGATACTGGTGAAAGCATCAAAGGTGCTTTTGGCCGCATGGCTGAGCTCAGTACTGGTAAAGATACGACTAGTGGTCACTGGGAGATGATGGGGCATCCCGTTACCGTTCCATTCCCAACCTTTTACGAAGGTTTTCCAAAAGAATTGATGGATACTTTCACAAAAGAAACGGGATATGGTTATTTAGGTAACGAAGTTGCATCTGGTACAGAGATTATTGAACGTCTTGGGGCAGAGCATATCAAAACAGGGAAGCCTATTGTATATACCTCGGCTGATTCTGTATTCCAAATTGCGGCCCATGAAGATGTGATTCCTATCGATGAATTATACCGTATTTGCCAAATTACCCGTGATAAAGTATGCATTGGTGATTACTATGTAGGTCGTATTATTGCACGTCCGTTCATCGGTGAACTTGGTAATTTTGTACGTACATCTAATCGTCATGATTATAGTCGCATGCCTGAGAAAAAGATGGTACCTCAAGAGCTGCAGGATGCCAATATTCCAACCGTTGCAGTCGGTAAAATTGGAGATATTTATGCTCATGTAGGATGGGATGAAAGCTATCCAACAAAGACTAATTCCCATGGTATGAATATGGTTCCATACTTACTTGGTTCCTCCTTTGATCGTGGTTTAATGATGGTTAACCTCGTTGAATTTGATAGCTTATATGGCCATCGCCGGAATGTAGAGGGATACAAACGTGCTATTGAAGACTTTGACTACCAATTAGGTGGTTTATTGCCAATGCTCACCGAAGATGATTTATTACTTATTACCGCAGACCATGGTAATGATCCAACTTGGAAGGGAACTGATCATACTCGTGAATTAGTACCTATTCTTGGCTATAGTCCACGCTTTAATGGCGCTATTGACCTTGGCTATAGAAAAAGCTTTGCTGATATTGGGGAAACTATATTAGAAAACTTTGATTTAAAACAATGGGGCATTGGAACATCGTTCTTAGAGAAACTTAGTAAATAATTTTTTTAATCTAAATCATAATGAAGGACCAATTTATGTATATCATAAGTTGGTCTTTTTTTTGTGCTAACATTTTAATCTATACATACAATCTATATTCACATCCATATCTAAATCTATATTTATATCTATATTCTATTTTATGTCTAATAGTTGGTACATTAACAGGACATTTATATATTTATGTGGAAATATATTAATAAAGAGAGATTATTCACATAAGTCTGAGAGGAGGATTTTTATGTCAGCACAAGTGCAACGTAGTACACTAGACAAGTTATTTAAAATTACTGAACGTGGATCATCTGTATCGAGAGAATTATTTGCTGGGGCTACTACATTTTTATGTGTATCCTATGTATTAGCTGTAAATCCCGCCATTTTAGGTGCTGCTGGAATGGACGTAGGTGCTGTATTTACGGCAACTGCTGTGAGCGCCATTATCATGACATTATTATTAGCGCTCTATAGTAATATGCCTTTTGCTGGTTTATCTGGGATGGGGATTAATGCATTCTTTGCGTACACTATTGTAGTTCAAATGGGGCATAGTTTTGCTTTTGCTTTGACGGCGCAGCTTGTAGCGGGGTTAGTATTTTTACTCATTGCAGTGACTCCACTAAAAGAATATTTATTTAATGCTATACCGCATACCATTAAACTAGCCGTAACAGCTGGTATTGGTCTATTTATTGCTCTTATCGGCTTAAGTAGTGCAGGGCTAGTAGTCAGTAATCCTGCAACGCTTATAAGCATAGGGGATTTACAATCACCATCTAGCTTAGTAGCTATTTTAGGAGTGATTTTAATAGCTGTATTTACAGGTCGAAATGTTAAAGGTGGCATCTTCCTCGCCGTTATTATAGCTGCTGTAGTAGGCTTCTTCTGTGGTATCACTAAATTACCAGCTACAGTATTTTCCATGCCACCATCTTTAGAGCCAATTTGGTTCCACTATGATATGAGTGAAATACTATCGGTGGACATGTTGTTCGTTGTATTTACATTTTTATTTGTAAATCTGTTTAACGTAGTAGGTGTATTGATTGGTTTAACAAATCAAGCGGAGGTACCACAAGATCAACAAATGGCTGTTCAAAGTTCTTGTATGAAAGTTGCTGCTATAGGCACGATTGTAGGCAGTGCAGTAGGTACATCTCCACATATTGTGGCTGTTGAGTCTGCAGCAGGCATAGCAGAAGGTGGTCGTACAGGTTTAACGGCACTTACTATTGCTGGTTTATTTCTTGCATCTCTATTCTTGGCATCATTGCTTATGGTCATTCCCGTGGCGGCTACTGCTCCCGTATTGATTGTAGTGGGCTTATTTATGATGTCCTCAGTGAGGGATATTAACTTTGGCGACATTTCGGAGGGATTGCCAGCATTTTTGACAATCATTATGATGCCATTTGCTTACTCTATTGGTGTTGGTATTGAATGGGGACTTGTTAGTTACGTATTAATTAAAGTCCTTGTTGGTAAATATCGTGATATTTCTGTTGTTATGTATTTCTTAGCACTTATTTTCATTTTGAAAGAGATCTTTATGTAGGAGGTTCCTTATATGATAACGTTCAATACAAAAGTATCTAGAGAGGCCCAAGGCCTTGAGAAGGCTCCTGTTGTATTAAAAGGGGCCTCTGTTTTAAATGTCTTTACCGAAGAGTGGGATGTGGCCGATATTGCCATTCATGATGATACGATTATCGGTGTAGGTACTTATAGTGGTGAAACTGAATATGACTATAGCGGTAAATATATTGTGCCCGGTTTTATCGACAGTCATCTCCATTTAGAGTCTACTTTGGTGAATCCAAAAGAGTTGGTGTTTGAAGCATCTCAAGTAGGCACATTAGGCTTTGTGGTCGACCCTCATGAAGCCGGTAATGTAGCAGGTATTGCAGGCATTGAATACATGATTAATGAAACGGCTTCTGCTCAAGGTGATGTGTATGTTATGGCTCCATCCTGTGTGCCTGCTGTACCAGGTGAGGACAACGGCGCTATTTTAGATGGTGATATGTTACATAAACTGCAAAGTAATCCTCACATTTTAGGCTTAGGGGAGGTTATGGACTCTTTTAGTGTTATTGATAGAGATCCATATATGGTAAAAAAATTAGATTACTTTAAAGATATGATTATGGATGGTCATATTATTGGGCTTTCACCAAAGCAATTGGCAAGCTATCGTCTAGCCGGTATTACTACAAACCACGAATGTATTTCCTACGAAGAGGCTAAAGAGCAAGTTAGAAGTGGTATCTATGTATGGATTCGCGAGGGGAGTGCGGCTCATAATTTAGAGGCTATTGTACAAGGTATTGTTCATAACAAAGCTAATACAGAATACTATGGTTTCTGTACAGATGATAAACACATTGAGGATATCCGTACTGAAGGACATATCAGTTATAATATTCGCAGATCTATTGAACTTGGCTTAGATCCTGTGAAAGCTTATAAAATGGCTTCTACCAATACGGCGCTTTGCTATCATTTGAAAGACTTAGGTGCTATTGCCCCAAGCTATAAGGCAAATCTTGTAGTTCTCGATGATCCTAATAGCGTAGCAATACATGAAGTGTTCTATAAGGGAAAACCTATTGAACGAGTTCTTGTTAGGGAAGAGAAAGAAGTTCCTAAGGAATTATTACACACTATTAATATAGGGCCTTTCACAAAAGAGAAACTGGACATTAATGTAGACGGTCCTCAAGCTATTATTAATATTGTGCCAGGCCAAATCGTTACACAAAAAACGGTTGAGGACGTTCCTATAGAAAACGGTCTATTTAAACCAAATGCAGAGTATAATAAAATTACTTGTATTGAGCGTTATAAAGCATCAGGCAGAAATGGTGTAGGTATTCTAAAAGGTTTTAATCTTAAAAACGGTGCCATTGCAACATCCTTTGCACATGATTCCCATAATTTAATCGTTGTAGGCGATAATGATGAAGATATGATGGTAGCCATTGAACGGATTCGTGAAATTGGTGGAGGCTATGTTATTACAAGTGAAGGTAAAGTAGTAGAAGAATTAGCCCTTGAAGTAATGGGGTTAATTACAAATCGACCACACGAGGAAGTAGATGCTAAAGTAGCTAAAATGAAAGACATTGCCTACGGCATGGGTGTACCTAAGGGACTAGATCCATTTATCAATCTGAGCTTTCTTGCATTAACAGTAATTCCAGAAATTAGAATTACCACCACTGGTGTAATGGAGTTTTAGTATTTAGTGTAAGAAAAATATAATAGAAAAAGAGGTTGTAACTAGAATGCGATTAAATCACATTCTGTTGTAACCTCTTTTGGCTTTATTACAGGATATTTCTAGAAAAGATATGATTATTTTATTATAGTAAACCCTTATTTTCCATCATTTCTTTTATATTTAGTAAGGTGGATTTACAAACTACATCATATTCTAGTGTATTCAAGAAATCTGCAAATTTTCTATCATCTTCGTTTTTACAGTTTTCATAAAGAATTTTACCATTTTGTTGATATGGTTCTAGAATCCGATTTCGACGGTGCTTCCAAGTATTGTAATAAGGACCTTTAAATTTTGTCATAAAGCCATTGCTATCGACTAATACAAATCCTTCAGACTCATGATCTGCATTAAGTTCCTTATTTATGATGCTATTCAGTTCGTCCATTGTATTAACTTGTTGAATTGTTTTTACAATAGATATTAACTGAGTGTCATATTTCATAAGGATGGATTCTAGTTCTGCTAACCTCTCCCTAGAGAACGATACATCAATATGCTTGCCATTTACATCTAACGAATTTTGAATCATATCAAGTACATAAAGATGATCTTGGTCATATTTTATAATATGTGTATCTTCTTGGCTGATGACTTCAAACATCATAGAACAGCTATTACGTTTTAATAACTCTTTGATTTCTTCTTGTAAGCTTGTAGGTAGTTTTTGGAATAAATTTTTAAACAAATCTACGTGCATACCTTCTGTAGTAGATTTAGAAGCAAAGACTAATTCATCATTAATGACACCAAGAATAGCGAGGTATCCATTTTCTTTAGTTCGAATTTCTACAGGAAATGCGAGTGTATTAGCTAAATTATTTAGCTCGGTTTCAGGTCGTTCGTTGAGATTAAAGAATTTATTATAACTACGTAATTTTACATCTCCTGTCATACGATCTACAAATAATCCTCGAGCTTGTACTGTATTTTCATTCCATAATCGTTTGTGGAATACACGTGAGGTAAAGTTCAAGGAATATAGGTTAGGGGAGCATTTTTTTACTTTTACTAATTTAGAATTACCTAAAATATTAATATCCTCATTTTGTGTGAAGATGACATGTTGTGTCATGTTTTGGTATTCATGGCGCATGTACTCTTTATCGTACACATCATTTTTAATACCATTTTTAGTAAAAGCATCTGCAGTAATATCAATGTATTTGAGTTCTCCACCAAACTCTACTTCTCCTTCTAAGCAGAAGGAATATTTACCATCTGGAACACCACGATGACCATGAATTTGAATAAAGTTCTGACACATACCTTTTTCGTAATTATTATCATATATTTTAGCAATATCTGTTTCGTAAGCTCCAAAACCATTTATAAAGGTAGAGGTAGCTATAAAGGTCATGTTAGGTACATAGGAAAGACCAGCATGGGATACTAAATATTTTTTGCCATGAAAGCTAAATGGATAGCATTGACGAAGTGATTTATAGAAGAGACGTAATTCTCGCTGAAGAGAATCAATTTCTTTTTTGGTCATATCTTTTACGATAGGTGCTATTACTTCTTTCATAAATCGCTTAGAACGATCTAAATTTGTATTGAATGCAAAGTTTGCAATATGTCGTTCGTGATTACCTTCTAACATAATCGTATTAGGCAATGTGCTGAGGCGCATCATTTCATATATCATTTCTTTATTTTCAATACCGCGCTCCAAATAGTCGCCACAAAAGATATAAAGTGTTTTTTCATCCCATGGAGTGATAGCTTGTTGTAATGCCGTGTAACAACCGTGAATATCACCTATGATACGTACTCGTTCATATCGATTCGTTAAATTTACAGTAAAGTAATTGTTGATTTCATCGATAGAATTTATTTTCCTACAAAACTTTGGTAATGTAGTTGTTTTAATCATCTTGTGCATGCGGTGTATAACTTGCTCAGGCACTCGTTTGTAATCTGTTCTTGTAGCATTACGAGCTAAACATTCTCCTAATGGTGTATCTGGTTCGTAGTAATATACAGTATATTTATATTTGTTAAGCAATTCTTTATATGCATTAACAGCTTTAGATGTAGTGTGGGTAGCATCTAAAACGATAAAGTCGCCATTGCTCATTCGTTTCTCTAAGCAATCTAATAGGAGTTCCCAGGCCGGACCATTATCCTCTTGTGAAATATACCAGCCGCTTTCACCAAGGGAAGGGCTGCGTAATAGCATACGGAAATGATCGGCTTCTAAGGTGTAAGCCTCAAGATTGTTGTCACGAATCCACTGAGACTTACCACTAGCAGGAGCACCACGCATTAATAATAGTGTTCTCATAGTAATAGTCCTCTAATCTGCCCATAGGGCGTAATAAAATATAACTGTATAAAAAACGAAACAATCATTATATATAAAATGAAAAAGGGCATAAAAAAACAGTCTCAACGGAAATCCGAGAGACTGTCTTACTTGCTTTTAAAATTATAAAGCGTTTACTTTAGCTGCAAGGTTGGATTTTTTGCGAGCTGCAGTGTTTTTATGAAGTACACCTTTGGAGGCTGCTTTATCAATTACGCTAGTAGCATGAACAAGTGCTTGTTTTGCTTCTTCTACTGCGCCTGCTTGAACAGCTTCTACGGTTTTACGACTTGCTGTACGGATTTGAGATTTTACAGCGGCGTTTTTCGCACGACGTTCAGCATCCGTTTTTACGCTTCTAATACTGGATTTAATGTTTGGCAATTGAGTCACCTCCTTAAAAATCGTTTCTTATACCTGAATGATTATATCATACCACATATTGATACGCAAGGACTTTTCAGCTCAATATTTTCCTTGTTAGCATGAAGTATAAAACACTTTCTACTGTTCTTTAACTATAGTATATAAGTCTGTTTTATGAAATCAAGATTATTAATATATTTGCTAGCGTTGTAATTAGTTAATTATTTTGATTTTAAAAGTTAGTTAGCTCCATTATGTTATAATAAGGAATAGTATTAAACGAGGTGTATTATGAAAAAATTAATGATTATAGATGGCAGTAGTTTGTTATTCCGTGCATTTTTTGCGTTACCACCGTTGAAGTCTGCTTTGGGGACTCCAACGAATGCGGTGTATGGTTTTTTAACAATGCTCATCAAATTGTACGAAGAAATTAATCCTGATTATATTGCAGTAGCTTTTGATAAAGGTCGTCAGACATTCCGTACTGAAATGTACAGCGAATATAAAGGCAATCGTCCTGATGCACCAGAGGATTTACGTCCTCAATTTAGCCTGATTCAAGATGTATTAAAAGCCTTAGGTATTTGTGTTATTGAAGAAGAAGGCTTTGAAGGGGACGATATCCTAGGATCGTTAAGTAAGAAATTTGGTACACCAGAAATGGCTGTTCAAATCATTACTGGTGACCGCGATAATCTCCAGCTCGTTACAGAGCATAGTCACGTGTTCTTAACTAAAAAAGGTATTTCTGATATGTTAGAGGTTACTCTTGATAACATGGAAGAACTTTATGGCTATGGTCCTGATAAGGTTATCGAAATGAAAGCCCTTATGGGTGACTCTTCAGATAATATTCCTGGTGTTCCAGGTGTAGGCGAAAAAACGGCTCTTAAATTGATTACAGAATATGGTAATCTTGAGTCTGTATATGACCATATTGAGGATATTTCTGGTAAGAAATTAAAAGAGCGACTCGTAGAAAATAAAGACTTAGCCTTCTTATCTCGTGAATTGGCAACCATTAAGACAGATATGAATTTATCTTACAAGGTTGAAGATTTTGTACAGAATTTCCATACCTCTGAGGTACAGCCTTTATTTGAAACCTTAGGATTTACTAAATTAACGCCTCGTATTGTACAAGTAATGGGCGGAGAGGAAGCCGATTTTGGTGATCCTGGTTCTTTATTTGCTCCACAAGAGGAAATTTCTCTAGATGATTTGGCAGATGCTAAGGCTTTAACTTCTGAGTTCTATACAGATAAAACGGTGGCAGTACATATTGTGTTAGATGGTAAAACTCCATTTAGAACAGTGACGAATGCATATGTATCTAATGGTGATACTGTTGTAAAAACAGATGATATAAAAGCTGTATTAGCCGTTTTGCAAGGTGCAAAGGCTATCGTTACTACTCAAACAAAAGAGATTATTGAAGCCTTTGGTGAAGATGCACCAGCTGAGATTCCTTTGTTTAACGATGATAAAATAGCTCGTGTCCATGATATGTCTCTTCTTGCGTACTTGTTAGATCCTACGCGTACTAACTATGGTTATTTATATTTAGCGGAACGTTTCTCCGTGCCAAGCATTGCTAGCGGTAGTATAGATGTAGAATGCGTGTCTATGGTGAAAGCTTTACTCTCTATGAACGAAATAGCTTGTGAATCTGCACGCCGTGAAGAGCTTTGGTCTTTATATGAAACCATTGAATTGCCATTGATTCATACCTTAGTGGTAATGGAGAAAAATGGTATTTACATTGATACAAATAAGCTGGCTGAAACGACAGCTCGTTTTAAAGATGAATTAGCCCAAGTACAACAAGAGATTTATGATTTGGCAGGTGAAACTTTCAATATTAACTCTCCTAAACAGCTAGGTGTTATTTTATTCGAAAAGATGAACTTACCAGTTATTAAGAAAACCAAGACTGGCTATTCTACAGATGCAGAAGTACTTGATATGCTTCGTCATGAAAGTCCGATTGTAGAGAAAATCTTGGCGTACCGTTCAGTAGCAAAATTAGTATCTACCTATTGTGAAGGCTTGGCGGTTCTTATTAATGATAAGACTAAGCGTATTCATACGACCTTTAATCAAATGGTTACGGCTACAGGACGTCTCAGCTCTTCTGACCCTAACTTACAAAATATTCCGGTTCGTACTGAAAAAGGCCGTGAAATTCGTGCCTTATTCTATCCAGGTGCAGGGTACGATACATTAGTTAGTGCCGATTATTCTCAAATTGAGTTACGTATTTTAGCGCATCTTTCCGGTGATGAAGCTTTAATCAAAGCCTTTGTTGACGGCAAGGATATTCACCGTTTTACTGCGGCGGAGGTACTAGGAAAATCTCAAGAGGACGTTACGAGTGAAGAGCGTTCCCATGCGAAGGCGATTAATTTTGGTATCATTTACGGTATTTCTGATTTTGGCTTGTCTCGTGACCTCGGTATTACACGGGGTGAAGCTAAAAACTATATTGATCTATACTTTAGTCGTTATCCTAAGGTTAAAGAATATATGGATCGTATGGTGCAAGAGGCTCATGAAACGGGTAAGGTTCGTACTATGTTCGGCCGTCAACGTGAATTGCCTGATATTAACAGCCGTAACTTTAACCGTCGCTCCTTTGCAGAACGTACGGCCATGAATACACCAATTCAAGGCACTGCTGCTGATATTATCAAGTTGGCTATGAACCAAGTAGAGAAAAAGCTAGAAGAAGGAAACTTTAAATCTAGACTTTTATTACAAGTACATGACGAACTTGTATTAGAGGTAGTGAATGATGAATTAGAGGCTATCGAAGCATTATTACGTTCTACCATGCAATCCGTTGTGGAATTACATGTTCCTCTAATTGTAGATGTGCACCATGCTGAGAACTGGGCATTGGTAAAATAGTTTACATATTAATATTAAATGTTGGAAGGTATGTATGTTTAAGATAGGATTAACTGGTGGTATTGCATCGGGCAAGAGTACAGTTCTTAACTATTTTAAGGACAAAGGATTACCTTATATCGATGCAGATATCGTCGCTCGTGAAGTAGTAGAGCGCGGTACTGAAGGTTTACAAGCCATTGTGGATACCTTTGGTTCTAACGTCCTTCATGATGATGGCACACTAAACCGTGAAGCACTTGGTGCAATAGTTTTTCACAATGAAGAAAAACGACAATTATTAAATGGATGTTTGAAAACACATATTCGCAATCGTATTTTGGAACTAACATCTCAATATGAAAAGGCTAATACGCCAGTTTTAATCTATGATATTCCATTACTCATAGAGGGGGAATGGTATACCATGATGGATGAGGTGTGGCTTGTTTATGTAAACGAGCCTACTCAGATAGATCGCTTAATGAGTCGTAATGGATATACAAAAAAGGATGCTTTAGCTCGCATCAATAGTCAAATGCGACTAGACGATAAACGCTTTTATGCAGATATAATTATTGATAATAATGGTACACCTTGTGATTTATTAGCACGCTTGAATAATATTTGGGAAGAACATATTAAGCCAATTTTACGAGAATCAAAATAATAGTCTGTTATGTACTAATTTTGGTATATAAAATTTAAGATTAAATGGTATAATAACCCCATAAAATTTTGTATAATAGTAATCTATTATTTGGTGTATCACTATACTGTAGCAAATAGTAAAATTTATAAGAATTATGTAAGGAAAGGGGGATTTATGAAACGTGCAACGGCAACGGCGTTATCGTGCGTCGTACTTGGGTGGTTTTATTTTACTCATTTAGATGATCCTTTAGCGCGTCAAGTGGCGTACCCCTTTAACTATAGAGATGTAGTGATGGCTGCAGCTGAGAAGGAACAGGTTCCACCATCCTTGGTGGCTAGTGTTATCTTAGCTGAAAGCAAATATAAGAATACTGCTGAGTCAGAAACAGGTGCTCTTGGATTGATGCAACTCATGCCAGATACAGCACGTTGGGTTGCTCAACAAGTTGGTCATGGTAATTATACAGATCGTCAGCTAAAAGAGCCTGAAACAAATATTGAGTTAGGAACATGGTATCTAGGCCATTTGTTAAAAGAATTTAATGGCGATGAGGTGCAGGCATTAGCTGCGTATAATGCGGGACGTGGACATGTTGAATCCTGGCTCAATGAGAATAAATGGAATGGCATGGTTGATACTATACCATTTCCAGAAACACGTAGTTATGTAAAAGCTGTTTTACAGTATCAACAGAAATATGAGGCGTTATATGGAAACGATTATTGAAGCTTGTAAAGCATTAGATTATTCATGGTTGCCTCAGCAGATTGGGGGATTTACCTTAGCAGTATCCAATGAATCTGATTACACTGCGCTACTTGAACGCTTTGCAGCAGGTGAAGAGGTATTAAAGGTACCTATTTTCCATTATCAAAATGATCTAGGATGGCGATGGTCTGCCTTATATGATAAAGAGGTAGAGGACTATACGGTTCATATTGAAATGCCACTCTTTTCCTTTGTGGATATTTCGTTTGTACGGGCTGATTTAGAGTCGTTCTGGAAGGGATTACAAGATCGATGTGTTAAAGGTTTAACTAATATGTTAATCGAGCCAGCGAATAACTTTACCTTTACCTATCGTCGCCGAGGAATACCTGAATGGGATTTTTCCGAGGTCATGCCTAAAGAACTGGAAGGTTTTATATGTGATGTTGATCCAGCTCACGGAATTCGGATGATTAATGGTTCTTTTATTATCGGTGAATATCGTAAGATGGATGAATGTACTGGATTATTGCTATATTATAACGAATTACGTGATGAGTATTTTGCAGAGCTTCGTTATAAAAATTATCCTGAAATAGACCATCATCTAGATGCTAAAAATTTAGATGATTTAACCGTTGTTCTACGTGAACATTTAGGGCCTATATTAAAAGGGTTAAATGAACGTGTTGATTAAGGATAATCATTAAATTTAACTATGCTATTATTTTAGTTATTTTATTTTCATATGAAATAATTTAAGTGGGAATATTTAGTTAAGGCCCATAAGAAAGCGTAGAATTTGTATATACACAGCAAATGTGATATACTATATATGACTTTTATATAAATCTTTTAAAAGAGTGGGCTCATGTCCACTCTTTCATTTATGATTAGCCTTATTTTGAGGTAATACATCAAGAGATATATACAAGATGTAGTAATAAAGGAGGCGATGGCTATGAAGAGAGAAGCAGTAGAGGAATTTGTATCCTCTGTAGTTGAAGGTATTATAGCCGGCACCGAAATGGAACTAGTCGATGTAGATTACGTTCGTGAACGCGATTGGTATTTACGTGTCTATCTCGACAAACCAGGTGGTGTAGATTTGGATGACTGTCAGTTGGTTAGCGAAAAACTAAGTGCTGTGCTCGACGAAAAAGATCCAATTACGGAAAACTATTTATTGGAAGTATCTTCTCCAGGCCTAGATCGAGTTCTTAAGAAGGATAAGGATTTGGTTCGCTATAATGGTCGTGATGTTGATATTCAGCTATTTAAACCGATTAATGGCAGTAAGCAATTTACTGGTGTATTAGAAGGTTTTACAGACACAACTATCGATTTTACTATCAATGGTGAAAGCATGACATTCGAACGGACTGCCATTGCACAAATTCGATTACATCTTGATTTTTAATATATGGAGGCATACGAGTGAGTCAAGAATTAATTCAAGCGGTAATGGTGCTTACAAAGCAAAAAGGTTTTGCTCCTGAGGTTATTTTTGAATCCTTAGAGGCTGCATTGTTGCAAGCATATCGCAAAGAACCAACATCTAATCCAGATGCGTACGTTGTGATTGACCGTGAA
The DNA here is from genome assembly GCF_963522475.1 of uncultured Veillonella sp. GTDB lineage: Bacteria > Bacillota > Negativicutes > Veillonellales > Veillonellaceae > Veillonella. The sequence continues at coordinate 10,887 of NZ_CAUQYW010000015.1, read as the reverse complement.
ACAGGCGTTTACAAAGTAATGGCTAAAAAACAAGTAGTAGAAACTGTTGAATTGCCAGAAACAGAAATTAGCTTGTTAGAAGCGCGCAAAATTGACAAACGTTTTGAAATTAGCGACGTAGTAGAAGTAGATGTTACTCCAGCTAACTTTGGCCGTAGTGCTGCCCATACTGCAAAACAAATGCTTATTCAACGTTTGAAAGAGGCTGAACGCAGCGTAGTATACGAAGAATACTATAGCCGTGAAGGCGATATCATTACTGGCGTTATTACACGTGTTGAAGGTAAAAATGTATTTATCGATTTAGGTAAAACAGAAGCAATCTTGCCTCCTACTGAGCAAATTGCTACAGAAACATATCGCGAAGGAGATCGTATTAAATGCTATATCGTAGAGGTTAAGAAAACTACGAAAGGGCCTCAAATCATGATTTCCCGCACACATCCTGGTTTATTAAAACGCCTCTTTGAGTTAGAGGTACCAGAAATTTATGAAGGTGTGGTAGAGCTTAAATCCGTAGCTCGTGAGCCAGGTATGCGTTCTAAGATTGCTGTTTATAGCCGCGATGAAAATGTTGACCCAGTAGGTGCTTGCGTAGGTCCTAAAGGTCAACGTGTACAACATATCGTTGATGAGTTACATGATGAAAAGATTGATATCGTTAAATGGGATGAAGATCCAGCAATTTATATCGCAAACTCTTTGAGTCCAGCAAAGGTTGTATCTGTTGATGTAAGTGAAGAAGAAAAATCCTCTTACGTTGTAGTTCCTGATTATCAATTATCCTTAGCAATTGGTAAAGCTGGTCAAAATGCTCGATTAGCAGCCAAATTAACTAACTGGAAAATCGATATTAAGAGTGAAACTCAAGCAGCTGAAGAACCTTTTGCAGGTTTTGGTAATGCTGAGGATGGAGAATAGTCATGAAACCGAAATCCCAACCTATGCGCACCTGTGTAGGATGTGGTGAGCCAAAGGTAAAACGTGAATTGATTCGTGTAGCCTTGAGCCCAGACGGTAACATCAGTATTGATCGCACTGGTAAAGCACCAGGACGTGGAGCCTATCTATGTGAATCCATGTCGTGCTTTGAACAAGCCTATAAGGCAAAACGATTAGAACGGTCATTAAAGCATAGTGTATCGAAAGAGATATACGAAGCGTTACAACGTGATTTACAAGAGCATGAGTAATCACTGATATACATGAATGAAGATAAAATTTTGAATCTCTTAGGTTTAGCACAACGAGCAGGTAAGGTTATTTCCGGTGATTTTATCGTAGAAAAGGCTATAAAGAGAAAGGAACCAAAATTGGTACTTCTCGCTTGTGACTGTGCAGCCAACAATGAAAAGAAATATACTCAATTAGCAGAAACACATCAGATTCCACTTCATAGTATTGCCAATAAAGAGGTGTTAGGAACAGCTATTGGTAAAGAAGTTAGGGTAGTAGTCGCCGTACTAGATGATGGGTTTGCAAAGGCAATAGTAAAAGAGATTGATCGACAATAAGGGGGTATGTAGATGTCCAAAAAGCGCGTCCATGAAATCGCCAAAGAGTTCGGCGTAGAAAGTAAGCAGGTCATTTCTATCTTGCAACAACATAATATTAATGTTACGAAAGCAGTGAATTCTGTAGATGATTCAGGTTATGATATTGTAAAAAAACAATTAGGTAAGAAATCTGAAGCATCTAAATCTACACAAAAGGTAGAACAAAAATCTGCTCCAACAGCAGCACATAAACAAGAAGCTGCACCACATAAACAACAAAATCCAAATCGTTCTAACGAACACAAAAAGGATAATTACAAACAAGGTGGTCAAAAACAAGACGATCAATCTAAACAAAATGACCATAAAAAGGGCAATGTACGTCATGTACAAATCTCTGAACCTACACGTAAATCCGAAGGTAACCAACAATCTGGTGACCGCGCTAACAACCGCCCTAACAATAATAACCGCAATAATGACAACCGCAATAATAATGGTCGTCCTAATGATGCGCGTAATAATGATAATCGCAATAACGACAATCGAAACAATGATAATCGCAATTCTAATAACAATGATCGTCGTAACAAGAAAAATAAAAAAGGTGGTAACAACCGTCCTCAATCCTTGTTATCTACATCTATGCAAAAGAAAAAGAATCGCGTAAAACATCGTAATGAACAGTACTTACAACAAAAAGCTGAGGCTGAACGTAAGGCTGAAGCAGCGATTGCTACGGAAATCGAATTATCCGGTCCTTTAACAGTTAAAGAATTAGCCGAAAAAATGGGCCGCGAAGTATCTGAAATCATCAAAAAGTTGATGCTTTTAGGTGTTATGGCTAGCATTAACCAAGAGGTTGACGTTGATACTGCTACAATCGTAGCTGAAGAATTTGGTGTAACTGTAACAGAAGTAGAACCTGAAGAAGATCCTACTGATATCATCGAAATTGAAGATGCACCAGAAACATTAAAACCTCGTCCTCCAGTTGTTACTATCATGGGTCACGTTGACCATGGTAAAACATCCTTGTTGGACGTAATTCGTCAAACTAATGTAACAGCTGGCGAAGCAGGTGGTATTACTCAACATATCGGTGCTTACCAAGTTCGTTATAACGACAATAAAATTACATTCCTTGATACTCCTGGCCATGAAGCGTTTACAGCTATGCGTCTTCGCGGTGCTAAATCTACAGATATCGCAGTTCTTGTTGTAGCTGCTGATGATGGTGTAATGCCTCAAACTATTGAAGCCATAAACCATGCCAAATCTGCAGATGTACCAATTATTGTTGCTATCAACAAAATGGATAAACCAGGTGCTAACCCAGACCATGTTAAACAACAATTATCTGAACATGGACTTTTACCAGAAGAATGGGGCGGCGATGTAATCATGGTTCCAGTATCTGCTAAACAAAAACAAGGTATCGACGACTTGCTCGAAAATATCTTGCTCGTAGCAGAAGTTATGGAATTGAAAGCGAACCCTAATCGTAAAGCTTACGGCGTAGTTATCGAGGCTCAACTTGATAAAGGGCGTGGTGCTGTATGTACCGTATTAGTACAAAAAGGTTCTCTTCGTGTAGGTGATACTGTACTTGCTGGTACTGCATATGGTAAAGTACGTGCCATGACAAATGAACGCGGCGAAAAGGTAAAAGTAGCTCGTCCTTCTATGCCAGTAGAAATCTTGGGCTTCTCAGAAGTTCCACAAGCTGGTGAAATCATCAATGGTATGGATGATAACGAAGCACGTGCAATCGCAGAAAAACGTATTGCTAAACAACGCGTTCAAGAATTGCAAGCTACTCACAAAGTTACATTGGATGATATCTTTAACCAAATTCAACAAGGTGAGTTAAAAGATCTTAATATCATCATTAAAGCAGACGTTCAAGGCTCTGTAGAAGCATTACGTCAATCCTTGGAAGGTATTAAGAATCCTGAAGTACGTATCGTTATCGTTCATGCTGCAGTAGGCGCTATCAACGAATCCGATATCATGTTGGCTTCTGCATCTAATGCCATCGTAATGGGCTTCAATGTACGTCCTGATGCTAATGTACGTCGCGCTGCTGAGAATGAAAAAGTTGACCTTCGTACATATCGCGTAATCTACGATGCTATTAATGACGTTGAGTCTGCGATGCGTGGTATGTTGGCTCCTCAATTTAAAGAGGTTGTTGTTGGTCGTGCAGAGGTACGTCAAGTTATTTCTACACCTAAAGCTATCGTTGCCGGTTCTTATGTAACAGAAGGTCGTATTACTAACGATTCTGAAGTACGTTTGATCCGTGATGGTATTGTTGTATTTGAAGGTAAGGTTGACTCTTTACGTCGATTCAAAGACGAAGTAAAAGAAGTTAAAACATCCTTCGAATGTGGTATCTCCTTAGAAGGTTACCGTGACATCAAGGAAGGCGACGTAATTGAAGCGTACTTGATGGAAGAAATTGCACCTCAAATATAGGAGGTTTATATGAGTGACGTTCGTGTCAGAAAATTACAAGAATTCATCAAACAAGAGGTAAGTCAAATGTTGATGCGTGGATTGAAAGATCCTCGCATCGGCTTCACTACTATTACCGATGTTCATGTAACCGGTGATTTACGAGAGGCTACGATTTATGTTTCATTGTTTGGTTCCGATAAGGAAAAAGAAGATACTCTTATCGCTTTAAAGCATGCAACAGGTCATATTCGTACTGAGCTTGGCAAAGTACTTAAGTTGCGCCATATTCCTTCTATCACATTTGATAAGGATACGTCTTTAGACTATAGCATGCATATTGAATCCCTTTTGAATGAAATCAAAAAGGACGAAGAAAAAAATTAACACAAAGGATAGAGAACATGAGTAAGATTACTATTAATCAATTACATGTGGCTCTGTGTGAAGCTAATTCTATTATGCTAACCGTCCATGTTAGACCTGATGGTGATGCTATCGGGTCCATGGTGGCCTTTTACGAAGCCCTTGTAGGGCAAGGTAAAACTGTATATATGGTAGTGGATGATGTAGTTCCTGAAAAGTACTCATTCTTACGATATACGGACCACATCCATGATGTAGCGTATTTTGAAACAAATCCTGTTGATATTGATATGCTAATGGTATTGGATGCTAGCACGTATGAGCGAATTGGCAAAGTAGGTGCACTATGGAGTGCACCTATTTTTAATATAGACCACCATATTTCTAATACTGAGTTTGCGAATCATCTATATTTAAAGCCTAATTTTGCTGCCACTGGTGAAATTATTACCGATTTATGTACAAAATGGAATTGGCCTATCACTGAGTCTATGGGCACTGCATTATATACGGCTATTGCTACAGACTGTGGCTTCTTTAAGTTCAGTAATACCACAGCCAATACTTTAGAAATGGCTGCAAAATGTGTAGCAGCTGGTGCTAGACCTAATGTTATTTCTGAAACGATTGAAGCTGTGTCTGCCAGTCGTCTTGAATTAACAAAACAAGTTATGCAAACTATTGAATTTTACAAGAATAATACAGTGGCTACAATTGAGTTGAATCGTAAAGCCATGACAATTCTTGGGGATGATACGGATGGTTTTGTAGATATTATTAGAAACGTCGATACTGTTGATATAGCTATTTTATTAAAAGCTGAAGCTGATGATAGAACGCGGGTAAGCTTGCGTTCTAAAGGAACCGACGTGAATGCTATAGCTAGCCATTTTGGCGGTGGCGGACATATTCGAGCTTCCGGTTGTACCATTAATTTACCATTACAGGAAGCAAAACAAGCTCTTATTGAGGTGATTAAATAATGGATGGCGTTATACCATTTTTAAAACCTCCTGGAATAACAAGCCATGATGCTGTTGCCATTTGTCGCCGTATTTTAAAAGAGAAACGCATAGGTCATAGTGGTACGTTAGATCCTATGGCTTATGGCGTATTGCCAGTATTTCTAGGTAAGGCTACGCGACTTATTGAATATACTGATAGTTTTGATAAAAACTATGTGGCAGAATGTAAATTGGGGACTTTTACAGATACGGAAGATAGTTCTGGTCAATCTGTACTGCCTGATGCAGACATGGTATTACGAGATGGCGTTCTATTAAATGAATCGACTCAATGTTCAGAACTTTCTGATGCTATTATTAAACCAACTTTTGATGAATTAGTTAATACATTGAATTCCTTTACTGGTGTACAAGACCAAAGACCATCAAAATATTCCGCTATTAAGATAAATGGTATTCGCGCTTATGAATATGCCCGTAAAGGGATTCCTGTAGAATTGCCATTGCGGCAAATTCATATAAAAAATATTGAGCTTGTAGCATATGGCTTTCCATATTTTACAATTCGTGTAACATGCTCTGGAGGCACTTATATTCGTTCATTATTACGTGATATATGTGTTTCATTAGGTATACCAGGAACAATGACATCTTTGGCGCGTACTCAAGTAGGGCCCTTTGATATTGGTTCTGCGAAAATGGCTGAGGAACTGATGATTCATGGTGAAAGCCTATTGTTACCAACGGATACAGCAGTTTCACATCTTTCAAAAGTAACGGTAAATAGTGTACAATTAAAGATGATGGTTCAAGGTAAACAATTACCTATAGATAGTGAATTTTCCTTTACCGAACCAGATCATTATTATAGAGCCTATGGTCCTCATGGATTCATTGGTATTATGAAACGAACAAACCACACATTGAAGGTGGAAAAAAATATTTTTATTGAAGGATAAGTATGAAGCAATTACATTCGTTTGATGAACTACGTCAAATCAAAGATACAAAAGTATATGCCTTAGGTACCTTTGATGGCATTCATCGAGGTCATCAACGAGTTATACGAAAGGCTGTCGAAGAAGCTGCATCAGTTAATGGTGTTAGCATTATTATTACCTTTGAACATCATCCGTTGACAATTCTACATCCAGAACGTGTTCCTAAGCGGGTTATTCAAGAAGAGGTTATGGATACTGTTCTTGATGATTTGAATGTAGATTATATTTTGAGATTACCTATGAATGAAGAACTACTTCAAATGAGTGCTGATGAATTTTTAGATGCTCTTTGTACAGATATGAATGTTCAAGCCATCGTAATAGGTGAGAATTTTACATTCGGTGCAAAAGGATTAGGTAATCCTACATATATGAAACAAGCATTGGCTGATAAGCATATACAAGTCCTAGTACAGCCTTTATTGCCTTGTGATGGTCTTAGTACACCTATTTCAAGTACTGAAATCAGAAAAGCGATTCGAGAAGGGCGTTTAGAAGATGCTACTCATTGGCTAGGAAGACCATTTCAGTTTAAAGGGACTGTTATTAAAGGTGATCAACGAGGACGTACATTAGGATTTCCTACATTAAATTTATTACTTCCTAATGAAATGGCTACACCTCCAGATGGAGTGTATGCTAATCGCGTGTGGATCGATGGCATTTGGTATGATGGGGTAGGTAATATTGGGGATAATCCTACATTTAAAAATCAGTACCATAGATGCGAAGTACATCTGTTTAACTTTGACCAAGATATATATGGAAAAACAGTTCTTGTACAATTTATTTCCTATATTAGAGGAGAAGTTAAATTTAATAACTTACAAGATCTTATTGATCAAATGAAGGTGGATGAAGAACAGGCTTTAGCTATTTTGGCTAATGCATAATAAGGGGGTTCTCATGGATATTAAAGAAGCTCGTAAACAAATAGATAGCATTGATGCTGTATTAGTCGCTGAATTTGAAAAAAGACTATCTTTAATCAAAGAAATTGGTAAATATAAAGATGAACATCATTTACCCTTAGTAGATGAAGCGCGTGATGAAAGTATTGTTGCATTGCATACTGCAAATTGCAAAGATAAAACGTTATCATCGTATGTTGAAAATTATATAAAGACTGTTGTTTCTATGAGCAATGAGTTTTTAAAAGAGCATATGCATAAGCATATTTTTCTCATCGGTATGCCAGGAGCTGGTAAGACTACAGTTGGTAAAATGTTAGCCAAAGAATTGGGCCGAGACTTTTACGACTTAGATCAAACAATTCAAGATAAAGTAGGAAAATCTGTACAAAATATTTATATTTATGACGGTAAAGATGCTTTCAGCAAGTATGAATACAGTACAATTAAAGAATTAATTCATAATAAGCCATCTGTTATTGCTACCGGTGGTGGTACTGTTACCTATGACAAAACAGTAAAGTTAATGCGCAATAATGGTCTTGTTGTATTTGTTAACCGCGATGTAAATCATATCCTAGATGATTTGGATCTTGAAATTCGTCCACTTGTTAAAGAAAGCATTGAGTATATCTTTAATGTATATGAAGAACGATACCCTTTATATGAAAAAGTGGCACATATTAAAATCGGTAATGAAGGCAGTATTACCGATGCGGTACAAGAAATTATTGAAGCCTTACCTAATACGGAGAAATAATGGACGCTATACGAGGATTTGTATACCGAACTATATATGAGAATACACAACGTACGTATTGCGTGTTTGTCCTTAAGGATTATAATGAGGAATACATTACTTGTACTGGTAAATTTGAGTCTCCTAAAGAGGGGGAAGATATCGAAGTTCGCGGCCGTTATGTAGAACATGAAAAATATGGTCGACAATTTGATGCTACTAGTGTAGAGAAGTTAAAGCCTGATAATATGGGTGCTGCAAAGACCTACTTATTGAACTTAGGGATTAAAGGCTTTGGTGAAAAGTCCGTAGAAAAGGTACTCGATTATTTTGGTATTCGTATATTAGAGATTTTACGAGAGGAACGTCCTGAAGAAATCAAGGATGTACCAGGGCTTCGTAAAAGTGTTAAAGACGAATTATTTAACACCTTGTTAGGTGAAGGGATTTTATCCGATTTAAATCATTTTTTTGAAAGATATCACATTTCATCTAAATGGAGTCGCACGGTATACACTTATTACGGTGTTCAGTCTGTGGCTGTTATTGAAGATAATCCTTATACTTTGTTACGTGTAGCACCAGACATGCTCTTTGGTACGGCTGATACTCTAGCAGAACATCTTGGTATTACTGGCAGTGATTCACGTCGTTTAGAGGCTGGCTTAGAATGGATTTTACGCAGTCTAGATAATCAAGGTCATACTTGTTTGCCCGTAGATCAACTTATTGGCCGTTTAGATGATCTGTTACAAACTGATGTAGATGATATTGCTAACTTTATTGAAAGTCTTTTGGAGCAAGGTGCTTTATATAGTACTTATTATGAAGATATCTTATATATTTACCCTCCAGAAATGTACGTGTCTGAAGTAGAAAGCGTTCATTATACAAAGGATTTCTTATTAGAAGCAGATCCAATTTCTCTAGATATTCCAAGTTTTATAGAGAAATTTGAAGAGGATAATCATATTATTTTTGGTGATGCCCAAAAAGAGGCTATCCAGTTATCTTTCTTTGAAAAGTTTTCTCTTATCACTGGTGGACCTGGTACAGGTAAAACGACGATTATTAAGGCTTTAGTAAAAGGATTTCAACTTGGTGGCTTGGGTCGTATTATTCTATGTGCACCTACGGGACGTGCTGCAAAACGACTTACTGAGGCCACAGAGTTTGAAGCTACTACAATACATCGCTTATTAGTACCTGTTCAAGGTAGTGATTCTTATGATTTTACTAAGAATGAAGATGATCCTTTAGACATTGATGTTATTATCATTGATGAAGCATCAATGCTTAATGTACGGTTATTCTATTCGTTAATGGCGGCCATTCCAAAGGAAGCACATGTTATTATCGTAGGTGACGTAGATCAATTACCACCTATTGGAGCAGGCTTTGTATTAAAAGATTTACTCGATAGTGACTGTGTGCCTTATACGCGACTTAACCAGATTTATCGTCAAAGCTCTGGTAATACCATTGTTGAAAGCGCTTATGCCATCAATCGTGGTGAAATGCCAAATCTTGAAAGTGTAAGTGAAGAGTTTTCTTTCATACCCGTTAAATCTTATGACATGATGATGAAAGCTATCATCAATGTGTATAAACGAGAGCAAGAAAATGTAGAGGATGAATTAGATATTCAAATCATTTCTCCTATGCGTCGTGGGGAAGCTGGTAGTACATTGATTTCACAATATGTACAGCAAGCGATAAATCCACCAGATAGCTATAAAGGAGAAGCTCGGGTAAATGGTATTACTTATCGGGTAGGGGATAAGATTATACAAATCCTCAATGATTATGAGTTAGAAGTCTTTAATGGTGAGATTGGAATTATATATGCCATTACACGGACCGATATTTGTATCCGATTTATCCATAAAGAGGTTCGTCTACCTATCGACGAAGCACATATGATTATGCCAGCTTATGCTATTACGGTTCATAAAAGTCAAGGTAGCGAGTATGGTGTAGTTATCATCCCATTTGTTCCACGTTATGGTGGTATGTTGCAACGTAATTTGTTGTACACTGCTGTTACACGAGCTAAACGGAAGGTTATTATCGTTGGTACAACGAGCGCTATAGAACGTGCTGTACGTACTGTAAACGGTGATGAAAGATATACATTGTTTAAAGAACGACTACAAGGGAGATGTGATTCATAATGAGTTTTTGGGATTTCCTATTTCCACCTGTATGTCCTAATTGTGGGACTTTCGTAGCAACACAAGGGAATTGGTGTGAAACTTGTTTTACAGATCTATTACATATTCGTCATGTGCCACATAAATTTTTACATTATGTAGATGATGTATGTGTGTTAGCTGAATATCGTGGTGGTCTAAAGTCTATGATTTACGATGTAAAATTTAATGAAAAAAAGGAGCAGTCCAAAGGGGCTGCTCCTTTTTTAGCATCGTACAACTTTTACATGAAATATAATGAGTTTAATATTGTAAATGGTAATTGTAAAACTGTATATGATTATATAGTTCCTGTACCTTCAAGTGAAACAAAGAAGAAAAAAAGAGGATACAACCAGGTTGATTTATTTTTTAAGAAATGGGCATATTCATTAGGTAAAATAAATAAGCGATATTTCGAATGGCTTGATTGTATATATAAGTTTGATACTTCTAATGATATGTGGGCTTTAACTAATAAGGAACGACATCAAAATATTGATGATGCTTTTGTAATTAAAGCAAAATTTAAAGATATTGATGTATCTCAAAAGCGTATTTTAATTGTAGATGACATTTACACTACCGGAGCGACTATTGAAGCTGTAGCAAAGGTTCTTAAATCATATAATCCTAGTAGAGTCGATGGCCTGACACTGGCTAGCGGTAGCTTTTAAAATAGAAAAAGCGTCCACTTTATTGTGATATGTACCCCCTTTACTGGACAACCAGTAAAGGGGGTATTTTCATGAGATAT
>NZ_CAUQYW010000014.1:0-51903 GCF_963522475.1 uncultured Veillonella sp. | reverse complement strand
GCGGCACTCGTACATACTTCCAATGGGACCCAGCTAAAGGCCGTGAAGAATGTATCTCCAACACTGCCAATGCAGATATCGGTATTACATTCCCATATTGTGGTATTGCTGAAACAGCTACTGTAGTACAAGCATCTGGTGAAGAATCTGGCCGTGCTATCAGCTTGTTGCCTACAACACATATTGCTGTATTGTACACTGATACAATCAATCCACGTATGACTCAAACTATGGAACATTTGGCGGAACGTTATCATAACGATCCATCTAAATTCCCTACAAACGTTTGCTTGATTTCTGGTCCATCCCGTACAGCTGATATTGAGTTAGTAACTGTAGATGGTGCTCATGGTCCTATCCAAGTAACTTACGTTTTGGTTAAGCGCTAATACATTAACTAGGTATAGCTATAACTGAATCACTTTAAAGGTGATCTTCCTTAGGAAGGTCACCTTTTTTTATATGTGTTGATTCCTATTATGATGTAGAGCTCTCTTGGAACTATATAGGCATCTGTAGAGCTATGGAGATTAACGTGTTTATGGAGCTTGCAGATTCGGCATAGATAAACTTGTAAAATTCGAATTGTTTTACTTGTAAAATTTTCGATATATGCTATACTTAATTCATAACCTATTATTGTGATATGAATTAAAGAGGTGTATTATGAATATTCCATTTTTTACAGATTACCTCATGCTAAGCAATCCATTAAGTATCGGTATTATCGTAGTGTTTGTGCTCGCATTAATCGGTGTTTATGCTTTGCAACGCAAAGGTACATCCTTTGGTAATCTCGTTATTATTGGTACTATTGTTGGTGCCGTACTTGGTATTATTATTCAAATTATTGCAGGCTTCCCAGATGATCCATCTAAAGTGGTTTACATCAAGGAAAGTACTAAGTGGTTCTCTCTAGTGGGGGGCGGCTTCATCGATTTGATCCGCATGCTTGTTATTCCTATTGTATTTATTTCCATCGTCCATGTTATCTTGCACATGGAGGCGGGTGCTAACCTTAAAAAGTTAGTAGTTGCTATGGTATCTACAAACCTTGGTATGGTAGCTGTTGCGGCTATAGTTGGCCTTATCTTGGGTAATGCCTTTGGGTTAGGTCAAGGTTTCGATGTTGTCGAATCTGGTAAAAAGATTCGCGAAATTAAACCAATGGTTGATACATTCCGTGCGTTGATTCCAAGTAATCCAATTCAAGCAGCTGCTGAAACTAATGTTATTGGCATCGTAGTATTTGCTATTATCTTGGGTAGCGTTGCTCGTTTGTTGAAGAAAACAGGCACAAATAGCATGGAAATCTTCACTAAGTTATTTGATGAACTTCATCAATTAATTTCTTGGGTAGCAGACTTCATTATTGGTCTTATGCCATACGGCGTAGTTGCATTGTTGGCATCTACATTGGCAACACGTGGCTTGCAAGCTATCTTAGACATGGGTCTATTCGTAGTATTGCTTTACGTTGGTCTTTTGGTTATGTTCGTTGTTCAAGCTATCTTGATTGCTAGCTTTGGATACAATCCAATTACATATTTCAAAAAAGCAAAAGCTCCGCTCTTATTGGCTTTTACATCTCGTTCCTCCATGGGCGTACTACCACTAACTGTGGAAACATTAACAAAACGTCTTGGTGTAAATGCTACAACAGCTAATACAGTAGCATCTTTTGGTACTACTGCGGGCATGCAAGGTTGTGCCGGTGTATTCCCTGCACTTGTTGTTGTATATATCTCTAATGTAGCCAATATTCCATTTGATTTGACTATGTACATTATGAGTGTTATCGTTATCGCTATCGGTTCTGTTGGTATTGCTGGTGTTCCTGGTACTGCTACAATGGCTGCATCCGTATCCCTTAGTGGTACAGGCCTTGGTGCGTACTTTACATCTATTAGCCCAATTCTTGCTATCGATCCATTAATCGATATGGGCCGTACATGCTTGAACGTATCTGGTTCTTTAACAAATGCGCTTGTAGTAGATAAAATCATGGGCACTATTGATAAAGATGCCTATAACAATCCTAATGAAGGTAATGTATAAATTCTTACGTTATGGATTTCATATAAAAGTATCATCATTACAATTTCAGAACTAATCATAAAAAAGAACAGTCTTAGGACTGTTCTTTTTTTTTGAAATCTACTATATATTGATACAATATTTTATTAAAAATAATTATTATTACAGATTGTAAAGCATATTATTTGTAATTGATATTAAAATTGTGAGCGTAGCTACTAACATACGTGTGCGTGTATGGTATACTTAGCAATACAAAGTTTTGTAGTATGCTTAATAGATATAAGCCAAGAGGGTAATAGTATGATTACACAAGAATTGAAAGATCGATTAATTGCAGATTATCCAAAGTTTGAAGATATGACGCATAAATTCTATAAGAAAGAAATGTCTATTGCAGATTATAAGGGTCAATCTGGTGCCTATGGTAGTTATGCTGAACGTGGGGCTAGTTCTAGTATGAGTCGTTGGCGCTTCAATGGGGGGCGTATGACGCGTGAGCATATGCAATTTTTAGCGGACTCCATTCGTAAATATAACTTGCAACATGTACATTTTACTACCGGTCAATGCTTGCAAATGCATGGCCTTGATGGTGATACAATTTTAAATCTTTATAAAGAATGCTATGACCACGGTATCTATAACAGAGGTGCTGGTGGTGATAACCCTAATGTTGTAGCTAGTATCCTACGTGGTATCGATCCTCGTGAAACGTTAGATATTACGCCATATGCGACGGCTATTAGCGAGTTCCTTCTAGAGCAAATGTTCTACATAAAAATTCCTCGCAAGTTCAAGATGGGCATCGATAATGGTTTTGATAGTACGCCACATGCTACCTTTAAGGACCTTGGTTTTAATTTAACAAAACACAATACCTTTGATGTATACGCTTGTGGTGGTATTGGTCCAAATCCTCGTATTGGAATTCCTGTTGCACATGATGTAGCGCCTGAGGATATTTTATACCATGTAAAAGCTATGCTCATGGTCTTTGCTAACCACGGTAATTTTAAAAATCGCGGTAAGGCTCGTACCCGTTACATGCCGGCTGAAATGGGTGGGGCTGAAGCTTTCATCAAAACCTATGAAGAAACATTGGCAATGGTGAAAGAAGTTGAACAATTAACTATTAATCCTACTGACTATGCTTATGAAATTACAAAAACTGGTAAGCGTGATGATTCTGTGGAAAACGATCGTATTCATCGTCAAAAACAAGAAGGTTTATACTATGTAGAATATCATCCAATGGGGGGCGATGCTAATGTAGAACATCTATTAGCAGCTCTTGATTATGCAGTGGGTCTCGACCAAGTAGAAGCGCGTATTGCTCCAGATCAAGCAATGTTCTTCATTAATCTTACGGCTGATGAGGCTCGTAAAATTGCAGAATTAACTGATGATAGTGCAGAAAATGATTTTCGCCGTTCCGTATCCTGCGTGGGCTCCACAGTATGTCAAATTGGTATGCAAGACTCTAATGGTCTTTTGAAAGACATCTTCGGACATCTTAAAGAAAAGGGTGTAGATACTAGAAAGTTACCCCGTTTACACATCTCTGGCTGTCCGCACTCCTGTGGCACACACCAAATAGGCGAAATTGGATTTCACGGCGCTGTAAAACTAGTAGATAAAAAACCTACAGTAGCGTTTATTCTTGTGGACGGAGGCTCAGAACATATGGGTTCTGAAAACTTTGGTAAAATGGCAGGTAATATCGTAGCTACAAAAATTCCAGAATTCTTAGAAACCTTGGCAAATATTTTAAACGAATCTTCGGAACCAGACTTTGGAACATGGAGATTAACACACAAAGCAGAATACATGAAACTCATAAAAGCATTTGAGTAAATGCTTTTTCGCTTGTGATGGGGCCCTGTTAGATTGCGACAACTCAATAAATAATAAAAGAGTTCCCTCTTTGCTCCGTTCTTCGCAAAGTCGCTGCATAGGGAACTCTTTTTATTATTTGAGCGCCTGCTATTAACTAGTCCCATCACAAGCTACATCAGATATTTACTCAATCTGCTTTTTGTGGGGCGAGGGTGGGAAAGACTAGCCGTAGGCTAGTTCTTCTTGTACGGTGGGCGTGGCGCTACTCCTATAAAGCTTTTTTATAGGAGTTAATTAGGTTATCTAGGGGTTACGTATTTAATGGTCAGTATACCTATTTTGATGGGACGTCTTTATAAATATAGTAAAAAAAGTACGAATATACTTGTGCAGCGACTTTACGAAGGACGGAGCAAGCAAGTATATTCGTACTTTTTTACTAGGTTGTCGAAACAGAACCGGGCCCCATCAAAATAGAATTAATAACCGATGAAAGTATATGTAGCCTAGATAACCATTGATTGATTGTGTTATAATAAGCGTTATAGTGGTTTTTGGAGGATTTATCAGATGTTATTTACCGTCAATACAGAAGTCTGTACACGATGCGGTCTTTGCGTAGCCGACTGTCCAACTGGGTTACTAGTGATGTCCGATAATGGACCTGTAACTGGCAAGGGAGGTTGTATCTCTTGTGGGCATTGTGTTTCTATATGCCCTACGCTTGCTTTGGATAGTGATATGACACCTCGCAATGAGCAAATCGATGTTACTAAAGAACCGAAATTAACGGCAGAACAAGCTGAGCTATTTTTACGTAGTCGCCGTTCTATCCGTAACTATCAAAATAAACCTGTTCCTGTGGAACTGATTCGTAAAGTATTGAATGTTGCACGAATGGCTCCTACAGCAACTAATACACAAGGAATTTCATATATTGTAATTCGTGATAAAAAACGATTACATCGTATTGCAGATCTTGTTCTCGAATGGATGCATATAGCGGCTAAAACCGTTCCTATTATGCGCTTGTATGCTCGTGCTGCACAAGCAGAAGTCGATAAGGGAAAAGAATATATCTTACGTGATGCACCTGCATTGGTCGTTGCAATTGGTTCTAAGAAGGATATTCATCGTACACATGATAGTGGTCATTCTTGTTTAGCATATGCGGAACTTTATGCACCTACTGTAGGGCTGGGTACTTGCTGGGCTGGCTTCTTTGAGCATGCTGGAGAAGCTGAATACCAACCATTATTAGATGAATTAGGTGTACCTGATGACAAAATTGTAGCTGGTGGCCTTCTTATGGGGTATCCTAAAGTACGATATCGCAATATTGTAGAGCGTCAACCATTAGATGTTACATTTGATACAGAAGAGTAAAAAAGAGATACTCCAATGATTGTAATCATTGGAGTATCTCTTTTTAGCTATACAGTGACGCTATAAATTATATTAGTTGGCAGTTGTAATAGTGCCTTTGAATGTTTCGTCGATGTATTGTTTAATAGCATCAGATTTGTAAATGTCTGCAATTTTTTTGTAAGTTTCGTTGTCTTTGTCTTCACTACGTACCGCAAGTACAATAACTGTTAGTGGTTCATCTTTAGATTCAAAGAAGAAACCTTGTTTTTCTACACTAAGACCAGCACTTTGTACATAGTTCATTGGAATAACTGCAATTGTTACATCATCTAGACTACGAGGTAATTGAGCTGCTTCTAGTTCTTGAATCTTAATATTTTTTGGGTTAGATGTGATATCCGCAACTGTTGCCTTGAAGCCAACACCATCTTTTAAGGTAATTAATCCAGCTTTCGCTAATAATGCTAATGCACGACCACCATTTGTAGGGTCATTTGGGATAGAAACAGTAGCGCCTTCAGGTACGTCTTGTACGCTGTGTACGCTATTACTATATAAGCCCATACGTACTAAAATGGTTTTACCGATTGCTACTAAGTTGGAACCATTTTGTTTATTAAAGTTTTCCATAAATGGTACGTGTTGATAAGCGTTTAGTTGAATGTCGCCATCTGCAAGGGCTTTATCAGGTGTTACATAGTCAGAAAATTCAACTACTTTAAGATCAATTCCTTGTTTTTTAGCTTCTTTTGCTACAGCTTCAGCTACTTGTGCATGAGGACCAGATGTAGCACCTATTTTGATTTCTTTTGGTGTTTGCGTTGCTTGATTTGATGTACTACCACAACCAGCGATAGCAAATGCAAGAGCACCGATAAGTAATGGTGCTAATAATGTTTTTAATTTCATATAACCATCCCTTTCTATTTTTATAATATTTATATCCTATCATGGATGGGGGAATTTGTATATAATAAAAACATATCAGTTATTTATAGATTAAAACTATGATGAAATTTTAGTTCATATATAATACAATACAACATAATATATTGATTACTATGTTATATAAGCGTGTGAATGTTAGGTAGCAAAGTTATATTTTTTAAATATTTTTGTATAATTCTTATATAGATTTATATATCTATATGTCGGAATAATGGAGGATTTATGTTTAATTTTGATTTTTATAACCCTACACATATCGTATTTGGTAAAGAACGTTTATCTGAACTAGATACATTGGTACCAAAGGATGCAAAGGTGCTCATTACTTATGGTGGTGGATCCGCTGTGCGCAGTGGTCTTATTGATCGTGTTGTGAAAGCTCTTGGTAACCGTAAGGTAGAGCAATTCGGTGGTATTGAGCCAAACCCTTCCCTTGAAACGTGTGAACGTGCCGTTGCGTTCATTAAAGAACATGACGTAGACTTTGTTCTTGCTGTAGGTGGCGGTTCTGTAGTAGATGCTACAAAACTTATCGTATTGGGGGCTACTTATGATGGACCTGTTATTGATGTTATGAAAGCGGGTTTACCAGCGGTTCCGGTAGACATGGTGCCAAATCCATTGCCATTTGGTACAGTTATGACACTTCCTGCTACTGGTTCCGAAATGAACAATGGTGCCGTTATTACTTATGGTGATGGTAAATATCCTGTGTTCAGTAACTTAGTATTCCCTAAATTCTCCATGCTCGATCCAACATTGACTTTCACATTGCCTGAAAAACAAGTTAAGAATGGTGTTATTGATACCTTTGTACATACTACAGAACAATATTTAACATATCCTGTAGAGGGCCGTATTCAAGATCGTTTCAGTGAAGGTATTTTGAAAACTATGATTGAAATCGGCAAAGAAACAGTAGAGAATCCAGAAAATTACGATATTCGTGCTAACCATGTGTGGGCCTCTACTTTGGCATTAAATGGTTTGATTGGTGCTGGTGTGCCACAAGACTGGGCGACACATCTTATAGGTCATGAATTGACAGCGGCGTACCATCTTGATCATGGTATTACCTTGGCTATCGTATTGCCTGCATTGTTAGAAGTGAAAAAAGAAGATAAGCTTGATAAATTGGCACAATATGCTACACGGGTATGGCATGTTACAGAAGGTACAAAAGAAGAAAAAGCAAACAAAGCTATTGCTAAAACTCGTGAATTCTTTGAGTCATTAGGCGTATCTACACATTTGAAAGATTATGGTCTTGGCGAAGAAGCAGTTGATAAAATTGTGAAACAATTAGAAGCCCATGGTATGACACAACTTGGTGAAAAAGGTGATGTAACACCAGAAGTAGCTCGTGAAATTTTAACGCGTGCTTTATAATGCATGGGATTAACAGTTTGAGCTTGTATAATATAGAAAGGAGGCAATTTCTATAAATGAAATAAAACATAGAAGTGCATTTTCTGTTGCGCTTCCTATAATGATCCCTATGGGGCTTAGCTTCTTCTTTCTTGGATTAGGTTTTGGCTTGTATGCTACCAGTCAGGGATTACCTTGGTGGACCGCCCCTGTTTTAGCTAGTACAATTTTTGCAGGCTCTATGGAGTTCGTAACTATTGGGCTACTGATGGCAGGCTTTGATCCTGTAAATGCTTTTATGTTGACCTTGTTTGTTAATGGGCGTCATTTTTTCTATGGTTTATCTGCATTACAGAGATATGTGAATATGGGGTGGAAATGGGTTCCTACTGTTGCCTGGATGTGTGACGAAAGCTTTGCAATTAATGTATCTACAAAGTTGCCCGATGATGTGGATGAAAAATGGTTTTACTTCCATGTATCGTGGCTTAATTATACCTTTTGGGTGGTGAGTACCTTTATAGGGGGCTTGTTCGGCGATTTATTAGCATCTGTAGATTTGCGTGGTATTGGTTTTGTACTACCTGGCTTATTTATTGTTATATTCCTTGAAATGTTATTTAATGCTAAGAGTAATAATATTCGAGGTTTTGGTGCTATTGGAGCCGTTGTAGCAGTAGTAATGCTTCTGTTGACGGGAAAATCCTTATTTATGCTTGCTTCTATGGGGTGTATGCTCGTAGTATGTTATATAGCGTATAAATGGGGAGGTGTACATCTTGACTAGTTTTGAAATGGTCATTACCGTTGCTATTGTCGTAGCAGCTACATTACTTACACGTTTCTCTGCTTTTCTTATTTTTCCACCTGGTAAAAAGGCCCCAGATTTTGTACAGTATTTAGGTAAGGCATTGCCTGCAGCTGTTATGGGTATGCTTGTTGTATATACCTTTAAAGATACAATTGTGCTTTCCTATCCTTATGGCATTCCAGAACTTATTGCTTTATTAGTAACCGTTGGCATGCACCTATGGAAGCGAAATATGTTCATGTCTATTGGGGCAGGCACTGTAGTTTATATGATACTTATACAAGCCGTCTTTAATGTGTCTAAATAAACTACAATAAAATAAACCACTTATATCTATTCCTAAAAGGAGATGATATAAGTGGTTTTGTTTTATATTTTATTTAAGTTGTAATAGTCTTTCAAGGCCTGGTGCAGTGTGATGATCTTCCAAGAAGTCTTGTTGATCCAATAATTCCATAACGTCCATGTCGATGTTAGTAAGCTTGAAGTTAAATACATCAAAGTTAGCTTCCATATGGCTTACGTTATTTGCCTTTGGCAATGGAATGATGCCTCGTTGGATGTGCCAACGTAAGATGATTTGGTGTTTACTAACGCCGTACTTTTCAGCCAAGCTTTTAATGATAGGATGGTCGAAAATTGGTTGGCGATCACGAGTAAATGGAGACCACGCCATGCCTACTACTTGATGCTTACGCATTAATTGTAATAAGGACTGACGTTGGTTAAACGGGTGGCACTCGATTTGGTTCACCACAGGTTTTACATTACAGTGATATAGCAAGTCGATGAGGCGATCTTCGTAAAAGTTAGATAGACCTAGACCACGCAATACGTTTTGATCGTATAACTCTTCCATGGCGCGCCAAGAACCATAATAGTCGCCAAGGGGTTGATGTACGAGCATAATGTCGATATAATTAGTGTCTAATTTCTTTAGAGAGCTTTCAACAGCACGCATTGTATTATCATAGCCTGCATCGGTGTGCCAAATTTTTGTAGTAATAATGATATCTGTACGATTAACGCCAGATGCTTTGATACCTCTACCAACGGCCTCTTCGTTACCGTAGTAAGCGGCTGTATCGAGCAAGCGGTAACCTACGCCAAGTGCATTAGCAACGGCTTGCTCCGTTTCTCCTTCGGTGCCTGTTTTATAAGTGCCATAACCGATAGAAGGAATAAAGCTGCCGTTATTTAATATTCTAAAGTCCATCCGTTCTTCCATGAGAACCTCCGTTATATCCATAAATTAAAGGAATTAGCTTTCATACAATTCTAATTGATTTTATGATATACTAAGGTATTGATAAAAATCAATATGACAGGAAGTGACAGAATGAAATTAAAACGAATTTATTCTGTAGTTGCTATGCTTGGTGTTGTGATGATGGTCTTGGCTATCGCTGGTTGCGGTACGAAAACTGTATCCGTTGCTGATGTAACATACAAGGATATGCCGCTACAGATCCATAATGATGCCAATGTAACCGCTCTTAACAAGGCGACGGTAACACCGACGTTGACAGGGCAGGTCGCGTATGCTGTAAAAGTAGGCGATCAAGTACAACAAGGTCAAACCTTGGCCACTGTAGATACATCGGCTTTACAGCAACAGCTAGCATCCTTACAAGGTCAGTTAGCACAAGCGCAAGCTCAGTCCTATGCGACATCCGTTACAACTACGACGGCAGCATCTGTAGATAGTGGTCAATTAGCACAAGCTCAAAAGATGCGTGAAGCGGGTATGATTACTCAAAAAGAATATGATCGCATTGTAGAGCGGTCTCAGCCACAAACTACGACAGTAACAACTGGTGGTGGCGGTGGTGGTGCCAATACGGCAGCCATCCAAGCTCAAATTGCTCAAGTATCTGCACAAATGGCAGCATCTACAATCGTAGCGCCTATAGCTGGTACAGTGACTGCTATTTACAATGAAGATCGTCAAATGGCCATTGCAGATCGTCCGTTCATGATGATTCAACAATCTACACCAATGGTAGCTTCTCTTAGCATCCCTCGTGATGCGGCGATGAAATTGGGTACACCAGATGCTAAAAAGGGTATTAAGGTACTCCTCAAGGTAGGTGACCAAGAGTTACCAGGTGAATTGACATATGTAGATGTGACTCAGCCAGAAAATGTGCCAAGTGTTCTTGTGAAAGCTACTTTCAACAATGACAAAGGCCTTATTAAGGCTGGCGAATTCTATACGCTCATCATCGAGTCAGATATAAAAGCGAAGATGCTCACTGTACCAAGCAAAGCGGTTCGCGAAAACCAAGACGGCAAATACGTATATGTATTGACTGAAAATAATACGGTTGACGTACGTGTCGTTGAGGTCGGTATGACAGAAGACGATGATGTAGCAATTATTTCAGGCCTAAACGAAGGTGATAAGGTAATTACAACCGACGGAAACTTTGAATTAGGTGAATCTGTTAAATTATAATGAAGAACCATGTGGTTATAGGTACCCATGGTAAACACCTCGACCGAGGAATTTGATAGGAGGGATTATTATTTTAGAATTTAAACGTTTTGAACTAAGAGACAAACCATTAATCGATAAATATTTTGAACAACATCATTACGAAGCATCTGATAATTGCTTTACTACATTATTTATGTGGCAAGATGCGTATGGTATTCGTTGGGCTGAGGAAAACGGTGTATTGTACATCCAAGGTGGCGGTAAACGTGAACCATTCCTATTGCCTCCGTTTGCCGGTAAAGATGCAAAGTTCCTTGATGGTTTGTTACGTGCTAAAGAATGGTTCGTAGAAAATAATTTGCCATTCCGTTTCAAAGGTATTAGCAAAGTTGTAAAAGAGCGTATGGAAGAGTTATGTCCTGGTCGTTATGAATTTACACCTGACCGCGACAACTACGAATACATTTACAAATCTGAAGATCTTATCAACTTATCTGGTAAGAAGTTCCGTCAAAAGAAAAATCATTTGAACCAATTCCGCATGCAATATTCTAACTATGAATATATGCCAATCACTGAAGATATCATTCCATTGTGCCGCGAAACAGCAGCATCTTGGGTAGAAACTCATCATGAAGAAGGTATCGAAGATGAATTGGTTGCTATTAACTTATTATTCGATAATTGGGAAACACTAGGGCTTAAAGGTGGCGCCATCAAATTGTTTGGCCGCGTTGAAGCTTTCAGTATCGGTGAATTATTGAATGATAAAATGGCGTTGATTCACATTGAAAAAGCAAATCCAGATATCCGTGGTTTGTATCAAGCAATCAATAATGAATTCATTCGTCATGAATTTAGCGAAGTAGAATTCATCAACCGTGAAGAAGACATGGGCTTGCCTGGTCTTCGCCAAGCAAAAGAATCTTACAATCCAGATCATTTTGCTGAAAAATATGACGCAGTATATGCTAATGAAGCAGATAATGCAACAGGCGGTAAATAAAAATCTGAGCTATGAAGCCGATGTGCTTCATAGCTCATTTTTGTTATAATAGAAGTGTTAGCCTATCTATTTGATTATATTTTGTATCATCATAGTGATGCCACAGATAGAGAGTGTTTTTTATACTATAACGAGGATATACTTATGGAATATAGAATTGCAACAGCTCAAGATACGCCACATGTGGAAAATCTATGGGCGTACTGCTTTGAACCAAAGGAAGATCCATTCTTCCAATATTATTTTACAAATTGCTATGAACCAGAAAATACAATGGTTGGTCTTGAACAAGATCAATTATTGAGTACCGTTCATTTGCGTCAATATAATATCAATGTTCGTGGTGCTGTATTGCCTACAAGCTATATGGTTGGCGTAGCCACACATCCAGCGGCTCGTCGTGGTGGCGTAGGTGGTGCGTTGTTAAAGGCTTCTCTTAAAGAACTTCGCAACCGAGGTCAAGCATTGACGATTTTGATGCCTTCCAAGGCTGCATTCTACCAACAATATGGTTGGGAACTCTATGCTCATCAATGGGTGAACACTATGTCTCTTGAGGACTTGCGCCCTATGACGGATAAATCCTTGAGCTTTGGTTTACTTAATAGCGTTGACCAATGGACATTGCTTGATCCTATATATAAAACATATACAGCCCGTCTTTCTGGTTATGCCGAGCGCGGTGAAAAGGAATGGAAACGCTTGCTCGGCAGCTTCTTTGCGGAAGGCGTGAATATCGCTGTAGTGCGCAATGATGAAGGTGTTATCGAAGGATATGCGGTGTATCGTTTAGGTCAACCAGAAATTCCTGTTTCTGAATTAGTTTATACTACACGTCGTGCCCAACGGGCATTGCTCAATTACTTCTACAATCATCGCTCCCAAGGTACAACTATTCGCTGGAATGAGGGCCTTCACGATACATACTATCGTTTCTATCCTGATGGTAAAAGCGGACATTCCACAATGCCGTACATGATGAGCCGTATTGTGGATGTGAAAGCTGCCTTCGAAGCCATTCCTGTAAACCCAGAGGCTTTGATGATGCCGATTACAATGACCTTTGGTGTAAAAGATAGCCTTTGTGAGTGGAATGAAGGGTGCTATGAAGTCCAATATGGCGGCGCATTGACACCATCTGTGAAAAAGGTGTCTGACACATTAGAAGGGGACGTAGATATTACTGTTGAAGTCGGTGCTTTGAGCCAACTCTTAATGGGCACATTAATCGCTCGTGATCTTGCCTTTGAAGGTAAATTTTCAGCTAATGAGGAATGGCTAGAGTTCTTTGATATCTTGTATCCTGAACAAAAAACATATATTAACGAATGGTGGTAATATGAGCTGGAAAACGTATACAGTGAAAGAACCAACAGAATTGACGGTCTCTAAATATGTAAAGGAACGCTTTTCATTATCCTCTCGAGATATTCAAATGATGTTCCGCAAGAAACGGGTGAAAGTAAATAGTCGTGTAGCCCATTCCCAGCGCTCCCTCAAAAAGGGTGATGTATTAACTTTGGAATTACCACAGGATAAGGACTATGGCGTCGATGTAGAAAAAGGTCCTATTACAGTTCTCTACGAAGATGCCCATACCTTGGTGGTTGATAAAGCTCCATTCATGCTTGTTCATCCAGCGGGACAAACTAAATCTGGTACATTGAGTAACTATGTAGCTGGATATTATGCGAAAAAAGGTGTAGTACACAAGGTACGTCCGGTGCATCGTCTTGACCGAGATACATCGGGTTGCATTCTTTTCGGTAAAACAAAGGAAGCGCAACAATACTATACAGATGAACTACAAGCTGGTCGTATTGACCGTATTTATACGGGGCTTGTAGAGGGTCAAATTGACGGGGATGGCATTGTGGATGAATCTATCGGAGTGGATCCTGTCTTTGATAACCGCCGTGTAGTTGATGAATTTGGACAACCGGCTCAGACAGAATATACAGTTCTAGGTCATGAAGGCGGTCTGACACTGTTAAAATTCAAGCTGTTAACTGGACGAACACATCAAATCCGTGTTCACATGGAACATATAGGTCACCCTATTGTTGGTGATGCCATGTATGGTACGCGTAATAAACCATACACGCGCCAATGCTTGCATGCATCAGAAATCACCTTTATACCCTATGGTAAGGATGAGCCTATCACAGTAAACTGCGAAGTAGGGGATAATTTTGGCTGTGAAAAGTCCTGATTGTATTTATAAATTCTATCAATTATAATTTATATGATAATGTGGTCATAGAGCGTGCCACGTAAAATAAAGAAAGCTCAATTGCTAGATGTGGACATAGAGCGTGCCACGTGAAATAAAAAAAGCTCAATCGATGATAAAAAGACATACCCATTGATGATTGTGTATTCATGTATACAAAAAACAATGGTGATAAAAAATCATAGTCTATGACTTAAAGTCATAGACTATGTTTTTTTTGTATTTTCAATACACAGTGGACAGGAGTATACTATGTATAGACAAAATTCTATAGAATTTAAAATTTAGATGATATTATTGATTGTAATTAATTGATAATTGCACTATATAGAAGGTTCTTTAGAAATAGTTTATAGTTTATACTTTCACCAAGACCGAACGGAACGATGCCGCAGTGCTTGGAGTGATCAAGTGATATGAAGGAGTGCACGTTATGGATATGAATCAGAGCACAATCGAGCAACAACGTCTAGAACAAGCTAGACTTGAAGCTAATGGTATGTACAGCAGCCAATTTGAAAAAGATGCTTGTGGTATGGGTTTTGTCGTTAATATTAAGGGGAAAAAATCCCATGATATTATCGATGATGGCTTGCGCATTTTAGAGCGTCTTGAGCATCGCGGCGGCGCTGGTGCTGATAAGGACACAGGGGATGGTGCCGGCATTTTGGTACAAATTCCTCATGAGTTCTTCAAACGCGAATGCGAAGTGCTTGGTATCAATTTACCTGCAGCTGGAGAGTATGGCGTAGGCATGGTATTCGCTCACAAATATGAAAGCCTCCGTAACGAGCAAAAACGTATTTTTGAAGAGGTTGTACGCGAAGAGGGGCAAGTAGTCCTTGGTTGGCGTGAAGTACCAGTAGATGGTACTAAAGTTGGTCATGAAGCTGCTGCGATTCGTCCATGGATGATTCAAATCCTCATCGGTAAAGGCCCAGACATTACAAATAACAAAGAGTTTGAACGTAAATTATACATCATCCGTAAATTAGCGGAAAAACGCATCATTCCATTGAGCAAAGAATTATCTAGCGATTTCTATATTGCATCTTTGTCCTCTAAAACAATCGTATATAAAGGTATGTTGACACCTGGTCAATTGAGAGACTTCTATCTTGACTTAAGTGACCTTGACTTTACATCTGCATTGGCAATGGTCCACTCTCGTTTTAGTACAAATACTTTCCCAAGTTGGGCTCGGGCACATCCTAACCGTTTCTTGGTTCACAATGGTGAAATCAATACTATTCGCGGTAATGTAAACTGGATCAATGCTCGTGAAGGTAAAGCAGAATCCCCATTATTCCCGGATATCAAAAAAGTGTTCCCTGTAGTAGACGACAGCGGTTCTGACTCTGCTATGTTTGATAACACGTTGGAATTCTTGCACATGACAGGTCGTTCCTTGCCTCATGCCATCATGATGATGATTCCTGAACCTTGGGAACGCAATAACCTTATGAGCCAAGAAAAACATGATTTCTATGAGTTTAATAGTTTCATGATGGAACCATGGGATGGTCCTGCCGCAATGGGGTTCACTGATGGTACTGTTATCGGTGGTGTACTTGACCGTAATGGTTTGCGTCCTGCTCGTTACTATGTAACAACTGATGATCGCGTTATTATGGCGTCTGAAGTAGGTGTAGTCAACGAAAATGCTGAAAATATTCGCGCTAAAGGTCGTTTGGAACCAGGTAAGATGCTTCTCATTGATACGGAAGAACAGCGTATTATTTCTGACGAAGAAATCAAACAACGCGTTGCTACTGAATTACCATATAATGAGTGGGTCAAAGAACACGTTATTCACTTATCTGAAATTACACAAGCTGATGAAAGTGATATTCCAAAAGTAGAAGATTTATTCACAAAACAACAAGCTTTTGGATATACTCAAGAAGACCTTGTACGTATGATTGTGCCTATGGCTAAAGATGGTAAAGATCCTGTAGGTGCAATGGGTGCGGATGCTCCTCTTGCTATCTTGTCTGATAAACCACAATTGTTATATAGCTACTTCAAGCAAATGTTCGCGCAAGTAACCAATCCTCCAATTGATTCCATTCGTGAGGAAATGGTTACATCTACACGTGTTATGCTTGGTAATTCTGGTAACTTAACAGATCCTAACAAAGCTGGTACTTATGCGTTGTCCATGCGTACACCAATCCTTACTAACCAAGAGTTGGCATCCATTAAGGCGCTTGACTGCCGTCGTATGAAATCTGTTACATTGCCAATCCTCTTCGACCCATCTAAGGGTGCAGATGGTTTGCGTGATGCATTGAATGAATTATGTGAAAAAGCAGAAGAAGCAGCACGTACAGATCAAAATGTATTGATTCTATCTGACCGTGGTGTTGATGAAAATCATGCACCAATTCCTGCCTTATTGGCTGTAGCAGCTGTTCACAATCATTTGATTAACAAAGTATTGCGTACAGAAATCGGTCTTATCCTTGAATCTGGTGAACCTCGCGAAGTACATCACTTCTGTACATTGATTGGTTATGGCGTAACAGCTATTAACCCATACTTGGCTCTTGAAACTGTACGCGATTTACAAGCTCGTAAACGACTTGGTGATACTACACCTGAACAAGCTGAAAAGAACTACATCAAAGCAGCTGTAGGCGGTATCATGAAGGTTATGTCCAAAATGGGTATCTCCACAGTTCGTTCCTACCATGGTGCGCAAATCTTTGAAGCGTTAGGTTTGAATACAAACTTCATTAAGAAGTTCTTTGTAAATACACCGACACGTATTGGTGGTATTGGCCTTGTAGGCGTTGCTAACGAAGCATTGGCTCGTTTTGACCGCGCTTTCAAATCTGATGAATCTGTACTTGAACCAGGTGGTTGGTATGGTCCTGTAAAAGATGGGGAAGAACATTTATTCAATCCTAAAACAATTGAGCTTTTACAAGAATCCCTCATCAATGGCGACTATGCTAAATATAAAGAATACTCTAAAGCTATCCGCAACGATTATCACGTAACATTGCGTTCCTTGATGGAATTAAATTACCCTGTAGGTGGCGGTATTCCTATCGAAGAGGTTGAACCTGAAGAATCTATCGTAAAACGCTTTAAAGCAGGCGCTATGAGTTATGGTGCTATCAGTAAAGAGGCTCATGAAACGATTGCTATTGCTATGAACCGTCTTGGTTCTACATCTAACTCTGGTGAAGGTGGCGAAGATGTAGCTCGTTTCAAACCTTTGCCAAATGGTGACAGCATGAACTCTGAAGTAAAACAAATTGCATCTGGCCGTTTCGGTGTAACTGCAAATTACCTCATTCATGCAAAAGAATTGCAAATTAAATGTGCACAAGGTGCAAAACCAGGTGAAGGTGGTCAATTACCAGGTAAAAAAGTATACCCTGAAATCGGGAAAGCCCGCCACTCCACTCCTGGTGTAGAGCTCGTATCTCCACCACCACATCATGATATTTACTCTATCGAAGACTTGGCTGAGTTGATTTACGATTTGAAATGCGTTAACAAAGATGCTCGTATTTCTGTTAAATTGACATCTGAAGCCGGCGTTGGTACTATCGCTGCTGGTGTGGCAAAAGCAAAAGCAGATAATATCTTAATTTCTGGTTACGATGGTGGTACAGGTGCGGCAGGTCGTACATCTGTAAAACACGCTGGTGTACCTTGGGAATTAGGTTTATCTGAAACTCATCAAACATTAATGCTCAACAGATTGCGTGATCGCGTTAAATTGGAAGTAGACTCCAAGTTGATGACTGGTTTCGACGTAGCTGTTGCGGCTATGCTTGGCGCTGAGTTATTCGGTTTCGGTACATTGCCACTCGTTGCTGTAGGCTGTAAAATGGCTCGTGTATGTAACCTCAATACATGCCCTTACGGCGTTGCTACACAAGATGAAAAATTGCGTGCTCGCTTCACAGGTAAACCTGAGTATGTAGAAAACTTGATGATCTTCATCGCTCGCGAATTGCGTGAAATCATGGCTCGCTTAGGCATTCGCTCCGTAGCTGAACTCGTTGGTCGTATCGATCTTGTTCGCCAAAAATCTCAAGACGATAACTTCAAATTGTCTCGCGTAGACCTTAAACGAGTATTGTTCCACCCATATATCGATGCATCTGTAGGTCATATGAATATGGTTGACCAAGATCACGAATTGGAACGCACACTGGATATGTCCAAGCTCTTGCGTATGTGCCGTCCTGCCATTGAGGACCAAAAACCAATTCGCGCTAAATTGGCTATCAACAACATTAACCGTGTTGTAGGTACATTGGTTGGTTCTGAGGTGACACGTCGTTATGGTGAAAGCGGCTTGCCAGATAACACAATCAAGTTAAACTTCGAAGGCTCTGCTGGTCAATCCTTCGGTGCTTTCATCCCTAAAGGCATGACATTAGAACTTGAAGGGGATGCAAACGATTATCTCGGTAAAGGTTTGTCTGGTGGTACCATTACTGTATATCCACCTAAGAAATCTATCTTCGAAGCAGATGAAAATATCCTCATCGGTAACGTTGCCTTCTATGGTGCTACATCTGGTACATCCTACATTAATGGTGTAGCTGGTGAACGTTTCGCTGTTCGTAACAGTGGTATCACTGCCGTTGTTGAAGGTGTAGGCGACCATGGTTGTGAATATATGACTGGTGGTGAAGTTCTGGTACTTGGTAAAATAGGTCGTAACTTCGGAGCAGGTATGTCCGGCGGCTATGCGTACATCCTTGATTGCGATGAACGCTATGTTAATACAGGTCTTGTAGAATTACGTCCTGCTAATAATGATGACCTTAAACGGATTAAAGAATTAGTAGAACAACACGTATTACATACCAACTCTGCTAGAGGCCGTCATATCCTTGAAAACTGGAATAACTTTGTAAACAGATTTACAAAAGTTGTACCTGTAGCATATGAAGAAATGCATGCTGCTATTGAACGCTATAAAGAACAAGGCTTATCCTTGGAAGAAGCTCAATTGGCTGCATTTAAAGAAAAATATGCAAAATAATTTCTAATCTAATTGAATATCCTTTAGATAAGACATATGAAATGCCTCTATAGTTTTGACTATAGAGGCATTTTCATGTATAATATTTGTATTGCAATATTGGATCATGGCAGTTCTCGGGCCTGTGCAATGGGGGCCTGTGAATCGTGTCAGGACTGAGAGGTAGCAGCACTAAGCGGTAACCCTCATGTGCCACGGGGAACCCGGGGGCTGTCGTGATCGAATATTGCAAGGCGGCCTAAGGGGCCGCTTTTTTTATGCCTAATCTAAGGTCTA
Source organism: uncultured Veillonella sp. (assembly GCF_963522475.1). Lineage (GTDB taxonomy): Bacteria > Bacillota > Negativicutes > Veillonellales > Veillonellaceae > Veillonella. The sequence goes on along the minus strand of NZ_CAUQYW010000014.1, from coordinate 32,560 downwards.
GGATAGTTTGTTGAGGATAGTAAGATGCTCTTTTGACTAGTAAGTATCGACATTATTTGTAAATAAAAATATTATCTTAGAATTATGCGGGGAACTCTATAAAATGAGTAAGATTTCTATGAATATGGTATAATATAGTATTGTAATTTACGGAAAAGGGGGTGTTCCAATGGCATATATTGCGTTATATCGTAAGTACCGTCCGCAGACGTTTACCGATGTGGTCGGTCAGCATCAGGTATCAGATACATTGATGCGCGCTATCCGCGAGGATAAGGTAGCTCATGCGTATTTGTTTGCTGGTCCGCGAGGGACTGGTAAGACGAGTATGGCCAAGATTTTCGCGCGCGCTATCAACTGCGAGCATGGGCCAACGGATCATCCTTGTAACGAGTGTAGTGCTTGTAAATCGATTTTGAGTGGTCAGTCCATGGACGTTCTTGAAATCGACGCTGCATCCAATCGTGGTATCGATGAGGTGCGTGCCCTTCGTGAAAGCGTCAAATTTATGCCTGTTGAAGGCCGTAAAAAGGTATTTATCATCGACGAAGCCCACATGCTTACGACAGAAGCGTGGAACGCGCTTTTAAAAACTATCGAAGAGCCACCAGCTCACGTTATGTTTATCTTCGCTACTACAGAAATTGAAAAGCTGCCTGTTACTATCGTATCTCGTTGTCAGCGCTATACCTTTAGACGCATTACGTCTGATGATATCGCACAGCGTTTATCCTATGTAGCGGAAAAAGAAGGCTTTGGCTTAGATCCTGCAGCAGCGCAGCTCATCGCTGTACATGCAGATGGCGGTTTGCGCGATGCGTTGAGTATCTTAGACCAATGTGCCGGTATGGCAACAAGTACTATTACGCCGCAAGTAGTAGAAGAACTCATCGGTCTTGTTAGCAAAGAATGGATTATTCACTTCCTAGATGCGTTGCGCAACGGGGATGGTCCAAAATTGTTGTCCTATATCCACGATGCCTTAGCAGAAGGTCGTGATGCGACGCAGATTATGGAAGCCCTCATTCAGCACGTGCGGGCCTTACTAGTTGGTAAGGTCGCAGCTGATGCAGACGAGCTCAAGGTATACGATGCCTTTAAGGATGAGTTTTTAGCTCAAGCTGAAAGCATAGATTTTAATGAGCTTAACCAGTATGTGCGTAGTGCGCAATCCATCATGAATGATGCAAAACAGGTGGATAATCCACGAACTATCATCGAAATGGGCTTACTCGTTTTATGTGCTAAATTAGGTTCTGTTGATGAAAGCTTAGAAGACCGTGTGTATGCATTAGAGTCTTCAGAACGATCTGAACGCAACGACTTATTGAACCGCATGGCTCAATTAGAACAACGAGGCCCAGCTGTCGCAACTGTACCTGCTTATGGTGCTAATTCCTTTGGACCGCCAGGTGGTTATGCCAATAGCTTTGTTTCTGTAGATAATGCTGCTGTACAGAATACTTTTATGAGCAGCACTCAAAATAGTACTGTTGGTACTGTGCCGTCTTCAAGTAGCGTGGGGATGACACCACCGCCTGCGAGTGTAGGTATGACACCTCCACCGCTGGGTGCACCAGGTAGTACACTGCCTCCTATGAATGGAGTGGGCATGGCTCCGCCTCCAATAGGCAGTGTTGGTATGGCGCCACCACCAAGTACTGGGGGCACCCCACAACGACCTGCAAGGAAGCAACCTACGGGACGTGGTAAAAAAGGTATTAGTACACAAGCTATCATTAGTGATCAAATCTTGTCGGCTCAAGAGTATCGCAATGTACAGTCTAATGTTATTAAATACTTGAAGGATAGCAATCGAAATATGACCTCTACCGTTATCGGCCAAGGTCAGCTCGTGTACGTAGACCAAAGCAAAGCTGTTATGGCCTTCAAAAATACATTGCACCTCAATGTAATGACCAACGAAGTAAACTTGGCAGAAGCAGCAGATGCTTTCACCTATACACTGGGCTATCCAGTACATGTGGAAATTGTTGATGCCCTCACACAAGTTTACAAAGACTATAAAAAGGCCTCTGGTAGTACGACGCAGCACCAAGTGAAAGCGCCACAACGTCCACCAGAACCAATGGTTGATGTGCAGAAGACCTCTGGAGGTCAATCGACGCAAATGGATTTAACAAATCCATCAGCACCACAAGGCACTAATAATGCTCCAGTGGGAAATAGCTCAGCAGGAGCTAATAGAGCTCAAGGTAGTAGCGCGTCACAAGCTCAACAACCTATCGCACAGGTTGGAGGATCTACAACTGATGAGCAATCAAGTAAGCCTGATTCCGGAGCGGTAGATGCGGCAAAGGCGGCAGCCTTAGCATTCTTAGCAAAGAAAACGGGCGGTGCTGCTGTAAGTGCTACAACTGGTGCTGATACGAGTGAGGTCGGAGCAGAAACATCACCATCTAATGGAGATGTACCGATTACATCCTTTGATGGCAGTCCGTCTGTACCAGTTCCAGATGGAGAAATCCCTATCGAGTCTCTAGCAGGTTCTATTGAAGGTGATGATATTCCAGTTCATTCCTTTGATGATGTGCCTGTAGAGGATATGGAGGAATCTTATGTATCATCCTTAGATGATATACCACCACACCCATTAGATAGCGTCACTGTTATTAGCGATGATGGGGAAGTCTTAGAACGCCCTATGGATAGCGGTGCACATATAGAGGTAGAAGCTGTCCCAAAGTCTAATGGGGGCGAACAGCAACAGGGAACCCCTTATCAAAGTGATGGACATGCAATGCTTTCACAAGCACCTATTGAAGTTGCGCCTATCGATAGCGTGACGGTAGCTCGTGAATATGAATGGGATCCAGAGCATATGACAGAAGAGGAACGAAACAATCCTCTCTTGGCAGAAACATTAGAGAAACTATCTGAAGATCACGACATCATCGTCGAGGTCATCGAAGAATAAATTAATTAGAATATGAGTATAGGACGTAGATCCTAAAAGGAGGAATTACAATGTTTGGTAAAGGTATGGGCAATATGGCTGGCATGATGAAAAAAGTTCAAAAAATGCAAGCAGATATGAAGAAAATGCAAGAAGAATTAAAAACTCGTACAGTAGAGGCTTCCGTTGGTGGCGGTGCTGTAACAGTTGTAATGAACGGTGAAAAAATCATCGAGTCTTTGAAATTGAACCCAACTGCAGTTGATCCTGAAGACGTAGAAATGTTAGAAGATTTAGTGATGGCTGCTGTAAACGAAGCTAGCAAAAAAGTAGACGACCTCTTGGCTCAAGAAATGGGCAAAGTAACTGGTGGTCTTAACTTGCCAACAGGTTTATTCTAAATGACAAACGCTTTAGAACGGCTCGTAGAGCAGCTGCGCCGCTTGCCGGGTATCGGCTCCAAGTCGGCTAGACGCTTGGCCTATCATTTGGTAGAAATGCCGAAGGAAGAGGTAGACCGTCTCGTGGAAACCATCGTAGAAGCGAAGGGGGCTACGCGTCACTGTTCTATTTGCTTTAACTTATCAGCGCAAGACCCTTGTGAATTTTGTAGCAATCCGAACCGTGATCAAACGACAATTATGGTCGTTGAAACCTCTCGTGATGTGATTGCTATCGAGCGCAGTGGTGACTATAAGGGCTTATATCACGTATTGGAAGGTGCCTTGTCCCCTATGGAGGGCATCGGTGCTGACGATATTCGCGTAAAAGAATTGATTGCCCGCCTTCGGGATGGTGTCGTACAAGAAGTTATCCTTGCTACTGACCCAGACGTAGAAGGGGAGGCGACAGCTCTCTATTTGGCGCGTTTATTAAGTCCAAGTGGCATTAAGGTAACGCGTATTGCCCGCGGTGTTCCTGTAGGTGGCGATATCGAATATGCCGATGAATTAACGTTAGGCGGTGCTGTAGTGAACCGCCAAGAAATGAAAGGATAATATGGAAGCTTTATTAGCATCACCGATTATTTCGGCGGTTGTATCCGTTGCTGTAGCCTACATTGCTTTCAAAGTAGCATTTTTCACCATTAAACGAGTGGCTATGAATGCAGTAACTGGTATTTTGACGTATTTAGTATGCGTTCATATCCTCAATATTCCTATGGATATTGGTTTGGGCGTATGGGCTTTAACAGCAATTCTAGGCCCTATTCCAATGCTCATTGCAGCCGGATGGTACGGCTTTTTAAAATAGGAGGATATCATGCTTATCAATCGTGAACAACAACGCGTTATTGATGAAGTTGAACAAAATATCCTCTTGTTAGCGTCCGCTGGGACGGGAAAAACGAATACACTTGCTTATCGAGTGGCGCACCTCATCGAGGGCGGCTATGCGAAGGCGGAGAATATCTTGTGCATGACCTTTACGAACAAGGCAGCAAATGAGATGAAAGACCGCATTCAATCGCTCGTAGGCAGTCCTGCAAAGGCTGTGGAGATTAGTACATTCCACAGCTTTTGCTTTTTCGTGCTCCAACAAGAGGGGAAGCGCAATGAAACCTTGTATACGGATGTAACTATCTTTGATGAAGAGGATTGCAAGGAATTGTCTGAACCGTATCGTCCAGGTAAATTACGAGAAATGTCCTTTGCTAACATCATCGGTATGGTGAAAGAATATCGCTCCTTATATGGCTTTTATTCTGATGATCTCGTAGGCGATTATAAACGAACTATTGAGCGTTTGCAGAAGGAACAACGTGCCGCAATTGAGCAGCAGTTCTCGAGTTTTGGGAATGTTCTTTATAGTGAACTCCATGACTTCTTGAACCATGGTCACGAATGGATTGCCGCCTATGATGAAAGCTTGGCATCTGTACATGGTCTAGATTTCACAGATCTCATTTGCGGTGTTCATCGCCTATTCCAAGATCCTGTAGTTCGGGAGCGCTGGCGTAGCCGTTATAGTTATATCTCTGTAGATGAAATGCAAGACACAGGCGTATTAGAGTACAAGGTACTTGAAATGCTTTGGGAAGGTAATCACGTCCTATTATGCGGGGATTATTTCCAAACCATTTACGAATGGCGTGGGTCTGATCCATTCCGTTTGCTTAAGCAGTTTGATGCGGATTTCAAGCCTTTAAAAATTATCTTCTATGAAAACTACCGATCTAACTGGACGCTTTTTACGATGGCTTTCAAAACATTACAGAATATGTTCCCTGATCTCGTAGGCTCTATCTATACTGAGTTGCCTCGCGCCAATAGTGAAAGAAAGGGCAAGCCTGTTCTTATAAAAGGCTGTAAAAACAGCTATATTGAGGGGCGATATATCTATGAAGCTATTTGTGCCTTGCCAAAGGATACCAATATTGGCGTTTTAGTACGGGATAATAAAAAGGCACAACGATTGAGCGACTCCTTTGAACGCCTCAACAATGAAAAACCTGAAGACGAACGCCGTCACTTTATGATTATTGACGAGTTTAAATTCTTTAGACGTCAAGAAATCAAAGACGTTATGGCTTACTTTAAACTGCTTATGAACCCGAATGACTCGGTTAGCGCTAAGCGCATTATAAAACGCTATGTTGCTGGTATCGGTGATGCGCGTATTGCAGCCATTGAAAGTCCTGAGACGCGTCAAGTGGGCTTAAAATTGACAGACTTTATGGATATGCCTATCTTTGAGGCAGAGCCTTATGCGAAGCTTGTCAGTGGTTTAGAAAACCATGAGGTTGTGGTGTATGACGTCGAGAGTACCGGTACTGATACGTCCCAGGATCGTATTATTCAAATTGCGGCTATCCGCATCGATGAAAAGGGACAGGTCCTAGAGACTTTTGAACGCTTTATCAACCCAGGTATTCCTGTGGGTCAATCCGAAGAGGTACATGGCTTCTCCGATTTGTATTTAGAAGAACACGGCGAAGAGCCAGCTATCGTGCTGCAAGCCTTTAAGGAATTCTCCAAGAATGCTATTATCGTAGGCCACAATGTAAACTACGATGTGACCATCTTTACTAATGAATTAGCACGCCATAATTTAGGTAATCCAGAGTTCAAGGCTATTTATGATACACTCGACATCTATCGTCGTTTCTATCCTAATTTGCCAAATCATAAACTGGGCTTCCTAGCATCAGAGTTTCCTATCCATCATGAGCCTACGCACAATGCGATGGACGATATCTTGGCCACTGCACAGCTTTTAATTTATGCAGTGAAAGAAAATATCGTGCCTACAACGACTGGTCGTATGGTGGCAATCAATAAGTATAAAGCGGCTTTCACCAATATTGCGTCCCAAATGGCGACATTACGTAGAAAGGCCTATACGGAATTACCAACGAAGTTATTGGCGTACATTATGAATCAAATGGGGGTTCTAGAATACTATAAATCCCATGGAGAAGCGGCAAAGGTAGAGCATATACGGGATTTATATCGCATTATGGAAAAATTAGATGCTGCATATGAGGGCCCAGCTGGGTTAGCCCGATTAAATCAAATCTTGCAAATGGCGGCCCTTACCGCAGGTGAACCAGCTCAACAAGTACGAAATGAAGATCGCATTCCTATCATTACCGTTCACCAAGCAAAGGGGAGCGAGTTTGACCATGTATTCTTAGCTGGTCTCAACGAAGGTACTTTCCCAAGTCCCTTTGCCATTGCAGAAGGTCGTGAAGACGAAGAAAAACGCTTGTTCTATGTGGCCATAACGCGGCCTAAGCAAGAGCTGACTATTACCTTTGAGCAAACGAATATACGTGGCCGGGCTGTTCAACCGAGCTCGCTACTGAACTATATGCCACGAGATAATGAACTCGTAGAAAGGAGATACTGATGGCAAGAAAAACACATCGTCCTGACGATATTTTGTGGACCGTAACTGCTACAGATATAGATGCTGCATGTACTGAAAAACAAGATGTTACATTAGGTGAAGTACTAGATACTCGATATCCTCGTAAGTCTTTAGTAAAGTTATTTGAGGAAAAACTAATCTATATTAGCGGCCATAAAGCAACGCCAAAGGATATTATCTCCGAAGGTGACGAGATTTGGATTGCTATGGCGAAGGAAAAAATCGATTACGAACCAATGGAAATGGACTTACATATCCTATATGAAGATGATGATCTCCTTATTGTGGATAAGCCAGCAGGTGTGACCGTAAACTCTAAAGACCAAGTATCCCTTGCTAATGGTGTGGCGTATTACTTTAAAGAACATGGTATTAAGCGTAAGGTACGTTTCTTGAATCGCTTAGATAGAGATACAACGGGCTGTATTGTGATTGCTAAAAGTGGCTTAGCCCAAAGTCTTTATCAACAGCAAATGGATGATAATACCTTTGAAAAGTGGTATATGGCCACTGTGGAAGGCATCGTAGAAGCTGATGAAGATACTTTAGTATTCCCCATGGAACGCAGTGCTGATGGGATTCATTATGAAGTCAATCCTAAGGGAAAAGAGACTCGTACAGATTATTCCGTCCTATGTAGACATCAATCACAGTCTGTGGATAACTCTGTGAATAAGTCTAAAAATTCTGTGGATATAGCATCAAAAAATGTGGATATAGAATTACAAAATGTGGATAAACATGGTGCAAATGTGGACAAATCTGTGTATAACTCCCAAGAATGTGGATATACAGAGGTTTTAGTCCGTTTGTACACAGGAAAAACACATCAAATTCGTGTAGCTTTTAGTCATATAGGTCATCCTCTCGTAGGGGATACATTATATGGTGCACAGCCAACGGGGCAGCCGTTCCAATTGCGTGCCCAAAAGGTTGTATTTACACACATGCGCACGGGAGAGCGTATTACGGTTACTGCCTAATAGCCTTTAATTACTTCAATACTTATCACTAGGTAAGTATCAAAAAGTGCGTAATATGTATTACGTCTTAATAAACAGATCGTAATTTGTTAACAATGGATCTATACTATAGATTGCGAAGTCACAATATATCAAATATTCTAATTGAGAAATGAGAATGATTGATAACTTAGTAAAATCAATGATTTTGTAAAAGTTTTTTGAAAAATATAATGACAAATGATAATCCATAAGCTATAATAGTAATATAAATAAATCGATAGGCTTCGATTTATAGCTTAGTGAATTAAATGTAAGAGGTGTAGTATAATATGATTTTGCAAGAAAATAGTGCAGCACGTAATCGGGGGATTACGCTTGCTAGTATAAAAGGTATTATAGGTAATGTCGTTCTCGTTATTTTTAAAATGATTGTAGGTCTTGCGTCTAACTCAATCGCTATTATACTTGATGCGGTAAACAACTTAACAGATGTGTTGTCTTCTGTACTAACTATTGCAGGTACAAAACTAGCCGCAAAAGGAGCTGATAAGGAACATCCTTTTGGTCACGGTCGTATCGAATATATGACTACCATGGTCATTGCTTTCATCATCCTTGGTGCAGGCATTGGATCCCTCAAGGAATCTATTGAAAAAATTCTTCATCCTGAGGTATCTACCTTTGATATTCCGAGCTTGGCTATTATCGCCGTCGCTATCGTTGTAAAAGTTGTAATGGGCCGTTATATTAAGGCGCAAGGTGAAAAATATAAATCCGATGCTCTTGTAGCGTCTGGTATTGATGCTCTTTTTGATGCGGTGATTACCTTTGCCACATTAGTATCTGCTGGACTTGTATATTTCTTTAATGTAGATATTCAAGGCTATGTAGGGGCTTTAATTTCTCTATTAATTTTGAAAGCAGCCTATGAGATCTTGCGGGATATGTATAATCATTTGCTTGGTATTCGCGCCGATGATGATCTTATCCGAAACATCAAAGAAACTATCGCGCAACATCCAAATGTAGGCGGTGTATATGACTTAGTGCTAAATAGCTATGGACCAGGTGAAGTGATTGGTTCTGTTCATATTTCGTTGCCAGATACGATGACAGTGGGCGAGGTTCATCCTTTAACTAAAGGAATCGCAGTTCATCTTTATAAAAAGTTTGGCATTAATATGACTGTCGGCGTATACGCAGAAAATCAACCAAGTGTAGAAGTTCTTGAAATCAAAAAAGCACTTGATCAAGTTGTAAGTTTATATACTAATGTAGTACAAGTACATGCCTTCTACGTACGAGAAGATAAAAAGATTATCTATTATGATATTATCTTTAACTTTGACGAAGAAGATCCACATGGTACATTAGAAAAGATTAAGGCGGAACTTCATAACCGTTATCCAGATTATACACAATTTGCTATTGTAGATACAGACTTTAGTAACTAATAGAATAAAAAGGCTTTAACCAATAATCGACGAAAATATTTTGACGAGAAGCGGTTGAAGCCTTTTCTTTTATTAGTTGAGAGAGCTAGTTATACTATAAGTAAGAGAGAGGGGATTCTATGTTACTATGAAACCAGAGAATTAAGGATACAAGTATAGAAAATAGACTGACTTGAAATTTATGCTCTAAGTGAATATAATATGTTGTATAAAATATAATTTGTTTAGGGAATCCTATCTGAGGAGAGATATAATGAAGAAATTTGCTCTTATAACGTTAGCTGTAATGGCGGCCGTTGGTGTGTTGGCGATTCAGCCTGCAGATGCGAAGAAGGTACAACAAGATTCTGCGGTGTCACCTATTGAAATGCCAATGAATGATGAAATTCAACAAATTAATGGTGTATCCAAATCTACTAATAAAGAGACACAACGTTTATCTAATAAGTTAGCAGATGCTACAAGAGTGATGGTTAAGAAAAATTGGAAAACCATCTATATTAAAGCTGTACCTACAGGAGATAAATCAGCTGTACGTTTCTATTACACAGATAAAAATGGTCAAGTATATAATGGCCAAGTCATTAGAAATACAGGCCTATCCAAAGGTAAATATATGACTGGTTCGTTGCGACAAGTTGAAGCGCTACAAGAATTAGTAAATCATTTACAACAAAATGGTCAAGAGGTACCATCCTCCATTGATCTTATCATTACCCAAGGCGGATATCGTACTAAGACAATCTTTAACTATGGTGAAGATACAAGAAATCTATCAGCTTATCAACAACAATATGAACAACAAAACTTCCCTACTATGAAGTAAACGAAAAGCCCGTGCATAGCACGGGCCTTTTTGTTAGATTATGTAATCATCAGAATCTTCTTTTTTAGGTTTTTTGTAAATTTCTTTTACACCAGCCATTTCGATAAGTTCTTCGCTGAGCGCGTCTTCGTCATCTGTGTTAAGCATGGAGTAGAATGCCCAGAGGATAACGAACCAAATCGGTGTAAACAAGAGGGCAATTCGAGTGTCTTCGTTTAAGGCGAGAATACCTAGAATGAAGACAAAGAATGCAAGGATGATGTAATTCATCACTGGGAATAGAGGCATTTTGAATTTAGATTGTGCCGCTAATTCAGGATTTTTCTTGCGATATTTAAGGTGACAAATAACCATCATTGCCCAAATAAAGATGAAGCAGAATGTAGAGATAGATGTAATCATAACGAATACTGCTTCTGGCATTACATAGTTGAGTACAACTGTAATTAATAGTACTGCAGCGGAGAAAATAGTTGCTTGGTATGGTACACTGCTGTGTGTTAAGCGGCGCATAGAGCTTGGCGCATGACCGCGTTTAGCAAGGGCGTAAATCATACGGCCTGTACTAAAGATACCAGAGTTTGTTGCAGATGCAGCAGATGTAAGAACTACAAAGTTTACGATGCCTGCAGCGGCTGCAATACCAACTGCTGTAAATACGGCCACAAATGGGCTAGCAGATGGGTTGACGGCTGTCCAAGGATAAATGCTCATGATGATAGCTAAAGAGCCCACATAGAACAAAATAATGCGTAATGGAATGTTGTTAATCGCCATAGGGATAACCTTTTCAGGATTTTCTGTTTCACCAGCTGTTAAACCTACGAGCTCTATACCTGTGAAAGCGAAAACAACCATTTGGAAGGATAAGATAAAGCCCATCGTTCCGTTCGGGAACCAGCCCCCATAATTCCACATATTACTAAAGGCGGCAACGCCTGCATCTGTAGTAAAACCTGTGACAATCATGATGATACCGATGATAATGAGGGAGATGATGGCAATTACCTTAATCAAGGCAAACCAGAATTCCATTTCACCGAAGTATTTTACGGCTGTTAAGTTCATTAATAGCAATGCTACTAAGACGACAAGGGCGGGTATCCATTGAGGCAACCACGGTATCCAGAACTGCATATAGAGGCCTACGGCTGTTAAATCGGCCATGGCTAGTGAAAGCCAACAGAACCAGTATGTCCATCCTGTGATAAAGGCTGCTCGATCCCCTAAATAATCTTCTACAAAATCAATAAAAGAGTGATGGTCCAAGTTAGATAATAACAATTCGCCTAATGCTCTCATGATAAAGAAGCATATAATACCTGTAATTAGGTAAGCAAAAATGATGGATGGACCTGCCAAGTGAATGGCGCGGCCGGAGCCTAAGAACAAGCCTGTACCGATGGCACCGCCGATGGCGAGCAACTGTACATGTCGGTTCTTAAGGCCCCGTTTTAACTGATGCGTATCAGACATAATAAAGACCTCTTTTCTACAAACCATCTACAAATATAAAAAGCCATGGATGACCATAGCTTTTATAATCTATAGAATCTATAAAACTATTTTCTTATAATACAGTATCTATTGTAAAAAGTCAAATGTATTTATAGGGTAGACATATATTGAAAATAGTATTATTTATAAATAAAGAGTAGTTGTTTCTACCTTCAAAATAATACTTTTTCATATATGATATTGAAAATTTGCTATAATGATACATAGATTATTTTTTACGTAAAACTGTGGAGACTATTATGAGACGACAAGATCGTATGGTTACCAATATAGATGAAATTAAAGCTATTTTAAGTAGCACTCGTATCATTCACCTAGGTCTGATGGACGATGATTACCCTTACGTGGTGCCCTTACATTTTGGATATGAATTTATAGATGAGGTACTTTATATCTATGTACATGGCCATTATGAGGGGAAAAAGTTTAGTTTGATTCAAGCGAGTCCACATGTATTTATTGAAATTGATGGTAGTGATGAAGCCCTCGTTTCAGGTGGAGATATACCATGTAAATATAGCTCGGTTTACTCTAGTGTGATGGGTCGTGGAGAGGCTACCTATTTAGAGGCTATTGATGAAAAATCTCATGGGCTACAAGTCTTGATGAAACACCAAACAGGGCGTGAATTTGCTTTTACGGAAGCTATGGTAAACTCTGTGGGCGTAGTTCAAATTAAAGTGGTGGACTATACTGCAAAACGACGAAGACAACTTGAACAAGATATTATTATGCCTCCATTAATTAAATAATGATACAACATCCTATTGAACTCTATTATGATATAGCGCTCAGTAGGATGTTTTTTTATATATCAAACTCATAAGCCGTAGAGATATTATTGTCTGATGACTATGCTTTCACAAAAGGAAAGATAAAAGTTTTATGAAGTAGCTAGAGCTACAGAACAGAGTACCTATTTTTGATATAAATAAGAAAATATATCATTATATGTGTGGAGTATATTATAAATTTTTGTAATAGGAGAGAATATGAAGAAAATAATAACATCTGCTGTTTTATGTGCCGCGATGGCTACGGCAGTAAGTACCTTTGGGGTGCAGCCAGTTAGTGCTACATATCCATTAATAGATAAAAATGGCAATACGGTTCCTGTTGAACGAGATGTAGATAACAAAAAGCTCATCGATGATAATCAAAAACTTATTGATCGTTATCGCTGGTATGATCAAATTGGTGATAATGATTTAGTTAAAACTAATATTGAGAGTGCCGTGCGGAGGGTTGATTATTCATTACAAGTGCCGTCTTATATGCCTAAAGACTATGCACTACGCGATGTAAAGACCAAGGACCATGATGTATTAGAAATCGTATATACAGAAACGGGCCGTGATGGAGAATATGGTCCGAAATTAACCTTCTCTAATACAGATATTGTATATCGTATGGGGTGGGCTATCGATACCGTAGTAACGCCTATTTTAGAAAAGACAAATTATAATGCTAAGGATGCAGTTAGCTTTACTACCCCTAATGGAATTTCTGTACATACGTTAGGTTATAGTAAAGACGCTATTCAAATCGCTTATTGGGAAAAAGATAATAAAGTTCATATGCTTTACTTTGCTTCTTTAAGAAACCAAAACTTTGTAAGCAAAATTGTAGACTCTGTAGGTCCTTTGAGTAACGTAGCCGCTGATGATGCTCGACTACGTGGTAATCGAAATGATAATCCATATGTTGAACCTGATTGGCCTCCTTATGAAACGATTGGGTTGCCATTGCGTACACATACGAATTCTGTGTGGCCTATACTTACCAGCAAAACCATCGGTTTACCTAGCGGTGTAATTAATGCATCTCATAAGATGTCCTATGACGTATCTGTACCAAGTTATTTACCGTTTGGCTATACATACTATGCTACACATTTTTATGACAATGATGTATTAGAAACGGTATATTGGAAGCAAGGTGAAGAGTATCAAGAGCGCAGCGGTCGTTGGGTAAATCATACTATGGTCTTCCGCATGAGCTACTCTATGGATACTGTATGGCCTGAAGAATATATTCCATGGGAGTACCATGACGTACAGTGGAGCGACTCCACTCCAATAGGGGAGGTTCACTATACAGGGGATGTAGATAAGGGCTTAGTACGCAGTGTTACGTGGTACAAGGATAATATGGCGTATTTCTTGTTCTTCCAAGTGCCTGTGAAAGCATCTGAAGCAGACTTTTATAGAAATCATGTAGTGCCATTAAAAGATATCGATCCAAGTCGTACAGATTTAATTGGTGTAAAAACGATTCGTTAATACTAAAAAGAACCTATCTCCTAGATATATTAGTAATATCTTTGGAGATAGGTTCTTTTAGTATATGTAATTTACATATATTTTATTCTTAGCGTATTAGTGATTATAGGAACCGAATGTTAGCTTTCAATAATAGCTTGATTATGAGCATACGTTAATTAGAAGAATACGTAGCGGATGATAACGAGTATCGCCAATACGTACATAATCAAGTTAACCTCTTTTGCACGACCTGCAATAATTTTAAGTAGAGGGTATGCGATAAGACCTGCAGAGATACCGTTAGCGATGCTATATGTGAACGGCATCAAAACGATAACGAGGAATGCAGGGAAGCCTTCTGTCCAATCATCGAAGTCGATATTGCGAATAGCACCTAACATAAGGGCTCCAACGATGATAAGAACAGGAGATGTGGCTGCATTTGGCACTAAGGATACCAATGGAGATAAGAACAAGCAGATTAGGAATAATACGCCTGTTGTAACAGCGGTTAAGCCTGTACGGCCACCAGCACCTACACCTGCAGCGCTTTCAACGAAAGCAGTAATCGTAGAAGTACCAAGTAATGCGCCAGCACTAACGCCAATAGCATCGACAGTCATCGCTTTACCAAGACCTGGGAATTTACCAGATTTAGGATCTGCAATTTTCGCTTCTGTAGCAGTACCAATCAACGTACCCATAGAGTCGAACAATTCTACGAAGGTAAAGGAGAAGATAATCGTGATTAAGCCCATATGAAGCGCACTAGGAATATCTAATTGAAGAAATGCTGCTTTAGAGAAATCAGGCACTGCTAATACAGTGGAGTTCTCAGGCATTGTGGAGAGGCCAGTAACATAGGATACAATTGTTGTTACTAATACACCAATCAAGAGAGAGCCTTGGATTTTACGAGCCATTAATAGAGCTGTAAAAATGAGGGAGAATAGAGCCAACAATGTTTCACCACTGTGCAAATTACCAAGCGTTAAGAGTGTTTCGGATGCTGGAGGTACTAAATTACCATGCGTTTGCACAACTTGTCCTAAAGAGTTTGGAGACAAACTAATAGAGATAGCCATTAAACCGGATAATTTTAAGCCGATGATAGCGATAAAGAGACCAATACCAACAGTAATGGCAACTTTCATAGAGGCTGGGATGCCTTCAACGATCATTTGGCGTATGGACGTAAGCGTTAATACGAGGAATACGAGACCGGAGATAAATACAGCACCCAATGCTGTTTGCCAGGATACGCCCATACCGAGAACTACAGTAAAGGAGTAAAAGGCTAAGAGGCCAACCCCTGGAGCGAGGGCAATAGGATAGTTTACAAATAACCCCATAGCAATCGTTACAAGGCCACCACCTAAGGCTGTAGCGATGAGGACTGCATCTTTATCCATCCCTGCAAGACTAAGAATGTTAGGCGCTAAGAATAGGATATACGCCATCGTGATAAACGTAGTAATACCTGCTAAAATTTCGGTTTTAACAGTGGAACCACGCTCACTGAGTTGAAATAGTTTATCTAACATTAGATAATACCCTCCCGATATGAAATTAAAAATTATATCTAAATGAAAATATTTCGATATACATATAGTGTACCATATTTCCCACCATTTTTTGTATGAATTTATGATATACTATAAATATATTATGAATGACTTAGAGGTTAACTTATGAAAATATCTACTAAGGGGCGTTATGCCCTACGGATATTGGCGGATATTGCTGAACACGGGGTAGAAAAAAATGTACCAATTCGTGAGATTGCAGAACGTCAAGGATTTTCCGATAAATACTTAGAGGGGATTGTCTCTCGCTTGTCCTCCGCTGGCCTCGTTAAAAGTGGACGTGGTAAATACGGTGGATATCGCTTGGTGAAATTACCTGCTGAATACAATGTATATGAAATTTTATATGCTGCAGAGGACTCTATTGCTCTTGTATCTTGTTTAGAAGACGATGTAGAGCCATGTCCGATGTTTAACGATTGCTTGACTGCTCCATTGTGGCAGTACTTGCAAGATGAATTCCGTCACGTTATGGAACGCGTATCCTTACAGGATGTAATGGATCACAAGTTTCCAACGGAATAAATGAGAGAGTCGCGTATTATATGCGGCTCTTATTTATATAGAATGTAAAAGTATATTGCTATATATACTTTTATATATGAAAGGAGGGACCGAATGAGTACAACTACATATGATGCTCGTGGCGGTATGCGCAATGTATGGATTATTACGGCAGCCATGACAGTGCTAGCCATATGTTACACCATGATCATTCCGTTTTTGCCTATTTATCTCTTAGAATTAGGTGTTCCAAAGGCTGATGTAGCTCTTTGGTCGGGTCTCGTTTTCGGTATTACCTTTCTCATTGCAGGCATTATGGCTCCTATATGGGGCAAGCTTGCCGATAATAAAGGTAAAAAACGGATGGCCTTGCGTGCTGGCTTTGCCATTGCTATCTGTTATGTATTAATTGGCTTAGTTACAGACCAATATCAATTACTTATGGGACGGGCGCTTGTTGGCTTTGCTAATGGATTCTATCCAGCGGCAATGACTATGGTGTCCCTTAGTGTTGATGAAAAACAGGTTGGTAGAGCACTAGGTATATTTCAAACTGGTCTTATCTTAGGCAATGTCATTGGTCCGTTTCTAGGTGGCGCCGTTGAAAGTGTTGTAGGGATGCGACCTGTATTTTATGTATCTGGTATTGCCGTATTTATTGCGACTTTGGCCGTATTATTCTTTGTGAAAGAACCAAAATTACATACTGTGGGTGCTGATGGAAAAGAACAAGCTGCTCATCATACTAAATCTACATCCTTACGTGAAGATTTTAAAGCGGTTCAACAACAGCCTATATTAGTACGATTACTCTGGATATTCTTCTTTATGCAATGCGCTATTATGATGTTGCAACCTATTTTGGCACTCTATGTAGGGGATATGCAAGGGACCATGGAAGGGGTGGCCATTATTTCTGGCACCATTCTCAGTATCGGCGGCTTAGCAGGTTCCTTAACGACGAACTTATGGGTTCGACTTGGAGAGCACCGTGGTTATTTTAAGACCATCTCCTACTGTATGATGGGGAGTGGAATCGTCCTCTTACTTCAAAGCTTACCTGTTGGTATATGGTGGTTTGGCGTGTTACAAGTATTAATTGGATCCTGCATTGTAGGTATTAACCCATCCTTAAGTGCAGCGGTAACTCTTAATACAGACCCAAGTTTTAGAGGCCGCATGTTCGGTATGACTACTACAGCACAGCAATTTGGCTCTATGGTAGGGCCTGTATTTGCAAGTATTGTATCTACCTATGTTGGCATATCCTATGTGTTTAGTATTACAGGCTTGTTATTACTCTATATGGGCTTTCAATCTCGAAAGCTATCTGTACAACATGATTAATATATTTAGATGGTGATTTAAAAGATACTTTGTTAACTGCTTTAGTAGTTAAACAAGGTATCTTTTTTTACAGGTCTAACATTATATAGTCTGAATAATATATACAACTTGCATAAAAGCAAGATAGTAGGATATTACAAAAAGTAATGTTAATCGTTAATCTAAGAATACGTTTTTAGTGCATAATAGCGGCCTTTCATACATTTTTTGTGAATAGCAATCCAATATAGGCAGATTGATTGCTTTTACCAAAATATTGGTATATAGTTAGTTTAAGGTAAGTCATTTGTCTCACCCTGTGGGACGGAAAGAAGTTATTATGGTCCGTATCGGTAATGCTGTACTCGGCGAAAAGGGTACAAAGATATGTGTTCCTATTGTGGGCACAACAATGAAAGAAATTTTAGATGCCACTGCGATTGCATGTAATACACCCTGTCATGTAGTGGAGCTACGCATTGATTATTACGAGCGGGCCCACTCCATTGACGCTATTATTGAATTATTAATGCTCATCAAGCCTCAATTAAAAGGTCGGGCCTTGTTATTTACATGGCGCACGAAAGGTGAGGGTGGTGAAAAATCTATTTCTACTAAAGAGTACTTTACAATGCTAGAGCGGCTCATACCAACTGGATTGGTAGATGCTATCGATATTGAGTTATTCTTCGATCAAGATCGGATGCTCAAGACCATTGAGTTTGCTAAAGTACATGGTGTAACTATAGTTATGAGTAATCATGATTTTCATGGCACACCTAGTCGCGAGGTTATTGTAAATCGTCTTATTCAAATGAAAGAATTCTTAGCCGATGTACCAAAGATGTCCGTTATGCCTCATACAACGGGGGATGTATTAACCCTCCTTGAAGCAACAGCTGAAGTTAAAGCCTTGTATCCATCTGATCCAATCATTACGATGGCCATGGGGCCATTGGGGGTTGTTACACGCGCAGCAGGTGCATTATTTGGTAATGCTATGACTTTTGCCTCTGCTGGCAAAGCATCGGCACCAGGTCAAATCGATGTACATGAACTAAAACGAATCCTCGATACCATTGACGTAGATGGCGTATTCGATGAACAACAACATAAACGCGTAAAAGTGCATTAAAAAAAGTCGGCGAGAGCCGACTTTTTTTATGTAGTTTATAGTAAGTTTGCTTCGAAGTCTTCTAGGATAGCCGCCACTGTTTCTGGTGCATTACGATTATGTTCTACGATGCATTGCGCGAAGCTTTCATACATTGGTTTACGCGTTGCTTCTAGTTCGCGTAATCGTTCGATGCCACCACTGGAGAGAACACGACCAGAGGTAGATAGGTTTTCTACTGGTTGTGTTAATTGGTAGATGCGACCGTTTTGGCGTAGGTGTGCGTAGTTTTTAGGCACTGTTACACAGCCGCCACCAGTAGAGATAATAAGGCCTGTTTGCGTGCCGAGCTTTGCAATCATTTCTGCTTCTTTTTCACGGAACGCTGGTTCCCCTTTTTCTGTAATATAGGTAGAGATATCACCAATTTCTTTTTCCAACTCTTGATCAACATCGACGCAAGTACGGCCCATTTCTTCACTGAGCGCTTTGCCGACTGTAGTTTTTCCTACGCCAGGCATGCCGATGAGGATAATGTTTTCCTTTTCACGGCGCATATCGCGTAAGATTTGCTCAACTTCCTTTGTGCCAAAGCTTTCACCTTGGAAATGGTTTGCCGCCTCAACGCCTTGAGCTACGAGGAATGGCAAGCCATCACAATGAGGAATTTCCATCATTTCTGCTTGTAACAGTAAAATCGTACGGCGTGGATTGTAGATGAGATCTACAACGCCTTCCAATTTGGAGAATTGCGTAATATCGATGAGGTTAGCTGGATTATGAGGATACATACCGATAGGTGTACAGTTAATAATAATCTGTGCTGTTTCATAGTAATTAGGCGCATCACCATAGAATGGTGCGGTCTTACGAGAGAGGTGAACTATGTTCTTAGCTCCTAAGTCTTCAAGAGCTACGTGAACGGTAGCGGAGGAAGCGCCATCGCCAAGGATAATACATTCCTTGCCAGATACATCAATGCCAGCATGTTGTAGAGTAAATACAAAACCATCGTAGTCTGTATTATAGCCGTGCCATTTACCATCTTTGCGAACCATCGTATTTACGCAGCCAATGCGTTCAGCTCGAGGGTCTACTACATCACAAGCTTCAAGGGCATTTACCTTGTATGGGATAGTGATATTGATACCTTGTAATTCTGGATCCGCGAAGAACTCTTGCAATTGGCTCGGTTCGCGCTCAAATAATTCGTAATTTGTATTCCCTAGTGCACTGTGAATGCGAGGGGAGAAGCTATGGCCTAACGTACGGCCAAGTAAACCAAATTTCATAGGACCTCCTAGGTCAATATACATAGAATGGCTAATAGGCTGGTACCTATTAGCCATTGAAGTTTTATAACTATATGTATTGTACTATATATGTTCTTATAGGGACTAGTACATATAAGTATATTAGTTTTCAGGGTAATTGCCTAGTAAGCGGAATTTATCTTGTGATGTGTGCAGCTCTGCTAGAACAGACAATACCTTAGGATCTGCTAAGGATGCTTCTAAGTCGAGGTAGAATAAGAACTCAAAGTTATGGCCTACAATCGGGCGAGACTCGAGTTTGGTAAGATTTACGCCGATGTTTGCAAACTTGGTAAGTAATGTACCAAGGCCACCTGGAGCATGGCTTGCTGTAGTTACCACGGAGATTTTATTAGCCCCTGGGTATACATGGAAGTCCTTGCTGATGCAGATAAAGCGCGTATAGTTGTTATCGCTATTTTGGATATTGCGCATCAATGGAGATAAATTATATAAGTCGGCACATTGAGGAGCTGCAATAGCTGCCACACCTGGGTCGTCACTAGCCGCTACGAGCTGTGCTGCACGAGCCGTGTTATCGAAGGAGCGTAATTCTACGCCTTCTAATTTCTCTAGGAAGTGGCTGCATTGGCCCAACGCTTGAGGATGGGAGATGATAGTGTGAATATCTTCTAGTTTCGTTCCTTTTTTCACGAGTAAGTCATGAGAAATCCAAAGACGTGTACCGCGCACGATATAGCATTTGCGATCTTCTAAGAGATCATATACTTCTTTTACTGAACCATTGGAGCTGTTTTCGATAGGTAATACACCAAATTGACATTCACCAGACTCCACAGCGTCAAATACGGCACGGAAGCCTGTTACATAGTGAATTTGGCTGAGTGGTAATAATTTATCACATGCCACTTGAGCATTGCTACCAAATACGCCTGCGCAAGCTACGCTACCACGTTGTGGTGGCAATGTAGGCGATTTTTCGATAGCTTTTTTCATTTTTACGGTGAACTCGTTGTCGTGAAATAATTGTTCTGACTGATAGGTACGGCTTAAGCTGAATAAGGCTTCGAAGAAACGGCGTGCATATAAATCGAGATCTGGACCTGCATCCTTTGTGACCTTGTCGAGAATATCTCGTTCTCGTTTGGCATCGTAAATAGCCTTGTTCATTTCTTTTTTTGCTGCTGCTACGTCCTTGGAGAGTTCCATGCGCTCCTTGAAGAGGTCGAGCATTTGGTCGTTTATATCGTTAATTTTAACGCGTACTTCATCTAAGTTCATGGTCAATATCTCCTAAGAAATCAAGAATAACAAGGGCCGTAACAGCTTCGATTACAGGTACTGCACGAAGCGCTACGCATGGGTCGTGACGACCTTGGATTGTGAGCAATGTGTCCTCTTTTTGTGAAAGTGACACAGAATGTTGTTCTTTATAAATGGATGGTGTTGGCTTGATGCCCACTTGCATAACGAGTGGTAAACCATTGGTAATACCACCCTGGATACCACCGCTATTATTGGTGGTTGTTGTAATCTTGTCGCCGTCCATGGTGAAAGCATCATTCACTTCGGAACCAAGCTTAGCACACATGTCAAAGCCTCCACCGAAGGATACGCCTTTAATGGCGGGTACCCCAAAGATTACGCGAGCTAAGCGGTTTTCAATGCCATCAAAATTTGGATTGCCAAGGCCAATTGGTAGACCTGTAGCCACGACTTCAACGATACCACCTGTAGAGTCCCCATCTTTTTTGAGGTTCATAACAAGGGTTTCTACTTCGCTACGTTTTTGTGGATCAACCATAGCAATTGGCTCTGTAGCGATGCTAGCTAATGCTTTCATATCTGGGTGAACCATGTTGATAGGAGTATCTTGAATCGTTCCCACTTGTTTTAAATGTCCGTGGATTTCGATGCCTTTTTCACGTAATAGTTGTAGAGCGATGCCACCAGCTACGCAAAGTGGTGCTGTAAGGCGTGCTGAGAAGTGACCACCTCCGCGCATATCTACCTTGTCGCCGTAGCGCATGCGAGCTGTGAAGTCCGCATGAGATGGGCGAGGGATATCGCGTAAGTTGTTATAATCGCTAGAGTGTTGAGATGTGTTGCGAATCATAAATGCCAATGGGGAACCACTGAGCATGCCGTACACCAAACCTGCTAAAAATTCAGGTGTATCGGCTTCCTTACGTTGTGTTGTTAATTGATTTTGCCCTGGCGCACGGCGCTTTAAAAAGGCTTTTAACTCATCGATATCGATGGTATGTCCACAAGGCAGCCCCTCTACAATACCGCCGATAGCGTACCCATGAGAGGCGCCAAAGGTAGATACCTGTATGGTTTTACCGAAATTAGATGCCATTATATTAACTCCTACTATATAGTACGTACTATTTCTATTATCTATTAGATTAAACCAGATACGATTAGAAATCTAAACTGGTTGTACATTACCGCCCAGTAAGTTCCAGTCCTCAAAGAAGTCTGGATAGGATTTTGTGATAGCTTCGCTATCTTTTAGTGTAACTGGATTTTCACTGATGAGTGCCATCAATGTACCAGCCATAACAAGGCGGTGGTCATTCACGCAATCACCGTGTCCGCCTTTAAGTATACCATTACCGATGATATATAGGTCATCGCCTTCTTCACGAACAGTACCGCCTAGATCTCTTACGAGATTGGCAACAGCTACAAGACGATCAGATTCCTTCAAGCGTAGGCGGGCACCCTTAATAAAGGCGCTTTCACCAGAAATAGAGCATGCGAGAGCTGCCATAACAGGCAACATATCTGGCATTTGCTCTAGGTCTGCATGGATTGGCTTGGAAGCACGACCTGTGACCGTCACATTCATACCATCCCATACAATATCACAACCAGCATCAATCATAACTTGCATGATGCGGCGGTCAGCTTGTACAGAATTTTTGTTCATGCCTGTAATCGTAATTGGTTTGCCCGTCATACCAGCGGCTACCATCCAGATTGCTGCATTAGACCAGTCGCCTTCGATTTGGTAATTATCACGACCTATGAAGGACGCACCAAATGGTACTGTGAAAGCCTCATTGATGTTTGTGTCTGGTAAAGTGTGTTCTACTTCGACACCAAAATCTCGCATTGTTTCAGTAGTTAGTGTTACATAATCGCTAGATTGTAGTGGTGTAGTAGAGGTAATAGTAGATAAGCCGATTTGAGGGGCTGCCAACAATAAACCAGAGAAGAATTGGCTGCTCACATCGCCTACCATACTAAATTGACCGCCTTGGAGACGACCTGTCATAGCAAATGGCGGTTTATCTTGGGAGAATGTCACGCCATGCGCTTTCATTTCGCCTAGCATAGGTTCGAGAGGGCGATCTGGTAAACGACCTTTGGCATCTACATCTACATTATTACAGATAGATGCTGCTACAGGTAATAAAAGGCGTAATGTAGTGCCTGATTCGTGAGGAACTACACTACCCTTTGCTGGGACAGGACCTGGTGTAACAGTGACAACTTTATTTTCATATACTACGTGAGCGCCTAAGCCTCGCAAGGAGTCCATAGTAGCATCGATATCTTTAGAGGTACGGCTTAGTAGTATAGTAGATGGAGAGTTAGCAAGGGCTGCACAAATCAAAGCTCGGTGTGCATGTGCCTTTGCTGGGATGGACGCAATCGTTCCTGTAGGAATGGCGTTTGTTACGGAATGCATATAAATCTCCTTTAAATATTAGGTAAACCTTATATTACAAATAACAATTATGCAGGTTGTAGGTGCTAGAAACCTTAGATAACTTAATGGTAATAGATACGTTATCTTAATCAAGATAGGTTGCTAACTCCTCGTGGGTAACAATCTTGAGATCACTATGACCATAACTAGTAGGTACAACGATTTTTATAGTAGCGCCTTCGCTTTTTTTATCATGTTTAGCAGCTGCTAGGATTTCTTCTTTTGTTATGGTCGTAGTGGTTGGCAAATCGTGTGCTTCGATAAGGACCTTTAATTTGTCTAACGCCTCTGCATCTAATTCTCCATGTTTGACAGCACCTTGCGCCATAAGGACCATGCCAATAGCAACGGCGTAGCCATGGTGGACTTCAAAGTGGCTGGCCTTTTCGATGCCATGACCAAAGGTATGACCGAGGTTTAAGAGGGCACGAACACCAGATTCACGTTCGTCTTGCTCTACGATATCCGCTTTTGCTTGAACGCAGCGAGCGATGACTGTACTCACGCTATCACGATGTTTTATTAATGGCTTTTTTTCTAGTTGAGTTAATAAACCGGGTACATCGAGGAAACCGTATTTAATAATTTCCCCACATCCATTTTTCCATTCCATGTCTGGTAATGTATTAAGTGTTGTTGGATCGCAGAGAACGAGGATTGGTTGTTTGAAAGCGCCCCATAAGTTTTTACCTGCCTCAAGGTTTACGGCTGTTTTACCACCTACAGAGGAATCTACGGCTGCCAATAGAGAGGTTGGAACCTGTACATAGTCGATACCGCGTAAGTATGTAGCTGCTGCAAAGCCTGCCATATCACCCACAACGCCTCCGCCGAGGGCGATGAGAAGGTCTTTACGCGTTAACGATTGGCTTGCCATATATTCTACTAAATCGATGAGTTGGTGAGCGTTTTTTGAGCTTTCACCAGCAGGGAATACATAATCACAAACTGTATAACCCGCATGTTCCATATTAGCTTTCACAGAATCCAAATAATGCGGTGCCACATTGGTGTCGCTGACGATGATTACGCGACAATTTGGTTTTAATGGTTTAATATAATCAGTGATGCGTTGTAAAGCGCCCTCTTCGATGACAACATCGTATGGTGTGGACGCATTAATATGGATGCGAGTCATAACGGTTCCTTTCATAAAAGAATAAGCTAGTATCTATTATAACGGATACTAGCTTATTTGTGTGGTATTTAAGATTATTTAGTGCATTCTACCAATGCTTGGCGCAATGCGATAACTTCTTTCATAAGGCTAGTGAATTGGTCTGGACGTAATGCTTGAGGGCCGTCGCACAATGCTTTGGATGGATCATTATGAACTTCGATCATAAGGCCGTCTGCACCGCCGCCTACAGATGCAAGAGAAAGTGGACGAACCATGCGGCTCATACCTGCAGCGTGGCTAGGGTCCATGATGATTGGTAAGTGAGATAATTCGTGCATTATAGGAATTGCTGTTACGTCTAATGTATTACGAGTTTTAGTTTCGAATGTGCGGATACCACGTTCACATAATACAACTTGTTCATTGCCTTCGGACATGATGTATTCAGCCGCCATCAACCATTCTTCGTATGTAGCAGATAAACCACGTTTTAAAAGAATTGGTTTGTTTAATTTACCTACTTCTTTTAAAAGTGTGAAGTTTTGCATATTACGAGCGCCGATTTGAAGCATATCTACATTATCGAAGTATTGTAATTGGGAAATATCCATAACTTCGGAAACGATAGGAAGACCAGTTTCTTTTTTTGCGAGCTCTAACAATTCCAAACCTTCAGGGCCCATGCCTTGGAAGGAGTATGGAGAAGTACGTGGTTTGAAAGCGCCGCCGCGAAGGATTGTGGCACCAGCTTCTTTACAAGCTTTTGCTGTTTCTAATACTTGTTCAGGTGTTTCAACGGAGCAAGGACCAGCCATTACTGCGAAGTGACCACCACCGATCAATGCACCACCTACGTTGATTACAGAATCATCTGGATGGAATTTACGGTTTGCTTTTTTGTATGGTTCTTGAATGCGAGTTACTTTATCTACGAAATCAAGGGATTCAATTTGACGAGCATCAAGAGATGCAGTATCACCGATAAGACCTAAGATATTGTAGCGAGCACCTTCTACTGGATGGATGATGATCCCTTTTGCCTCTAATTCACCTCGTAAACGAGATACCTCTGCTTCTGCTGCGTTTGGTTTTAATGTAATAATCATGATAAATCCTCCTTGTAAACTACAGTGAATAGTAGGGCTCACCATACGGGATAGCAAACAAAAAAGGGCTACCCGTAGTTTAATACGGGCAGCCCTTTTACTATTCTAAGCAACTAATAATGACTAAATCTTAATTAGCGTACCACAAATAGTTCCTTACCCGTACGTTGGATAAAGAACCAATAAAAGTATTGTTTTGTAGCTGTGCTAATTTGGTTAGTCATCTTTGGTTGCTCCTTTCTAAAAATTATGGGTATAGTATAAACCCAAATGATAAAATTATGCAATACCTAAAAATGAATTTCATGGAAGTTTTAAAATATTTTGGCTGTGGAAACTAATAGGGTCTAAGAAGTTTATTGGAATTAAGCATGTTTTTGATATAATAAAAATAAAAAGTTTTCAGTGTTTATAGTATGTTTCATAATACGCTTGAATCGATTTTTATAAATATACTTATTCTGTGAAAGGATTACCTATGATTATTCAAATCTTAGATCATATAACTGATGACATAAAACAAATTCGTATCGATGTGTTTATGAAGGAACAAGGTTTTGAAGACGAGTTCGATGAAATCGATGAGACTGCAAAGTTTGTCCTCTTATCTATAGATGGTAAACCGTCGGGGACTTGCCGATATTTTCCTAGTGACGTAGCTGGAGATGCGCATATTGGACGTATGGCGGTACGCAAGTTATATCGAGGACAACATTTAGGAACAAAGATTATGATGGCTGCTGAAAATGCTATTCGTCGTGATGGATATGAAACGTGTTCCTTATCTGCACAAGTGCAGGCAAAACCATTCTACGAATCCCTTGGCTATAAAGCAGAAGGGGAAGAATACCTTGATGAAGGCTGTCCACATGTGATGATGCGAAAAGTATTATAAGAAACTAGCAGAATCATTACAAGAGTGAGCTGATTTGAATTATAAAATTAGCGATTTAGAGCTTCGTTTGACTAAAAATAGTTTAGTGCAAGAAGGGGAAGCACCGAATGAGAACCTTGAAGAGCTTTTAAAAACATTAGATCAATGTGTAACTCTAAATTTCATATTTTATATGATAATGTTTTTTCTTATTATTCTAATTTATCGAAATCAAATACCGCTACCTTTGATTATAGGTACGTTAGTACTACGGTATATTTAATTTTTTGATAAGTATATAAATTTTACTTTTTACTTAGTGAATTATGGTATAATATAATTAAATAATAATCATTATTTAATTATATAGAATTTCTTAAGTAAGGAGATTTCATTATGACAGCAGAACAAAAAGCAGCTACGGCAGCAACAAGTTCTACCGCAGCTAAACCAACACCTGAACAAGGTACCGAATGGATAATTTGCCGTGTATGCGGATATATTGAGGAAGCTAAGTACAGGGATCAACCTTGTCCAGCATGTGGTTTCCCTCCAACAGTTTGGATGGATTACAAGCCACGTCGCATTGATCCAAAACGTGAAAAATTGCTAGATCTTCATTTACATCCAATTGCGGTACATTTCCCAATCGTAGCAACAGCAGCTTCTTTCTTAGTACCTGTTATTGCATTGTTGATTCCATCTATTGCAAATGTATTATTCCCTGCCATTACATTAGTAGCAATGATTTTACCACTTCTCGTTATCATTGGTGGTATTTCTGGTTATATTGGTAGTAAATTACGTTACAAAACAGGAACATCTAAAATCCCTAAAACAAAGATTTACTTATCAGTTATCTACTTTATTCTTTCCTGTGTACAAGCCTACATCGCTATTACTAACGGTGTAAATGCTGATAACGCATGGATTATGATTATTTTAGGTATCGTAGCTTCTATCTTTGCTGCCAAACTTGGTAAAATGGGTTCCTATCTATTTGCAGGTCGATTCAGCCCATATACAGCTGGCTAATCGTTATTAACTGAATAACCTTTATAATGAAAAAAGTGATTCTCCCACCGTGAGAATCACTTTTTCTTTTATCATTTTTTTATTATTCTAAATCATCGAAATCAAATGCCGCTGCTTTTGTATAGTTTGTAACTTTTGCTTCGAAGAAGTCAGTTTTTGTGCTGTTCAAGTTGGAGAAGCTTTCAATCCATTCCATTGGATTGTCCTTGATTTCAGGGTATAGATGAGGCAAGCCGATAGCTTCTAAGCGGATATTGGCAAGGTATTTGATGTAGCGTTCGATAAGAAGGTTGTTAAGGCCGAGGATTTTATCATCAGTGATGTATTGACCCCACGCGATTTCGTTTTCCGCACCTTGACGAATCATGTCAGTAATTTTCGATTCAAGTTCAGGCGTGAACAAGTCAGGGCGTTCACGACGTAACTCGCGGATGATGTTTTGGAACAATACAAGGTGAGTTACTTCGTCGCGGTTGATGTATTTGAAAATAGTGGATGTAGCTGTCATTTTACCTTGGCGTGCCAATGTGTAGAAGAAGCTAAAGCCAGAGTAGAAGTAAATACCTTCTAAGATATAGTTGGCGATGATTGTGTGGATAAGGTTTGCTTCGCTAGGATCGTCGCTGAAACGTTGGTATGCATCGGCGATGAAACGGTTACGTTCAAGCAATGTTTTATCTGTACGCCATTCGTCATAAATTTTGTCACGTGTAATAGGATTTGTTACAGTGTCCAAAATGTAGGAATAACTTTGAGCGTGAATTTCTTCTTGGAATGCTTGGATATTCAATAAAGATGCCACTTCAGATGCTGTAATATAACGGCTCAAGTTAGGCAAGTTTTCAGATTGAATGGAATCAAGGAAGTTCAAGAATGCAATAATTTTGTCAAATGCACGGCGTTCATAATCTGTTAAGTATGGGAATTGCTTAACGTCTTCGTTCAAGGAAATCTCCTCAGGAATCCAGAAGTTGTTGAGCATTGTGCGGTACATTTGGTTCGCCCAGTCGTACTTGATACGGTTCCATTCGCGAAGGTTTGTTGTGTTGCCACCAATCATAGATTGCGTGCCACGTTCACCATGTTCGTTGAAAATCAGTTTTTTCTCCATAGTAGGACTCCTTTATACAACGATGCGACCTATACTACTATAGGTCGTCATCAGATTTATAAACACATCTCGTATTAGGAGGAGCAGCTTGTGCACTCATCCATTTCAAGGGATTGGTTACGGATGTAGTAGATTGTTTTGATACCTTGTTTGTAGGCCTCAACATAAAGGTCTAGAATTTCTTTCGCTTTCATTTGAGGTGTGATGTACAAGTTGAAAGATTGTGCTTGGTCAATATGACGTTGACGTACACCACAAGCTTTGATAGACCATTGTTGGTCGATTGTATGCGCTTCTTTGTAGAGCCAGAATGTTTTGTTGTTCAAATCTGGTGCAGTTTTTGGTGTGAAAGAACCTTTCTTCTCTTCTATGAAGAATTTTTTGAAGATAGGGTCGATACCAGCCGTTGTGTTCGCAATGTTGGAAGTAGAACCTGTAGGCGCTACGGCCATCAAATAACCATTGCGGATGCCGTATTTTGCAACGTCTGTAGCCAATTGTTTCCAACGATCGGATGTGTAGCCACGACGTGTGAAGTATTCACCAGTTTCCCATTCGGAACCTTTGAATGCAGGGTATGCACCTTTTTCTTTCGCCAATTCCATAGAAGCTTTGATGGCATAGTAAGCGATGTTTTCGAACAATTTGTCTGCTACGTCGATGTGCTCATCGGATTCCCATTGGATATCGTGGTTTACAAGGTAGTGGTGATAACCAGAAGTGCCAAGACCGATAGCGCGGTATTTATCAGATGTCATGCGAGACTCTGGTACTGGTGCTTGGTTGATGGAAATAACATTGTCTAACATACGAATTTGAAGAGCAATGTTTTCTTCCAATTCTTCGTCAGTAATACGGCCAAGGCTGATGGAGTTCAAGTTACATGTAACCATGTCGCCTGTATTTGTTTTCGTAGTGATAGTACCATCTTCGTTGATGATTTCTTCAGCAAGGTTTGTGAAGCCAACGTTTTGTGCGATTTCATGGCACAAGTTAGACGCGTAAATCATACCTGCATGTTTGTTAGGATTTGCAGCATTTACAGTGTCGCGGAAGAAAATGAACGGTGTACCAGTTTCAACAGCGGAGCGCATGATTTTTTTCATCATGTCTAATGCTGGTACTTCGATACCGTGTAAGTTAGGATCTTGTTCACATTCAAGGTAACGTTTTGTGAACTCTTTGTTATCGTCTGTGTCGTAGAAGTCCTCTAGAGCATAGCCTTTTACAGCCAAGATTTCATGAGGGTCGAAGAGGGTGAAGTTTTCACGGCCGATCATGCGTTCCATGAAGATGTTTGGAACAGAGATAGCAGGGAAGATATCGTGTGCTTTACGACGGTCATCACCATTGTTTGTACGAAGCTCTACGAATTCGTAGAAATCTTTGTGCCAAATATCAAGTGTTACTGTAGCGCCGCCTTTACGTTTACCTAATTGGTCTACTGCAACTGCCGTATCGTTGTACAAACGAATCCAAGGAATAACACCACCAGAGGAGTTTTTGAAACCGCGAATATCGGAGTTCAATGCACGAACTTTACCCAGGTAGATACCAAGAGCGCCACCGTGCTTAGATACGCGAGAGAACTTGCTATTTACATCGTAAATAGACCATAAGTTATCATCTACACCGGAGATAAAGCAAGATGACAACTGATGGAATGGTGTACCTGCATTTGCTAATGTAGGTGTAGCTGTTGTCATTTTTAATTGGCTCATCAAATCGTAGAATTTCTTAGCGTATTTTACTTTGTTTTCGCCTTCCACTAATGCCAAGTGCATAGCGATAGCCATGAAACGTTCTTGAGGTAACTCAAAGATTTCTTTGTTGAAGCCTTTTACCAAGTAACGATCAGCCAATAATTTAAGACCTTCGTAGTTGAAGAGATAGTCGCGTTTAGGTTTGATGTAATCACCTAACTCTTGCAATTCGTCTGATGTATATTCAGTAATGAAGAAGTCCGCGTATTTTTTCTCTTCTACAAGCATATGTACAAGATTTGGGAAGTTACCATAACCGAATGCTTTGTAACGGCGAGTGATAGCCGCTTCTTTATAGAGATCGAACAAGAAGAGACGGGCTGCTACGAATTGCCAATCTTGGTTCATTTTATTAACTTGGTTGCCAAAACCGTCGTCTTTTTTAGAGATAACCTTTTCGATAGCTGTTTGTACTAAAGTTTTTTGAATTTCTTTAGTAGTCATACCATCAACGAATTGTAACTTCGCATCCAACTCCAATTCTAGTGGATCACAAGAATCTAACCCCAAACATGCGAAGGCAATCATACGTTTCGTTTTTTCAACGGACAACGGCTCGAAATGGCCATCCCGTTTCTTGATCATAATCTCCATTACTATTCCCCTTGAGTCTTAAAAGTAATAAAACTGTTAATCTAAGCATATATAAGATTAGACTGAAAAGTATAAAATATCTTTAAGTTAAGTCTAATCAGAAAAATAAGAAAACTACTATATGTTGTAGTTTTCTTATTAAGCTTATACATTATGTTACGATTATAGCGGAAAAATTCTATACATTCAATATTGACATTTAGAAATTTATAAATATAGAATGCTTAAATTTATCGATATAGTTATAAATGCTAGAAAGTATTATATAAAGAGCATATATGATGATTTTGAATGATGTATCTCTTTTGAGAATAGTAAAATAGTACGTGGCAGTATATAAAATTCCGTTCTATATCATTCTATATACTATTGTGATTTATTTTATTAAAAGCAGGTCATACATGTCCTATAATAGATATATAGTAAATAGGAGGTAAGACATGAAGTCTATTGTTATATATTCATCCCTTACGGGAAATACTAAACAAGTGGCAGAGGCTATTACTAGCGTATTGCCAGCAGATACACTTTGCGTATCTATGAAAGAGTTGCCACCCGATGTATCATCCTATGATCTTGTATTTGTAGGATTTTGGGTGGATAAAGGGACCGCTAATAAAGAGGCTCGTGATGTACTAGGCACATTACATAACCCTCACATTGCTCTGTTTGCCACGGCTGGTGTTCCACCGCAAATGGCACATGCTAAGGAGAGCTTACTTAATGCAGCAAATTGTTTACCCGATGGCGTAGAGCCTGTAGGAACCTTCATCTGCCAAGGTAAGGTAGATCCTAAGGTTATCGAAATGATGTACAAGATGTTCCCGAAAGGGCATAGCCACGGCCAATCTGCTGATCGCGATGCACGGCACAAACAAGCTGCAGTACACCCAAATGAAGACGATTTTAAAGAGGCCCAAGCCTTTGCTAAAGATATCCTTACAAAACTTGGATAATGAATAAAAGCAGTACCCCTTTCGGGGTACTGCTTTTGTACTATTACAATATTATATTGTGCCTACTATTACAATAAGATATTGTTTCTTTATTATATTTATGATTATGGAATCTTAGTTATATAGTACGTTAAATTTAAGTTTACGTGTATCGAATTGGTTTATGAAGTACGACGTAATCAATAGCTTATATCCATTGCCTTCTATAATAACGGGATCGACAGCTGTTTTGTCGACTGTAAGGAACTTATCATAAATATGATGCACCTCTGTTACACCATTTGGTAGAGATACCTCTAAATCAAGGCCGTTGTTGAGGAACTTGAAGGAGATGGAGTCGAAGTTGGCAGATTCTACTTGGTATTCCTTAAGGTCTCTTTCGTAGACTATTAATTCGATATTTTCTATGTATTTATCGTAGCCTGCAATCGAAATAACCTTTGGTGCAGATATGGCATCAAAATTAATATATTCAACTCGTCTGCTGTTTATTGGATTTGTATCTGGCAGTTTTAAATCATCTACAGGAAAATATGGTGTGCCATAGTCCGTGAAGTTAGGGTCAAAGGTAGCAACTATTGGTAGGCTTGCATGCCATTCGCCATCAACTTTAGTATAGGTCACAAATTCACGATACGTTGTATAGCCTATGAATG
>NZ_CAUQYW010000013.1:0-54186 GCF_963522475.1 uncultured Veillonella sp. | reverse complement strand
CTACGACCGATCGGTTAACAGCCGATTGCTCTACCAACTGAGCTATCGAGGAATGTATGGAGCGGGAAACGAGATTCGAACTCGCGACCCCCGCCTTGGCAAGGCGGTGCTCTACCGCTGAGCTATTCCCGCATACAGAACCGATAATTAATATAACATAATCATCAATCTGTCGTCAAGAAGAATTTAAGTCTGTCCTGACTGCCCTATAATAATATCAATTTACACATATAGTGTCAATGGTTTTTCCATGAAATTCTCAGTTAATTTTGCATAATCGAACATAAAATATATAAAACGAGGGATTTAATAACCCCTCGTTTATATAGATTACTCTTTATTCTTTTGTCTACCTTTACCGGCACCATCTTCAGCCGCTTTTACCTCAGCTTCCACGAAGGTTTTCATATCATTTAACATATGCATGGATGCATCGATAATAGATAGCCCCATTGTGGAACCCAATGCTTCATCAATTTGTAAATTATAGTGTAAACATGGTTTTATTCCAAGGAATCGACATTGTTCCTTATGAATTGGTTCCTCATAAGCAGCCGATGGGAATACATAGTCTTTTACTAATGGCTCAATGGTAACAGCAGCCAATATAGCAGCACCTGTTACTGCATTATCAAAAACAATAGCCATACGATGACTAGCAGCACCTAAGATAAAGCCTGTTAAGAATGCAATATCTAAACCGCCTGCAATATGAAGTAAATGCAATACCGCATTACGGCGCTCGCTTTCACTCAAAGCAGACCAATCATCAACAGCGATATTAAAACGATCTACAAAAGAATGAATATGAGCCGCTCGCTGTTCAATAGTAGGGCCACATTCAGTATGAACAAGAATATCGCTAAATTCACAACCTGTTATAGTTGCAGTCGTTACGAGAGAATCAAGAAATGCCCGTTCACCGATATTACCAATAGCAACGACTTGTAATCCATCATCATGTAGTTTATCAGCATAATTAAAACCTAAGTCAAGAGCTTCTTCTAATTCTTCATGAGAAATAACTGGTTCTACACCGAAAAAGTGGGAACCCTTACGAATAACCTTTTGGTCAATATTTGTTAAATCCGTTGTGTCTTGTTCAAGGCCTACATTTACAACCTGCACAGCTGCATGTAACTTAGATGCCGCACCTTGCGTAGCCGTTCTACCTATACTAAAACGCTTGATAACCTCATAACTTTCACAACCATGCTGACTATTTTGAGGCCCATCTACCAAATGATCCGATGCCACAATGAGCACACCATGACGCAAGTGATTAGGTTTAGGATCTGCCAGAATACCTGCAAAACGTTCTGCTATTAACTCTAACGTAGCAAGACTGTAAATAGGTTTTGTTAAATTATCAATACGTAATCGGCATGCTTCCATGGATGGCGCATGTAATGGTTCGATTGTAAAAGTTCTCATGCCTTACCTCCTGTAACAGCCAAATACATATGAACAGCAAGGTCAAGCATCCCCATTTGAATGGAGCCGCCTGAGGCCTCGCCAAGACATAAACCTAAATCAACATAAGCTTCAAGCCCTAAATTTTCTAATGACGATTTAGCCGCTTTTTCAGCAGATAAATGAGACGCCATCACATAATCCATCGCCTGTGGCACCAATGTTTTGGCCACCAATGCACAAGCGGATGTATTAAAACCATCAATAATAACGAGTGCCTTATTAGCTGCAGCGCCTAAAATAACACCTACGATACAAGTAAATTCAAAGCCCCCTACAGCCGCAAGGATTCCGATAGCATCGTCCTTCGGAATATCTTTATATTTCTCTAATACATCATGCACAATGCGTCGCTTTAATTTAAGACGTTCATCAGAAATATTAGTGCCACGACCTGTCGCTTCCTCCGCAGTGAGTCCTGCAAATTTAGCCGTCATAAGAGCACTAGCTGTAGTATTGGAAATGCCCATTTCCCCTACTAAGAAGACATTAAAGCCTTCATCGATTTTCTCTTTTACAAGACGAATACCTGTTTCAATACCTTCTATAGCTTGCTCACGCGTCATGGCCGGTTCTTCTGCAAAGTTTTTCGTGCCCATTCCAAGCTTATGACTACGCAATCCTGGAACCCAACTCATATCCGCATCAACGCCCATGTCAATAACTTCCATTTGAGCGCCACAGTAATTAGCTAAGGAGTTAGCACCAGCTCCTTTAGGAATGAGATAGTTTTGCGTCATTCCAATAGTTGTTTCCTTTGGGTATGCACTTACCCCCATATCTGCCACACCATGGTCTGCAGATGCGATAATCATACATGGCTTAGGAATGGTAACAGGGTCTTGATTCGTAGCTGCCCCATATTGAGCTACCACATTTACAAGTCGACCATATTGCTCTATAGGTGATCCCACATTCCAACTATCAATTATATGTTGTTCAATCTCATGACTGCGACCTATAATAGTGCCACAGGTTTCTTCTAACAAACTCATGATTTCTCCCTTAACTAAATAATATATATTGTATGTATCTTCTTTACTAATTTTAGTATACACATCTTACTATTTCAATAATGTAACTTTAGCTGCACAATTGCATCTATATACTATCATACTGCATTAATTCTGATTTGTTAATAACACAATGCCTAATCGTTATTTACCATTAGCTATTCTTTATTTGTCCTGTTAAATATGGTAATTTACCGCGGATTTCTCGCCCTCGTTCAAGATAGGATTCTAAAGCTTGACCTTCGTCTTCTTGTGAAAGTATCTCTTTTACGTGTTGAATTTCAGATTCGATCTGTGAAAGCCCTTCGATTACATTATCTCTATTTCCGTAGATGATTTCGCGCCACATAGATGGCAAACCGCCGGCTACACGCGTACAGTCTCTAAAGCCTCCTGCGGATAATTTCATACGCAACTCGCCTAGTTCATCACCACCAGAAACTTGAGTTAAAATGGATGCCAATAAATGTGGCATATGGCTAACCATGGCTAAATATGCATCGTGAGCATAGATATCGACAAACTCAATACGTGATCCTACAGCACGCCCCATTTCAGCTAGCTCTTGAGCTACTTTCTCACTATATACATCAGAGGCCTTATCCTCTAGTACAATCCAACCCATACCTTTAAATAGGTTTTTATGAGACACTTCATAGCCACCTTTTTCAGAGCCCGCCATAGGATGAATAGATACAAAAATAGTCCCTTTTGGAATAGAACTATATACAGCTCGTACAAAGTTTTCCTTTGCACTAGACACATCGGTCACAACTTGTCCTGGTCTAAAGAGATGTGCCGTTTCTGTAAATAGTCTTGCATTTGTATCCGGTGGCAAAGAAAATACGACAATATCAGAATTATCAATCAATGGTTCTACCTCAGTCCAAGCAGCATTCACAACACCATCTTGAATAGCCGCATCACAAACCTCTTGACGACGTGCATAGCCCACTACCTCATAATCAGTATAAGCCTTTAAAGCCTTTGCCAACGAACCACCTAATAGGCCTAAGCCAATAATACCTACTGTCTTACTCATATAAACCTGCTTTCACAAATAATTAGCCATACACGCTCCAATGTAAGGCTAACTACATTTACAAACTACTAAATAATTAACGGCAATCAGAAAAATATAAAACTACACCTCAATGAGATGTCTATTTTTCCATTTACCACTATACCAGCGATATACAAATAATAATCCGCGTAAAATTTCATCAGCAGCCATGGCAATCCAAATGCCTACGAGCCCCCATTCCCAGTAAATACCAAATAGATAGGACAATGGTACGGCGCATAGCCACATGCCAAAAATGCCTACGAGCATCGGTGTCCTAATATCCCCTGCTGCTTGTAAGCAGCCAACCATAACAATGTTAACGGCACGCCCTAACTCAAGGAAAATCTCAACCAGTAAAACACTATGTGCTAACAATAGAATTTCTGGATCCGTAGTAAATACGGATAGTACAATATCACTGGTACTATAAAAGAACGTAGCCAGGCCTACACTAATAGCAATGGCTAAAAACATAGAATGCCATACACGATTTGTCACCTCAGTTTGCCGTTTAGCCCCCATCAGGTAACCCACAATAACTTGAGACGCATTTGCTAGTGCTATAGTATATACATAGCAAAGCATGGCTATAACAGATACATACACCTTTGTATTAATAACAGCTAACCCCAAAATATTGACCATTTTCATAATCGTTGTCTGAGATAACTGATAGCTCAAGGTTTCACCACCAGAGGGAACACTGATATTCAGTAGAGACTTAATGGTATGCCACGGGAATGGTTTTAAGAATGTAAAGCTCACCTCTAAAGTAAGCAACTTCTTAAATGCATAGCCGATAATTACGAGTCCAACCACCTTAGATAACCAGGTGGAAATTGATACCCCTAATACACCTAGGCTTGGTATTGGGCCATGGCCAAATATCAATATATAGTTAGTCACAATATGGATAACATTCATAACCAATGCAATATACATGGTAATACGTGTTAATGAATGCCCCCTAAATACAGCTACCAATGCATAGTACATGGCCTGGATGGGTAATCCTGCTGCCACAATGGTTGTGTATACAGATGTATCACTCATCGTTTCTGGCGGAATACCAAGCCACGTAAAGATCCATTTATGACAGGTAATAAAGAATACGGCCGCTATAGATGAGAAGAAAAAATTCAGTACCAAGCTAACCGTACACACCTCTGATAGCTTCGACTGATTCCGAGCCCCTAAATATTGAGCGATCAAAATCGTCGTAGCTGTACTCATTACAATGATGAGCATAATAAAGATATTCAAAATTTGATTTGCATTAGCTACCGCAGCCACAGCTTCAGGTGAGTAATGGCTCATCATCAATTGGTCAATATTCCCTACTAACAACTGCAGGAATACTTCAATAAATATAGGCCAGCTCAAGCTCCAAATAGACAAGCTAATTCCTTTTTCATAAGACTTCATAGTATCCCCTTCATGTTCTAGCTGCAGTAATTTCTTTTTGCAAGTAAGAGTTTTGTTGCATTGCATCGCGAATCGTATCTTGACTTTGTAATTCTGGATAATCTTCTATAGACATCCTAAATTATAAATTAGTATATCAAGTAAGAAAAACTCCGTAAAGTAATGATACTATCCATAGCATAACAAAATAACCATAGTTATTCATAGCAATATAAAGTAATTATACTATTCATAATGCCATAATATAAAAGCCCCTCTTTGCTGGACATCCAGTAAAGAGGGGCATAGATCATAAACAATCCAATTTAAATAAGATTATTTAAATTGATTGCAAAGGCTATCAAATAGCGCTTGATCTGGTTTTACTACATCTTCTGTCAATGGACGAGGATGTGGGCCACCATTTGCTGCAGCCATAGCTTTTTCGAAGGAAGGTTTAGTAGTATCTTGATAGATAACACCTGTTACCAAGCCATCAGTTTCACCCAATGTTTTAAGTGCTGCTGCACGATCTGTTGGGTCATAACCTTCTGGCAATTCTACCAAATGTTCTTTGAACCAGTCATAGCTGTTGTGTTTATTGTATGTAACACATGGACTGAATACGTTGATGAAGGAGAAACCTTCATGATCCATTGCTTGTTGAATCAAATCTACAAGTTGTGCACGGTTAATCATATAACCTTGTGCTACAAAGGTTGCACCAGCAGCAATTGCAGTTTCACAAACGGACAATGGAGATTCAAACGCTCCACGAGGAGTTGTTTTAGTAACAAAACCAATATCGGAACGAGGGGATGCTTGACCTTTAGTCAAACCATATACATGGTTATCCATTACAATGTATGTCATATTTACATTACGTTTAAAAGCATGAATAGTGTGACCCATACCAATAGCGAACGCATCGCCATCACCAGAGCAAGCGATAACTTCTAAGTCTTGGTTAGCAAGTTTAACACCTTGTGCGTAAGGAAGCGCACGACCATGAGTTGTATGAGCACCATATGCGTAGAAATAGCCACCGATACGGCTAGAGCAACCGATACCGGAAATTACTGCTAATTTTTCTGGTGGAATATTTTTCGCTACTACAGCGTCAGTAATCGCTGCTTGAACCCCATAATGGCCACAGCCTGGACACCAGTTAGGACGAATATCGTTTCTGTAATCTTTAGCTGTTGTCATATTATAGGACCTCCTTAATCGCATTTTTCACATAACTTTTTGTGAATGGATTACCATCGTATTTCAAGCAGCTGGAAATTTTAGATTTCTTATGCATGTTGATTTTAAATAAGTTAGTCAATTGACCTGTTGCATTGTGCTCAACGATAACCACTTTTTTCGCAGCATCCATGAATGGTTTCAATTGTTTTGCAGGGAATGGTTTAATCAAGCGCAATTGTAAGTGGTTAACTTTAACGCCTTCTTGATCGAATTCAGCAACAGCTTCTTCAATAGCACCACGGCTAGACGCCATACCAATAACAAGTACATCTGCTTCGTCGTATTTAGCATTGTTCAAGAATGGTTCATAGTTATCAGCTACAGTTTCCAATTTGCGGAAACGTTTATCAGTTTGCGCTACGTGCATTGTAGGTGCTTCCGCTGGTTTACCTTCTTCATTATGTTCTAGACCTGTGGAAAGGAATAGACCATTTTTCATACCAGGAATTGTACGTGGAGAAATACCATCTTCAGTCAATTCAAAGCGTTTAAAGTAATTAGGTTGTTCCAATGTAGGAAGATCAGCTTCTTTCATCATTTTACCGCGGTTAATAGGTACACGGTTCAAATCGAAGGAAGGAACGGATTGTTTATTCAAACCTTGTTGTAAATCAGGCATGAAGATAACTGGACATTGGTACATTTCTGCCAAGTTGAAAGCTTTTTGGATTTCATAGAAGCATTCTTCGATAGATGTTGGAGAAATTACAATACCAGAGTAATCGCCATGTGCATTGTAGCAAGCCGCATCAATATCGGATTGTTCAACCTTTGTAGCCATACCTGTAGATGGGCCAGAACGTTGAACGTCGATAACAACCATTGGCAATTCAGCCATGGAAGCCATGGATAAGGATTCAGCCATCAAGGAAAGCCCCGGGCCAGAAGTACATGTGAAGCCACGGACACCTGCGTATACGCCACCCATAGCTGTCATGCATGCTGCGATTTCGTCCTCTGTTTGAACGATTGTAGCACCCAATTTATCCATATTTTTAATCATATATTCCATTACTTCAGATGCTGGAGTAATAGGATAAGATGCCATGAAACGAGAGCCTGCAGCAATAGCACCTAAAGCACATGCTTCATTACCTAATAAGAACATTTGATCTTTCTTACCAGGAGCTGGCAATGTATCGATTTCCACATCGCCCAATTGTTCCATTACAAGGCTATGACCATCATCAAAGGCAGCTAAGTTTTTATCCACGATTTCTTGGGATTTTTTCGCAAATTTAGCAGCAATCGCATCTTTAAACATCTTAGTATCAAATCCAAGAAGTGCTACAGACATACCAAGTGCTACGATATTACGCATCAACAAGGAACCTTGTTTCATTGCTGTTTCAGAGATTGGTAAGGACAAGCAATTAACCTTTGTACCTTCAAATTTAGAGAAGTCAGGATTTACTTTGCTGTCACAGATGATGTAACCGCCCTCACGAACTTCAGAACCATGCATATCAACTGTTTCTTGATCAAGAGACAGCAAGAAGTCTACGCCTTCACCAATGGACATAACTTGTTCTAATGCAACGCGCAACGCAAATGTTGTATGACCACCTTTGATACGAGATGCAAATAAACGTTGGCTATACAAGGAATAGCCTTCTTTAGCAAGTATTGTTGCCATGATTTCGCCACAACTCTCAATACCTTCACCTTGTTGGCCGCCCATTTTCCAGATAAAATCTTTACGTTTTTGCAAGAGATTCACCCTCCTTAGGATAAAAATTATACTGCTGACAAGAGTCTACTCTACTATTTTACTATAAATATATAGTACGAACCTGTCTTACATCGACATTGTATCATTTATATTTTAGGTTTACAATGTATCATTTCACATAATCATAGGTATAAACTAAGGTATTATAACTAAAAATTATAAGAGAAAAGGATACTACATATTAAGTAGTATCCTTTTGGTATTAATAGTTATCGTTTTAAATGTATTATAACAGTAAACTCTATATAAAATTATATAGAATATTTATTCTGTAACACCTCTTGTTGCCGTTCTTCGGTAAAAAAGATTTCCTCTAAGCACAAACCTTGCGCTGGTGCCGTTTTTCCTATTACACGACGATCTTTAGCGGCTAAATAGCCCTTAATATCCTCAACCTTGCGTCTACCAAGGCCTACATCTACGAGGAGTCCTGCAATATTGCGAACCATGTGGTATAGGAAACCATCACCCACTACAGAAATTGTAACATGAGGTCCTTCTGCCTCTACATGGATTCCCATAATAGTCTTTACCGGATCAGCAGGCGTTGAATTCGTTCCCTTTAAGGTTGTAAAATCATGAGTACCTACTAGTTTATTACCAGCAGCTTGCATGAGATTAATATTAAGAGGTTTCTTAACGTGCCAATGATATCGTTTTGTCAAAGGATTAGCAATGACTTGATTATGTATTGTATATACATATTCCTTACCATATATATTCCACCGTGGCTTCCAATCTAGAGGGATTTCCACCGCGTCCAGAACAACTATATCCTTTGGGATATGAGCAATCATAGCACGAGGAATATTTTCTGCCGGTATAGATCCAGATGTTTGGAACGTACATACTTGATACTTTGCATGTACACCTGCATCAGTTCTAGAAGCACCGTAGATTTGGATTGATTCATTGCAAATTTTTGACAATCCATATTCTAAACAGCCTTGCACCGTTAAGCCCTTATCGTCAGGTTGCTTTTGATAACCAGCTAAATCAGTACCATCATAAGCGACTATGATACGTATATTTCTCATAGATCAAGCCACCATAAAACGATAAGTACAATGGTAACCAAAACGACAGCCCCTACACCGATAAAATCTACATAGGTAACTTGTAATTCTTTCATCCGCGTACGATTAACACCACCTCTATAACAGCGAGCCTCCATGGCAATAGCTAGATCATCAGCTCTTCTAAAAGCACTAATAAACAATGGCACTAAAAGTGGTACCATGTTTTTAGCACGTTGAATGATGGATCCAGTCACAAAATCTGCACCACGAGCAGATTGGGCTTTCATAATACGATCTGTCTCATCCAATAAAGTAGGGATGAAACGCAACGCAATAGTCATCATCATAGCTAATTCATGAGCAGGTACACCAATGCAACGGAATGGATTGAGTAAATGTTCAATGCCATCGGTCAAACGAATTGGAGATGTCGTGTAGGTCAATAAGGACGAGAACAAGATTAAAAAGATTAATCGCGCCGCCATTTGAAGGCCCATGGCCAACCCTTGGTCAGTAATATTAATAACGCCCCATTGGAAAAGTGAAGTACCTGGTGTCGTAAAAATATGAATACCCAAGGTAAATACGATGATAATCCAAAGAGGTTTAATAGCAGACCACATTAATCGTAATGGCAACCTTGATAACAACATAGCAAAGATGGTAAATGCACCAACTAATCCATATGCTAAAGGAGAATTCGCTAGGAAGATAGCTACAACGAATATAGTGGTAGCAATAATCTTTGCACGAGGGTCCATGCGATGCAAGAAGGAGTTTCCTGGGAAGTATTGCCCAATAGTAATGTTATTTAACATGGCTACCTCCTTCTAAAATGGCTTGTACTGCATCATCTACAGATAATACACGATTAGATACATCTAAGCCCTGTTCACGCAAGTACTCCATAGTTACAGATACTGGTGGTACGTCTACACCAACAGCCTGTAATTCATCACGATGATTATTAAAAATATCCATTGGCTGTCCATCGAGAACGATGCGACCTTTATCAAGTACTACAAGGCGAGATGCCATACGAGAAATATCTTCCATGTTATGTGATACAAGGATTACCGTAATGCCCTTTTCCTTATGAAGGCGAATAATTTCTTCAAAGATTTCTTCACGACCAAATGGGTCAAGACCTGCCGATGGCTCATCAAGAACTAAAAAATCTGGATCCATAGCCACTACACCAGCAATGGCAACACGACGCATTTGACCACCAGACAAATGGAATGGAGAGCGCTCTGCATAGGTATTGTAATCAAGACCTACAAATTTCATAGCCTCTCGTACGCGTTCATCTACTTCATCTGCACTAAGCCCTAAGTTTTTAGGGCCAAAGGCAATATCTTCGGCAATAGTTTCTTCAAATAACTGATGTTCTGGATATTGAAACACCATGCCTACCTTATGACGCATCTTTTTGGCTTCCTCTGTAGATGCACTAATATCTATACCATTTACGGTAACTGTGCCAGTTGTAGGATGTAGTAAACCATTTAAATGTTGTACAAAGGTAGACTTACCAGATCCAGTATGACCTATAATGCCAAGAAACTCACCATTTTCAATGGTAAGAGATATGCCATGAAGGGCTGTCTTTTCAAATGGAGTACCTACACCATAAGTATAGGTAATATTATCTAATATAATCGCCATTAGTGTGTGCCCTCCCCTCTTACCACATTTGTGTGTTCATTAATAGGAGAACTAATTGTATTAACTCCTACATTATGCTTACTTAGTAATTGGTTAGCCAATTTAGAATGCTTAAGACCTTCTGCTAACTCTTCATTATTGATAATACTTTTACCAATTTCAAAGCCTTTTTCATTTAATTTGAAAGCAATTTCAGAAGCCACTGGTACATCAAGTCCAAGACCTTTTAGAGTATCTACATGTCTAAAAATTTCACGCGGTGTACCATCATGTAATTTCACTCCATTTTTCATAACTACTACACGGTCTGCCGTAACAGCTTCCTCCATGAAGTGCGTAATATAGATAATAGTGATACCTTCCTCTTTATTAAGTTTATGAACTGTTTCTAGTACTTCACGACGACCTTTTGGATCAAGCATAGCTGTTGGCTCATCAAGAACGATACAATCTGGTTTCATTGCCAATACCCCAGCAATAGCAATACGTTGCTTTTGACCACCAGACAATAAATGAGGACCATGTTCTCTATATTCAGTCATATTAACAGCCTCTAAGGCAGCATCAACACGTTTTCTAATTTCCTCACTTGGAATACCTAGATTTTCAGGACCAAAGGCAACGTCCTCTTCTACAACGGCCGCTACAATTTGGTTATCAGGATTTTGAAATACCATACCTACATGTTGACGTATATCCCAGATATGTGCTTCGTCACGCGTATCAAAGCCACATACATTGATATAACCTTCACTAGGTTGTAAAAGTACATTAAAATGTTTCGCAAGTGTACTTTTACCACTCCCATTAGTACCGATGATACAAACAAATTCTCCTCGTTTGATCGATAAACTCACATCATTTAATGCGTGTACATCATTGCCATTTTCATCAGTATAAATATGACTCATATGATTGACCTCAATCATAATGTCTTTTTTATTCATGGATAACCTCATATCTTTCTAGTCAATTTCGTTTTAAAAATAGAACTATTTACGTTACCTATCATACCTATATGAACATAATACTATTACTTTAATATATCCTATTAATGAAATTTAAATGTAATAATATCTTGAATTTTATATAGACGGTTAACAATTCACATTCATTATTTACGATAACTGCTAACATATTACGATATTATACTAGTCGATTGTACCATAAAATTGACAATAAAAAAACGGTGCTGCAACATAAGTTACAACACCGTATGAGTTTGATTAAACTAACTCGATAATAGCCAAAGGTGCAGCGTCACCTTTGCGAAGACCAGTTTTGATTACACGAGTGTAACCACCTTGACGGTCTG
Organism: uncultured Veillonella sp.; assembly: GCF_963522475.1. Lineage (GTDB taxonomy): Bacteria > Bacillota > Negativicutes > Veillonellales > Veillonellaceae > Veillonella. The sequence goes on along the minus strand of NZ_CAUQYW010000013.1, from coordinate 42,245 downwards.
CATATTTTGGAGCAATTGTATCAAACAATTTTTTTACTACGCTTTCATCCATGAGGTATGCAAGAACTTGGCGACGTGCATGAAGATCACCACGTTTAGCCAAAGTTACCATTTGATCAGCTAAAGAGCGAAGTTCTTTCGCTTTAGCCTCTGTAGTTTCAATACGCTCATATTGGAAGAAAGATGTTAACATGCTACGGAACAACGCTTTACGAGCGGAGCTGTCGCGGCCTAATTTTCTGTACATTCGTCTTCCTCCTTATTCGCCTTTTTGTTTAAGTTGAAAACCACCTGGATGATTGTTGAGTTTCTCCTCAATTTCATCGATGGATTTTTTGCCTAAATTGCGAACTTTTCCTAAGTCATCAATGGTTTTGTCTAGCAAATCTGCAATTGTATTAATGCCAGCACGTTTCAAGCAGTTATACGCACGAACAGAGAGTTCCAATTCATCAATGGAAATCTTTGCTGGGCCGTCATCTACAGCTGGTTCTTCATTATCGGAACCTACTGGATCAACAACGATACCGCCTTCACCTGTGTTTACATCTACAACATCTGCAGAGTGTGCTAATTTAGTGAAGTTCCCTAAATAACCAATCATAATGGCAGCAGATTTTGCCACTGCATCAGCAGCAGTAATGGAACCATCAGTCCAAACTTCCAATGTAAGTTTGTCAAAGTCCATTTCATTGCCTACACGAACATCACTCACTTCGTATTTGGCACGAAGAATTGGAGAATAAATAGAATCAATTGGAATACAACCGATTACATCTGTATCTTTTTTATTCTTCGTGGATGGAACGTAACCTTTGCCACGTTCGATCATTACGTCCATAACGAGATGAGCTGTCTCATCCATTGTCGCAATCACGAGTTCAGGATTCAATACTTCCACTTCTGGTGGGAATTGCTCAGATAAGTCAGCAGCTGTCAATACGCCATCCTTTTGGAAGTCAAAATGAACTTCTAAAGGTAATTGAACATCTTCTTCAACTTTAATGCACAATTGCTTTAGGTTAAGAATGATATCTGTAACGTCTTCGCGAATACCAGGAATGGTAGAGAATTCATGAAGAACTCCATCAATTTTGATAGAGGTGATAGCTGCCCCATCCAAGGATGAAAGCAAAATTCTGCGCAAGCTATTACCGAGAGTGATACCATAGCCACGATCTAATGGTTCGCATACGAATTTACCATAGCGACCGCCTTCGGCGATGTCCACTTTCTCGATTTTAAGTTTCTTTTCTTCGCTCATCAGGAACATCCTCCTATATAACACACGTTCTTAGTTTAATTATAGCACGGCCGTCAAAACGGCCGTCTATATATTATACACGACGGCGTTTTGGAGGGCGACAACCATTGTGAGGAATTGGAGTTACGTCTTTAATGGAAGTAACTTCAAGACCTGCAGCTTGTAAAGCACGGATTGCAGCTTCACGGCCGGATCCAGGACCTTTTACGAATACTTCAACAGTGCGAAGACCGTGTTCCATTGCAGCTTTAGCAGCTTGTTCAGCAGCCATTTGAGCAGCAAATGGAGTGGATTTACGGGAACCACGGAAGCCCAAGCCACCAGCGGAAGCCCAAGACAACGCATTACCGTTTGTATCTGTTAAAGTTACGATAGTGTTATTGAATGTAGAACGAATATGAGCCGCACCGGATTCAATATGTTTCTTTTCTTTTCTTTTAGTTCTAACAACTTTTTTAGCCACGCTTTATCCCTCCTTTATCTTATTTCTTTTTACCAGCAATTGCTTTTCTAGGACCTTTGCGAGTACGTGCATTCGTTTTAGTACGTTGACCACGAAGTGGTAAACCCATACGATGACGTTTGCCTCGATAGGAGTTGATTTCAATTAAGCGTTTAATGTTAAGAGCTTCTTCACGACGAAGGTCACCTTCAACTTTGTAATCAGCATCTAACAATTCACGGATTTTCGCTACTTCATCTTCAGAAAGATCACGAACACGTGTGTCAGGATTGATGCCAGTTTTAGCAATGATTTCAGATGCTAAAGTTGGACCAATACCATAAATATAAGTTAAACCAATTTCCACTCGTTTATCACGAGGTAAATCTACACCGGCGATACGTGCCATCTAATCATCCACCTCCTATCAGATTATCCTTGTTTTTGTTTATGTTTTGGATTTTCGCAAATAACCATTACGCGGCCTTTGCGTTTAATGATTTTACATTTTTCGCATATCTTTTTAACTGATGGTTGAACCTTCATTAGTACCTCCTTTGTGGACCCTATGCTTATTTAAAGCGATAGGTGATGCGACCACGATTTAAGTCATACGGTGTCAGTTCCATAGTAACTTTATCACCAGGAAGAATACGGATAAAATTCATACGCATTTTACCTGACACATGAGCCAATACGATATGACCATTTTCCAATTCAACTTGGAACATAGCATTCGGTAAAGCCTCAACTACCGTACCTTCCACCTCAATAACGTCTTCTTTTGACATATCTTTTCCTCCGGTTACCTGTTTATTTAATTAACCGCGGTTCATCACGCATGGTTAATATTTCAGGGCCGTTTTCTGTAACAACCACTGTATGTTCGAAATGAGCAGCAGGTTTACCATCTACGGTAACTGCTGTCCAGTCATCCCCTAATACATGAACACGATAAGACCCTAATGTAATCATAGGTTCAATACACAATACCATACCTGGTTTCATTAAAGGTCCTTGATCAGGACTACCATAGTTTGGTATTTGTGGATCTTCATGCATTTCGCGACCTAAACCATGGCCTACGAAGTCGCGAACGACACCGTAACCATGTTTCTCACAATACGTTTGAACAGCATGACCGATAGCACCAATACGGTTGCCAACTTTCACTTGTTCAATTCCCTTGAACAGACTCTCTTCTGTAACTTTTAACAATTTCATCACATCGGGTTTGACGTGACCGATAGGAATTGTCACAGCCGAATCGCCGTGATATCCATCAATAGATGATACAAGATCAATACTGAGGACATCACCATTTTTAAGCTTACGCTTAGCGCTCGGAATACCATGAACAACTTCATCATTAATAGAAGCACAGATTGTAGCAGGGAATCCATAGTACCCTTTACAACTTGGTATACCACCGTGGCTGCGAATATATTCTTCGGCAATTGTATCTAACTCAAGCGTCGTGATGCCAGGTTTAGCCTTTTCTACTAACAAGGACAACGTGTCTGCTGTAAGCTTACTTGCCTTGCGGATACATTCAATTTCATGGGACGATTTCAAAATAATCATAGATTATTTCTCCAAAGCCTTAATGATGTCAGCAAATACTGCGTCTACATCTTGTAAACCATTGATTTCTTGATACAAACCGCTATTGCGGTAGTAGTCAATTAAAGGTTTAGTAGATTCTTCGTACACAGCTAGACGTTTCTGTACTGTTTCAGGGTTATCATCAGCACGATTTTCTAGAACAGCTCGTTCGCTAATACGTTTAACTAATTCCTCGGAAGGAACATTTAAGTTAAGCACAGCGTCCAAAGAAATTCCTAATTCTTTAAGGATTGCATCCAAAGACACAGCTTGAGCTGTAGTTCTTGGGAATCCATCAAGAATAAATCCAGATTTGCAGTCATCTTTCACCAAGCGATCACGTACGATACCAACAGTTACACTGTCTGGTACCAATTGACCAGCATCGATGTATTTCTTAGCCTCAACTCCAAGAGGTGTTTCGTTCTTAATCGCAGCGCGGAACATATCACCTGTTGAAATTTGGGGAATACCGTATTTTTCAATAAGTCGAGCTGCCTGAGTGCCTTTACCAGCACCAGGAGGTCCCATTAATAGAATATACATATTGTTTCCCTCCTACTTCACAAAGCCTTTATAGTGGCGTGTTACCATGAGCGACTCAATTTGTTGCATTGTATCAAGTGCTACACCTACAACGATTAGGAGAGCCGTACCACCAAAGTATACGCCTTGGACGCCGGTAATACTACCGAGGAAATTCGGTATAATAGCAACGACAGCTAAGAATACAGCGCCAGCCAAAGTGATCTTGGTCATCACGTTATCCACATAATCAGCAGTTGGTTTACCCGCACGAATACCTGGGATAAAACCACCGTATTTTTTCATATTATCTGCCATATCTGTAATGTTGATAGAGATTGCAGTATAGAAATATGTAAAGATGAAAATCAATAATGCATACAATGCCGTTTGTAACGGCGTACCCCATGTAAATAGATCCGCAGCTTTATGAACATATTCATTGTCAATAAATTGCGCAATTGTCACAGGGAACATCAACACAGATGACGCAAAGATAATTGGGATTACACCTGCCTGATTAACTTTCAACGGCAAGAATGTAGAGTGACCACCGTACATTTTACGACCTACTACACGTTTAGCATATTGAATCGGAATACGACGTTGGCCTTGTGTAACTGCAACTACGACAGCAATCATCGCAAGTGCAATTACAGCAAATAAGAATGCTTGGAACATATTGATTGTTCCATTTTGGATATATTGATAAATAGTTTCTAAACCATCTGGTAATCGAGCTACGATACCAGCAAAGATGATTAAGGAAATACCATTACCTATACCATATGCTGTGATTTGTTCACCAATCCACATCAACAAGCATGTGCCTGCTGTTAGGATGATGGCCACAACGAATACACTAAGGAAATCATTATTTACCAAAGCGTTGTTTGCTCTAAGAGCAAATGCCATGCCTGCGGCTTGTATAAAGCCGAGGGCTACGGTGCCATAACGAGTTACCTTCGCTATTTTCTTACGCCCGTCTTCACCATCTTTACTCCATGCTTCAAACTGAGGAACTACAGCCTGAAGCAGTTGCATGATGATGGAAGCATTGATGTAAGGTGTAATACTCATTGCAAAGATAGAGAACTTACTTAACGCACCACCAGCAAACAAGTCTAATAGACCGAATAGGTTACCGGATGTAAACAAGGATTCGATAACAGATGCATCTACACCTGGAACAGGAATATGAATGCCAGCTCTAAAGATAGCAAACATCATTAATGTGTAAAGAATCTTATTACGTAGTTCGGTAATCTTAAAGATGTTCGAGAGGCTATCTAGCACCCTAGATCACCTCAACTTTTCCGCCTGCTGCTGTAATTTTTTCTTCAGCAGATTTAGTGAAGCCGTTAGCGATAACTGTCAAGTTCTTAGTTTCCAATGTACCGTTACCTAAAATACGAATGCCATCGCGTACATTTTTCAAAATGCCAGCTTCAATAAGAGCTACTGGATCAACTGTTGCACCGTCTTCAAAACGGTTCAATTGTTCTACGTTAACTTCAGCATATTGTTTAGCAAAAACGTTGTTGAAACCACGTTTTGGTAAACGACGATAAAGAGGCATTTGGCCGCCTTCAAAACCGGAGCGAACGCCACCGCCAGAACGGGAGTTTTGACCTTTTTGACCACGACCAGATGTTTTACCCAAGCCAGAACCTAAACCACGGCCTACACGAGTACGAGTTTTTTTGGAACCAGCAGCTGGTTGTAATTCATGAAGTTTCATTCAGTGCACCTCCTTATCAGTATTAAACTTCTTCAACTTTTACTAAATGTCTAACTTTGTGAAGCATACCTTCGATTTGTGGTGTTACTTCTTTTACGACTTGAGAATTAGTTTTTTTCAAGCCCAAAGCTTTAACTGTCGCGCGTTGATCTTCAGGACGACCGATTAAGCTTCTTGTTAATGTTACTTTAACTTGTGCCATTTCTTGTCTCCTTATTACGCGTTATAAATTTCTTCAACGGTCTTACCACGAAGTTCTGCAACTTCGCTAGCGCGTTTTAAATCTTTCAAACCTTCGATTGTAGCGCGAACCATATTGTTAGGGTTAGAAGAACCCAAAGATTTAGTCAAGATGTTACGAACACCTACTAATTCCAATACGGCACGAACAGGGCCACCAGCGATAACGCCAGTACCTTCAGCAGCTGGTTTCAAGAATACGCGGCCTGCGCCGAATACGCCTGTTACGCTGTGAGGGATTGTACCATTTTTAATTGCTACGTTTACAATATTTTTCTTAGCATCATCAATACCTTTGCGAATTGCTTCTGGTACTTCCGCTGCTTTACCTAAGCCAACGCCTACATAACCGTTGCCATCACCAACAACTACAAGAGCGCTGAAGGAAAAACGACGACCGCCTTTAACTACTTTGGCTACGCGGTTGATGAATACTACTCTTTCTTTAAGATCAAGACTGGTGTAGTCAATTCTCGCCATGTCTATAGTTCCTCCTTCTTAGAATTTTAAGCCTGCTTCACGAGCACCTTCTGCAAGGGCTGCTACGCGGCCGTGGTAAATGTAACCACCACGGTCAAACACTACAGTGTCAATGCCTTTAGCGATAGCTTTTTTAGCAACTGCTTCACCAACAGCTTTAGCAGCAGCTACGTTACCACCATAGGATAAGTTCAAATCTTTATCTAAAGAGCTAGCAGCAACCAAAGTTGTACCTGCTACGTCATCGATAACTTGAGCATAAATGTTGCCTAAAGAACGGAATACGTTCAAACGTGGGCAAGTTGCCGTACCAGAGATGTGACGACGAATACGAAGATGACGTTTTGCTCGAGCGATATTTCTACTAGATTTACGAGGCAAGATATTCACTCCTTTCATTCATATAGATGATATTACTATTTACCTTTTGCACCAGCTTTACCAGCTTTGCGACGAACAACTTCGCCTTCATAGCGGATACCTTTACCTTTGTAAGGTTCAGGTTTTCTCCATTTACGGATATCAGCTGCTACTGCGCCTACAACTTCTTTGTCTGCACCAGAAACAACGATTTTGTTAGGAGCTGGAACTTCAATTGTAATACCAGCTGGAGCTTCCATTTCTACTGGATGAGAGAAGCCAAGTGTAAGAGCTAATTTATTGCCTTGTTTAGCCGCTCTGTAACCAACACCGTTGATTTCAAGAGTTTTTGTGAATCCTTCAGATACGCCTGTTACCATATTAGCAACAAGAGCGCGAGTCAAACCGTGAAGGGAACGATGAGCTTTATTGTCGGAAGGACGAGCTACTGTAATTGTGTTACCTTCAACAGTGATATTCATATCTGGATGCAAATCGCGAGATAATTCACCTTTAGGACCTTTTACGTTCATATGATGGTTATCATATGTAACAGTAACGCCTGCAGGGATTTCGATAGGCATTCTACCGATACGTGACATTATTTCTACCTCCTATTGCTACTATTACCAAACGTATGCGATTACTTCGCCACCAAGACCTTCTTTACGAGCTTGTTTGTCGCTCATAACGCCTTTGGATGTAGAAATAACTGCGATACCCAAACCACCAAGTACACGAGGAAGTTCTTCCTTTTTCGCGTAAACACGTAAACCAGGTTTGGAAATACGTTTAATTCCTGTAATAACTTTTTCGTTATTGGAACCATATTTCAAAGTTACTTTTAAAGTGTTTTCTTCTTTTTCTACGTTCTTTACGAAACCTTCTTGTAAAAGGATGTCAAGAACAGCTGCTTTCATTCTAGATGCAGGAATGTTTACCGTTTCATGAAGTGCAGCATTTGCATTACGGATGCGCGTAAGCATATCCGCGATAGGATCGGTCATTACCATAATCTAAAAACCTCCTCTCGTCTAATATTACCAGCTGGCTTTTTTAACACCAGGAATTTGTCCTTTGTACGCCAATTCACGGAACGCAATACGGCTGATACCGAATTTGCGCATATAGCCGTGAGGACGACCAGTTAAGTTGCAACGGTTGTGTAAGCGTGTTGGGGATGCGTTTGCTGGTAATTTGGACAAGCCTTCATAATCACCTGCTGCTTTTAACGCTGCACGTTTAGCTGCATATTTTTCAACGATTTTAGCGCGTTTCTTTTCGCGTTCAATCATAGATTTTTTAGCCATCTATATGTTCCTCCTATTATTTTTCAAAAGGCATACCGAATTGAGTCAACAATTCACGAGCTTCTTCATCTGTTTTAGCAGTTGTTACTACGATGATATCCATACCAGTAACACGTTCTACTTGATCATATTCGATCTCAGGGAAGATGAGCTGTTCTTTAAGACCCAAAGCGTAGTTACCACGGCCATCAAATGCTGTTGCGCTGATACCGCGGAAGTCACGTACACGAGGTAATGCCGCATTGATCAATTTGTCGAGGAATTCATACATGCGTTCGCCACGAAGAGTAACTTTTGTACCCAACGCCATACCTTCACGAACTTTGAAGTTCGCAATGGATTTTTTAGCTTTTGTGATTACAGGTTTTTGACCAGCAATGATAGTCAAATCATTAACTGCTGCTTCCAATGCTTTTGCATTGCCTACTGCATCACCAACGCCGATGTTGATAACGATTTTTTCCAATTTAGGGATTTCCATAACGTTACCGTATTGGAATTTTTCTTGCAAACTCTTTTTAATTTCAGAGTTGTATTGTTCAAATAAACGAGACATTTATTTAGCTCCTCCTTTCCTGATTATTTAAGTACTGTACCAGATTTAACTGTAGCGCGAACGAATTTACCGTCTTTGCCTTCAACTTTTTTGATACGAGTAGCTGTTTTAGTTTCAGGGTCAACAACCATTACGTTAGAAACATGAATACCAGCTTCTTTAGTAACAATGCCACCTTGTGGGTTAGCTTGAGAAGGTTTTGTATGACGTTTTACAGTGTTAACGCCTTCAACAAATACGCGTTCTTTTTTAGGTTCAGTAGCAATAACTGTACCTTGCTTACCTTTATCTTTACCGGAGATAACAACAACTGTATCGCCTTTTTTGATTTGTAGTTTAGCCATATGCTGCGTTCCTCCTTCTTATAATACTTCTGGAGCTAAGGAAACGATTTTCATGAAGTCTTTTTCACGAAGTTCTCTAGCTACAGGTCCGAAGATACGAGTACCACGAGGGGTTTTATCTTCTTTAATAACTACTGCTGCGTTTTCATCGAAACGGATATAGGAACCGTCTTGACGGCGGATACCTTTTTTAGAACGAACAATAACAGCTTTGACTACGTCGCCTTTCTTGACAACGCCACCGGGTGATGCATCTTTTACAGAAGCAACGATTACGTCACCGATATTGCCGAATTTGCGATAAGAACCGCCCATGACTTGGATGCACATAATACGTTTTGCACCAGTGTTGTCGGCAACATTCAAAATTGTTTGTTGCTGGATCATCGTCTATTCCTCCTTACATCACTCTTATTTTTGTCTTTCAAGAATTTCAACAACTCTCCAACATTTATCTTTAGAAAGTGGACGAGTTTCTACAATTTTAACTGTATCGCCAATTTGGCACTCATTATTTTCATCATGAGCTTTGAAGCGTTTAGTGCTAACCATTGGCTTGTTATATAATGCGTGAGGTACTTTACGTTCTACAGCAACAACAACAGTTTTATTCATTTTGTCGCTAACAACTTTACCTACGCGGACTTTACGTACGTTTCTTTCTTCTGCCACGATTTTAAGCCTCCTTTTCAACCTTTAACAAATCTGTTATTATGCGTTTTCAGATTTAAGTTCAACTTCACGTTGTACAGTTTTAATACGAGCGATTGTCTTCTTAACTTCACGAATGCGCATAGGATTTTCTAATTGACCTGTTGCAAGCTGAAAACGGAGGTTAAATAACTCTTCCTTAAGACCGGAAACTTTTTGTTCCATTTCGGCAGCGCTCATATTGCGAATGTCATTAACCTTCATTTACGTCACCACCCAATTCTTTACCCTTAACAACAAATTTGCATTTGATTGGAAGTTTATGGCTTGCAAGACGCATAGCTTCACGAGCTGTAGCTTCTGGCACACCGTCCATTTCAAACATTACACGACCTGGTTTAACCACTGCTACCCAGTATTCAGGAGAACCTTTACCGGAACCCATACGAGTACCAGCTGGTTTAGCTGTGATTGGTTTGTCAGGGAAAATTTTAATCCATACTTTACCACCACGTTTGATATAACGAGTCATAGCAATACGGGCAGCTTCGATTTGACGGTTAGTGATCCAAGATGGTTCGCATGCTACCAAGCCGAACTCACCATGAGACACTGTATTACCGCGCATAGCACGACCTTTCATACGGCCGCGGAATTGCTTACGATGTTTTACGCGCTTTGGAATAAGCATTACTTGCCACCTTCTTCCTTCTTAGCAGGTTGTTTTGCTTCTGGCAAAACTTCACCTTTGTAAATCCATACTTTAATGCCGATACAACCGTATGTTGTATGAGCTTCAGCAGTACCGTAGTCGATGTCTGCACGAAGTGTATGCAAAGGAATAGAACCTTCACGGTAGGATTCGCTACGAGCGATTTCAGCGCCGCCAAGACGACCGCTTACCATGATTTTGATACCTTTTGCACCTAAGCGCATTGTACGACCTACAGCTTGTTTCATTGCACGACGGAAACCGATACGGCGTTCCAATTGGCTAGCAATGTTTTCCGCAACCAAGATTGCATCCATGTCTGCTTGTTTAATTTCTGCGATGTTAACGTCCACTTGTTTGTCAGTGAAACGAGTCATTGCTTTTTTGATATCTTCGATACCAGCACCACCACGACCGATAACCATACCTGGTTTTGCAGTGTGGATAGTCAATTTAATACGTTTATTTGTACGCTCGATTTCAATGCGGGAAATACCAGCAATGAAAAGGGTTTCTTTCAAGAAGTTACGAATTTTTACGTCTTCATGAAGATTAGCAGCGAAATCTTTATCTGCATACCATTTTGCGTCCCAATCTTTTACGATACCGACACGCAAACCGTGTGGATTAACTTTTTGACCCACTCTGTTTCCCTCCTTCTTAAGCTCTTTCTTTAACTACTACTGTTACATGGCTAGTGCGTTTCAAAATTTTGAAAGCTTGACCACGGGAACGAGGATGAATGCGTTTTAATGTAGGGCCTTGATCAACAAAGATCTCGGATACGTAAAGATTGTCAACATTCATATCGAAATTATGTTCAGCGTTTGCGATTGCAGAACGCATAACTTTTTCTACTACATCAGCGCCAACTTTCGGAGTGAACTTCAAGATGGCAAATGCTTCGCCGATGTTTTTACCGCGCACTAAATCAGCAACGATACGGATTTTACGAGGCGCGATTCGGATATGTCTAGCGATTGCTTTTGCTTCCATTAATTATTCCTCCTATTTTTTGCCTGTAGATTTTTCGTCCTTACCGTGACCTTTGAAAGTACGTGTAGGAGCGAATTCACCTAATTTATGACCTACCATATCTTCTGTAATGAATACAGGTACATGTTTGCGACCATCATGCACAGCAATTGTGTGGCCTACAAAACTTGGGATAATAGTAGAGGCACGGGACCAGGTTTTTACAACTTTCTTTTCGTTAGTTTCGTTTAAAGCTTCAACTTTCTTAAGCAAATGATCTGCTACGAAAGGGCCTTTTTTAATAGATCTGGACACTATTTTATCTCCTTTCCTTTATCCTATTTTGTACGACGTTTAATGATTAAGCTGTTAGAAGCTTTTTTCTTGTCGCGAGTTTTAACACCATGTGCTGGTTTGCCCCAAGGTGTAACAGGATGTTTACGACCAACAGGAGATTTACCTTCACCACCACCATGTGGATGGTCACAAGGGTTCATTACAACACCACGGTTGCCAGGGCGAACGCCCATCCAACGATGACGACCAGCTTTACCAATTACAAGGTTGCTGTGATCAGCGTTACCAACAACACCTACTGTTGCACGACACTCTTGACGAACACGACGCATTTCACCAGATGGTAAACGAAGAATAGCATAGCCATTATCTTTACCCATCAATTGAGCAGATGTACCAGCGGAACGAACAATTTGGCCACCTTTACCGATTTTCAATTCGATGTTGTGGATTTGTGTACCGTCTGGAATATTAGCCAATGGTAAGCAGTTACCAGGTTTAATATCGGACTCAGGACCGGAGAATACAACGTCACCAACTTTTAGACCGTTAGGAGCTAAAATGTAGCGTTTTTCACCATCAGCGTAGTTAAGCAAAGCAATACGAGAAGAACGGTTAGGATCATACTCGATTGTTGCTACTTTAGCTGGAATATTATCTTTAGTACGTTTGAAGTCAATAATACGATATTGACGTTTATGACCGCCACCTTGGTGACGAACTGTCATTTTACCAGTATTGTTACGACCACCTTTTTGAGAAATCTTAGCGAGCAAAGATTTTTCTGGTTTGCTTGCTGTGATTTCGTCGAAGGCGGATACTGTCATAAACCGGCGACCAGCGGAGTACGGTTTAAATGATTTAATTGCCATTAGTGGGCCTCCTTACAACTAGACTCTTAGACACCTTCAAAGAATTCAATGGATTCGCCAGCTTTCAAAGTAACGATAGCTTTTTTGTAATCGCTGCGTTTACCTTGTGTACGACCCATGCGTTTAGTTTTGCCTAAAACGCGAATAGTAGCTACTTTTTCTACTTTTACATTGAAGATTTTTTCAACTGCTTGACGGATTTGCACTTTATTTGCAGTCAAAGGCACACGGAAAGTGTATTTGCCTTCTTCCATAAGCATAGTGGATTTTTCGGTAATAACCGGGCGGATTAGTACATCATGTAATTGCATTATCCAAGTACCTCCTCGATTTTTGCGACAGCACCTTTAGTAATGAAGAGCTTATCGTAATGAAGAAGATCGAAAATGTTCATACCTTCGCAAGCCAATGCTTTAACACCTTGGATGTTGCGAGCGGAACGTTCAACATTTACATCACCTTCAGTGATGAACAATACTTTTGCATCACCAACGTTGAAACTATTGATAATGTTCAACACTTCTTTAGTTTTAGGAGCTGCTAATGTGATTTCTTCCAAAACGTATAATTCGCTATTATTCACTTTATCGCTAAGAGCAGATTTAACTGCTAAACGTCTAGCCTTACGAGGCATAGCTTTGTAATAGCTGCGAGGTTGTGGACCAAATGTAGTACCGCCACCAATCCAGATTGGGGAACGGCTGGAACCGGAACGTGCACGACCAGTACCTTTTTGTTTCCAAGGTTTGCGGCCACCGCCACGAACCATACCTCTAGTTTTTGTTGCATGTGTGCCGAGACGTTCGTTAGATAATTGACGAACTACGGCTTGATGCATTACGGCTTCGTTAACTTCAACGCCGAACACTGCATCGTTTAACTGTATTTCACCGACTTTAACGCCGGATTGATTATATGTTGCTACTGTAGGCATTACATAATCCTCCTTTCGACAAATGATTATTTAACAGGTTTAACCGTGTTGCGAACCATAACCAAGCTACCTTTAGCGCCTGGGATACCACCTTTAACCAATAAAAGGTTACGTTCAGCATCAACTTTCACAACGGATAAGCGTTGTACGGTAACTCTGTAACCACCCATTTGTCCAGGGAGTTTTTTACCTTTGTATACCTTACCGCCGCCACCGGAGATCATAGGACCGATGGAACCAGGTTCACGGTGAGATTTGGAACCATGAGTTTCAGGACCACGGGAGAAGTTATGGCGTTTAATTGTGCCAGCAAAACCCTTACCTTTACCTGTACCCACTACGTCCACCAATTCACCTTCTGCGAAGATATCAACTGCCAGAGTTTGGCCTACTGTGTAGTCAGCTGCATTAGCTACGCGAACTTCGCGAAGATATTTAACTGGAGCTACGCCAGCTTTGTCGAACTGACCTTTTACAGGTTTTGTTAAATGTTTTTCTTTAATGGAACCATAACCAATTTGTACTGCTTCGTAGCCGTCTGTTTCAACAGTCTTAACGCGCACTACAACGCTTGGGGTAGTTTCCACTACTGTTACAGGAACTAATTGGCCTTCAGCTGTGAAGACTTGAGTCATTCCTAATTTTTTACCCAAAATAGCTTTAGACATTATCGCACCTCCTTATAGTTTTATTTCAATAGATACACCAGCTGGTAAATCTAAACGAGTGATAGCATCTACTGTTTTCGAATTTGGTTCAAGAATATCGATTAAGCGTTTATGTGTACGCATTTCGAATTGTTCACGAGAATCTTTGTTTACGTGTACAGAACGAAGAATTGTGAAGATATTCTTTTCTGTTGGCAATGGAATCGGACCAGATACCATAGCGCCATTTCTTTTTGCAGTGTCTACGATCTTAGCAGCGCTTTGATCGAGAGCTTTGTGGTCGTATGCCTTAAGGCGAATACGGATTTTTTGCTGTTTAGCCATTATTAATAATTCCTCCTGTCGTCCATTTCGTGAATGAACTGCTCCATAGAAATTCTCCTCCGCAGAGGCAACCTTCTACTTCATAGTTTGAAAACACAACACGAGAGCGGCAGAACATGCCGCTCTTACATGTCGTGGATATTGTGCCCAACGTATCACTACGATGAGCATAAAAGGTTAAATTAACCTTCGATTTCAGTTACAACGCCAGCGCCTACTGTATGGCCACCTTCGCGGATCGCGAAACGAAGACCTTCTTCGATAGCGATTGGAGTGATCAATTCGATATCCATTGTTACGTTATCGCCAGGCATACACATTTCTACACCTTCAGGAAGGTTTACAACACCTGTTACGTCTGTTGTACGGAAGTAGAATTGTGGACGGTAGTTGGAGAAGAATGGAGTATGACGGCCACCTTCTTCTTTAGTCAATACGTATACTTCTGCTTTGAATTTTGTGTGTGGGTTGATGGAACCTGGTTTAGCCAATACTTGACCACGTTCGATGTCTTTACGGTCAACACCACGAAGCAATGCACCAACGTTGTCACCTGCTACTGCAGAGTCCAAAGTTTTGCGGAACATTTCAAGACCAGTTACTACGTATTGTTCAGCTTTTTCTTTCAAGCCTACAACTTCTACTGTGTCGCCTACATTTACTTGACCACGTTCAACACGGCCAGTTGCTACTGTACCACGACCAGTGATTGTGAATACGTCTTCCACAGGCATCAAGAAAGGTTTGTCAGTATCACGAACTGGAGTTGGGATGTAGGAGTCTACAGCTGCCATCAATTCGTCGATTTTAGCTACATATTGAGCGTCGCCTTCCAAAGCTTTCAAAGCGGAACCTACAACGATAGGTACTTCGTCGCCAGGGAATTCGTAGGAGGAAAGAAGTTCACGAACTTCCATTTCTACTAATTCGATCAATTCTTCGTCGTCAACCATGTCAGCTTTGTTCAAGAATACTACGATTGCAGGAACACCAACTTGGCGAGCCAACAAGATGTGTTCGCGAGTTTGAGGCATAGGGCCGTCAGCTGCGGAACATACCAAGATAGCGCCGTCCATTTGAGCCGCACCAGTGATCATGTTTTTAACATAGTCAGCATGGCCTGGGCAGTCAACGTGTGCATAGTGACGGTTTTCAGTTTCGTATTCAACGTGTGCAGTGTTGATTGTGATACCGCGTTCACGTTCTTCTGGAGCTTTGTCGATCATGCTGTAATCTTGGAAATCAGCTTGGCCTTTTTCAGCCAATACTTTAGTGATTGCAGCTGTCAAAGTAGTTTTACCATGGTCAACGTGACCGATTGTACCGATGTTAACATGCGGTTTCGTACGTTCAAATTTTTCTTTTGCCATTTTAAATTATCCTCCGAGGAAAATAGTAATTCTATTAATCTAATGTAAGATTAACCGTTTTTCTTTGCTTGAATTTCTTCAGCAATTTTCTTAGGAACTTCTTCGTAATGATCGAATGTCATGGAGTAGTTACCGCGACCTTGAGTTTTGGAACGAAGGTCAGTTGCGTAACCGAACATTTCGCTCAATGGAACATATGCTTTGATATGTTGATTACCATTACGAGCTTCCATGCCGTCCATGCGACCACGACGAGAGTTCAAGTCACCGATAACGTCGCCCATGTATTCTTCAGGAACGTCTACTTCTACGGACATGTATGGTTCAAGCAATGCAGGATCTGCTTTGCGAGCACCTTCTTTAAAGCCCATGGAACCAGCGATTTTGAAGGCCATTTCGTTGGAGTCAACGTCATGGTAAGAGCCGTCAAATACGATAACTTTGATGTCAACCATTGGATAACCAGCGATAACACCGGATTCCATAGCTTCTTTAACACCGTTTTCTACAGGTCCGATGTATTCACGAGGAATTGCACCACCTACGACCTTATTTTCAAATTCGAAGCCAGCACCTGGTTCTTGAGGAATTAATTCCAACCAGCAGTGACCATATTGACCACGACCACCAGATTGACGAACGAATTTACCTTCAGATTTAACAGCTTTACGGATAGTTTCGCGATAAGCTACTTGAGGTTTGCCTACATTACATTCTACTTTGAATTCACGGTTCATACGGTCGACGATGATATCCAAGTGAAGTTCGCCCATACCGGAGATAATAGTTTGACCTGTTTCTTCATCAGTACGAACTTTGAAAGTAGGATCTTCTTCTGCCAAACGAGCAAGAGCTGTACCCATTTTTTCTTGGTCAGCTTTTGTTTTAGGTTCAACAGCAACGGAGATAACTGGTTCAGGGAATTCCATGGATTCAAGAATTACAGGATTCTTTTCATCACAAAGAGTATCACCAGTAGTAGTATCTTTCAAGCCTACAGCTGCAGCGATATCGCCAGCGTAAACCATGTCGATTTCTTTACGAGTGTTAGCGTGCATTTGAAGAATACGGCCGATACGTTCTTTCTTACCTTTTGTGGAGTTGAAAACGTAGGAACCGGATTCCAATGTACCGGAGTACACACGGAAGAACGCTAATTTACCAACATAAGGGTCAGCCATGATTTTGAATGCCAATGCGGAGAATGGTTCATCATCGGAAGAAGGACGAGTAGTTTCTTCTTCAGTACCAGGAACGGTACCTTTAATAGCTGGAATGTCGATAGGAGCTGGCATGTAATCTACAACAGCGTCCAACAACATTTGTACACCTTTGTTTTTGTAGGAAGAACCACAAAGAACTGGGAACAATTGGTTAGCAATAACTGCTTTACGCAATGCTGTTTTCAATTCTTCAATGGAGATTTCTTCACCTTCCAAATATTTCATCATAATATCGTCATCAGTTTCAGCGATAGCATCAACCATCATTTCGCGACGAGCTTCAGCTACTTCTTGATATTCTGCTGGGATATCAGTGATTTCATATTCTTTACCGTCATCGGATTTGTAAATTTCCGCTTTCATAGTCATCAAATCGATGATGCCTTCGAAAGTATCTTCAGCGCCGATTGGCACTTGAATAGCTACGGAATTTGCACCCAAACGGGATTTCATCATATCAACTACGTTGAAGAAGTCAGCACCTACTGTATCCATCTTATTTACATAAGCGATACGAGGTACGCCGTAGTTAGATGCTTGACGCCATACTGTTTCGGATTGAGGTTCAACGCCACCTTTAGCACTGAACACCGCTACGGAGCCATCAAGTACACGTAGAGAACGTTCTACTTCTACAGTAAAGTCAACGTGACCAGGAGTATCGATGATGTTGATACGATGATCTTTCCAGTGACATGTTGTCGCCGCAGAAGTGATTGTGATACCACGTTCTTGTTCTTGCGCCATCCAGTCCATCGTAGCAGCACCTTCATGTACTTCGCCGATCTTATGAACGATACCTGTATAGTAGAGGATACGTTCTGTAGTTGTTGTCTTACCAGCATCGATGTGGGCCATGATACCGATATTACGAGTTTTTGCTAAGGAAAACTCTCTTGCCACAGTTGTCACCTCTTATTACCAACGATAATGAGCAAATGCTTTATTAGCTTCTGCCATTTTATGAGTATCTTCTTTTTTCTTGATTGCAGCGCCTGCATTGTTGAAAGCGTCCATCAATTCGCCTGCTAAGCGTTCTTTCATAGTGCGTTCACCACGAAGACGAGCATAGTTTACAACCCAGCGAATACCGAGTGTTTGACGGCGATCAGCACGAACTTCAACTGGCACTTGATAGTTAGCACCACCGATACGGCGAGCACGTACTTCAAGTACAGGCATAACATTTTTCAATGCTTGATCAAAAACTTCCATTGGGTCTTGACCCATTTTGGAACGAATAATTTCGAATGCATCATATACGATAGTTTCAGCAATGCCTTTTTTGCCATCGTACATAACTTTGTTAATGAAACGTGTTACTAATTTGCTGTTGTACACCGGATCTGGAAGTACATCACGTTTCGGAACAGGGCCTTTTCTTGGCATGTTCAATTCCTCCTTTATAATGATGTGTGTTAGTTTCGTTTAATGGCTAAAATTATTTTTTAGCTTTTTTCGCGCCGTATTTGGAACGACTTTGCATACGATTTTGTACGCCAGCTGTATCCAATGCACCACGAACGATGTGATAACGCACACCTGGAAGGTCTTTTACACGACCGCCTCTGATAAGTACAACACTGTGTTCTTGTAAATTGTGACCAATGCCTGGGATGTAAGCAGTTACTTCAATAGCGTTTGTCAAACGTACACGGGCAACTTTACGAAGCGCGGAGTTTGGTTTCTTTGGAGTAGCTGTGTACACACGAGTACATACACCACGTTTTTGTGGAGATTCTTGAAGTGCTGGAGCTGTAGATTTTTTAGTCAAGCTCATGCGACCTTTGCGTACTAGCTGATTAATTGTTGGCATTTGGGCACCTCCTTTCCAAATTTGAGATTTATAATTGATCCGTCATAACGAAGTGTTACATCGGATATTACCAAGATTAACGTAGGACACCTACCGCTGTGGCCCGCACCTTAATGCGACACGCACGACCAAGGTCATCCATAGTGTACTTGTCATTCACAGGTATTCCCTGTTCAGCACAAGCATTTCGTATAGGTTCAACTACACTTTCATCACTATCATGTCCTATGAACACATACTTCACAGTCCCTCGTGCAATGTTTTTCAACGTTTGCTTGGCACCGATTGTTTTGTTCATCGACTTCAGATGGGCAATGTCCATAGTAAACTCTCCTTACGAAATTATGCTACTTAGGCATACTTGCCCCTGAGCACTATGTAAGTATACCAATTACACAAACACATGTCAAACGTTTTTCGACGCTCTACACCGCTATACAACTGCATTTTATATGTACACGTTTCCGTGCGTTTCACAATAACGAATCATATAACAATATATGTTATTTTTATGCAAAAATAGTTATTTCATTCTCATTTTTATACATTACTTTCATATTATTTTAATAAATCACATTTTATGTATGCATAATTGATATAACAGAAAAATAAATAGTCATTTTTTAGTTCAATTTTATTAACCATATTCAATATATTTATATTATTAAACTTTTAGGTTTATTTATTCTTTCTGACAATTATATCTTAACAAAGAACTTTAGTATCTATAAAAAAAGAGCGTGCCCTAAGGCACGCTCTCTTCTATTACAATAGATTATTCTTCCACAGCAGTTTCTTCTGTAATATCGATGATTTCAGGTGTGTTTTTAACAACCTCAATCTTACGGTAACGACTCATGCCAGTACCAGCAGGGATCAATTTACCGATGATTACATTTTCTTTTAAACCCAATAATGGATCGATTTTACCTTTGATAGCAGCGTCAGTAAGAACACGTGTTGTTTCTTGGAAGGACGCAGCAGACAAGAAGGAATCCGTAGCCAATGCAGCTTTAGTAATACCTAACAATGTACGTTTGCCTGTAGCGTTTTCACGGCCATTAAGAGTAAGACGACGGTTTTCTTCGTCAAAGGTATTAACGTCGACCATATCCCCTGGAAGCATATCTGCATCGCCAGCTGTTTCAACCTTTACTTTATGAAGCATTTGACGAACGATAACTTCGATATGTTTATCGTTAATTTCTACACCTTGAGATTTGTATACTTTTTGTACTTCGTATACGAGGTAACGTTGAGTTGCTTCAGTACCCATTACACGCATAATGTCATGAGGGTTGATAGAACCTTCTGTCAAACGTGCGCCTAAGGATACAACATCACCGTCTTTAACGATAATGCGGGAACCATATGGGATGAGGTAATCGAGTTCTATACCATCTTCACCAGTAATGAAGATAGTATTAGTACCTTTTTTACCTTCGTTAGGTACAACTCGAACTGTACCTTCGTTTTCTGCGATGATAGCATTACGTTTTGGTTTACGTGCTTCAAACAATTCTTCGACACGTGGCAAACCTTGTGTAATATCGTCACCTGCGACACCACCTGTATGGAATGTACGCATTGTCAACTGAGTACCAGGTTCACCGATGGATTGCGCTGCAATAATACCTACAGCTTCACCAACTTGAACTTGACCGCCTGTACCAAGGTCTCGTCCATAGCACTTGCGACATACGCCATAAGGGCTGCGGCAAGTCAATACGGAACGGATTTTAACTGTTTCATAGTGTTTTACAACTTCATCAGCCAATGGTTCTGTAATTTCACCGTTAAGAGGAACGATAACTTCACCAGTTTCCTTATTAACCAATTCTTCTGCTGCAATACGACCTACAATACGATCTTTTAATGGTTCAATAACACCAGTACCCTCAACAATAGCTTCTACTTCAATACCGTGGATTTCATTGTTGCGTACTTGTACTTCTTTTACATCGGAGTTAAGGATAGCTTCGATGCCTTCTTCAGTAAGGCGTGTGTTAGCAGGGAAGATTTCTACACCTTCACTGTCAACAATTGCATTAACAGTATCTTTGTTCAACATATTTTGAACCATAGTTTCTTTTAATGTTGCACGAATACTGTCATCACTTTCACCAAGAATAATTTTTTGAACCAAGTTAGTATGGTTAATATCACTATCAGAGCCTAAATGAGCACCGCGTAATGCCACAGATGTAACACCAGATTCTGCAATATCTGCTAAGCATTGTTCGTCCAAGATAGTTTCGGAAGGTATAACAAGTTCCCCTGTTTCTACGTTCACTACATCTTTATCTAACACACGACCAATAAGTTTGTCTTTCAACAATTCCAATGCTTGACGCGGAGAAGTAGCCAAACGAGCACGTTCACGAACGAGATCGATACCTACAACATCACAATCGTCCTCACGAACGATAACATCTTGAGATACGTCAACAAGACGACGAGTCAAATAACCAGAGTCAGCTGTACGAAGCGCTGTATCGGCCAAACCTTTACGAGCACCATGAGAGGAAGTAAAGTAATCCAATACAGTCAAGCCTTCTTTAAAGTTTGCTTTGATTGGCAAGTCGATAATACGACCAGATGGATCGGCCATCAAACCACGCATACCAGCAAGCTGACGGATCTGTTGTTTATTACCACGGGCACCAGAGATAGCCATCATGTAAACAGGGTTGAAGCCATCTTTATCACGCGCCATATTATCCATCATGGCATCAGTAACGTCTTCTGTTGCTTGAGTCCACAATTGGATAGTTTTACGGTAACGTTCTTCTTCTGTAATAAGACCACGGCGATACAAACGAGATACTTTTTCTACTTCTTGTTCTGCTGTGTCTAATAAACCAGTTTTTACTTCTGGTACTTTAATATCTGCAATAGCTACAGTCATACCTGCGCGACGTGCGAAGGAGTAACCCAAGGATTTAATACGGTCCAAAAGTTCTGCAGTCTTTTCATTGCCAAACAATTGGAAGCATTGGTCAACCAATTTACCAACTGTTTTCTTATCCATAACCTTACCTAAAGAGTAAGTGCCATCTTCGCGTTTTTCATATTGCCATAATTCTGAGAATAATGCATTGTTGAAGATTAAGCGACCTGCAGTTGTTTCTACACGGCCATGGTCAGGTAAGCGGATATAAAGAATATCTTGCAAGCCAATGATATGAGATTCGTATGCAAGCATTACTTCATCATAAGTAGCAAATGTTTTCGCTTTATCACGAGTATCTTCGCGTACAACTGTTAAGTAGTATGTACCCAAGATCATATCTTGAGAAGGTACTGCTACTGGTTTACCGTCTTTAGTGGACAAGATATTATGGCTAGAAAGCATCAATGTACGAGCTTCCGCTTGTGCTTCTACGGACAATGGTAAGTGACAAGCCATTTGGTCACCGTCAAAATCGGCGTTGAAGGCTGTACATACTAATGGATGCAATTTAATAGCACGGCCTTCCCAAAGGATTGGTTCGAAAGCTTGAATACCAAGTCTATGCAATGTAGGGGCACGGTTCAAGAGAACTGGATGTTCTTTGATTACCTCTTCCAAGGATTCCCATACGCCAGGGCCAATTCTTTCAACTTGGCGTTTAGCAGCCTTGATATTGGATGCTTGACCACGTTCTACCAAACGTTTCATAACGAAAGGTTTGAACAATTCCAATGCCATTTCTTTAGGCAAACCACATTGATGCATTTTAAGTTCAGGACCTACTACGATAACGGAACGACCGGAGTAGTCAACACGTTTACCAAGCAAGTTTTGACGGAAACGACCTTGTTTACCTTTAAGCATATCGGACAAGGATTTTAATGGACGGTTACCAGGGCCTGTTACAGGACGACCACGGCGACCATTATCGATCAATGCGTCAACAGCTTCTTGAAGCATACGTTTTTCGTTGCGCACGATGATATCAGGAGCACCTAAGTCTAATAAACGTTTCAAACGATTGTTACGGTTGATAACACGACGATATAAATCATTAAGGTCAGATGTAGCGAAGCGACCACCATCTAATTGAACCATCGGGCGCAATTCAGGTGGAATTACAGGAACAACGTCCATAATCATCCATTCTGGACGGTTGCCAGATTGACGGAATGCTTCTACTACTTCTAAACGACGAACCGCACGAATTTTACGTTGACCACTTGCAGTGTTCAATTCTTCGCGCAATTCAGCATTCAATGCTTCAAGATCAAGTTCTGCTAAGAGAGCTTTTACAGCCTCAGCACCCATGTCGATACATGCGAAGAGAACCTCTTCAGCAGCGCCCAATTCATAACGCTCTTCACGAGTTAACTCTTCATATTCTTTATCTGCTTCTGGGATTGTTGCATCATCGCGAAGAGCCGCATTATAGCGTTCTTTACGTTGTGCTTCGCGAACAATAGCTAAACGTTCGTTACGTTGAGCTACTGTTTCGATTACGACGGATTTACCACCGATAGTATAACCGTCTTCGTTAAATTGAGCTTCATATTCGCGGTACTCTTGCTCGGACAACAATTGGCGTTTTGCCAATGGAGTACCAGCTGGATCTACTACGATGTAGGAAGCAAAGTATAATACGCGTTCCAAGGAACGTGGGGATACATCAAGGATTAGACCCATGCGGGATGGGATACCTTTAAAGTACCAAATGTGAGATACAGGAGTAGCCAATTGGATATGGCCCATACGTTCACGACGCACTTTTGCACGTGTAACCTCTACACCACATTTATCGCAGACTACACCTTTATGGCGAATGCGTTTATATTTGCCGCAGTGACATTCCCAGTCCTTTGTTGGTCCAAAAATGCGTTCGCAGAATAGACCATCACGTTCTGGCTTCAACGTACGGTAGTTAATAGTTTCAGGTTTCTTAACTTCCCCATGAGACCAAGCTAAGATCTGCTCTGGAGAGGCTAAACCGATTCGCATGGAATCGAATTCATTTACGTCTAGCACTACTATCGCTCCCTTCCTTATAGATAGTTTTAGTCTTCATCGTTAGAGGAATCGCCCATTGGGAACGCCAATTGGCTAAGGATATCATCTTCACCGCCGTTATCAGCAGGTGCTTCTTCCTCTACTTCTGGCTCTACTACAGTTACTTCATCAGTTTCTACTGCACTGCCTTCCATAACTTCTTCAATACCAGTTTCTACCACTTCATCTTCGTCATCAAGTTCTTTCATAACAACTTCTTCTTGATCTTCATTCAAGATTTTTACATCAAGACCAATACTTTGAAGTTCTTTGAGCAATACCTTGAAGGACTCAGGTACACCTGGTTCAGGGATATTTTCGCCTTTAACGATTTTTTCGTATGCTTTCACACGACCAACAACGTCATCAGACTTAACAGTTAATAGCTCTTGAAGTGTATAAGCTGCGCCATATGCTTCGAGAGCCCAAACTTCCATTTCCCCGAAACGTTGACCACCGAATTGAGCTTTACCACCCAATGGTTGTTGTGTAACAAGGGAGTACGGACCTGTGGAACGAGCATGGATTTTATCATCAACCAAGTGATGGAGTTTAAGCATATATACGTAACCAACAGTTACACGGTTATCCATTGGTTCACCAGTACGACCATCGTACAATACTGTTTTACCATCATCGGAACGACCAGCAATGCCTAATGTTTCAAATACGTCTTTTTCATGTGCACCATCAAATACAGGTGTAGCAATATGAATACCAGCTACATCTGGTTTTGGCATGCCATATGTTTCATAGTCGTAACCAAGGCCTTCGAGTTCATGACGAATTTCAACGCGTTTAGCACGAGCAGACTCAATATGGTTCAATGTAGTTTTAACTTTATTAATAGCTTCTAATTCTTCTACAAGAGCAGGATCCATTTCTGGAGCGTCTTCTTCAGAGTCGAAGAACTCTACATGAAGCGCATTGTATTTGGCTTCAATAGCTTTAAGTTCTTGATAACGAGCTTCGCCGCCAAGAGCTTCAAGTTTCTTTTGCGCTGCAGATTCTACATGATCAAGAATTTGAGATTTCAAGTCAATGATTTTTTCATCGATATCGAAATGAGGAACTGTTACATCTTCTTTAGCTTTTGCTTCTAATTCTTCAATTTCAGCATATAAGCCGCGAATAGCGTCAATTTGTTCCCAGTAAGATGCATCAGTACGAGCTTCTTTCAATACATTTTGGATGTGAAGGTCTGTAGCTTTGATTTTCATACCTAAGCCTTGAACAGCCCAGCCCAAGTGAGTTTCAAGAACCTGACCGATGTTCATACGAGAAGGTACGCCCAATGGGTTCAATACGATTTGTACTGGAGTACCATCAGGAAGGAATGGCATATCTTCTTTTCTCATAACGCGAGAAACGACACCTTTGTTACCATGACGGCCCGCCATTTTATCGCCTTCGTGAATCTTACGTTTTTGAGCAATATATACGCGAACAAGTTTATTTACACCTGGTTGTAATTCGTCACCGTTTTCACGAGTGAAGACCTTAACGTCTACAACTTTACCAGATTCGCCATGAGGCACGCGCAAGGATGTGTCGCGCACTTCGCGTTCTTTATCACCAAAGATAGCACGTAACAAACGTTCTTCAGGAGTTAATTCAGTTTCACCTTTTGGTGTAGCTTTACCTACGAGAATATCGCCAGGGTGTACTTCTGCACCGATGCAAATGATACCATCTTCATCAAGGTTTTTAAGAGTGTCATCACCAGTATTAGGCAATTCACGAGTAATCTCTTCAGCACCTAATTTAGTGTCACGCGCATCACATTCGTATTCTTCAATATGAATGGATGTATAAATATCTTCTTTGCAAAGTTCTTCACTAAGCAAGATCGCATCTTCGTAGTTATAACCTTCCCAAGGCATGAACGCTACAAGAACGTTATAACCTAATGCCAATTCACCGCCATCAGTAGCAGGACCATCAGCCAATACTTGGCCTTTTACAACATGGTCGCCACGATTAACGATTGGTTTTTGGTTAAAGCATGTAGATTGGTTAGAACGAAGGAATTTATTCAAACGGTATGTATCGACACGACCATCGCTATCGCGAAGAACGTGTATTTCATTACCCCAGCAACGTACAACTTTACCAGCTTCACGTGCAAGAACGCAAACGCCAGAGTCTGTAGCAGCTGTATATTCCATACCTGTACCAACAAGTGGAGCTTGAGCACGAAGTAAAGGCACTGCTTGACGTTGCATGTTCGCACCCATCAAGGCACGGTTAGCATCGTCATTTTCAAGGAATGGAATCATAGCTGTACCAATAGATACAACTTCTTTTGGGCTAACGTCCATGTAGTCTACTTTATCAGGCGTAACTTCCAATACGTCATGACCACGACGACAAGCTACGTGTTCATTAGTAAAGTAACCTTCAGCATCGATCGGAGAGTTCGCTTGGGCAATTGTCATGCCTTCTTCTTCATCTGCAGTCATATAAGCTACAGAATCAGTAACACGAACTTTAATAACCTTGTCAGCATCAGCACCTGTACCGTAGATTTTTTCTACCTTACGGTATGGAGCTTCAATGAAACCGAATTCATTTACTTTCGCATAGTTAGACAAGGAGTTAATCAAACCGATATTTGGACCTTCTGGGGTTTCAATAGGACACATACGGCCATAGTGAGAGTGATGCACGTCACGAACTTCGAAGCCTGCACGCTCACGAGATAAACCGCCAGGACCAAGGGCAGATAGACGACGTTTGTGAGTCAATTCTGCTAATGGGTTTGTTTGGTCCATGAACTGAGACAATTGGGAAGAACCAAAGAATTCTTTGATTGCTGCCACTACAGGACGAATGTTAATCAATGCTTGAGGCGTGATGGATTCAATTTCTTGAATTGTCATACGTTCACGAACAACACGTTCCATACGAGTTAAACCAATACGGAATTGGTTTTGTAACAATTCACCTACACAACGAAGACGACGATTACCCAAATGGTCGATATCATCTGTGTGACCTGCACCATCCATAAGGTTAAGCAAGTAAGAGATGTTAGCAATCATATCTTCCCGTGTTACTGTACGGTGATCGAATGGCAAATTGCAGTTATTACAGATAACTTTGGACTCTACACCATCGTTATTTATGATGTAGAATTCAGCGAAACCTTCGCCATCGAATACATGGCTATTAGCAACGATATCAAGTTGTTCTTCCCCAACTTGTACACCTGCATCAAGGATAATTTCGCCAGTTTCTGGATCTACGATAGGTTGTGCCAATGTTTGACCCAACATACGTTGACGCCAGCCAAGTTTTTTGTTCAATTTGTAACGACCAACGCGCGCTAAGTCATAACGACGTGCATCGAAGAACAAGTTATCGAACAAGTTACGAGCGGACTCTACAGTAGGAGGCTCGCCTGGGCGTAATTTTTTATAGATTTCAACCAATGCTTCATCAGCAGATTGAGTTGTATCTTTTTCTAATGTACGAACGATGCGTTCATCATATACTGGCAAACCATCTTCATCAGTTTTACCGTTCCAGAAGAGGTCCAGGATGCTTTCATTAGTATCCCAACCTAATGCACGTACCAATACAGTAGCTGGTAATTTACGGTTACGGTCAATACGAACAGCCACAACTTCGCTTGCATCAGTTTCAAGCTCAATCCATGCGCCACGGTTAGGAATAACTGTGGAATCATACAAACGGTTACCCATTGTATCGATTTCTTTATTGTAGTAAACGCCTGGAGAACGTACCAATTGGGATACGATAACACGTTCTGCACCATTGATGATGAAAGTACCTGTATCTGTCATCAATGGGAAATCGCCCATGAATACCTCTTGTTCTTTAATGTCCATATTTTCTGGATCATTATTTACCAAGCGAATATTTACACGAAGTGGTGCTGCGTAAGTAGCATCACGGTTTTTACATTCATTAATATCATACTTAGGTTCACCTAAGCTGAAACCTTCGAAAGAAAGTACTAAATTACCTGAATTGTCTTTAATCGGAGAAATATCGTTGAAAATATTTTGTAAACCACTCTCCAAGAACCACTCATACGATTTACGCTGAATGTCCAATAAATGCGGCATCTTGATAACTTCGTTAATTTTTGCGTACGTATAACGAGTTCGTTTGCCTACCTGTTCAGGTTTGAACATATTTGCTTTCACCCCTATCAAAACACACTGGTCTACCATTTTCTATAACGGCACGGAAAAGACATCTTACAGGTCTCAGTTTTCCTGCTCAGATAACGTCAAATAAAGCAAGGCCCATTTCATTTTTTAAAATAACCTTGCTTTCCATTAACCAAGCACAACCTTGGAAGAAAACCTCATCACTATTCAAGTTATAGTTTTATATCCAAAAGCAGGAAACGCTACTTTTGCAATATATAATTTTAT
The DNA here is from genome assembly GCF_963522475.1 of uncultured Veillonella sp. Classification (GTDB taxonomy): domain Bacteria; phylum Bacillota; class Negativicutes; order Veillonellales; family Veillonellaceae; genus Veillonella. The sequence continues at coordinate 14,128 of NZ_CAUQYW010000013.1, read as the reverse complement.
CAGTATTAAAAAAGACTGTCAACCAAAAGGGTTGACAGTCTTTCATTTTCATGCTCTATTCATGTGTCAAGACAACTTACTATATTAGTTGCCTTTTTGTTTTAAAAGATTGGCACCAGCAATACCAGGGCGAGTCATTTCTTTAGGAGAAAGAATATGATTGATTTCATCTTCAGTCAATAAACCTTTTTCCAAAATAATATCACGAATAGCACGACCAGTAGTATACGCTTCTTTCGCAAGTGCAGATGCTGTTTCGTAACCAAGATGCGGCAACAATGCTGTTACGATACCAACGGAACGATTCAACCAGTATTCGCATTGTTCACGGTCTACTTCAAGATCTACGAGCAATTTATCAACGAATGTATTTACACCATTTTTGAGGTAGCAAAGATTATTGAACAAGTTGTATGCCAATACAGGTTCCATTACGTTCAATTCAAATTGACCATTTTCTACAGCCAATGTAATTGTAAGGTCATTACCGATAACTTGGTAACAAACTTGGTTCAATACTTCGGCGATAACAGGGTTAACCTTACCTGGCATGATAGAAGAACCAGGTTGACGAGCTGGTAATTTCAATTCCCCAATACCACAACGAGGTCCAGATGCCATCAAACGGAAGTCGTTGGCCATTTTAATCAATACGAGAGCAGTAACTTTCAAACCGCTAGAAATATCTGCAAAAATATCAGTATTGTTAGTAGCATCGATTAAGTTTTCCGCAGTGTAGAATGGTTCGCCTACTACTTCACTAAGTTCATACGCTACATCATGAATATAATTAGGTTCAGCATTAAGACCTGTACCAACTGCAGTAGCCCCCATGTTAATTACATGTGCCCCTTCAACAGCAGATTTAATCCGTCTAATACCACGACGGATACCAGATGCATAAGCACCCATTTCTTGACCTAATGTAATTGGCACTGCATCTTGTAAGTGAGTACGACCCATTTTCAAAATTTCGCTATATTCATCAGCCTTTTTCTCAAGTTCATCAACTAAGCGTTGTAATGCTTCAAGTAAAGGTTTAGATTTCAAAATGGCACATACTTTAATAGCTGTTGGGAACGCATCATTTGTGGATTGCGCCATGTTACAATGGTTGTTAGGGCTTACGATATCATAGCTACCTTTTGGATGACCTAAAATTTCACATGCACGGTTAGCCAATACTTCGTTCATATTCATGTTTACAGAAGTTCCCGCACCACCTTGAATTGGGTCAACTGGGAATTGATCAGCAAATTTACCTTCAATTACTTCGTCTGCAGCTTGTACGATAGCTTTACCTATAGATACATTTAAGCGACCAGTTTTCATATTCGCTAACGCAGATGCTTTTTTAACCATCGCCAAAGCTTTAATAAAATCTTGGTCTAAATGTTTACCTGTAATATGGAAGTTCTCTAATGCACGAATTGTTTGTACACCATAATATAATTCATCAGCTACTTCTAATTCACCTAGAAAATCATGTTCTTTTCTCATAATAAATCCTCTTTCTACTATTTTTATACAAAATAGTATTTCAATGAAACGGTTTTATCTTACGCGCTCATTATAGCATGTATTTTGTATACATAAAAGTCATTTCATGTATTCTGTACAAACAATATTCTATACAATATATTATTTCACAAATAATTTTGTTCATAAATAATTCTATTCATAAATAATTCTTTTTGTAACTGTTTCTGTATTGTAAAAGATCTATATTTAACTTTCATCGGTTTAATTATTACACGCCCTATAGTACAATAATATAAACTATGTAAGTAAGGAGTCACTATGATTAACAATCACATGCTGCGCATAGGTGCGCTTTTTTTATTGACCGTACTGAGTTACGGTTTCTATAACGCCTATCTCCCCATAACAGATCCGGTAGAATCCAACTATGTTTTATCTGCTATTACAATGTTAAAACATAACTCATGGATATCCCCCATGATATATGACCAAGTTTGGTATGATAAACCGCCCCTCACCTATTGGGCACTCATGATCAGTTATAAACTATTTGGCATATCTGACTTTACATCACGTATACCGAATACACTTATTGCCAGTGGCAGTGTAGCACTTATGTATCATCTTGTATATCGTATTAAAGGATCTAAGCATATAGCTGTTATGAGTGCACTGCTTTTATTTAGTGCCTTACAGTTTTGGTACATTTCACATGCAATCATAACTGATGGCTTTCTCTTTTTCTTTTCATTAGCCATATTTGGCTATTCCTATCTAGCCTTGGCTAAAAATGACAAATGTTCTATGGTAAAAGCCTACGGAGCAGCAGCTTTAGCAGTGGTAACTAAAGGACCAGTCGGTATTGTTTTGCCTGGATTAATACTATTACTATTCATTGCTGCACGATGGTTCACCCAAAAAAATAATGATAATTACTCACTAGCTAAGAATATTACACTTCTATTTAACCCTTTAGGAATCTTACTATTTATAGTTCTTGCTAGCCCATGGTACATTGCTATGTATTCAATTCACGGCCAAGAATTTATATCTGGTTTCCTAGGGCTTCACAACATGGAGCGAGCACTTGTATCTGAGCATCCCAAATTTAATGTTTGGTATTATTACTTAATCATTGTCCCTCTTGCTCTTTTACCATGGACACCAGCTGTTATTTACCACCTCAAATCTATTAACTGGAAACAAAATTTTTATCTTCTTGGGGCCATCTGGTTTGTAGTGATTATATTATTTTATTCTCTAGTAGCGACAAAATATATAACTTATACTTTACCGGCCATAATACCTTGTATTATTTGGGGGGCTGAAGCTATTATAAATAGCTTTCATAATAAGAATAGTAGTTTTAAATATATTGTTACCATCCCATTAGCGATATATCCCCTCTTATTCCTAGTAGCCAGTATAGCAACGCCTGAGTTAAATCCAATACCACTAATTATTGCATTTGTCATCATAGTATTATTCGTTTTATTAACAAAGCAATATAGAAAGAATAAATTACCATTATCTATTTGTTTAGCTACACCTCTAACCATTTTATATACGGCTATTACAATAACGGTAACACCTATTTTACTTGATCAATCTGGACTTCAATTTAAACCATATATTGAATCAAATACACAACATACTTATATATATGGTACATACTATACATCAATTTTGTATTACACCGACGATACACCAACACAAGTATTTGTACATAATACGGATAATCCTCTATGGACAGCAGGTAAAACACTAATGCCTACTATAACTACAGATGAGTTTTATCAAAGACTGATTACAGAACGAGGTGCAACTATCATAGTTCCAAACAAATACAACAAAAACTTTGTTGATTCTCCTGCCTATACAGCAACGAAGGAAATCGGCAAAACAGTATCAGCTAAAGTATATCAAATTCAGTAATTAGAATTTGATATATTAGATAAATACAACATATGTTACTTTGTACTTTTTCTAATTCATACAGGTTATAATGTATCCACATTATAACCTGTATCACATAATAGCAAACAAAAAAGGCGCACCCAAAGGTACGCCTTTTATTATGGCAAGAATTATTTCAATTCTACAGTTGCGCCAGCTTCTTCCAATTGAGCTTTCAAAGCTTCAGCTGCTTCAGTAGCTACGCCTTCTTTTACAGGTGCAGGAGCGCCGTCAACGATAGCTTTAGCTTCTTTCAAGCCAAGACCAGTTGCTTCACGAACAACTTTGATTACGTTGATTTTGGATGCGCCAGCATCTTTCAAGATTACGTCGAAGGAATCTTTAGCAGCGCCGCCTTCAGCACCACCAGCAGCTGCTACAGCTACAGGAGCTGCTGCAGTTACGCCAAATTCTTCTTCAATTGCTTTTACAAGATCATTAAGTTCAAGAATAGTTGCTTCTTTCAATTCAGCAACGATGTTTTCAATGTTCAATGCCATTTTAGTTTTCCTCCATAAAATAGTTTATTGTATCAGTCTTAAGCGACCAATTGATAATGCGCAGAAATTATTATTCTGCAGCTTCTGCAGGTTGAGCTTCTGCAACAGCTTTGACAGCGTATGCAACGTTGCGAACAGGTGCTTGCAATACGGAAAGCAACATGGAAAGCATACCTTCGCGGTTTGGAAGAGATGCAATTGCTTTAACGCCTGCAGCGTCCATAACTTCGCCTTCAACGATACCAGCTTTAACTGTTACAACTTCTTTCTCAGTAGTTTTGATGAATTGTTCAATTACACGCGCAGGTGCAACAGCATCTTCTTTAGAAGTAGCCAATGCAGTTGGACCTTCCAAATGCTCAGCGAAACCTTCAAGATTCAATTCATTTGCAGCAATGCGAGTCAAAGTATTTTTGATTACTTTGTATTCAACACCTTCAGCCAACATTTTGCGGCGAAGATCAGTTGCTTGCGCAACAGTCAAACCAGAGTAACCAATCAATACAGCGCCTTTTGCTTCAGAAAGAGTTTCTTTCATTTGAGCAACGATTGCTTTCTTTTGTTCAGTGACAGCCATTAGATTACCTCCTTGTAGATTTTTTGGTGCTCTATGTACTATCTTAGCGTAAAAAACGACCCCATCGCACGCGATGAGGTCGAACTAGTCCTAGATTGTTCTAGTGTCAGCCTCAGCGGGCGGATTTTCATCCATTATACATACCAGCCGTCTACAGCTAAGAGACATATGTGATTATTGCTCTTTTGTAACGTTGCTCAATTTGAACACGTTCAAAGGCACACCAGGGCCCATTGTAGCGGACAAGGTTACAGATTTAATGTATTGACCTTTAGCTGCTACAGGTTTAGCCTTGATAATAGTATCAACGATTGTACGGTAGTTGTCAAGTAATTTTTCTTCATCGAAGGACGCTTTACCGATGGAGCAAGAAATAATACCTGCTTTATCAGTACGGTATTCGATTTTACCAGCTTTGATTTCGTTTACTGCACGAGCAACGTCTGGAGTTACTGTACCAACTTTAGGGTTTGGCATCAAGCCTTTAGGACCCAAGATTTTACCAAGACGGCCAACTTGACCCATCATGTCTGGTGTAGCAACTACTACGTCGAAGTCGCTCCAACCACCTTGGATTTTAGCTACTAACTCTTCAGAACCTACGAAATCTGCACCAGCTTCTTCAGCTGCTTTAATATTGTCGCCTTTTGCGAATACAAGAACGCGTTTAGTTTTGCCAGTACCATGAGGCAATACTACTGCACCACGAACTTGTTGATCAGCGTATTTAGGGTCGACATTCAAGTTGAAAGCGATTTCAACTGTTTCATCGAAATTTGCAGTTGCAGTTTTCTTAACCAACTCGATTGCTTCTACTGGTTCGTAGAACTTACCAGCTTCAATAAGTTTTACTGCCTCAGCGTATTTCTTACCTACTTTTGCCATTATAATATCCTCCTTATGTGGTCAAACGGGAATTCCCTCCCACCGATTTGCGCTTATGCGCAAGTCGTACGCTTATTAGTCAACGATTTCAATGCCCATGCTGCGAGCAGTACCTTCTACCATGCGCATACCTTGTTCTACGGTATTAGCATTCAAGTCAGGCATTTTCAATTCAGCAATTTCACGAACTTTATCGCGACCTACTTTTGCTACTTTATCACGGTTAGGTACACCAGAACCTTTTGGGATACCTGCAGCTTTTTTCAATAATACTGCAGCTGGTGGAGTCTTAGTGATGAAGTCGAAGCTACGATCTTCATATACGTTAATAACTACTGGGATAATTAAGCCAGCTTGTTTAGCAGTACGTTCGTTGAATTCTTTTGTGAAAGCAACGATGTTAACACCTGCTTGACCTAGTGCAGGACCAACTGGTGGTGCTGGAGTAGCTTTAGCGGCTTCAATTTGTAGTTTTACTTGTTTAACTAATTTCTTAGCCATGGGTAATTAAACCTCCTATGCTTATACTGTGGTGGTAACGGATATATATCCTCCCACTGGCAACCAAAATCGATTGCTCTTTTTAGAGTCATAATATATATATTAAAGAGCTTTCTCAATTTGAGAGAACTCTACCTCTACCTCGGTATCTCGGTTGAACATTTCCACATTAAGTTTCAATGTTCCTTTTTCAGGGTTAAGTTCGGTAATAACACCTAGTTTATCTTCAAAGGCCCCGGACGTAATGCGTACCGTTTCACCAACTTCTACATCGATGTTGATGCTTGGTTTCTTATCCAAGCCCTGAGACTTAAGTATATGTTCTACTTCGGAATCAGAAAGTGGAACTGGTTTAGTGGCAGAACCAACGAAACCTGTTACACCTGGTGTGTTGCGCACAACATACCAAGAGCGGTCGTTAACTTCCATTTCAACCAATACGTACCCAGGAAATATCTTACGTTTTACTACTTTTTTAACCCCATCTTTTTCATCTATTTCGTCTTCAAGAGGTACCAAAATTCGGCTAATCACATCTTGTAGACCCATAGACTGAACTTTAAGTTCAAGAGTGGTTTTAACTTTATTTTCGTAGCCTGAATAGGTATGAATTACATACCACTTCTTATCTGCTTCCATGAAATGGCCCCCTTATCCAACAAAGTGCAACAACGTATTAAAAAGTTGGGCAAAGACTGCATCAAGTATATAGATAATAAAGGCGATAAAAATCGTCACTAAAAATACTACTATTGTATAATTGATGAGTTCTTTTTTTGTTGGCCAGACTACTTTTTTAAGTTCAGCTTTCACACCGCGGAAGAATTTTCCAAATCCACCACGCTGCTGCACTGCTGAGTTAGACTTTGCCATTGTTTCACATCCTCAAATCAACAGGTAATGAATGATAAGAATTATTTTGTTTCACGGTGTAATGTATGTTTACCGCAGAATTTGCAATATTTCATCATTTCAATACGATCAGGATTGTTCTTTTTGTTCTTGTTCGTTTGATAGTTACGTTGTTTGCAATCTGTGCAAGCTAAAGTAATGGCATTACGCATCCGGATACACCTCGCTTTGTATTTACTAAATCTGTCTCTTGTACTCGAAAACGCTCGACTACATACTAAAGAAATATATCATACGTAGCAAGCTATGTCAAGAATTTTGAGCAACTCAAAAAAGCCAGGCACATGTACCTGACATGGATAGTATAACAAAAAATGGCGTTCCTTGTCTATAAAGGAACGCCATTAATATGGTACTAAATTATCACATATTTTTCATACAATTTATGCCGTTAATGCATAGAATTATATTATGTCTGTCAATTAGGATTTCTTCGGAAATAGAACTTTCACAATTTGCCAGAAGAATGCTACAGCACCAACAATTAGTATCGTATCGCCGATGAGACGAGCCCACCGCAAGTTTTGTAACAATGGTTGTTGCATAAATTCTTCACTGCGCGCAAACCATAAGCCATGTGTGATACTAGCCCAGGATTGAATAAGACCGATTGGCAATAAGCTAATAAGCACCATCAATGCAAGCCCTATATTGAGAGCCCAGAAACCGAACTTCATTAGCTTATCGTTAAATTCTACTTCAGGTCGAATATAGCGAGCAATAAGGAATACAAATCCTAGACTTAAGAAACCATACACACCAAACAATGCTGTGTGGGCATGTACTGCAGTTGTATTAAGACCTTGGATGTAGAATAAGGATACAGGCATGTTGATCAAGAACCCGAATACCCCTGCCCCCACTAGATTCCAGAAGGACACGGCAATGAAACAATACACAGGCCATTTTAGACGATGCATCCAAGGAGCACTATGAAGACGTGTATAGTTTTCAAAAGCTTCATAACCTAAGAGTACAAGTGGTACTACTTCTAACGCAGAGAAGGATGCGCCTGTTGCCACGATAGTGGATGTAACACCTGTGAAGTATAGATGATGGAATGTACCAGGGATACCACCGATGAGATAAATAGCCCCAGAAGAGATGGCCGCAACTGTACCAGCACGGTACGATACAAGCCCTAATGTAACAAAGATAAATGCCATCAATGTAGTGGAGAATACTTCGAAGAAGCCTTCAACCCAAAGATGGATTACCCACCAACGCCAGTACTCCATAATTGCCAAATGGCTATGTTCACCATAGAACAAACCTGGGCCATAGAAGATACCTACCATGATAACAGAGAAGATAAAGGCGGCAATAAGGTTTTTATCCCCTTTTTGTTTGAAAGCACCAATAATGCTGCGTATCATGAGTACAAGCCAGAATAGAATACCAATGTATTCAATCCATTGCCAAATACGACCTAGTTCTATATATTCGTAACCTTGGTGTCCGAGAAGGAAATTCCACGCTGCTGGAATTTGATGCGCTACACCTAAGTATGTGCCAGCGAAGGAACCAACTACGAGGACTACAAGCGCCCAGAATAAAATATCTACACCTAGCTTTTGATATTTAGGATCCTTACCACCATTAATAATTGGTGCCAAGAATAAACCAGCGCTTAAGAATGCCATAGCAATCCAGAACAAGGACGCTTGAATATGCCATGTACGGGCAATAGAATATGGGAAATATTGAGCTAAAGGAATACCATAGAACGCTTGACCTTCTACAGTATAGTGAGCAATGATACCACCCATCCCCAATTGGAATAAGAATAATGCTAGGATTGTAAATAAATATTTTCCTAATGAACGTTGAGATGGAGTTAAGGTAATCTTGCTAATTGGATCTTCTGCTGGCGGAACCAATGCATGTTCGTCGTCCTTTTTACCAAAGGACCACAACCATACAACTACACCTATGCCACATAATAAAATGATGACACTCACAACAGACCAGGCAACACTTTCAGGTGTCGGATTGTGATCCAATAAAGGTTCATGTGGCCAGTTATTAGTGTATGTCGCATCGGTACCAGGACGTTGGGTAGATGCCATCCACGTAGTCCAGAAGAAGAAGCGTGCCATATCAATACGGTCTTGTAACTCAGGCAATGTATTGTCCTTCATTGCAAAATGATCACGAGTCAATGTCAACTCTGGATTATCACCATAAAGTTCAACAAAATAACGACCTGTAATATTCATCGCCGTAATGCGCTCTGGAGATAAAACCACGGTTCCATCATCGCGAACTGCACTACCTAGATATTCTTCTTTTACCACTTCTTTAACTGCTGCTTGTTGTACAGGTCCCAATTGGTCATAAAGAGCTCCAAAGGCCTCTTGAGATTTAATATCCAACATCACGGATACTTCTTTATGTAACCAATCTGCTGTCCAGTCAGGCGCTTGATATGCGCCATGACCTAAAACGGTCCCTACCGATTGACCACCTGTAGATTGCCATGCCGATTGACCATGTAAAATATCTTCCTTAGTGAACAAGACCTGTCCATCTTGAGATACATACGCAGTCGGCACTGGCGGTGCTTGATGATACACATCAGTACCTAGATAACCAAGAATAGAAAAACCAATAATAAGAACGGCTACTACGGCTATCCAATACTTTTTGTATTCACCCATCACATTACCTCCTTTTCTATAAAAACACAAAAGGAGAGCCTTTGCTCTCCTTGAGGTAATAATAGCACTATTAGTAGAATAATTCTGTATCTTTGGTTACAAATACAATAAACAATATATAAATTAATACAAAAATAGGACCCCAATTGGGGTCCTATTTACTACAAAGATTATGAATTAACCTTCGATTTCAGTTACAACGCCAGCGCCTACTGTATGGCCACCTTCGCGGATCGCGAAACGAAGACCTTCTTCGATAGCGATTGGAGTGATCAATTCGATATCCATTGTTACGTTATCGCCAGGCATACACATTTCTACACCTTCAGGAAGGTTTACAACACCTGTTACGTCTGTTGTACGGAAGTAGAATTGTGGACGGTAGTTGGAGAAGAATGGAGTATGACGGCCACCTTCTTCTTTAGTCAATACGTATACTTCTGCTTTGAATTTTGTGTGTGGGTTGATGGAACCTGGTTTAGCCAATACTTGACCACGTTCGATGTCTTTACGGTCAACACCACGAAGCAATGCACCAACGTTGTCACCTGCTACTGCAGAGTCCAAAGTTTTGCGGAACATTTCAAGACCAGTTACTACGTATTGTTCAGCTTTTTCTTTCAAGCCTACAACTTCTACTGTGTCGCCTACATTTACTTGACCACGTTCAACACGGCCAGTTGCTACTGTACCACGACCAGTGATTGTGAATACGTCTTCCACAGGCATCAAGAAAGGTTTGTCAGTATCACGAACTGGAGTTGGGATGTAGGAGTCTACAGCTGCCATCAATTCGTCGATTTTAGCTACATATTGAGCGTCGCCTTCCAAAGCTTTCAAAGCGGAACCTACAACGATAGGTACTTCGTCGCCAGGGAATTCGTAGGAGGAAAGAAGTTCACGAACTTCCATTTCTACTAATTCGATCAATTCTTCGTCGTCAACCATGTCAGCTTTGTTCAAGAATACTACGATTGCAGGAACACCAACTTGGCGAGCCAACAAGATGTGTTCGCGAGTTTGAGGCATAGGGCCGTCAGCTGCGGAACATACCAAGATAGCGCCGTCCATTTGAGCCGCACCAGTGATCATGTTTTTAACATAGTCAGCATGGCCTGGGCAGTCAACGTGTGCATAGTGACGGTTTTCAGTTTCGTATTCAACGTGTGCAGTGTTGATTGTGATACCGCGTTCACGTTCTTCTGGAGCTTTGTCGATCATGCTGTAATCTTGGAAATCAGCTTGGCCTTTTTCAGCCAATACTTTAGTGATTGCAGCTGTCAAAGTAGTTTTACCATGGTCAACGTGACCGATTGTACCAATGTTAACATGCGGTTTCGTACGTTCAAATTTTTCTTTTGCCATTAGGATTGTATCCTCCTTCACAAAAACAAATTACATTCTAGTATTAATATAATATATTAACCCTAATTTATCAATGGAATATAAGATTCCCTTATACATTATTATACCATATATAGAAAAACTTCTAAAAATACAAATATTCTTCTAAAATAAAAAAACTGACAAATGTAATCCTTACACTCATCAGCTTCAATTTATATTTTATGGAGAAATAAAAAAATCCTCACCAATGTGAGGTTTAATGGTGGCGGCACACGGATTTGAACCGCGGACACACCGGGTATGAACCGATTGCTCTAGCCAACTGAGCTATGCCGCCATGTATGGAGCTAGTGACCGGGATTGAACCGGTGACCTTATCCTTACCAAGGATACGCTCTGCCGACTGAGCTACACCAGCACAATGAACGTTCACTTCACTGTGAAATTATGGTTGCGGGGACAGGACTTGAACCTGCGACCTTCGGGTTATGAGCCCGACGAGCTACCAACTGCTCCACCCCGCTATAAATGGTGGAGGGAGAAGGATTCGAACCTTCGAAGTCGAAGACGGCAGATTTACAGTCTGCTCCCTTTGGCCGCTCGGGAATCCCTCCAAAAATAAAATGGAGCTGGCGATAGGAATTGAACCCACAACCTGCTGATTACAAGTCAGCTGCTCTACCGATTGAGCTACGCCAGCACACTTACATATAATATTATATATGTTTATATTTACTTTGTCAAGATTTTTTTCACTCTTTTGTGGTGCTCTTGACTACTCGTATATAATAACACATCTAATACATATAATGCAAGTATTTTGTAAAAATTTTTTAACTTTTTCAGAAAATTAATTACCTAATAGTATTTAACTATTTTAGTATCATATGTTTTAACATATCTACATCAGCACGTAATTGTGCATTCTCTGTTTGCAAATCTTTGATGGCTTTCCCTTGTTGCATAATCGTTTCTTGAGCTTCTCGCTGTACTTTCTCTAACCTTTCTGAAAGCACTGCTACCGATGCATTAGGTCCATACTGTTTTGTAGCACTATTTCCTTTTCCGAAGCGTAAGGTAGCTCCTGCATTATATATGAACTTATTTCCTGATAGTGCCACACCTGCATTGAACATAGTTCTCTCATTTGTATAATGAGCAACCCCCAATGCATAACCTATTTTATTTGCATATTGACCAATACCAGCCATCACCTGTGTTGGTTCATCTACTTTGTATTTCACAGGTTTCAATGCCGCAAGTGCTGCAGACATAGCAGCTCCTTGTCTAATTTCACCACGTAGACCATCAATCGCTCGATAAGCTGCCGTCTCTAAAGATTTTAATTGTGCTACATTCACACCATCTGTATCTTCTATCCCCGCAGATAGGCCAATAATTTGACGAGTCTCACCTCCCTCTGGATTACCAATGGATACGGCCCCTTTAGATGATTTCCATGGTGCCTTCGTTTTATCTATCTCACCACGTAATGCCGATAATTGTTGCTTTTTCTCTTCAAGGTCCATTCGATTCAGTTCTAATTTGTTATACGTATCTGGTTCAAGCATATTATCATAATCATCTTGAGCTTTTTTAATTTTTTCTGTTAATTCTGCTCTTGTTGCTTCTAGTGTGTCCACTTCCTGCTTCAATACTGCATAGGCAGCTTCCTTAGCGGTCAACTCTGGACTAGTGATTGTACGCACTTCCAAGGTATTATTCGGTCCTTTCATGGTGAAATCACCAGATGGATCATATCCTACACTTCCAGCTTCTCTATTAACGATAGATCCTGAACCTAATGCAATAGATTCTTTCACTTTACTATTAGCACCTGTACCTAGAGCCACGCTCAAATCTGCATTTGTTTCACTGCCATGGCCAATAGCTACTGATTCCTTAAAGTAACCTCTAGCCGTATTACCTATAGCTACAGCATTTTCAGCAGATACCGCTGTATCACCCACAGCTATTGCATTATCATATGCACTCCATGCACTTCGACCAATAGCCACTCCATTTCTTGTAGATTTTGCTGCATCCCCTAGAGCAACAGATCCAGAATCCACTGCAGTCGCCAAATGTCCGATTGCAACTGCACGATTTCCATTCGTCACAGCCGCACCAGGACCAGCAGCATAATTATTTTTGTCATGTGGTAAAGTTACATCATCTGCTCCATAACTTACACTAGCAGTTAACATTCCCATCCCTAACAATAGTATAGAACGTTTATAATTCATCATTTACCCTCTTATCCTATTACGTAGAACTTTTGCTCAGAGCAAAAATTATCATCAATTACTAAATATTTTTTTCAATATGTATAGTATATTTAATGATTATGAAAGAAAAATGAAGTGCTTTTCTCGAGCAAACCTAAATTTTATCTCTAGAATACAAATTGGGGCTACTCCTTTCTGAGTAGCCCCAACATGTAATGTAAGTATGTAGTTTAACTTATGCTTTTTTCATAATTAGTTGTTTTAGCATTTCAATCGCAGCTTCTTGCTCTGCATTTCTAGCTTTTTCACGTTCTAGTTCAGCTCGAAGCATTTCTAATTCAGATTTAGGAACTGTTTCCACTTCGTCACTACTAGATCCGAATCTGAAAGTAGCCCCTGCATTATACATGTGTTTATTACCTGAAAGAGCAACACCTGCATTGAACATAGTTCTTTCATTTGTGAAATGTGCTACACCCAAGGCAAAGCCCGTTTTGTCCTCATAGTGACCAACGCCGGCCATCACTTGCGTACGTTCATGTTCTTTATAATCCAATGGTTTCAAGGCAGCCAACGCCGCATTCATGGCATTTCCAGAACGGCCTTCATCACGCACATCACCAATGACATCATTCAAACGACGCAACGCTGTATCCACATTGTGATTAGACGTTTTAATCGCATTTGTCACATACTCCACATTCGTAGCTGCCGTTACATCTTTTCCATCAGGGGTTTTAAGGCCTGTAATTACACCAGTACCATTGCCTTTGTCATCCTTTTTGAAAGCAATCGTAGGCATAGGATTGGATGCATCTGTACCGTTGGAAATTGTAATGGTAACATTGTTTCCACCATTAGGTTCCACATTTGGAGGCGAACCTGCCCCTGGATTTGTGTTGCCAGTTGTTCCAGTTCCTGGAGTCGCACCACCTGGTGTTGTGCCTGTACCAGTATTCGTACCGCCTGGTGTAGGATTGCCATTAGGGTTTACGATAGAAATAAAGTCCGGTAAATTTCCTGGGTCACCTTTATCGCCTTTTTCACCTTTCAGGGATGCTAGGTATTCATCTTCTGTTT
>NZ_CAUQYW010000012.1:0-58636 GCF_963522475.1 uncultured Veillonella sp. | reverse complement strand
TTACGAGCATTTAAGAAAATATAAAAAGATAATTAGAAATTTATACTTTGTTTAATACAAAAAAGGGTACAAATTTAATTGTGGATTAGTCTATTTGACTATTCGATAAATTCCGATATACACTATAAACCTTGCATTTATTTGTGAGATTGTGTACAGTATATATATTAGATATTCTATTGAATATATTTTGGAGGTTGTCTAGTATGGCAGGTAAAATTTTAGGTACTACAGTTTATTATGATGAAGATTGTAATTTAAGCAAATTGGAAGGCAAAAAAATTACAGTTTTAGGTTACGGTTCCCAAGGTCATGCTCATGCATTGAACTTGAAAGAAAACGGTTTTGATGTAACAATTGGTCTTCGTGCTGGTTCCAAAAGCTGGAAAGCTGCAGAAGAAGCAGGTCTTCCCGTAAAAGAAACTGCAGAAGCAGTTAAAGGCGCTGACATCGTTATGGTATTAATTCCAGACGAATTACAAGCAGACGTATATGCACAAGATATCGCTCCTAACTTGAAACAAGGTGCATACTTAGCATTCGCTCACGGCTTCAACATTCACTTCGGTAAAATCGTACCTCGTGAAGATATCAACGTATTCATGGTAGCTCCTAAAGGCCCTGGTCATTTAGTACGTCGTACATACCAAGAAGGTTCTGGTGTTCCTTGCTTGTACGCTGTAGAAAAAGACCCATCTGGTGATACTGAAGAAGTAGCATTGGCTTGGACTTCTGGTATCGGTGGTGGCCGTGCAGGTATCTTGGAAACTAACTTCAAATCCGAAACTGAAACTGACTTGTTCGGTGAACAAGCTGTATTGTGCGGTGGTTTGACTGCCTTGATTCAAACTGGTTTCGAAGTATTAACTGAAGCTGGTTATGAACCTGTAAATGCTTACTTCGAATGCTTGCATGAAATGAAATTGATCGTAGACCTTATCTACGAAGGTGGTTTCCAAAAAATGCGTAACTCCATTTCTAATACAGCAGAATATGGTGACTACTATGCAGGCCCTCGCGTAATTACTCCAGAAACTAAAGAAGCTATGAAACAAATCTTGGCTGATATCCAATCTGGTAAATTCGCTGATGAATTCTTGGCTGATTCCAAAAATGGTCAAAAATTCCTTAAAGAACATCGTGAAGCAGCAGCTGTTCATCCAATCGAACCAGTTGGTGCAGAACTTCGTAACTTGATGAGCTGGTTGAAATAAGAGTATTATTTAGATAATCTCTTATATAAGCATATGCTTATTGAAAGCGACCCCTTAGGGGGTCGCTTTTTTTATCGTTTTATAAGATGTTTCCTGTTACCATACCATACATTGTTATATCGAAAATATTGGCATAGGATATGATATAATAAAGAGTAATATGTGAAAGGAGAACGATATGGATTTTTACACATTAGCCTATGTTGAAAGTCAGACTGTAGCAGGACAAACATGGGACTTTATCGTTTTTGTAGCTATTCTGTTAGCACTGCTCATTATAGGTGTACAGGTATTGCGAAATGGTTTTACTAATCGCTATCGTGATCTGTTGGTTATTTTGTCTTTGATTGTGGTATTTTTCTTGGGTCTAGAGTATCAAGAATATAATCGAATGAAAACATATTCTGAAGACTCTTCTCGTATGGCTCAATTTCTACATTCTTTTAGCACCGACCGTTCTATACCGAGTGAGCAATTGGCGGTTAATTCCTTAAAGATTCGCAATGGTATGATTTTAAAGGTTAATGATGCTTATTATGAGGTTCAGTTCAATCCAGAGTTTTCAACCTATACGATTACTCGTGTATATAAGGTAAGCCCTACTGATCGAATTCATGATATTGCGGATGCATTACAATAAGGAGGACCACATATGACAGAAGCTATGGCCGTCTATGGGATGGTCTTTGCCAAACTCGCCATCGGTCTCTTGGCGATTATTTTACAAATTAACTTAATGGGGAAGGGGAATTTGGCGCCAACCTCTGCGTTAGACCAATTACAAAACTATGTACTTGGTGGTATTATTGGTGCCATCATTTACAATGATCAAATTGGTATTTTACAGTTTATGTTAGTCTTAATTTTATGGACTATCCTAGTAATGTCTCTTAAATTTTTAAAAGGTAATCTTCGTTTCTTTAAATCAATTTTAGATGGACATCCAGTCATTGTAATTGAACGAGGGCATATTTTAACAGATGAATGTATGCGTTATGGTATTCAAGCAGCGGAACTTAAGTTGAAGTTGCGTGCAGCAGGTGTTCAATATGTAACAGATGTTAAACGTGCTGTATTAGAACAAAATGGTCAACTTAACATAGTTCAATTTGGGGAAGATAATATTCGTTTTGACCTCATTGATGATGGGCAAATCAATCAATTCACTCTTGATGTAATTGAAAAAGATAGAGAGTGGCTTGAGCAAGAGGTGCAAGCTCAAGGGTATTCTATTAAGGATGTATATATTGCGGAATATAATGGGGGTAAAGTTGTTATTTACCCATATGAACGTAAAAAACGTTCTCGTTAATATACAGAGAAAGGGAACTAGTGAATCGTAAAGATTTAATTGATCGATTACAAGAATTATATAAAGATGAAGATAGTCGGGTTACTGTAAATCCTCATGCAGGGCAAAAGGTAGCAATCGTCTATCCCAATACATATTTTGTAGGCATGAGTAATCTTGGTCTCCACATTATTTATGAGGAAATCAACTTACGCAATGATAGCGTATGTGAACGTATCTTTTTACCTGAGAAAAAGGAATTAGAAGCATACGATAAGACTAAGACACCGTTGATGAGTGTGGAAACACAGCGGCCTATGCATCAATTTGATGTGGTGGCCTTTGACGTAACCTTTGAAATGGACTATTTCCATATTCCGTTGATGTTACGTCATGGACGCGTACCTATTATGGGGAAGGACCGCACAGAATTTGATCCTATCGTTATTGCCGGTGGTCCATGTGCTACCTTTAATCCAGAACCTTTTGCGGACTTTATCGATGCTTTCATCATCGGTGAAGGGGAAGGTATCGTTAGTCGCGTTCTAGATATCATTCGCGATGGAAAAATGGAAGGCCTAGATCGAAATACTATTTTGCGTCAATTAGCGAATGTATCTGGCGTGTATGTACCATCCTTGTACGTGCCAATTTACAGCGACGACGGCGAATTTAAAGGTTACGATATTGCTGAAGGCGCACCAAAAACGATTAATCGCCACTTTGAAATGCTCACTAGTGGCGGCGAAACCGTAGTAGCAACAAACTATACAGAATTTGGCGCTATGTACATCATCGAGGTTGCACGTGGTTGTGGTCGGCATTGTCGCTTCTGTATGGCCGGCTATTGTTTCCGTGTACCGCGCGTACGACCTTTAGAACTATTAAAAGAAGGCGTAGATAGAGCAGAGAAATTAGGTAAAAAGGTAGGCCTTATGGGGGCTGCTATCTCCGATTATCCAGAGGTAGATGAGTTAGTTACGTATATTCGTTCTAAAGATATGCGCTATTCTTGTGCCTCTTTGCGAGCAGATTCTTTGACGCAAGCCGTAGTAGACGGATTAGCCGATAGCGGTCAAAAGACGATTACCATTGCTCCCGAAACGGGTAGTGAACGATTGCGTCGTGTTATCAATAAAGGTATCAGTGAAGAGCATTTGAAAAATGCTGCTACTTTATCTGCTAAGTCTGGTATCCAACATATGCGTCTCTATATTATGATTGGATTGCCAACGGAAACTGACGAGGATATTGAAGCAATTGTAGGACTTGCAGAACGGACGCAAGCCCATATGGCAGAGGTAGGCTGTAAAGGTCGTTTAACGCTCAGTATTAATCCATTTATTCCAAAGCCTTTTACACCATTCCAATGGATGGCTATGGATAATCAAAAAACGGTAGAGAAAAAATTACAATATATTAAAAAGGCTCTACAAAAAAATCGACGTATTGAAGTGCTTGTAGAGTCGCCAAAAGAGGCATATATTCAAGGTGTTCTCGCTCGTGGTGATCGCCGTCTTGGTGCTGTTCTTGCGGCATGTGCAGCAGATCGTGGCAGTAAGTCCTTCAAGGCTGAAATGAAGGCAGCAGGTCTAGATATGGATGAGATGAACTATCGTGAACGTAGCTTTGATGAATTTTTACCCTGGAGTCACCTCGACATGGGGATGGACGATGGATATCTTGAAATGGAATGGAAACGTTCTGTGGATGAAGCGTATACACCGCCATGTGTACAAGGCTGTAAGCGATGTGGCGTATGTAAATAGGAGGCACTTATGAATGAATCTGTAAAACGTATAGATGTTAATGGACCTCATGGTACTTGGTCATATGAAGCTCCTAATTGGGCGAATCAATTTCCTATCGTTATGGGGGATACATTTCGTCATGGCGGTGTATCTGAAGCTCCCTATGAATCACTAAATTTAGCCTTTCATGTAGGGGATGAACCAAAGCATGTTCGTGAAAACCGTGCTATTATCGCTGAATATTTAGGGGTTGAACCAACACGTATTTCTTGTGGTAATCAAGTACATGGTCTCAAGGCTGTAGAAATTACAGAAGATCTTATTGGTGCTGGAGCTTTTGGAGAGGATACAGGAATCGCCGATTGTGATGCGGTGTTTACAAATTTACCGAATGTACCGCTATTTTTATTTACAGCAGACTGCGTGGCCGTGGGTATTTACGATGCTAAGCATCATGCTATGGCTACCGTCCATGCAGGGTGGCGTGGGGCAATAGGTCATTTGCCAGTTCTTACTATTGAGGCTATGAAAGAAGCTTATGGTACGGAGTTCAAAGATTGTTATGCATATCTTGGACCTAGTATTGGGCCAGAATCCTTTGAAGTCGATGTAGAGTTGGGGAAACGTTTTGAATTAGCTTGGCGTGGTATGACCGACCGTAGTGTGGCTGATATTGTAAACTATCCAGGTGATAAACTAGATAAAGCTTATATCAATTTATGGAACTTTATCGCCGAAGGACTTATGGTGAATGGTGTGTCTAAAGAAAATATCGCTATTGGCGGTACCGATACAGTAACAGATAGAGATTGTTATTCCTATAGACGCGAGGATGGGAAAACAGGGCGTATGGCTTTATTTGGCATGTTACAACAATGATAGTATTTGGCTTTCATCAACATTAGTATTGATTTTTTACCAAAATTAGAATTAATTGTATATTCTTTAGTATATAAATGCATAGTTTTATGTGTTTTATAAGGTCTAAATGATGTACAATCGATAATAAATACTATATAATAGAAGAGTCTATACAAATATATTTTATGGTTTTTTAATATAGATTGAAGGGGAATCACATGATTGAAGAATCCCTACACGCTATACAGCAACGTATGGCGGATGCTATGGCGCGTGTTGGTCGCGTAGATACTGCATTATTGGTAGCAGTTACTAAGAATCACCCCGTATCGGCGGTGGAAGAGGTGGCTCGTCTCGGTGTCACTCATGTAGGGGAAAATCGAGTACAAGAGGCTAAAGAAAAACAGCTCACCTATAAAGGTCCACAGTTAACATGGCACTTAATTGGTCATTTACAGGTCAATAAGGTGCGTCAAGCGGTGCCTATGTTTGGTTTAATTCATTCTGTAGACAGCCGTAAATTATTAGATGAAATCGAAAAGGTTGCAGCTAAGCACGACAAGGTGCAAGACGTGTTGTTGCAGGTCAATGTAGCTCGAGAAGCCTCTAAAACGGGGATGTCCGTAGAAGAGTTTCCAGAAATTCGAGACTATGCAAAGACCTTGCCTCATGTTCGTGTACAGGGGTTGATGTGTATGGCACCATTTTTCGATGATCCAGAGGAAGCACGTCCAATTTTCCGTATAGCCAATGCTTTATATGAGGATATGAAGGGCTATTTTGAAGAAGGACAGATTCAATATTTATCTATGGGGATGACTCACGACTTTGAAGTCGCTTTGGAAGAAGGGGCTAATATTGTTCGTGTGGGCACAGCAATTTTTGGGGAACGTGTGTATTATTAAGGCTCGGGTTGCCTAGTAATCGGTAGCGTTATGTATTAGGAGGAAATCCAAATGGCATTGGGAGATTATTTAGACAAAGCAAAAAACTTATTCTTAGGCAAAAATGATGATGACTATGAATATGATGATTATGACTATGAAGATGAAGATGAAGAGGAATACGAAGCGGAACCTACACCAGTAGCTCCAGCTGCTCCAGTATCCGGCGCATCTGAATTTCATCCACGCAAGGTAGGAGGACAATCTACGATGACACAACGTCCAACAGCTATGAAAGTAGTTGTAATTGAACCAAAAGTATTTGAAGATTCTGAAAATATTACTCATCAATTACGCGACATGCGCCCTGTATTGATCAACTTTGAAAATACAGATCCTCATGAAGCAGCACGTATTGTGGATTTCGTATCTGGTGCGACTTTTGCATTGGATGGCAAATTGGAAAAAGTAGGTAAGGACATTTTTATGTGCGTACCTGTAAACATTTCTATTGATTATTCTGATAATGACAGTAACAAAACTGAGCAAAACGAATACGCTTGGGAAAATAAATAATTTCTCTATAAATGGTGGTGACAACGATGTTAGGTAAAACCTTAATTATCGGCGTTGGATCAATGGGTGGTGCTTTATTGCGCGGTGCGTTACAGCATGGCGTATTGAAAGCAAGCGACACTCATATTCTAGTGCGTCGTGAAGAACAATGTAAGGCTCTTACAGAAGAGCTTGGTGTAGTAGGTTTTACTACCATGCCTAATGTACACGAGTACAATACAATCCTATTAGCTGTAAAACCGCAAGTGTTACCATCCGTATTAGAGGATTTAAAAGAAGTGCCTTATGGGACTATTATGATTTCCGTTGCTGCAGGTATCACCTTAGATACATTGGATGCAGCAATTCCACAAGCTAACTGGTTTAGAGCGATGCCGAATACACCGGCTTCTATCGGTGCTGGCATGACGGCTCTTGCTGGAGATGATGTGAATACAGACCTTGGTCGCGATGTACACGCATTATTTGAGGCTGTTGGGGAAGTCGCGGTGGTAAGTGAAGCCGATTTAGATCGCTTAGGTGCACTATCTGGTGCAGGCCCTGGCTATATGTTCGTCATTCTTGATGCGTTAGCTGATGCGGGCGTTCGCATTGGGTTGCCTCGTCATTTGGCAATCAAGGCTGCGGCTCAAACCATGTACGGTGCTGGTAAGATGGCTCTTGAAAGCGGTAATCATCCAGCAATACTACGAGATCAAGTAACAAGCCCAGGTGGCACCACCATCGCTGGTATTGGTGCCATGGAAAAAGGTGGACTTCGCAGTGCTCTCCAAGATGGCGTAGTAGCATGTCTTGCTCGGTCAAATGAATTGGGGAAATAATTTTGGCAGATACTAGTAAATTAATACGATATTTTGAAGCCAGTGGCAGTGGCGAGGAAGCTCGTCGCATGTTAGACTTGGCTGAGCAGGTTGTAAAAGGTCGCCCGTACCGCGTGGCGGACTTTACAAGCCCTGCAGGCCTTGTCATTGCAGATGCAATCAAGGCTAACTACCCACAGCTCATCGTTAAAACCGATGGTGGCTATGAAGGGGCGGAACGTATCCGTATCGCCTTTGTAGATTGCGACTTTAATGGTACTGTGGACATGGGTATTCGCGCCCTTAAGGTAAATTGGGACCCACGGTTCCGATTGCTTACCCATCGCGATGTGCTTGGCTCCTTGATGGGGCTCGGCATTGATCGCTCCAAATTTGGGGACGTTATCGTTCAACAAGGGGGCGCTCAAATTTTGGTAGATGAAAGTGTAGCAGATTTCGTAATTCAGAACTTTACGAAAATTGCTATGGTTTCCGTATCTGTAGAGGCTATTGAGCTGTCAGATATTGCACCAAAAGAAGAAAAAATTAAAGAAGTCCGCACTACAGTTGCATCCCTGCGCTTAGATGCGGTAGCAAGTTCTGGCTTTAGTGTGTCTCGTACTAAATTGGTGAGCGCAATTAATGCAGGATTATTGCAAGTAAACTGGCAACCAGCTAAGGGTGCATCCCAAGAAGTTAAAGAAGGGGATGTGATCTCTATGCGTGGTCGTGGCCGAATGAAGGTAGAAGCCATTACAGGTACATCTCGTAAGGGGCGTATCGGCGTATATCTGAAACGATTCATGTAGGCAATTGAAAATCGGCTTGACCATCAAGCCGATTTTTTTATATATAGTAGGACAGCCATGGTATCCATAACATTTCAACCTACAACTGAAGATACAATCCTATTCGTTGGCGGCGGGGAGGTCGCAGAGCGACGAATACAGCTCTTTATTGATGAGCCGTGCAACATTGTGGTAATCGCTCCCACTGTAACAGATAGGATTAGCCAATGGGCAAAGGATAATCGTATCACTTGGTACGACCGTGCTTTCACAATGGACGATGAACACTACATTATAACGAGCAGTTTGTTCTTTATCTGCACAGATAATAGCGAATTAAACGATACGTTATATAAGATGGGGAAAAAATATCGCGTTTGGACTAATCGTAGCGATGACCCTACAGCGTGTAGGTTTACTATGCCTTCATCACTTGAGCTAGGCGATTTACATATTGCTATTAGTGCTAATAATGTGGGACCCCGTATCAATCGTCTAGTAAGGCAAGATATGATGAATCGTTATGGTCAGTTGCAAAAGGCCATGCCTAGACTTAAAATATTTAGAGAAGAAGTAAAGCTACTACTTCCTACTCCAGAGGCTCGACAGAAATTTTGGCGAAATCATCTGACTGTAGAAACATTTGAAGCCATTCTCAAGGGAGAGTGGATGACTATAGAGGAGAAACTTGACCATGAAATTAGTGGTATTAGGTCTAAATCATAGAAGTGCCGCTGTAGAGGTGCGTGAACGTTTCTCGTTTGATAAGGACGAGGTTGTTTCAGCACTGAACCGCCTTTATGAATTCGACTGTGTAGCAGAATGCGTTATTTTGTCTACATGTAATAGAACCGAAATTTACGCGGCATTAGAAGGTGTAGAGTTCCCTAAAGAATATATGTTGGCAGTGTTAAAGGATTTAAAGGGTGCCGACCACATCGATGAAGATGCATTTTTCTTCTATGAAGAACGAGATTGTATTGAACATCTATTCCGTGTGTCTGCGAGCCTTGATTCCCTTGTGTTGGGGGAAGGTCAAATCTTAAGCCAATTAAAAGGGGCTTATATCCAAGCCTATAGTGCAGGTTGCACAGGCACAATTTTTAATATTTTATTCCAACGCGCTATTGGCGTTGGTAAAAAGGTTCGCACGAATACAGGTATTGCCAATACACCTGTATCCGTTAGCTACACCGCTGTTAACCTCGCTGAGGATAGCTTAGATAAACCATTATCTGAAGCGACGGTGCTCATCTTAGGCGCTGGTACCATGAGTGAGTTAACAGCTACGCACCTACAAGCAAAGGGCGTAAAAACGATTTTCGTATCTAATAGGACCTTTGAAAAAGCAGAAGTATTGGCTGAACGCTTTAATGGTAAGGCCGTTAAGCTCGATAATTTTGTAGATTATGCTAAAGATGCGGATATCCTCATCACATCTACAGGAGCGCCGCACTATATTATTACGGAACGAGAAGCTAAGAAAATTACATCTCTTCGTAAGGGCGAACCTATCGTTATGATTGATATTGCGGTACCTCGTGATATCGATCCTGCTGTGGCAGATATGGACGGTATTTACTTATTTAATATCGATTCTCTTGAAAGTGTAGTAGAAGAGAATAAGGCGCAGCGCGAAGAGGAAGCTCGTCATGCAGAGCCTATTATTCACGATGCTATTGAAGAATTATTAGATAAATTGAGTTATTTAACGGTGCGTCCCATGATGGCATTGCTTACGGAAAAGGCAGAACGCATACGCCGTCGCGAATTACATCGCGCATTAGCGAAATTGCCTGATATTTCAGATAAGGAGCGCCGCATTATGGACTCTATGAGTCGCATGATTATCCGCAAGATGTTGCGTGAACCGATGATTCACTTCAACGAAATCGCTGGTACAGAAGAAGAAGGTTTGTACTGGGATTTATTCAAAGATATGTTTAATCTTGAGAAAGAAGGCTGAGGCCATGAGAGACCATATTCGAATCGGCACGCGAAAAAGTGCCCTTGCCCTATGGCAGGCTGAACATATT
Source organism: uncultured Veillonella sp. (assembly GCF_963522475.1). GTDB lineage: Bacteria > Bacillota > Negativicutes > Veillonellales > Veillonellaceae > Veillonella. Next base: position 48,435 of record NZ_CAUQYW010000012.1, on the reverse strand, counting down.
AGTGCAGAGTTACAGCGTCTGTATCCAAACATTACGGTCGAGCTAGTTCACTTTAATACAAAAGGGGACCGTATCTTGGAAAAACCACTGGCTCAAGTTGGTGGTAAAGGTTTATTTACTGCTGAGCTAGAAGAGGCCATGCATAAAGGCGACATTGATATTGCCGTACACAGCTTGAAAGATATGCCTACAGAGTTGCCAGAAGGACTTACTCTAGGTGCTATTTCGTCTCGTGAAGTTCCTTACGATGCGCTTGTGAGCCCTGTGTATAAAACATTAGATAAATTGCCTCAAGGTGCTCGCGTCGGTACAAGTAGCTTGCGTCGTCAAGCGCAATTATTACATGTCCGCCCTGACCTTAAGGTCGAGGTTATCCGCGGTAATGTACAAACTCGTTTGAGCAAGATTGAAACAGAAAAACTAGATGGCGTTATCTTGGCACAAGCCGGTCTTAAACGGTTGGGCTTAGATGATCAAATTACCCAAGTATTTAAAGCCGATGAAATGATTCCTGCTGTTGGTCAAGGGGCACTTGCTATCGAGTGTCGTGCTGACGATACGGAAATGCTTGAAATGCTAGCTCCTATTAACGATGAAGCTACACGCTATACCGTTGAAGGGGAACGCAGCTTCTTGCGTCAGTTAAATGGTGGTTGCCAAGTGCCAATGGGGGTACATGGTACTATCAATAAAGGTCAATTGACCTTAAAGGCCATGATTGCATCCCTCGATGGTAAAACTGTGTACGAAGGAGAAATTTCTGGCCCAGCAAAAAAAGCTGAAATTCTTGGTAAAAACCTTGCAAAAGCCTTATATGAAGAAGGGGGCAAACATATTGTGGATGCTCTCATAGAGGAAGGAATCATAAAATGACAGGTATGGTATATCTAATCGGTGCAGGCCCTGGCGATGTTAAACTCATCACTGTAAAAGGTCGCGAATGTATTGAAAAAGCAGATGTAATTGTATATGACTATTTGGCAGATGCTCATTTGTTAGAATGGGCTCGCCCAGATGCAGAGTTGATTTACGCTGGTAAACAATGTAAAGATCACACAATGCACCAATGGGAAATTAATGAGCTGTTAGTTCAAAAAGGTAAAGAAGGAAAAATCGTAGCGCGCTTAAAAGGCGGTGATCCACTCGTGTTCGGTCGCGGTGGTGAAGAGGCGATGGCTCTTGGGGAAGCTGGTGTACCATTTGAATTCGTACCAGGCGTAACATCTCCAATTGCAGCACCTGCTTATGCAGGTATTCCTGTAACACAACGCGCTATGGCTACATCCTTTGCGGTTGTAACCGGTCATGAGGATCCAACTAAAGCTGTATCTGGCATTCATTGGGAAGGCCTTGCTACAGCCGTTGATACACTTTGCTTTGTAATGGGGGTTGGCAATTTACCTACCATTGCAGAAAAATTGATGGCTCATGGACGTTCAGCTAATACACCAGTAGCGCTTGTTCGTTGGGGTACAAAACCTGTACAAGAGGTGCTCGTATCTACTCTTGAACATGTAGTAGAAGACGTAGAAAAGGCACAACTAAAAGCGCCAGCTATCATCGTAGTAGGCGATGTAGTTAACCTTCGTGAAAAATTGCAATGGTTCGACAATAAACCACTATTCGGTAAAACTGTAGTAGTTACACGTGCTCGCTCTCAAGCTAGCGCATTCCGCGAAAAATTAGCAGCTCAAGGTGCTAATGTAGTAGAAGCGGCAGCTATTAAAACTTCTCCATTGGAGTTGTTTGATGAAGATAAACGTATTATCAATAATACAAAACAATACCAATGTATCGTATTCACATCTGGCGAAGGAGTTCGTTACTTCTTTGATGCTCTTTACAAAGAGGGCAAGGATACACGTGCATTAGGTAATTCTAAAGTGGCAGCTATTGGCTGTGCTACAGCTCGGGAACTTCAAAAATACGGCATTGTTCCAGATATTATTCCTGTAGACTATAAAGCTGAATCTGCTGTAAAGGCTCTTGAAGAAGAGCTCAAGGCAGGGGACTCCGTATTGCTCATCCAACCAAAAGTAGCGCGCGACGTAATTCCACGCTCTTTGCGTCATCACGATATAGATGTAGATATCTTGCGTTTATATGAAACTACACAAGACACATCTCAACAAGAAACATTAGTAAATGCATTAACTGCAGGTACTGTAGACTACATTACGTTTACAAGTTCCTCTACAGTAACCAATACAATTCAATTATTGGGTGATGATGCATTGAAACTATTAGGCAATACTAAGATTGCTTGCATCGGACCTATCACAGCTGCTACAGCTATGAGTGCAGGCCTTAAACCTGCTGTCATTAGCGATGTTTATACAACTGATGGCTTAGTCAATGCTATTATAAAGGACATTTAGGAGGATCACATGTACGATTTAACATACCGTCCTCGCCGCTTGCGTATTAATCCAGAAATGCGTGATTTGGTACGGGAAACGACACTCGACGTAACTGACTTAATTTATCCATTATTTATCGTTCCTGGTGAAGGTATCAAAAAAGAAATCGATACATTACCAGGCCAATACCACTTATCTGTTGATGAAGCTCTGAAAATGGCGCAAGAGGTGTATGATCTTGGTATTCTTGGGGTAGAAATTTTTGGTATTCCTACATATAAGGATGAACAAGGTTCCTCTGCATGGGATATGTCCCAACCTGTACAACAAGCTATCAAAGCCATCCGTGCAGCTGTACCAAATCTATTGGTGGTAGCTGATGTTTGCTTGTGCCAATATACGACAACAGGTCATTGCGGCATGATTGATCATCATGAAATCTTAAATGATGAAACATTGCCATTACTTTGTAAGGTAGCGGTAAGCCAAGCAGAAGCAGGTGCCCATATGGTGGCTCCATCCGATATGATGGATGGCCGTGTAGGCGCTATCCGTGAAGCCCTTGATGCGGCAGGTTATACTAATGTATCTATTATGAGCTATGCTGCAAAATATGCATCTGCGTACTATGGTCCGTTCCGTGGTGCTGTTAACTCTGCGCCTAAATTTGGGGACCGCAAGTCCTATCAAATGGACCCAGCTAATCGCTTGGAAGCTTTCAGAGAAATCGAACTCGACATCGCTGAAGGTGCAGATATTATCATGATTAAACCAGCTTTGTCCTATTTGGATATCGTTCGTGAAACACGTGACCGTTATGAATTACCTGTAGCGGTATACAATGTATCTGGCGAATATGCAATGGTTAAATCCGCAGCTGCAGCTGGTCTTATCGACGAAGAACGCCTCGTTATGGAAACAATGCTTTCTATGAAGCGCGCCGGTGCTAAAATCATCATTACGTACCATGCTATAGATATTGCTAAATGGTTACAAAAGTAAGGAGAAACCATGTTCCAACTCGGTAAATCTGAAAAGGCCTTTGAAGAGGCTAAACGTTATATGCCAGGCGGCGTAAACAGTCCTGTTCGTTCCTACCGCAGTGTAGGTTCTAACCCTCCGTTTATTAGCAGCGCTAGCGGCAGCCGTATTTATGATATTGATAACAACGAATACATCGACTATGTGTTGAGCTGGGGCCCTATGATTTTGGGTCATGCGAACCCTGAGGTTATCGCTAGCTTGCAAGAGGCGATTCCTCGCGGCACTAGCTACGGTGCGCCTACACTACTAGAAACAGAATTGGCTAAAAAGGTGCAAGCCTTCATGCCATCTATGGAGGTTATCCGCCTCGTTAACTCTGGTACTGAGGCCACTATGAGTGCCTTGCGCGTAGCTCGTGGCTATACTGGTCGCGATCGTATCGTAAAATTTGTTGGCTGTTACCATGGTCATAGCGATGCCCTTTTGGTAAAAGCCGGCTCTGGCCTTGCTACCTTTGGCGTGCCAGATAGCCCTGGCGTTCCACAAGGTGTAGCAGAAAATACCATAACCTTGCCGTACAATGACTCTGATGCAGTTCGCAAATTATTCGACGACATCGGCGATACTATTGCGGCTATTATCGTAGAACCTGTAGCGGGCAACATGGGCTGTGTGCCTCCAGAACCAGGCTTCCTTGAAACCTTGCGCGAAGTGACTAAGGCTCATGGTGCAGTATTGATTTTTGACGAAGTTATGTGTGGCTTCCGCGCTAGTAGCGGCGGTGCACAAAAACGTTACAATATCAAACCTGATCTTACATGCCTTGGTAAAATCGTTGGCGGTGGCATGCCACTTGCTGTATTTGGTGGCTCCCGTGAGATTATGAACCAAATCGCACCAGCTGGTCCTATTTATCAAGCCGGTACATTAAGCGGTAACCCTATTGCCGTTACCTCTGGTCTTGCAACGCTTTCTATTTTGCAACGAGATCCAACAATTTTTAAACAAGTAGAAGATGCAACTATCGCACTTTGTGAAGGCTTTGAACGCTTGGCAGCACAATACAATGTGCCTGTTGTAGTACAACGGGTAGGCTCCATGTTCACTATCTTCTTCACTGATAAACCAGTTAAGAACTTTGATGATGCAGCATCTTGTAACGAAGAACAATTCAAAATGTTCTTCCACCACAACTTGAGCCATGGTATTTACTATGCGCCAAGCCCTTATGAAAGTAACTTTGTGTCTATCTGTCATAAGAGCAGTGAAATCGAACGCACATTAGCCGTTGCTGATGAAGCTTTCAAAAAAATCAGTGATACACTACTATAAAAATTAGTGATACACTACTATAAAAATCAGTGATACATTATTATAAAATATATAGTTTGTAGTTGTTTATGTATCGATGTAGGTGATGAACATGCAGTTTTATAAGAACTTAAAGCGTGCTCGCGTGCGCATGGGCAAAAGCCAAATCGAAGTAGCAAAGGCCGTAGGTATCAGTAATGCGGCGCTTTCAAATTACGAAACAGGGTATCGCGAACCAGATTTAGATACACTCTGTGCCCTGTCTCGCTATTATGGATTGACATTGGATGAGCTGCTAGATGTAAATGGAGAACAACACGAGCCCATCTATGATCTCAGTCCTGTACTCAAAAATAAATACATCGCCTATAAAGGTGAAGTATTCGAGTTGAAAGACTCACAAAAACGTGCGCTCTTGCGCGAGCTAGATAATCTATTTACTAAATTTGAGAAATCAAAAGTAGAAGATAAAAGTAGCAAGCCAAAAACGTACAAACATGGGAACCCACATATCAACCGAGCGGGCCTAGCTAACAGTGCTGGTAGCTTAGCGGCAAGACGAAATATAAAGTAGTTTAATATACTACATTGTAGATTGAGTAGAACATGTTTATTTGAACAATTTAATTAGAACAATGATAAAAGCACCATCTATCCTAATAGGAAACGACACATAAGTCGGACCTAGGTAGATGGTGCTTTTTTAGAGCATCTAACTTTCCATAAATGGTAAACATCATGATAGTTGGACTAAATATGAATATGATCGTACACGTGAGGAAGATGTAGTAGATACATCTAATCCTGGACGAATCATTTCTGGTGGCAATTTACATGTGGATGTAGATCATATGGTGAATGAAGCTAGTCAAATTAGTGCTGCTGGCGATATTACTGGTACTGTAGGTCATTATGAGCAAAGCAATCCTAAAGGTAATGAATATATAACTGAAGAGGGTACAGCTACAAGTTATAGCCGTCATCATAAAAACGGGTGGGATACTACCAATATTCGTGAAGCAGAATATAAGAATACTAAGGTGAATCCTAAAGATGTACCTGTTGCCGTATATGGCGGTCATGTAGAAAATAGTAAAAGTGATACCACAGTAGATGCATCTCTATTAAATAGTATGAGTCAGTTATCGACGAACCCTAATACATCTTATGTGATTGAAACAGATCCTAACTTCACAAATCGTCGCAACTTCTTATCTTCTGATTACGTATTATCTCGCCTTAAATTAGACCCTATGAATATACAAAAACGATTGGGTGATGGGTATTACGAGCAGCAACTCGTTATACAAGAGATTATGCGTCAAACTGGTAAAAGTAGACTGCAATCTGGTCTTTCCGCAGAAGAACAATATCGCCAATTGATGGATGCAGGGATTAGTGTAACTAAATCTCAATCTATTGTATTAGGTCGAGGTTTAACCGAGGCTGAGCAAAAAAATCTTAAAGAAGATGTAGTGCTCCTAGTGAGTAAGTCTGTTGTATTACCAAATGGCAAAACTGAAACTGTGCTAGTACCGACTCTATATTTAGCACCAAACACAAAACGAGTAGAAGGTGGCGCTAATTTACAAGCTCAATCCATTAACCTTTCTGTTGATACTATGCATAATAGCGGTAGTATTGTAGCAGATAAGGATGTAACTCTTACTGGTAACTCTATTCACAATGATAATGGTCTTATTAAAGGTAACACGGCTACAGTTACAGCAAATGACGAAGTTCGTAATACACAAGGTACTATTATGGGCAACGATACAGTCTCTGTGTATGCTAAGAAAGACATCATTAACGAAGGTGGCACCATTACACAAACTAATGCAGCTGGCTCTACAAAGGTTAGTGCGGGACGCGATGTAATTAATAACGGTCTGCAGTACGAGGCCGGTAATAGCAAAGTTGAATGGAATAGTAGCAACAATCGTCGTGAAACGATTACGGGTGTAGACCAAGGCCGTATTGGTGGTGCTGGTCAAACAACAGTAGTAGCAGGACGTGATGTATCTATGGAAGCAGGTATTATCTCCTCAGATGTGAATACAACTGTTACGGCAGGTCACAATGTAACGATGAAAGCAATGAATACTACCCACGAGCTTGAAGAACATCGTTTTGATAAAGGTAAATCTGGTGGTGGACACTCTCAAACGACTCAGTCTCATGATCTAGTAAAAGCTCAATCATCTGTTGGTAGTAGCATTGAAGGCAAGAACGTTACTGTTGTAGCCTCTGATGCCGTACAACTGGAAGGTAGCCAAGTGTTAGTGGCAGATACAGTACAAGTATCTGGTAATACGGTTGCATTAAATACGGCAAAGGCTAATAGCACAGTTAATCATGTGTATCTAGATAAAAAGAAAAGCTTAGTTAAACGTGAAAGTACAAATGCTGTTGATGACGTAACAAGCACATCTGTAACCGGTTCTACGGTAAGTGGTAAAGATATAAGTATTACAAGTGCTCAAGATGTAACAGGTCAATCTGCTCAAATTATGGGTGAGAATACCGTATCTGTTACCGCTGGTGGTAAGGTAGAATTAGGTGCTGATAAATCCATCACTGATGGCTCTAGTGCTTACCGTCATAAAAAATCTGGCTTGCTTGGTGGTGCCGGTATAGGTTTCTCTATTGGTAAAGAAAAACACAATATTGATGAAGCAAATCATGAAGAGGCTACTGTACGAAATACAATTGCTAGTACGAAAGGGACTGTAAATATTAAGGCTAATGATACAGTACACATTACAAGCGCAGATATTGTTGCTAAAGAAGGTGCTGTGTTAGATGGCTCTGCTGTTACATTAGATGGTAACGTGGATCATAACCACATGACACATGATGAACGTTACAAAAAAACTGGTCTTACCGTATCTTTAGGTGGTGCAATAGCAAATACACTTACAAATACTACGCGCACAATAAAAGAAGCTGGTGGCCGTGATGATAAACGGTTAGCCGCTCTTGAACTCAATGAAGCGCGTAAACAATTACAAGATGGATATGAAGCAGTAGATGCAGCTTTACATGGAGAAAAAATACGCGATGCCGTAACAGGTAAAGTTGATAAAGTAGACGGTAAAGCTAAACGAGGCGCTAAAAATATTGATGATGCTATTAATTTATCTGTAAGCATTGGCAGCACTTCTAGAAAACAAGGGCAAGTAGCAGATACAAATACATATCAAGGTGGCACTCTTATTAGTGAGAGTGACGTGCAAATCAAAGCTCGTGATGCTCAGCAAAGTGGCATTGGTTTAACTGGTGAAAAAGTAGAGGCTAAAAAATTAGTATTAGATAGTGTTAGTGCTATCAACCTTGCAGCGGGTAAAAATACTGTAGATGTTAATAATACCTATAAAAGCTCTGGTTGGAGTGTAGGTGCTGGGATTAGTTTAACTGGTGGTGGTATTCTAGACATTAATGCAAGCGGTCATATGGCTCGTCAAAATGGGGATACTCATCAAGAAAGTTATGTACCTACTAAGATTAAAGCGGTTCAATTAGCACAGCTTAAAGCAAAACGAGATACAAATATTATTGCTTCTACTGTATCTGGTAAAAAAGTTGAAGTAGATACAGGCCGTGATTTACATATTCAAAGCTTACAAGATGTAGATAACTTTAAAGAACATAGTAAGTCGGCTGGATTCTCCGTATCCTCGAAACCTAATTTTAAAGATCCAACTGGTAGCATAAATGCTAGCGTAGGTCGGATTGATAGCAAATGGAAAAGCGTAACAGAACAAGCTGGCATTTATGCAGGAGAAGAGGGCTACAATATTAATGTAGGTAATAAAACTACATTAGAGGGCTCTGTTATTAAAAGTGATGCTCCAAAAGCTAAGAATAAATTGACTACCAAATCTCTAGAGATGAAGGACATCAAAAACGAAGCTGAGTATACATATAGCAACAATGGTATCGGCTATAACTACTATGGCAGTAAAAAGAAACTCGAAGAGATGAAGACCAAGGATAAAAAAGGCTATGATAAGATTTATAATAATATCGGTCTAGTTCCTAGTCTAGGTGTTGGCTCTAAAGGTAAAGCAAGCTCTACTACTCAATCTGCTATCTCTGATGGTATACTAACAGTAGATGGTAAAGAAATTGATACTAAAATCATTAACACGAATACCGAAAATACGTTGCATCAATTAGATAAGATTTTTGATAAAAAGAAAATTGAAGAACGTCAAGAATTAGCACGTCTATTCTCTAAAAACGCATTTGAACAACTACATAACTGGCAACCAACAACTAAGGATGGTAAAGTTGCTAAATCTATTGCACATGGCATCATAGGTGAAGTAGCAGCGCGTATGGCTGGTAATTCACCTGGTAGTGGGTTTAAAGCTACTATGACTAATGAGATGTTAATCAGTGAAATTAATAAAGTGGCCAAATATGATCCAGCTGTAGCACAATGGTTGAGTGCTGCCGTTGGTGGTGTGGTTAATAAGGCTAGTGGGGAAAATGCAAATGCTGGCTCGGCAGTTGCATCTTATGCTACAAAGTGGAATGAAGATCTTGTTTGGAATGCAGGAGTGTCAAATAGAATATCCCCTTTAGCTTCAGCGAGTAAAGGTGCTTTTGGCTTAGTAAAAAATGCATCACCAGCTTTAATTGCTGGTGATTTAGTAAGTACTCCTCTTGTAACTGGTGCGGGCGAGCCTACTACTTTTGATGAAAGTACAATGGCTAGTATTCCTGGTACTGCATTTTATAGAAGTAGTATAAGCGCCCCTGTTGAATCTAGTGAAGTGATAGTGGAAAGTGCTGAAACTGGCATTGGAACTGTATATAATGGACCATGGGTTACAACCGAGTCTTATCCTGGAACTTCGTTAAAGGTTCAGTTAGATTATAATTTAGATACTGGTTTTCAGCCAATTAACGTGTATCATTCACCAGATGGCAACACATATCAGGATAATGGGAAACATGATGTAATTAACCGAAGATTTTTTGATGGTATTAGCATTCCGGGAAGTACCATTTACACAGGTCGATTTATAGGCACAGATGGTACTGACAATTGGATTGCAAGTCAAGATAAATTTAATGACTCTTATATTCATATTGTTAACATTAATAGTGGTGAAACTGCAATATTGCCATATACTAAAGGTGATATTAGTATAATTGATGACCCAACAGATTCAATAATAAGAAATCCCAACACAGGTAGACTAGAATCTATTAAAACAGGATTGCCAGTTAGTGTTAATATTGCAGATCAATTTAAATCAAAATTTAATCCTATTAGTGCATCATTTGAATCTTCAAGTATAACTGTATTAGAGGCGAATAAGTATAAAGATAAAAGTAAAGCGGATACCCTACTTAAAGATAATATAGAAAAAGGGATAGATAAATTAAATAAAAAATCTCCTAAACCATCAAATGATGATTTAGCTAAAATTGGTATTGGTGTTACAGTATTAGATAAGGCAAAGAATCAGATTAAAGAAATCTTTTCATCATTAAAAGAGTTAAAAAATTTACCTGAAGGGTATAAGATGATTGAACGAAAATTTATTAAGATGAAAAATGATTCTTTAGGCGAACAATTAAGAGATGAAGTTGGAGGTAGTTGGAGAAAAGTTTATGAGGAAGGAATAGATATTAATGGTAGAAGGATAAAAATTCATTACTTCATTAATGACGCCGGTGAAATTTTTAATCCTAAGATTAAGCAGATTGATGGACTTAAGAATTTAGACATTCCATTACGATAAAGGTAGAAATTATGAATATAACTATTAGTGAAAGACGAAATATTGAGTTTTATTTTTTATTAATTGCTCTAGGCACATTACAGGCTTATAGATATAATTGTATTGATTTAGATACATTAGAATCATTAATCTATCGAATGAAGATGTTGAGTATTATTGATAAGAATAATTTATCTTCGGAATTAGAAGAAATTGTTTTACGTGGTATGGGACTAGAAGATGTTGAAGCATGGGTTAAAGGTACTTTTCCAAGTATGTTGTTAGTTGATACGATAGATACCATTGAGATAGACTGTAAGAGTTTGTTGATGGATCCTAAATATTATTCTTGTTTTACTGATTTTAAATTGTTTGAATTCGTAGATGATACTAACTTGAGTTTTGAAATTGATTATGTTTCATTAGCAAACTTTGAGTTTAATATGATGATATTTCTGTTAGGATTTACATTATTACTAAGAGAAATTGATGATGAGCTTACTCAGGTACTATTATCATTTAAGGATAATATTTTAAGTAAAATTAAAAATTTAAGCTATAAATATTCTGAGTCATTTAACGATGCTATTGAACTTTTTGATTTGATTGATTTCCATGAGAATAGATTTAATCCTAAACGTCAACAATTACTTTTGAAGAAAATTAGTATTAAACTAAGAGTGTATTTTGTCTCTGCTACTAAGGAGAAGATTGAGGCCGATATCGATTTCTATAAATCAGATGGTTTATTGTATTATGTAGAAGCAAAATAAAATATCTTTACTTAAATTAGTAAATTAACTAAATTAAATCCAAGTATTCTAATAAGCTATATTATGTATTTTATTACATAATATAGCTTATTTTATGTAGAGTTTATTTTAGAGTATCTATAATATAAAAATAAAACTACTATATTGTGCAAACGTATATTTAAAGGTATGAGGTGCTAGAATTTTTTATTATATAATACTAAAAATTAGTGTTGCTTAAAATCTAAGTAGTTCTATTAAAATCACCAGATTTTTACGATTTTATGAGTGTTTTATGATAAAATAAAAGGTATGAATACTTCAACAACTAGGTCTATTACCTATAATGGCGACAGAATTGAATATGAGTTAACCATCAAGCGTGTGAAGAACATGAACATGCGCATTACAAAGGATGGTGTGGTCCATGTGTCGGCGAATGCGTATGTGCCGGATTATAGGGTGGACAAGTTCGTTATCGAGAATATGCCCTTCATTGAACGGGCTCGTTACAAGATTGATGCATTGAATGCCAAACGCGTCGATGCGTTACAGTATGTAAATGGTGAAAGCTTATCAATCCTCGGTATTCCCGTTACGTTGCGCTTAGTTGAACAGGATGGGAAGCCTCATATCGGCTTTGACGGAAAAGCCATTCTTACCATGGTTGTACCTCGTGGTACGACTTATGAAGCGAAGCATAAATTAATGCAAAGTTATTGGCGTAATTTAGGGGAGAAGGTCTTTGTCCATTGGGCAAAGGTCGTGTATCAACGCTTTCACAAGCAAGGTATTGATGTGCCTATGCCAACCATAAAACAGCAGCGTATGAAGAGCCGTTGGGGTTCTTGTACGCCTGCAAAGCAGCTCATTAAGATGAATACTCGCTTATTAGAGGGGCCACAGGCGTATATTGAGTACGTCATGGTTCATGAGTTTGCTCATTTTAAATATTTAGACCATTCCAAGAACTTTCACAATCTAGTGGCACAGTTCCTGCCAGATTGGAAGGATCGTAAGAAGTCATTGAACGTGTATTTTGCTCATCGCCCTTAAAGGAGGTGTACCATGCAGCCATTTGTACATTTGCATAGTCATACAGAGTTTAGTTTGCTGGACGGCATCAGTCGTTTGCCTGACATGGTACGTCGTGCGAAGGAGTTAAATCAGCCAGCCCTTGCCATTACGGACCATGGCAATATGTACGCGGCGATTTATTTCTATAAAGAGTGTATAGCCCAAGGTGTTAAGCCTATTATCGGTTGTGAAGTATATGTAACGGAAAACAGCCGATTCGATCGTCCAGAAGGTCGTAGCCGTGAACGTTTGAAACATCTCATTCTGTTAGCTGAGACCATGGAAGGGTATCGTAATCTTGTAAAAATTGTGTCGAAAGCATCGACGGAGGGGATGTTGTATCGTCCTCGTGCAGACCGCGATTTATTGCGTCAATACAGCAAAGGCATAATTGCTCTCAGTGCTTGTATTCAAGGGGAGATTCCTCAGTATATTTTGCAAGATAATATGGAAGGCGCCAAGCGTTCCATTGAATGGTATATCGAGACGTACGGAAAGGATAATTTCTTCTTAGAAATCCAAAATCATGGCTTGCCAGAGGAGGCAAAGGCCCAAGAGGAGCTCATTAAGCTCAGTAAGGAATACGGTCTTGGCATCGTCGCATCTAATGACTTCCACTATGTTTTAAAAGAGGATGCAGACGCGCAGGATATTAAGGTATGTATTTCTACAGGCCGCCGTCGTGCTGAGGTGGATCGCTTAAAATTCCCAAATGATGAGTTCTATCTAAAATCTGGGGATGAGATGGCAGAGCTGTTTGGACATATTCCTGGAGCCATGGAAAACACCTTAAAAATTGCAGAGCGCTGTAATGTAGAGTTTAATTTCGACGAACATCACTTGCCGCACTTTGATGTGCCAGAAGGGGAAACGTCTAAGATCTATTTGCGTAAGGTTTGTGAACGAGAAATTCCTCGCCTCTATGGTAAAACATCAGAAGCATTACAAAAACGTTTAGACTACGAGTTAGATGTAATTGGTACCATGGGCTTTGAGGATTACTTCCTTATTGTATGGGACTATGTACGCTATGCCCGTGAGCACGACATCTTAGTAGGTCCTGGTCGTGGTTCGGCGGCCGGTTCTGTAGTTGCCTATCTACTTGGTATTACAGGTCTTGATCCATTAAAATACGATTTGCTCTTTGAACGGTTCTTAAATCCAGAGCGGGTAAGCATGCCTGATATCGATATTGACTTCTGTTATGAAAAGCGTGGTAAAGCCATCGAATATGTGACGCGAAAATACGGACAAGCTCGCGTATCTCAGATTATTACCTTTGGTACAGAAGCGGCTCGTGCGGTTATCCGTGACGTAGGTCGCGTGCTAGACTTGCCACTAGCGGAAGTGAACCGCATTGCTAAGATGATTCCCAACGAATTAGGCATTACCTTAGATAAGGCTCTGCAAGGCAAGGAGTTAAAAGCTTTATACGAAGCGGATGCTAATGTTAAAGAGTTATTTGATTTTGGTAAAAAGCTAGAAGGTATCGCGCGCAATTCGTCCACTCATGCGGCGGGCGTCGTAATTTCTGCAGACCCTCTAGATGACCATGTACCGGTTCAAAATGCCAATGATGAAGGCTTTGTAACACAGTACGACAAGGATAACATCGAGGAATTAGGCCTCTTAAAGATGGACTTCTTGGGCCTCCGTACCTTAACGGTTATGGGGGATGCCTTAAAGCTCATCAAGGCGAACCGTGGTATTGACCTCGATTTAGATGCTATTCCACTCGATGATAAGGCGGCTTGTGATATCCTCACAAAAGGTGATACGTCTGGTGTGTTCCAGCTTGAATCAGAAGGTATCACCAAGCTTGTTATGGATCTTAAGCCTGAACATTTTGAAGACTTAATTCCATTAGTAGCCTTGTACCGTCCAGGCCCACTAGGCTCCGGCATGGTAGCGGACTTTATCGACCGCCGTCACGGTAAAAAAGAGGTTACTTATTTACATCCCATATTGGAACCTATATTGAAAGATACCTTTGGGGTAATCTTGTACCAAGAACAGGTTATGCAAATTGCATCCGCCATGGGCGGGTTCTCCCTTGGTCAAGCGGACTTGATGCGCCGCGCCATGGGTAAGAAAAAGGAATCCGTTCTAAAGGCGCAACGCGAGTCCTTTATTCAAGGTTCCATAAATAATGGTATAGAAGAGTCCATTGCAAATGAAGTATTCGACTTGCTCGTATACTTCGCAGGCTATGGCTTTAATAAATCACATAGTGCGGCTTATGCGTATATTGCATACCAAACGGCGTATTTGAAAGCCCACTATTTCCCTGAATTTATGGCTGCTACCATGACTAGTTTCATGCAAAATATGCAGAAATTGACGTACTACATTAATGCCTGCAAGAAGCACAATGTTAAGGTGCTCGGTCCAGATATTAACTATTCTGAACGCAGCTTTGCCGTGCAAGGTGATGCCATTCGCTTCGGCCTTGGGGGCATCAAGAATGTAGGGGACAATGCCATCGATCGCTTGATTACTGAGCGCAATGAGCACGGTCTTTACACGGATATTGTGGACTTTTGCAAACGTGTTGATAATAAGGTTGTTAATAAACGACTTCTTGAAAGTCTTATTCGATGTGGTGCCATGGATGGTTTCAAGGAAAACCGAAACCAATTATTGCATATGTATGAAAGCGCTCAAGCCGTAGGTGCTAAAGAGCAAAAGGATGCCGCTATGGGCACTATGAGTCTCTTTGGGGATATAGAGGAGTCTGTAGACTTCATCCCTGTACCGAATGTGGAGGATTTATCGGAAGACGATAAATTAAAGGATGAAAAGGAATATACAGGCTTTTACATTACAGGCCATCCATTGCAAGGCTATACGAAGGAGTTAGAGGGCCTATTTGAACTAGGTGTTCTTGTAGAAAATCCAGAGCAATATGATGGGCAAACCATTACCTTTGGCGGTTTGATTGAAAATAAGACGGACCGCATGACAAGACGTAATGAGGTTATGTCCATTCTTCGCATCGAAGATTACTCTGGTGCGGTCAATGTGGTGGCATTCCCGAAGGTTTTTAGTCAAAGCCAACAATTCTTGGCGGTCGATATGATCGTTAAGGTAAAAGGCCGCGTTGATGCGGATGAAAAGGGTGTGCAAATTATTGCAGACCGCATTATGCCGTTAAAGGTAAACTATAGTCAGGCTAAGCATATAGCTATTCATATTTACAGTAAATATGACACGCCAGAAAATAGTGAAGCCTTAAAACGGGTGTTAACGAACACCGCAGGCTCTGTGCCAACATCGCTATATTTGCACCGTCAACGGAAGCGCATTAATTTGCCACCGAATATGTGCTTTGATCCTAACGATGAATCTATCAAGGCTATTGAAACTATATTAGGAGAAGGCTCCGTAGAGGTGCAATAATATATATAATATATGAACATCTGAAAGGGATGGTTTTTATAGGAGGAAAGATGAAACGTACAAAAATCGTATGTACTGTAGGTCCGGGAACGGATAAATTTGGTATTTTAGAAGATATGATGCGAGCGGGCATGAATGTGGCTCGTTTTAATTTCTCTCACGGATCTCATGAAGAGCAAGCAGAGCGTATGCAAATGGTGCGTGATGCGGCGATGATTGTTAATAAACCAATCGCTTTATTGCTCGATACAAAAGGTCCTGAAGTACGTCTAGGCCTATTTAAAGAGGGCAAAGTATTCCTCGAAGCAGGACAACAATTTACATTAACTACAGATGATGTGGAAGGTACAAAAGAAATTAGTTCTGTTAACCATAAAGGTCTTGTAGGTGATGTGTCTGTAGGAGACAAGATTTTATTGGCCGATGGTCTTGTAACACTTACTATCGATGTTATCGAAGGTAATAATATCATTACTACGGTTCAAAACAGCGGTGAAATCGGCAATCGTAAACGTGTGGCTGTGCCAGGCGTAGCACTTAGCTTGCCACCTGTATCTGAACAGGACGAAGCGGACTTGCGCTTTGGCTGCCAACAAGGTGTAGACTTTGTAGCCGCATCCTTTATGCAACGAGGTAAAGATATCGTAGCCATTCGTCGTATTCTTGAATCTGAACAAAAAGATATCAAGATTATCGCAAAAATTGAAAATGCTGAAGGCGTTAAAAATATTGATGAAATCTTAGAAGTAGCGGATGGCCTCATGGTGGCTCGTGGTGACCTCGGTGTAGAAATTCCTGCAGAAGAGGTGCCAGTACTTCAAAAAATGATGATTGAAAAATGTAATAACTTGGGTAAACCAGTTATTACCGCTACACAAATGCTTGAGTCTATGATTCAAAATCCTCGCCCTACACGTGCGGAAGCAAGTGACGTGGCTAATGCTATTTTAGACGGTACAGATGCTATCATGTTATCTGGTGAAACAGCAAATGGCGCTTACCCTGTAGAGGCCGTTACGACTATGACTCGCATTGCGGAGGTAACTGAACAGGCTGATATTTATGATAATAAAAACCGTGCTCATCAAGATGGAGACATGACTACTACTAGCGCAGTATGTTTAGCTAGTGTGCGCATCGCTCAAAATCTTGGGGCGGCTGCAATTTTGACATGTACTGAATCCGGATATACTGCACTCAGTGTGGCACGTCATCGTCCAAATTGTAAAATTATTGCTGTTACTCCACATGAGGAAACAATCCGTCGTATGCAATTGTGCTGGGGCGTAGAAGCGATCATAGGACACGAAATTGTTAATTCTGATGAGATGGTAAAACAAGCTATTACATGTGCTTTGGGTACCGGTGCTATCGAGTCTGGTGATCTTGTAGTTGTTACAGCTGGTGTACCATCTGGTGCAAGCGGTACTACAAACATGATTCGCGTTCACATTGCAGGTCAAGTACTTTTGTCTGGTAATGGTATTTTACGTAAATCCGCTACAGGTAATGTATTTGTGGCGGCAAATCATAAAGATAATTATGACAGCTTCAAAGACGGCGACATCCTCGTTGTAGGTACTATGGAACCTGAATTGATGGCTATTGCTAAACGTGCAGGTGGCATTATTGCCGTAGAGGATGGTTATACATCTGATAGCGCTATTGCAGGCATTACTTATGGTATTCCTGTTATTTTAGGTGCTAAAAATGCTCATGAAGTGCTTTTAGAAGGTCAAGAAGTAACTATCGACGGTGAACGTGGTAAGGTATTTGCAGGCATTGCAAATGCTCGATAATCTTTACTGAGTGATAATTAAATAAGGAGGGATAACATGAATCCGTATAATGTAACAGGACCTACTGCAACTGAGGTTGCACAGGTTGAAAGTATCGTATCCCAACGTTTAAAAGGCTCCTTCTTGTGGATGGTTGTAGGATTACTTACTACTATCGGTGTTGGAGTGGCTGCGTTGGCAAATCCTAACTGGTTACGCTTTGCGTACCAAAACTTTAATATTATCCTACTAGTTGAACTAGGAGTAGTATTCCTATTTAGCGCTCGTGCATATAGTGCCAATGTTATGACTTTAAAAGGTATGTTTTTCCTCTATAGTGCCTTGAATGGTCTTACATTAACACTCATATCCTTGCGTTATAATGTATTTGAAGTGGTTATCCCTGCGTTAATCGGTACGCTGGCATTCTTTATTGGCTTTGCTATAGTAGGGGCTACTACAAAACGCAATTTATCATCTCTTACACCGTATGTAATGGCTGCTTTGTTCGGTATGATCATCGTATCCTTGGTGATGATGGGGGCTCGCTACTTTAACTGGACTGTACTTAGTGGTTTTAGTGATACTATTAGCCTCGTATTTGGTTATTTAGGGGTTGTAGTATTTTCCATCTTTACAGCGATTGATGTGAACCGCATTAAAAATAATGTGACACAAGTAGCTCTAGTGGAAGACGAAACAATTCTAGACCGCATTGAAATTACAGGTGCATTAAGTCTATACTTGGATTTCATTAACTTGTTCTTATCCTTATTGCGAATTTTTGGTAATAAGCGATAAAAGGAGATATTATGGACGATAGAGAATGGCAAACCTTTGTAACCGTTGTGGATGAAGGTAACATTACAAGGGCGGCAGAAAAATTATTTTTATCACAACCGGCTTTAAGCTATCGGTTGCGCCATATGGAAAAAGCTTTGGGCCATTCTCTGTTGTTGCGTACTGCTGAAGGGATTGCCCTTACGGCACAAGGCGAGATTTTCTATGACTACTGTAAAAGAATGATGCAAGATCAAGAGGCTTTAGAAAATGCTATGAACTCAGCATCTGGTAAGATTCAAGGAACCTTGAAAATCGCATCATCTATCAATTTTGCAGACTATGAACTACCAGCCTTGTTAAAATCTTTCCGGGAACAATATCCAGATGTGCATATTCAAGTTAAGACTGCTTTCAGTCATCAAGTGGTCAAGATGTTTAATACTGGTGATTGTATGGTTGCCTTTGCTCGTGGTGGCTATGATGTGTCCGGTAAGTCTGAATTACTATTAGAGGAACCGTATTGCTTAGTTTATAAAGAATTAGTACCACCTGAATCACTTGAAAAGGTACCCTTTATTAAATACCAAACTGATGCATCCGTAGCTAATATTATTGAAACTTGGTGTGCCGAACATTTTGAAGAACCTCCGAGTGTTGCGATGGATGTAAACTCTATGAGTACGTGCCGTCACTTTGTACGCGCTGGTCTTGGTTGGTCCATATTGACTTATATGGGGCTTGGATCTTGTAAGGATAGAGATATTTATGTGAGCCCATTGCGTAGTAAAGATGGTACATATATCACTCGTGATACAAATATGGTATATACAAAGGATGCGGAAAATCTTGTAGTCGTTAAAACGTTTATTGAATATGTTCGCGATTACTATAAAAAACATACTGTTGTAGATCATAGTATTTTTAGAGAATATAAAGAATAGATTATACAAATCAAGCCTATATAAGGCTTTATAACTGTTTATCCATGCTTTTTCAGTATTAGACTTTTTCGATATAATAGGTCATAATAAAAGTGTCTCGAAAGAGCAAGGCAGTAATCATGTAAGTGCATGTATACCCCCTTTGGGGACGTATACATGCATTTTTTTCATTTGTAACTGCAAATCTATGCTCGAAATGCATAAAAAGTATGATTGGTAGATATAAAAGTTTTTATAACCCCTATAAAGGTAATCTATTATTCATAATTCTTTTAAGCATATATAATGAGTGTAGACTTAATCAATGTAACTGACGTCGCGAGCAGTTAGGTTGTTAAAGACTAGATGATTTTATGTATGCCTAAGTTAGTTAAGAAAGGTAAAGACACGCATGAAAGACAAATTATGGCGCGTTGCAGTTATGGCTGCTATTGTCGCAATCGCGTGGTTTGGTGGCACACCAGAAGGCCTTAAACCACAAGTATGGCAATTATTTGGTATTTATTTAGCAACTATCGTGGGTTTGGTATTAAAACCATTTCCAGTACCTATTACAGTATTATTAGGTGTTGCCACATCTTCTATTTTATTAAACAATGTAAAAGATGTATTAGCTGGTTATAGCAATACAGCCTTATGGTTGATTTTTGCAGCTTTTGCATTATCTGTTGCGTTTGGTAAAACTGGCCTTGGTCACCGTATCGCTTACCACTTAGTTCGATTGTTTGGTAGCACTACACTTCGTCTTGGTTATGTAACTGCATTCCTTGACTTGATCTTGTCTCCAGCAACTCCATCCAACACAGCACGTGCGGCAGGTATCGTTTATCCAATCAACTTGTCCATTGCAGAAGCTGTTGGTTCTCATCCAGGTGAAACGGCTAAAAAAGCAGGTGCTTACCTCTTACAGAATGGTTACTTTGCAACAAAAGTAACATCTTTCCTATTCGCTACAGCAATGGCACCAAACTTATTGGCATTGGACTTCATTACTAAATTAACAGGTGTATCCTTAAACTGGGGGCAATGGGCATTAGCTATGTTCGTACCTGGTTTCATCATGTTAATGCTTATTCCTCTTATTGGTTATATGTATGAACGCCCATCTGTAAAAGAAATCGATAACAAGAAAATTGCTGAAGACGGTTTAGCTAAATTAGGACCTATGAAAGGTTCTGAAAAGGGCCTTATCGTAATTGCACTTCTTGCAATCACTGGTTGGATTCTACCAACATTTGATATTAAAATTGATGCTACTGCTGTTGCTGTCTTAGCAATGCTTGCAACATTTGTATTTGGTATCATAACATGGGATGATTTGCTCAAAACTAAAGCCGCTTGGAATACATTAATCTGGTTCGGTGGTATCTTGGGCTTATCCTCTGCATTGACTAAAGGTAAATTCTTTGAATGGTTAGCAAAATACTTAGAAGTGCATATGAACTTTGGTTTAGATCCATTTATGATGCTTATCCTTATCTCTATTATTTCTGTTGCAGTTCGCTACTTCTTCGCATCTGGTACTGCATACATCTCTGCAATGCTTCCAGTATTTTTGATTGTAGGTATTAACGCAGGTATCGATCCTACATTACTAGCTTTCGTTTTGATTGGTACAAATGCGTATGGTGGATCCGTAACTCACTATGGTGCAGCACCTGGTCCAATTATCTTCTCCGCTGGTTACAACAATGTAAAAGACTGGTGGACAGTTGGTCTCATCTCCTCCGTTGTATGTTTAGTATTGAACTACGTAATCGGTATCCCTTGGTGGAAAATCGCTGGTTTCATGTAATATGAAACTTTCACTATGGAGTGTTAGAATTTAATTGTTATATTCAATGTCTGTATATGGCTCTCGCGACGAGCCTGTACAGACTTGGGTTTTAAAAATCTTTTATAAGGAAAGGATGCAACATGGCACAATTAGTAAAAGCTGCACAAGCTGGCTTCGACGAAAAAAATGATGCATTAGTAACGGTTGAACCGATTGCTAGCGGTATCAAAATTGAATTAACATCCAAAGTTATTCGCCAATACGGCGACCAAATTAAATCCGTTATCTTAAACACAGTAAAAGAAGCAGGTTTTGATGGCGTAAAAGTAATCGTACAAGATAAAAATGCTTGGGATTACACAATTAAAGCTCGCGTATTAGGCGCATTGGAAAGGGGGAGCAAAGCATAATGGCTAACGATAAAACATTCCCAGAAGTTAAAACAAATCCATTAACAGAGGCTGCTAAAAAACGTTTGTCTCGTTCCATGATGTTCGTACCTGGTAATACACCTAAAATGATTAACAGTGCTGATATTCACGGCTCTGACTCCATTATGATCGATATCGAAGATTCCGTGCCTATTACAGAAAAAGATACAGCTCGTCTTTTAACTGCAGAAGCATTAAAATCTCGTAAATTCCGTGCAGAAACAGTTGTTCGTATCAACCATCCTACACAAACTCCTTATGGCTATGACGATCTTGATGTAATCGTTCCAGCTAAACCTGATATGATTCGTTTACCTAAAACTGAAGATGTGTCTGAAGTTGAAATCGTAGCGAAGAAAATTGAAGAAGTAGAAAAAGCTAATGGCTGGCCAGAAGGTACTATCAATATTATCGTAGCTATCGAATCCGTTCGTGGCTTGTATAATGTTCGCGAAATCTGTCACGGCCCTCGCGTAGTTGCTATCGCTCTTGGCGCTGAAGACTACCGTGCGGACCTTCGTACAGGTAAACATAAACCAGCTGTTGAATTATTGTTCGCTCGTCAAACAATCCTTCACGCAGCACGTGAAGCAGGTATCCGCGTAATTGATACTGTATTCTCCGACGTGAAAGACCCACAAGGTTTCCGCGAAGAAGTTGAATTCATTAAAGCTTTGGGTTACGATGGCAAATCTTGTATCCACCCAAGCCAAATCAAAATTATTCACGAAGTATTCACTCCTGACGAAAAAGAAATCGCTCACTCCGTTAAGGTATTGAACAGCTACGCAGATGCATTGCGCAACAATAAAGGCGTAATCTCCGTAGATGGCAAAATGATCGATGGTCCTATCGTAGTACGTGCACAACGCGTAGTTGATAAAGCACGTGCAGCAGGCATTAAAGTTGAATTAGAGGAAGGAGCAGAATACGATGTTAAATAAAGTAGGTCGCGATATCCCAACAAATATCCCAGCACTAGAAGGTCGCGAAGTATATCAAGGTGAATTCGCTATTGAACCTAAAGCTCATCGCGCAGGTAAACCTGTACACATGAGTCGTGTTGGTACAAATAAAGTACTAGCTTCTATTGATGAAGCAATCGAAAAAGCTGGCGTAAAAGATGGCATGACATTGTCCTTCCATCATCACTTGCGCAATGGCGACTATGTAATGAAAATGGTTATGGAACGCGTTCAAGCAAAAGGCATTAAAGACATTACAATTGCGTCTTCTTCCTTGTCTCCATGCCATGAATTCTTAGTAGAAATGATTCAAGATGGTACTGTAACAGCTATTGAAACATCTGGCTTGCGCGATCGTCTTGGTAAATTCTTGACTCAAAATCCAGGCGTATTGAAACGCCCTGTAGTGATTCGTTCCCACGGTGGCCGTGCTCGTGCTATCGAATCTGGCGAAGTACATATCGACGTAGCTTTTATGGCTGCTCCTACAGCTGACCCACGTGGTAATGCAACTGGTCGTATGGGTAAATCCGCATGTGGTGCGCTTGGCTATGCTAAAGTTGACTCCCACTATGCAGATACAACTGTTATTATCACAGATAACTTAGTTGACTATGTACACAACTATGCAATCCCTCAAACTGACGTAGATTATGTTGTTGAGGTTGAAAGCATTGGTGATCCAGAAGGTATCGCTTCTGGTGCGGTAGGTTTCACTAAAAACCCTATCCAAATTAAAATTGCTGAATTAGCTGGTGAATTCCTTGACCAAGCTGGCATCATTAAAGATGGTTTCGTATTCCAATTGGGCGCTGGTGGTGCTCCATTGACTGTGGCGAAATTCATTGCTGAAAAACTTTGCAAACGTGGTGAAGTAGGTGGCTTCGCTATCGGTGGTGCTACTGGTATTTTGACTGGTATGCTTGAAGAAGGTTTGATCCGTGCAATTTACGATACTCAAACTTTCGATACAACTGCAGCAGCATCTTTAGATAAAAACCCTGCACACATCGAAATGTCTGCTTCCATGTACGCTAACCCATGGACAGACTGCACTACAAACTACCTAGACGTAGTATTCCTTGGTGCTACTGAAATCGACCTTGATTTCAACGTAAACGTAATGACTGACTCCAACGGTGTATTGATGGGTGCTTCTGGCGGTCACTCCGATACAGCAGCAGGTGCTAAATGCACAGTTATTACTTGCCCATTGATTCGTGGCCGCTTGCCAATGATCCGTGACAAAGTAGCAACTGTAATTACACCAGGCTCCTCTGTTGACGTACTCGTTACTGAATACGGTATCGCAATCAACCCAGCTCGTACTGATTTGATTGAACGCTTCAAAGATAGCAACTTGCCTATCTTCACAATTGAAGAATTACAACAATTAGCATTTGATTTAGTAGGTAAACCACAAGATATCCCTGTATCTGATAAAGACGAAGATATCATCGCAATCGTAGAATATCGTGATGGCTCTATCATCGACGTGGTTCGTAAACCTCTATAATTGATTGGTAATCGGCGCATATCACTATAACTATAGTGATGTCACTATCGCTTTACCAGTCCTCACTGATTAGTGACTATAAAGACCCTCTCCATAGTTCTCGGACTTATGGAGAGGGTCTTTTGGTATTTTAATAATACTTTAGTGCTCACTTTTAAAATATTCATAATATTTAATGTGGTAAAAATGGTACATAGATATAGTTATACTTTTACCATAGCAAGATTGGGGAGCTTTAGGAGGTAGTTTCTATGTATCGATATATTGCTAATTTAGAGATTGACCTAGATGGATTACGTGAGTTTTATAGTGAAGTAGATGAATATGAAACATTAAATATGTACCAAATAATATCAGCATGGTTACAGGATGATTTAGATGGACCTAATCCAGAAAAGACCGTATTTGGTGTATCAGAGTATGCCTTAGACTGGATGTCTGTGTTACCTGGAGATATTTCTTATCGAAACCTATTTGATATGGAAAGCTGTAAACGAGGCAATTGTTTTGAAAGTATTGATTATTTATATAGTGTGTTGTATTATATCTTTGAAGATGATAATCCTATTGATGACGGGCAAACTATTGCAGGCTTAGAAAATGGAGATATGAATCCAGATATTAAATGGAAGGTTCAATATGAGGACTCCTTAATTCAACCTGTTCGTACTGTTATAGATATCAATATGGGTGAATACGCATCTGGTACTCGCTAGTTGTTAATTTATGAAAGGTGTGAGCATTATGAGTGATCAACGTGTTT
The DNA here is from genome assembly GCF_963522475.1 of uncultured Veillonella sp. GTDB lineage: Bacteria > Bacillota > Negativicutes > Veillonellales > Veillonellaceae > Veillonella. The sequence continues at coordinate 23,860 of NZ_CAUQYW010000012.1, read as the reverse complement.
TTGACATGGAACTTGTGAAAGTTGAAAGTCTAGAGAAAGCTGTTAGGACACCATTTTATGAAACTGATTCCACAGGTGGTTCAGTATGGGTTATTAAACCTGGTCAAACCTTACCAAAGCATTATCATCATAACTCTGATGATATATGGGTTATATTGCAAGGCAAGGGGGTATTTTATCCAACGCCTGATACGGAGGTGCCTTTTACAAAGGGGCAAGTTATAGTATCTAAAAAGGGTGAATGTCATGGTGCAAAAAATACTGGAACAGAAGATGTTATCTTTGTGAGTATCGTTGCTCCTATACCTGCTGATTATGACCCTGTTAGTACTAATTAATATGAAAGCACTTTATAGTATTTTGTTATCTTGTAATAGAGACAGCGTTATACTATAAAGTGCTTTTATTTTATACAGTTATTTCTAATGAATATACTTTTTTATTTTTATATGTCATCATTTTGATTTTGCTATTCTTATTTGTTATTTCTATATTCTATATAATTCCATTGACAGAGGACTTTTGTTTACTTAAGATAATAAGGTATGTAATATCTTAAGTAGTAGAAAGGAATTATATGAACTCATCTACACCAGAGCCTCAAAGTGGGGTTATTGATTTTAAAGACTTTACGAAGCGTCGTATGCTACACGTAGTCTTGCCATTATTTATTGTTTCTATTATAGCTTTCTTAGACCGTGTAAACATTGCCTATGCTGGCTTGACCATGAAGGAGAATTTACCATGGTTGACGCCTGAGGTATTTGGTATGGGCGCCGGTATTTTCTTTATAGGCTATGTTTTATTTGAAGTCCCTGCATCCCTAATCGCTGCTCGCTGTAATGCTATGCATTGGGTTGCGCGTATTATGTTTAGTTGGGGCCTAGTATGTATTCTTATGACAACGATGACCACAGAGTTGGAGTTTTATATTTATCGATTCCTTCTTGGTCTATGTGAAGCCTCTTTATATCCTGTAATTTATTCGTTACTCATTCCAAATTGGTTCTTACCAAAGGAACGCGCTAAGGCAATCTCCTTGATGTTAACATCGTTATTGTTCTCTAATATCATCGGTGGTCCATTGGCAGGTCTCTTGCTTGATACAACATTCTTTGGTCTTCATGGGTGGCGCACACTCTTCATCGTTGAAGCTATTCCGGCAGTCATTTTTGCTTTCATTTTTGCGTTCTGGATGAAAGAACGTCCCGACCATGCATCTTGGGTAACTGATACAGAAAAAGCCTATATCAAGGCTGAACTTGAAAAAGAAGAACAACAAAAGCAAGCTGTAAAGAAATATACTACATGGCAAGCTTTGAAAGATCCAAAAGTATTGCGTTTAGCATTAATCTATTTCTTATGGGTTATTGGTTTCTGGGGCTTTAGCTTCTGGATGCCTCAAGTTCTTAAAAGCTTATCTGGTTGGCCGCCAAGCGTAGTAGCATGGTCTATTGCAATTCCGATGTCTGCTGCATTACTTGTACAAGTATATTGTGGTCATTCCTCTGAAAAGCGCAATGAAAAACGTTGGCATGTTGCTACTACATTGTTCATTGGTACTATTGGTTTCTTAGCAACACCACATAGTCCATCTCCAGAAATTAGTTTATTCTTTATCTGCTTAACTGCTGTAGGCGTTTACGGTGGCATGGGTGTATGGTGGACAATGCCAACAACTTTCTTATCTGGTGCTGCTGCGGCAGGGGCGATGGGCCTTATTAACTCCTCTGGTAACATGGGGGGCTGGGTAGGTCCTTACATGCTTGGTTTCATCAATGGTCACACTGGTAGCTTTACTTACGGTTACTATGTAATGGGCGCTTGTATGTTCCTAGCAGGTCTATTGATTTTGACCTTACCAAAATCTATGGAACATAAAGAGGATTAAGTAGAGCTATATTATAGATAACTAGATTATAGACAACTTAATAGGAAAATATTTAACGAATGCTTCAATGGTGTGATTTTGGGTACTATTCAATTTTATGTTACAATTTACAAAATAGTATTATTTAAACTTGAGGAGACAAATATTGAAAGAGTGTAGACCTAAGTTTGATGAAATTACATCATTTGATGAATTTAATAAATATTATTGGTATCGTGATGAACTTTCACAAATATGTAAATCATTAGGATTAGAATATAGGGGAACAAAACAAGAACTCAATTATATTATTGAGCAGTACTTTAAAGGCGATTTAATTAAAAAATCATCAATAAAAAATAGAAGAAGGCAAGTGGAAAGTATTACTTTAGATACACCATTACTTGAATGTAATTTTTCCTTTAATACGAAGTTTAGAGAATATTTCTCTGCTTTAATAGGTGTTTCACGATTTAAATTTAATGCTGATATGGCTACTGCTTGGAGAAAAGTAAAAAGTGAAAAAAATACAAGCTTTACAATTGGAGATTTGCTGAAAGTATATTATGGTGAATCAGATTATGCAAAGTATGACAATTCGGTTTGTCAATGGAATCAATTTTTTAAGGATTTTTGTGCAGACGAATGTAGTGGCAATTATTCGAATAAATTAAAAGTAGCATCTATTATTTGGAAAGAAGTTAGAGATTCAAAAAATGAAAAAATTTATTCAAAGGAGCTTTTAAGTGAATATGCATATAAATTAGAAGCGTATCGCAAGTAGAAGCAACTTGTCGTTGCAGAGATGTATGGGAAAACTAGCAATTAAATCTATAATAGAATAACGATAAAAGCACCTTATATCCTATGAGAAGAGTCATTTGTGATGACTTTTGTAGGTATGTAAGGTGCTTTTATTTATTTCTGATTTCTTTATTGATTTTGTTTTGTTACATCAGGCACTTTCCCAGGATTCATATCGAGGTTTAGATCTGTGGATTTGAATGGGCGTGGGTTTGCCTCTGGTGGTTGTACTTTGAGCTCTGGATGCAACCATTGTAGTTGTTTTAGTTCCCAGTCGTATTTGGCACCGTCGTTTTGTAATTGGCGAATGTCTTTAAAGATACCATCCAGTTGGTCGCTATGTTTATTAGCCATCCCTTCTAGGATGTAAAGGCGACCAGCTACACTATCAACGGAAGAACCATCGTGGTCTTCATCGACGCGCCATTGCAATTCTGAGATTTGTATTTGCTGGAAGATTATGACGATGACCAGCACAATGATAACGCCCCACATGGGTGTTTCTTTAGTTTTCAAAAGGGCCCGCAATTTAGATGCGAGCCCAGATGGTTTATTCATTATTGAAGATCCTCAAGTTGTAATCCAGGTAATGGTAATTTGGAATTTACGAAGTCTAACCACAAGCGAGAAGCGTGGGAGAGGTAATGACCTTTTTTCCAAATAACATAAAGTGTATGAATGATTTCTGGTACAAGTGGACGTACAACAACCTTGGAACCAACCTCTGTGTTTTCACCTACTTCAGGGCAGAGGCGAGACGGTAACAATGCAATAGCAAGGTCTGCACTAACTGTTTGTAACATAAGATCACGTTGGCTCGTTTCAAATACAATATGAGGTTGGAAACCTGTATGTTTACAAGCTTTGATGATTTCGTCATGTAAGTTAAAATCATCTTTATGCAATACGAAGGATTCATCAGCCAGCATTTCTAAACGAATTTCTTTTTCTTTCGCTAGAGGACTAGATTTAGGAACAATAACGGAAAGTGGATCGCTAGTGAGGTAGAAGGATTCAAATTCTTTAGGATTTGGTTTTGTACAAATGATACCAATATCGATTAAGCCTTCCTGAACACTGATCTCAACTTTTTTAGAGCCTTGTTCATAAAGTTCTAATTCAATTTGTGGATATACTTTTTTGAACTCCCCTAAGAGCTGTGCAAAAATAGGTGCATCGGTAATTGGTGGAATACCAATTCTGATGGAACCTTGTTCCAAACGAAATTCGTTTTCAAAATCAGTTTTAAGATGTTCAAACATGAATACTACGCGTTTTGCGTGGGTTAAGAAGATGGTACCCCCATCAGTAAGTTCTACAGATTTAGCATTACGCATGAAGAGAACAACACCAAGTTCATCTTCTAAAGCTTTAATAGTACGGCTGATAGCAGATTGGGAGATGTGCAAATTCCGCGCAGCTTTACTAAAGCTTTTTTGATCAGCTACTTCAACGAAGTATTTCAAATGATGAAAATCCATAATTAACCCCCTAAAAATAAAACCTGGTTATAGGAAGTGACTTAAACTAAATGAGAAAAGTTATTACTATAATGCAATTAGCTATTACTTTATGTAAAGTATGGATAGCAATATTGGCAAAGCGACAGTCACTGTATGTGTTGCGTTGATAGGGCCCAGCACGTTATAATGTGCTTATAGGGCTATATCAAGTTATGATATTAGGAATTATGGTTGTGCCCACTACAAAAGTATGTTCACACATAATGCCAATATTATATATAACATATATATTATTGCATTATTTTTTCATGTGCGCAAGTTTGTAATGGTTATTATTCCTAAACATAATGATAGATTAAGCAAGTGTTCTATTTTTGCTAAATGCTTAAGGAGGCAATAATCACATGAGTCGTAAATTTAAAACTATGGACGGCAACCAAGCGGCTGCTCACGTTTCTTATGGTTTTACAGAAGTTGCTGCGATTTACCCAATCACTCCATCTTCCCCAATGCCAGAACACATTGACGAATGGGCTGCGTCTGGTCGTAAAAACATTTTCGGCAACACTGTTCAAGTTGTAGAAATGCAATCTGAAGCAGGTGCTGCTGCCGCAACTCACGGTTCTTTACAAGCTGGTGCATTAACAACAACTTTCACATCTTCCCAAGGTTTGTTATTGATGCTTCCTAACTTATACAAAGTAGCCGGCGAATTACTTCCAGGTGTATTCCAAGTAGCTGCTCGTGCATTGGCTGCACATGCTTTGGCTATCTTCGGTGACCACCAAGACGTAATGGCTGCTCGTGCAGCTGGCTGCGCTATGCTTGCTGAATCCTCCGTACAAGAAGTAATGGACTTGTCCGCTGTAGCTCACTTGACAGCTATTAAAACTCGTGTACCATTCATCAACTTCTTCGACGGTTTCCGTACATCCCACGAAATTCAAAAAATCGAAATCTGGGACTATGAAGATTTGAAACCATTGGTTGATATGGACGCTGTTAATGCATTCCGTAAAAATGCATTGAATCCAGATGCTCCTGTAACTCGTGGTACTGCAGAAAACCCTGATGTTTACTTCCAACATCGTGAAGCAGCCAACAAATTCTATTTGAACGTTCCTGACGTTGTAGAACACTACATGAACGAAGTTAACAAATTGGCTGGCACTAACTACCAATTGTTCAACTACCATGGTGCTGCTGATGCAACAGATGTAATCGTAACTATGGGTTCCTCCGCTCAAGTAGTTCAATCCACTGTTGACTACTTAAACAAATTGGGTCGTAAAGTTGGTTTCATCAACGTTCACTTGTTCCGTCCATTCGCAACAGATCGTTTGTTGAAAGCTCTTCCTCAAACAGTAGAACGCATTGCAGTTCTTGACCGTACTAAAGAACCAGGCGCTTTGGCTGAACCATTGTTCTTGGACGTACAAGCTGCTGTAATCGATGGTGGTCGTAACGTAAAAGTTATCGCTGGCCGTTATGGTTTGAGCTCCAAAGACGTTATCCCTGCAGACATCGTAGCTGTATTCGATAACTTGGCTGCTGAAAACGGCAAGAAATTCTTCACATTGGGTATCAATGATGATGTTACATTCTTGTCCTTAGATCGTGCTGAAGGCGTAGAAGTTGAAACTCCTGGTTTGACTGAATGTAAATTCTGGGGCTTCGGTTCTGACGGTACTGTAGGTGCGAACAAATCCGCTATCAAAATTATCGGTGACCATACTGACATGTATGCTCAAGCATACTTCGATTACGACTCCAAAAAATCTGGTGGCGTAACAATGTCTCACCTTCGTTTTGGTAAAAACCCAATCAACTTGCCATATTTGGTAACTGAACCTCAATTCGTAGCATGTCACCGTCAATCTTACGTACATGAATACGACTTGATCCGCGGCATCAAAAAAGGCGGTACATTCTTGTTGAACTGTACTTGGTCTCCTGAAGAATTGAACGAACATTTACCAGCTAAATTACGTCGTCAAATCGCAGAAAAAGAATTGAACTTCTACATCATCAACGCTGCGAAAATCGCTTCTGAAATCGGTTTGGGCGGTCGTATCAACATGGTAACTCAAGCTGCATTCTTCAAATTGACTGAAATCATCCCTGTAGATGACGCTGTTAAATACCTTAAAGAATCCGTAGTAACTTCTTACGGTAAAAAAGGTCAAAATATCGTTGACATGAACAACGCTGCTATCGATCAAGGCGTTAACGCTTTGGTAAAAGTAGATGTTCCTGCTGACTGGAAAAACGCTGTTGATGAAGGCGGTCACGCAGTTAAACCTGGTTGCGAATCTTGCCCATCCTTCGTTCAAAATATTGCACAACCAATCAATGCACAAGCCGGTTATGATCTTCCAGTATCCACATTCGCTGGTTACGAAGATGGTACATTACCTGCTGGTACTGCTAAATTCGAAAAACGTGGTCCTGCATTGTTCGTTCCAAAATGGTTACCAGAAAACTGTATCCAATGTAACCAATGTTCCTTCGTATGTCCACATGCTACAATTCGTCCAATCTTGGCAACTGAAGCAGAAGTATCTGCGGCTCCAGAACATTTCGATACAATTCCTGCATTAGGTGCTAAAGACCTTCAATTCCGTATCGCAGTATCCCCATTAGATTGCTTGGGTTGCGGTAACTGTGTTGATATCTGTCCAGCTCCTAAAGGCAAAGCTATCGTAATGACTTCCATCGATTCTGAAATCGAACAAGCTGAAGCATGGAACTACGGTGTTAACCTTCCTGTAAAAGAAAACCCTATGAAGAAGGAAACTGTTAAAGGTTCCCAATTTGAACAACCATTGTTCGAATTCTCCGGTGCTTGTGCAGGTTGTGGTGAAACTCCATACGCTAAATTGTTAACTCAATTGTTCGGCGATCGTATGATGATTGCGAATGCTACTGGTTGTTCCTCCATTTGGGGTGCTTCCATGCCAGCTTCTCCATACACAACTAACCAACAAGGTCAAGGTCCTTCTTGGGCAAACTCCTTGTTCGAAGACAATGCTGAGTATGGTTATGGTATGTACATCGGCGTTAAGAAAATTCGTCAACAATTAGTTGCAGTAGCTTCTAAAGCTGTAGAAACTGCTACAGGCGAATTGAAAGACGCTTTGGAACAATGGATTGAATTTGCTAACCTTGGTGCAGCAACTCGTCAACGTTCCGAACGTTTAGTAGCAGCTATCGAAGCTGAAGGTGCTACAACTCCAGAATTAAAAGAACTTCTTGAGAAAAAACAATTCTTGATCAAACGTTCCCACTGGATCTTTGGTGGTGACGGTTGGGCATACGATATCGGCTTCGGCGGTGTTGACCATGTATTAGCTTCTGGCGAAGACATCAACATCTTTGTATTCGATACTGAAGTATACTCCAACACTGGTGGTCAAGCTTCCAAATCCACTAACATCGCAGCAGTTGCTCAATTCGCAGCTTCTGGTAAACGTACTAAGAAAAAAGACCTTGGCATGATGGCTATGTCTTATGGTTATGTATACGTAGCACAAGTAGCTATGGGTGCAGATAAAAACCAATTGATGAAAGCTGTTGCAGAAGCTGAAGCATATCCAGGTCCTTCCTTGATCATCGCTTACAGCCCATGTATCAACCATGGTATCAAAGCTGGTATGGGTAAAGCTCAAGAAGAACAACGTAAAGCAGTTGCAGCTGGTTACTGGGATCTTTACAGATACAACCCTCAACTTAAAGAAGAAGGTAAAAATCCATTCTCCTTGGATTCCAAAGAACCAACTGAAAACTTCCAAGACTTCCTTAAAGGTGAAGTTCGTTATGCTTCCTTGGCTAAAGCAGCTCCAGATGTTGCAGAAGAATTGTTCGCTAAAACTGAACAAGACGCTAAAGATCGTCGCTTAAGCTACGTTCGCTTACAAAAAGGTTTCGAAGACGTAAAATAATTCATTATTTAACGACTAAGAACTAATAAGAGGCACCCTTTCGAGGGTGCCTCTTTTGTATATAATATAGTTAATTTTATCTGGAATTTATGTTATTGTATCTTAAATTAATGCGGCGATTTCTTGAATAGGTAGTTCCTGAATTACTAATGCTTTTACAATAGGTAATATACTGGGAATTTGGTATAATATTAAATAGTTGTGCATATACTACTAGGTATATTGTACTGATATATGATTTGATAACTTTAATAGTAAACATAGAGGTGCTTATGGCTAAGGATAATCAACAGATTGCAACAGACGATATGCAACAAACAATATATAAAGAGTTAGGCTATAAATCCTATCCATTTCCATATACAACACCTGCGTATTTAGAAGCGTATGGTACACTTGTAGGTCTTAAACCACCAACGGCTAAAACAGCACGTGTACTTGAATTAGGTGCTACCTATGGAGGAAATATTATTTCTCAAGCTGTGCATAATCCAGAAGCAACCTTTGTAGGTATTGAGCTTTCCCAAGATCAAGTAGAGAAGGGCAACAAAATTATTAGTGATGCCAAGTTAGATAATGTATCTCTATTGCAAGGGGATATTTTGAACTTTGATGAATCCTTAGGAAACTTTGATTACATTATTGCCCATGGTTTTTACTCTTGGATTAGCGATGAAATGAAGGATAAGCTACTTGATATTATATCCAATCATTTGGCTGATAATGGCATTGCATATGCATCCTATAATACATACCCAGGTTGGCATACGATGGAAGAGGTTCGTCAACTTATGTTATTTGCTAATCGTGGTTATGATGAGTTGACTCATAAGGAAAAGGTATTACGCGGTAAAACTGTAGGTAGTCTAGTAGGTGCTCAAATTCTTAATTATGATAACCTTAAAGAGCGTAATAGTAAATTCTTAGGTGCCTTGCGTTCCGTTATGCAAAAGGATGATTATTATGTAGGTCATGACCATTTAGAACCTCATAATGATCCATGTTACTTCTATCAATTCAATGATCATTTGAAAGCTCACAATCTTACATATGTGTGTGATGCAGATTTAACATTATCAATGGTTCGTACCTATGATGACAGTATCGCCGATAAACTTGAAAAATTGGCTCCTAATAGCCAAGCGGATCAAGAACAATATTTAGACTTTATGCTTGATACAACATTCCGCAAGTCTATTATTTGTAAAGAAAGTGCTGCAAAGGATATTAGCTATGATGTAGCTAATCCAGATAAGGTGAATACAGTACCTGTACGGTCTATCGTAAATAGTTTTGTATTCCAAATCCTCTTTGATGAAGAAGCATTAGAAATGTTTGAAAATGAGCTTATGCGAGATACATTCCAAGCGCTCATTAAAGATGGTGGCACTTTCAATATGATTGAAGCCCTTGCCATTTTAAAAGCTGCTCATGATGCTGCTAATGCATCTGAAGATGACTTAGAACCAGCTGTATGTAGTTTATATAAAGCTATCGTTGAACATATGGTACGCGGTGGTATTCGATTCTATAAAACATTCCCTGATAAACAGGAATATATGGAGGGCTTATCCTATGTACCCGCTCGTTTTACAAACTTTGTAAAAGCTATTGCTGATGGTGGTAGTGAATATATTTATGGTGCCAATATGTTCAATGACGCTATTGGTGATATTTCTGAAGAAGATTTATTGTTCATGGAATTATTGAATAAGCCTAAAGCCAAGTCTACGATGATTAAGAAGATTAAAGATTCTCTCTTTAGCGCTGATAAGGCCCAAACTGGTAAACACCAAAATGCCATGGCGGAAGCATTCTATAATGAATTGACGAAGCGTATGGAGCAATTAGGCTTTATTAGAAGTAAGAAAAACGATGGTCTTTCGTAATTCTTTTAAAATTTCTAAGATAATATTTTGGTGATTCATATAATCTTCAGGATAAACATAAGACCCATTATACTTATAACATTTATGTGTATTAAGTAGTAATGGGTTTTTGTTTTATATAATTTAATTTAATCTTTTTTAATAATTATTACATTTAGTTATTTAATATTGCCAAAAAAGTATAGTAAATCGATAAAATTAATGAGAAATAAATGAACCATATATGAAAAGTGTGGTATACTATGTATGGGTATTTTTGTGAACATCATCCGATGTGTTGTGGATGATATTATAAATTGTATTAGTTACAATGTTGTTTTTATTGTATTATTTGTAAAAGGAGTCTTTTATGGCATCTAAGAAGGCTGTTCTAGTATATATACTAGAGATCCTGAAAAGTGAAACGGATGCTAATCATACTTTATCTCAAGAGGAGATTCGCAGTATATTAGCCGAGCGGTACGAGGTATCCGTCGATCGGAAGACCTTAGGCCGTCATTTAAATGATTTATATGAATCTGGTGATTTTGGTATTCAATGTGAAGAATCTGCCGTAGGAGCAGATGGTACTATTCGCCGTACTGATTTTTATATGATTCATACTTTTGAGGATTCAGAATTGAGATTATTAATTGATGGTATATTGGCGTCTCGTCATATTACCGCATCTCAACGTAAGGATTTAATTAGTCGTGTTGCTAAATTGGGTAGCTCTCATTTCAAGCCCCATGGTATTGATATTGAAAGTGCTACGGGTTACCTTCATAGAAGTCAGGACTTATTCCTTAACATTGATCTCATAGAGGAAGCAATACAAAAGGGGAGAAAAATTTCCTTGGCTTATTGCCAACCTGACGTGGATAAACGATTACATATCAATCTCGGTCCAGATAATAAGGAGCGAAAGTATGTATTCAATCCATTCCAACTAGTTATGAATCGAGGACACTATTACCTAGTTGGGAACCATGAAAATTATGATGACATGTCTACATTGCGTGTCGATCGAATTGCACACATTACGGTGCTGAGCGAACGTAGGAAACCTTTACGTGAGATAAAGGGATATAACCAGCAACGCACCTTCAATGTATCACAATATGTAAAAGAACATATTTACATGTTCGGCGGTGAATCCGTTACCGTAAGTTTTAAGGCAAAGCGGTCTATTGTAAACCAAATTTTAGATTGGTTCGATGGCAATGTGGAATTCACCAACGTCACATCTGATGATGTTGTATGCCGTGTACGTGTAAATCATGATGCATTTAAGTATTGGGCACTTCAATATATGCAAAGTGTGAAAGTACTTTCACCAGCATCTTTGGTAGCAGAAGTGAAAGATGCTATTAAGGAAGGCTTAGAACAATACTCATAAAAAAGAGCTAGTTGATCGTTGAATCAACTAGCTCTTTTTTGTATATGCAATCTTCAAATGTACAATTACTAATTTATAGAACGTGCATTTTTTCTGCTTCACGATAGTCCTTAAGAACTGAACGAGGAGGCAATTTACCCATGATACTCACTACGTAGATAGCGATGGAAGAGAAGAGGAAGCCTGGCACGATTTCGTAAAGGTCGAGGAATCCAAATTGTTTCCAAATAAGAACGGTTAAACCACCTACGACGATACCTGCGATACAGCCATGACGTGTCATACGTTTCCAGAATAAGGAGAACAAAATAGCTGGGCCGAAAGCAGCACCAAAACCTGCCCATGCATAGGCAACCATGGTTAAGATGTAGCTATCAGGATCCATTGCCATATAGATGGCAATTAATGCTACGATAAGTACTACGATACGACTTACGAGTACCAATTCTTTATCACTCGCTTTTGGATGAATGATATTCGCATAGAAGTCATTAGAAATGGCAGAGGCTGTTACTAATAACTGGGCAGACGCGGTACTCATGATAGCTGCGAGTACTGCAGACCAGATGAGACCTGCTACAAATGGTGTAAAGAGACGTTCTGTCATGATGAGGAATACAGTTTCCGCATCAGTGCCTACCAATTTATCTGGCAACATATATACGTGACCGATGAGACCTACAGCAATGGCCGCCATAAGGGATAGGATAACCCATACCATGGCGATATTTGTAGATTTCTTGAGCTCTTTTGCATCGGAGATGGCCATGAATCTTACGAGGATGTGAGGTTGACCGAAGTAGCCAAGCCCCCAACCAAGAGAAGAAATCAAGCCAATAACCCAAGTGAACCAATCAGATGGATCACCGAATAGGCTAAGTCCTTGAGGAAACTCGTGTTGAATGAGTTGGAATGTTTCAATAGGACCACCCATAAACATGGCAGCTGTAATTGGTACCGCTAAGATAGCGAAGAACATCAATGCCCCTTGGATACAATCTGTCCAAGATACGGCGAGGAAGCCGCCGAGGAATGTGTAGAATACGACGATACCCGCTGTAATAAATAGAGATACGGTGTAATCAAGACCAAAGATGGTGTTGAACAGTTTGCCACCTGCTACGAATCCTGATGATGTATAAATCAAGAAGAAAATCAAGATAAATAGGGCGGAGATAACGGCTACCGAATGAGATTGATCGTGGAAACGGTTTTTCAAATAGTCCGGTAAAGTTAAACTGTCACTAGCTACCTCAGTATGGTTACGCAAGCGTCTAGAAACAAACTTCCAGTTTGCCCATGTACCTAATGTGAGACCTACGGCAATCCATACACCAGAAATCCCCGTAGTATACGCTAGGCCAGGCACACCCATGAGCATCCAACCACTCATATCTGATGCTTCCGCACTAAGTGCTGTGATCCATGGTCCTAGTTGTCGGCCACCGAGAATGTAATCACCAATGCTGTTAGATTTCCTGTAATAGTAGACCCCGATATACATCATGAGTCCTAGGTATAAGGCAAAGGCGATGATAATCATTAAGTTGTCTTGTGTCATGCCTATATAAGACCTCCTTAGGTTGTAGTTTTATTCTATAGTATTATAAATAATTCCTATTGTACCATATATTAATGTGTTAGAGTGTAAAAAATTAGTGATGTACTCATAGTTTCTATATAAATTTACGTCTAGTCTTTCACGATATGTATTAGACTAGCTGGCGTAAAATTGTATATACTAATAAGTCCAATGGCATATGAAATATGTTAAAATAAAAGAATGAAATACGGAATATGAAAGGAGGGCCCATGGAACAACAGGAAATGAGAAAACAAGAAACTGTTAAGCAACCAGTTGTGACAAAGCAACAAGCACTGCGCATGTTAGAAACTTACTTTGGGTATACCTCCTTTAGACCGGCTCAAGAGGCTCCTATTGCATCCTTATTATGCAATGAAGATGTAATTGGCATTATGCCGACGGGGGCAGGGAAGTCTATTTGCTTTCAGATACCTGCACTCTGTAAGGCGGGGCTTACAATCGTATTTTCACCACTGATTTCTCTTATGAAAGACCAAGTAGATGGCTTGTTAGTGCAGAATATACCAGCGGCGCTCATCAATAGTACGCTCACCCAAGCGGAGTTTAATAAAACGATGTACGAAGTGCGAAGTGGTAAGATTAAACTCTTATATATTGCACCTGAACGATTAGGGTCTAATTTTTTCTGCAATGTGCTGCGAGCATTGCCTATCGCTCAAGTCATTGTGGATGAAGCTCACTGTATCTCTGAATGGGGGCATGACTTTAGACCGTCCTATCGTCTTATCGGTGAGTGGCTCAACTCACTGCCAAAGCGCCCTATTGTGGGGGCTTTCACAGCGACGGCGACGAAATATGTAGAAAATGATATTAAGAAACTATTGGGCCTAGACAAGGCTAATGTATACGTAACGGGCTTTGATAGGCCAAATTTATCGTTCTCAGTCCTCCGTACACCAAAGCGCATGGATTATGTAGTCCATTACGTGCGTCAACATGCCAACGAAAATGGTATTATCTACTGTGCGACACGCAAGGATGTAGATCGAGTGTATGAAAATCTAACCCGTGCAGGCATTAAGGTGGGCCATTATCATGGAGGCCTTAGCGATGAGGTGCGCCGTGAGATGCAAAACGCTTATGCAGATGATAAACTGCAGGTCATGGTGGCTACCAATGCTTTTGGTATGGGCATCGATAAGAGTAATGTGCGCTATGTATTGCATTACCAAATGCCGCGTAACATGGAGTCTTATTATCAAGAGGCGGGCCGTGCAGGTCGTGATGGGGCTCCTGCAGAATGTATCTTGCTCTACAGTGGGCAGGATGTACAAGTTCATAAATATTTGATTGAACAGTCCATCGAGACGCCTAAGCGACAAGAGGTGGAGCTCCGCAAGTTACAGTCTATGATTGACTACTGTTTCTGTAGTAATTGTTTACGTCAATATATGCTTAACTATTTTGGTGAAAGCACCGTTTGGACTACTTGTGATAATTGTAGTTCCTGTAAAGGCTCCGGTGATAAGGTGAATGTAACAAAAGAGGCGAAGGCTATCTTCCGTGCTATTATGGGCACTGATGAGCGCTATGGTGCCTCTATGATTACCTCTATCGTGCGCGGTGAGCGAACTGACCGTATTATGCGAGCTGGCCACGATGCACTCCCTGTATTTGGTTTACTAAGTAATGTAGACGAGAAATCTATTAAAGGGCTCATCCAACAATTTGTAGCTTCTGGTTATTTGCGTAGTTCTTCAGGTAAGTATCCTGTTCTATCCTTGACGGCTGGCGCTGAGGAGGTCCTCAGTGGGCATAAAGAGGTGGAGGAAATCAGACAACATGTGTCTGTACCATCTCGAACTAGTCGGTCTACGTCTACTACAGCACGAGGAAAATCTAGTTCTGGGTCAGGTGGTTTATTTGAACATTTACGACAACATCGCAAGCTCTTAGCCGAAGAGGCAGGGCTTCGACCATATCTTATCTTCCCCGATACAGTACTTATTGACCTAGCCAATTTACGGCCCACAACATTAGGTGAGTTTGGCAATGTTAAGGGTGTAGGGGAAGCAAAATTGAAAAAATATGGCCTCAGTTTTTTACAGGCCATTGCAGAATATAAGGGATAATAAATTTTACTGTATATATGGTAGTACTATGTATTTTTTAGTATGATAGTACTATATATTGTAAGATATAAGGTTAGTATTATTCGACGTATTATACATAGATTTAGGGGGACATATGAGTCTAGCAGATACACAATACCTCGGTATTATTGAAAATATTTTAGAACATGGCACGTATGGTCAAAACCGTACAGGTGTTGCAACTTATAAATTGCCACATCAAATTATGCAATTTGACTTGCAAGAGGAATTTCCCATTTTGACCACAAAATTTGTAGCCTTCAAAACGGCTATAAAAGAATTGCTGTGGATTTGGCAAATGCAATCTAACGATGTACGCAAATTACAAGAAATGAACGTCCGCGTATGGGATGAGTGGATGCGTGAAGATGGTACCATTGGTAAGGCCTATGGTTACCAAATTGCAAAGTACAAACAACTTGATAATCTCATCAAGACTATCAAGGAAGATCCTGATAGCCGTCGTATGATTGTTACACTGTGGAATATTGACGATTTAGATGATATGGCATTGCAACCATGTGCGTATGAAACATTATGGGATGTAGCTGATGGACACTTAAACTGCATGCTCATCCAACGCAGTGGCGATATGGGCCTTGGCGTTCCGTTTAATACTGCTCAATATGCAGCGTTACAATGCATGATTGCTCAAGTAACAGGTCTTAAACCTGGTAAATTTACTCATGTTATTAACAATGCTCATGTCTATGAAAACCATGTAGAAGCATTGCGCGAGCAGTTAGCACGTTGTGATCAAGCGTTGCCAGCACCAAAAATTATTGTGAATCCTGAGGTAAAAGACTTCTATGATTTCACACCAGAGGACGTTACATTAGATGGATATGAACATCTAGGTAAGTTGTCCATGACTGTTGCTGTATAGAACTGAGTTCATGTCCATTGCTAAATGGAATCATATGTATGACTGTTGCCATATAGTATTAACCGAAAGAGGCCAGTATGTTAGCATTAATCGTAGCCGTAGCACATAATCGTGTGATTGGTAAAGATAATACCTTGATTTGGCACTTGCCGAATGATTTGAAATTCTTTAAAGAAAAAACTACAGGTCATGTCATCATTATGGGCCGTAAGACCTTTGAAAGTTTGCCGTTCCTGTTGCCAAATCGTGAGCACTGGGTGATTACTCGTGATAAGGGCTTTGATGCGCCAGAAGGGGTTAAGATATTCCATAGTCCTAAGGCGGCTGCAGAAGCAGCACGTGCTCTTGATGCGGCCTATGTCATCGGTGGTGCTCAAGTATATGAGGCTTTCTTGCCTTACGTGGATACGATGTACATTACAGAAGTAGACCACGAATTTGAAGGGGATGCATATTTCCCAGAGTTTCCAGAAGAGGCTTTCACCATTGAATCCGTAGTAGACGGCGCGGTGGATGAAAAGCACAAATATCCTCATCGTTTTGTAACCTATCGCAGAAAGGCATCTAAATGAGTGAAAGAATGTTTGCCATTATTGGCAGTGAATTAAATGTTAAGCCAAAGCAGGTGCAAGCTGCCGTAGAATTATTGGACGAAGGCAATACGGTGCCATTTATTGCGCGTTATCGTAAAGAAGTAACGGGCGAATTGCAAGATGAGCAATTGCGTACCATTGAAGAGCGCATTAAATACTTGCGTAACTTGGAAACACGTCGTCAAGAAATCATTGCATCTATTACAGAGCAAGAAAAGATGAGCGACGAATTGATGAAGTCCTTAGAGGCCGCCACAAAGCTTCAAGAGTTAGAGGATTTGTATTTACCATACCGTCCTAAGAAGCGTACTCGTGCTATGATTGCCCGTGAACGTGGTTTAGAACCTTTGGCGGAAATGATCCTTAACGATACGGTTACATCTGGTGATCCTTTAGAGATTGCAAAAGAATATGTAACGGAAGAGGTGCCAACCCCAGAAGACGCTATTCAAGGTGCATCTGATATCGTAGCGGAAATCGTTAGTGATAGTGCTGACTTCCGTGCGTACTTGCGTAAAAAGATGTGGAACGAAGGCTTTATTCAAGCTGAGTTGACTGGTGATGAAGAGGTACAACAACAGTTCTTACAATACGCAGAATATGCCGAACCGGTTCGTCAGATGCCATCTCACCGTATTTTGGCGGTTAATCGTGGTGAAAAACTAGGTGCTTTAAAGTTAGCCCTCACTGTACCAGGTGATACTTATGTTGCTTACATGGTGCAGAAATTAGAGAAAAATCCAAAATCCATATTCGCAGATTATAAAGTAGCTGCAGTAGCCGATGCGTACAAACGTCTAATTTTCCCTGCTCTAGAGCGTGATATACGCAATGAGTTGACGGAAAATGCGGACGAGCAAGCTATCAAGGTATTCGGTGTAAACCTTAAGAACCTATTATTGCAGCCACCTTTGGTAGGGCACGTTATCATGGGCCTTGACCCTGGTTACCGTACAGGTTGTAAGATGGCTATCATCGACCAACAAGGTAATGTGCTGGATTACGGTGCCTACTATTTAACGAATAGTGAAAAGCTTCGCAAAGAAGCGCAAAAGGTATTGGCGGATAAAATCCGTAAGTTCAAAGTTACTCTCTTATCAATTGGTAATGGTACTGCATCCTACGAAACAGAGCAGTTTGCTTCCACCATGATTGAAGAGGAAAAGTTAGACTGCCATTACATCATCACCAATGAAGCAGGCGCGTCTGTATATTCTGCTTCTAAATTGGCTATCGATGAATTACCAGATTTAGATGTAACCATACGCGGTGCAGTATCCATTGCACGTCGTGTACAAGATCCATTGGCTGAATCTGTTAAGATTGATCCTAAATCTATCGGCGTAGGTCAATACCAACATGACGTAAACCAAAAACAATTGACTCATACCTTAGATCAAGTAGTGGAAACTGTAGTTAACCACGTTGGGGTGGAGCTCAATACAGCATCTCCAGCTATTTTGCAACATATTGCAGGCATTTCTAGTACAGTGGCTAAAAACATCGTTGCATATCGTCAAGAGAATGGTGTATTTAAAAGCCGTAAAGAATTGTTGAAAGTACCTCGCTTAGGTCCTGCAGCATTCACGCAATGTGCTGGTTTCCTTCGCTTACAACACGGTAAAAATCCACTAGATAATACATCTGTCCATCCTGAGTCCTATGAATTGGCAGAACGCATTATTGGTGAATTAGGTTTTACCTTAAAAGATTTGCAAGACAAAGCGCAACTGGAAGCATTACAAGTGAAATTACCGCTTGTTGATGCCGGAAAAATGGCCGCAAAACTGGATGCAGGCGTGCCGACTGTACGAGATATCTTAGGGGCTTTGGCAAAACCAGGTCGTGACCCTCGTGAAGATTTGCCAGCACCGCTTACTAGAAAACATGTAGTAAGCCTTGAAGATATTCAAGTTGGTACTGTTGTAAAAGGTACTGTTCACAACGTAGTTGATTTTGGTGCCTTCGTAGATTTTGGCTTAAAAACTAATGGTCTTTTACATCGTAGTGAACTCTGTAACAGCCGTCAACATCCATCTGATGTGCTGGCTGTAGGCGATATCATTGAAGCACAAATTATTTCTGTTGATGTAAAACGTAATCGTATCGGTTTATCTGTAAAGGCATTACAATTAGAAAAGCCAAAGAATAACGATAATAACCGAAACAGAAATAACAACGGACAACGTCGAAACAACGATCGTAACAATAACCGTAATAATAGTGGTCGGCAAAACAATTAGTATCAATTGAATTATATTATTGAGAAATACTCTTGACTAAAAGTCATTGTACACAAAACCGCACTCTCTATGGATTTTGAGGGTGCGGTTTTTCTATATAGCTTAAAACTATGTATATTAATGCAGAAGTGATATATCGAAAATGATATATCTGATTGAAATATTTAGATATAAGGAGTATGATGAAATCACAGAGGACATCTTCCTCAATCTATATTTCTACATAGGAGGTAATGCTATGAGCTTGAACCTTAAAGAAAGATATGGACTTTTAATTAATAATGAATGGGTACCGGCATCTGATGGTGCTGAATTCAATGTATATAACCCTGCTAATGGCGAACAACTTGCTATCTGTGCAGAGGCTACGAAAGACGATGTTGATAAAGCAGTAGATGCTGCAACAGAAGCTTTTAAAACTTGGAAAACAGTATCTCAAGTAGAGCGCGCTGATTACTTGTTAAAAATTGCTGACGCTATCGATGCTCATAAAGAGTATTTGGCACAAGTTGAAACATATGACAATGGTAAACCAATCCGTGAGACTTTGAATGTAGATATTCCGTTTGGGGCAGATCATTTCCGTTATTTCGCTGGCGTACTTCGCTCCGAAGAAGGCTCCGCCCAAGTATTTGATGAAAATACATTGAGCCTCATCATTCGTGAACCGATTGGCGTTGTAGGTCAAGTCGTACCTTGGAACTTTCCATTCCTAATGGCTGCTTGGAAACTGGCACCAGCTCTTGCAGCAGGTTGTACAGTTGTAATTAAACCTTCTAGCCATACATCTCTTAGCCTTTTAGTATTAGGCGATATTTTGAAAGACATTTTACCAGCAGGCGTTGTGAATATCGTAACTGGTAAAGGTTCTAAATCTGGTCAATATATCCTTGACCATCCTGGCTTCAGCAAACTTGCTTTCACAGGCTCTACAGAAGTAGGTCTTGATGTATATAAAGCCGCGTCTGAACGTTTGATTCCTGCTACATTGGAATTAGGTGGTAAATCTGCGAATATCTTCTTTGACGATGCGAATTGGAAACAAGCTCTCGATGGGGCAATGCTCGGCATTCTCTTTAACCAAGGTCAAGTATGCTGCGCAGGTTCCCGTATCTTTGTACAAGATACAATTTATGATAAATTCGTAGCTGAACTTTCTGCTTTATTTGATAAAGTAAAAATTGGCTTGCCTTGGGAAGAATCTACACAACTTGGTTCCTTGATTTACGAAGCACAAGTTGAGAAAGTACTTAGTTATGTAGAACTAGCTAAAGAAGAAGGGGCTCGCATTGCAGCTGGTGGCGTACGCGTTACTGATGGTGAACTTGGTAAAGGTTGCTTCATTAGACCTACACTTATCGTAGATGCGACAAATGATATGCGCGTAGCTCGCGAAGAAATCTTCGGTCCTGTAGCGGTTGTTATTAAATTCCACAGCGAAGAAGAAGTGATCGAACAAGCTAATGACAGCTTATACGGTCTTGGCGGCGGCGTATTTACACAAAATCTCAACCGCGCAATCCGCGTAGCTCGAGCAATCGAAACAGGTCGTATGTGGGTAAATACATATAACTCCATCCCAGCAGGTGCACCATTTGGTGGCTATAAACAATCTGGTATTGGCCGTGAAACTCACAAAGTTATCCTTGAGCACTACACTCAAATGAAAAATATCATTATTAACTTGAGCGATAAACCATCTGGTTTCTACGATTTAGATTAATAAACTTCAACTCTCCTATGAACTATAACAATGAGGCACCTCGAATGAGGTGCCTTTTTTGTGCTTAACAATAGCTTATTATCTGTGAAAGGATACGGTATGCTATAATTGTAGCCATATAAAATCGTATTGTTTAGAGAGGGATATTATGAGTTCAAAGAGAGTATTAAAATGGATTGGTTGTGTTATTGCTGCCATATTATTAATTTATATTACTTTAATGGTAATAGTAATTTTATTGTTAGCTGGTAGCAGTGAGTTTAAAAATAGCTCCATTCATTTAACTGAATTTCGTAATAGTACATTATTTTATGACGATGAAGAACATAAGATTGCTGATAATGTAGTTGCTGTTCATGAGGTGGATAATAAACTCTATTACATAACTTTAGACGGTATTGGTATTTTTGATGAAAATGTAAGTTTGTTAGATGCTTGGAATAAAGATCTTAATAAATATAATACTTTCATTCCTCGAATAGATGCTAAAAAAACAGACTTTAATGTGAGTCTTGATGAGTTATATCCTAATATTTCTAGTCTTGATGAAAATGATAGAGATATATGGCATGAGATTTTTTATGATAGTGAGAAACGATATACAGGTCCACACGCTGGATATACTATAAAGCTACCTTTCTATGTATCATATAGAAAGGAAGATATGGTTAAGCATAATGATATAGTGGATCTTTCTACAGGAACTATTATTGGTAAGTATGGTAGTGAGCATATTTTAAGAAATAATGCTTATTATAATTTTGAATTTGGAAAATTGACTAAACTTGATTTCTCTCAGAAAGCTATATATAGCTATTATTCTAATAATCTTGATATAGGTCGGTTTAGCAAGAATAATTCAGGTGATGAGAGATATGAATCTTATGCACGAAATGAGCTAGATACAGTAAGAACGAAAGACTTAGAGGTATTACCTAACTTATTGAATCAACAATTTATAGTGTTTAATTCCTTTAATGACTTTTCTGATTTTGATAAAGATACCTTTGAAGCCTTAGCTATTAATGCAATTAAAAATAGGAAGGCTTTACAATTAGGGCCGTTAGAAAATCAAACCCTACAGCAGTATTTGAGTAAGTAACCATATAGTGGACGGTGTAAAATGAAAAAACTTGAAATGTTAGGATATATTTGGATTTTCACATCTATATCGTTATGTATAGGGTTATATAAACTTGAGCTTAGTAAACGTGTCATTGATGAAGAATATGAATATATCAAAAAGCATAGAACTTTTGGTAATTTAGCCAAGTATTTAACAATAATTGCAATTATAATTGTAGTCCTATTAAATTGTAAATTTTTAATTGATAGAGATTATTTATTTATTGCGAGATATGGTGTTGCTTGGAGCATTTTCGTGCTTTTGATAATGTGTACAGGTTTTTATCAAAAGCGAAATAGTTTATATTATAAACGTGGCCTTTTTGCTATTTTTTCTATATTATTCGGTATTGCCGGTTTAGGTTATGCATTAAAGCATATGTTCTTTTAGTAGTAAATATATCAATTTAGATTTTTGGGTGTTGTTTTGAGTGGAATCGTTTTAATAGAACAGTTAAGGGGGAGAAGAAAGCACATTTAGTTTTGACTTGTAATTACTTTTATAGCGTTCACCTTTGAAATATGATATACTATTCTAACGCGCATAATTCGTGCGCGATAGGAGGAAACACATTTAGATGTTAGAAAAATTTGAACAATTAATGATTAGCGAACCTGTTCTAAGAGCGTTAAACGATATGGGCTTTGAAGAGCCTACGCCAATTCAACAGGAAGCTATCCCAGTAGCCATGAGCGGTAAAGACATGATCGGTCAAGCTCAAACAGGTACTGGTAAGACAGCAGCATTTGGCTTGCCTGTATTGGAACGCGTAGACGGGAATGAGCGTCACGTTCAAGTAGTTATTTTATCCCCTACACGAGAATTAGCTATCCAAGTAGCTGAAGAGCTTAACAAAATGGCTCAATACACAAATATCACAGCACTACCTATCTATGGTGGTCAAGATATTAATCGTCAGTTCCGTGCCTTGAAAAAGAACCCTCAAATCATCGTTGCCACTCCAGGCCGATTGATGGACCATATGGATCGCGGTTCTATTAAATTTGACAATGTGAAAGTTGTGGTATTGGACGAAGCCGACGAAATGTTAAACATGGGCTTTGTTGATGATATCAATAAAATCTTGGGTGCTATCCCAGAAGACCATCAAACATTGTTGTTCTCCGCAACTATGCCTAAAGCTATCCAACAATTAGCTGAAACATATTTGACAGAGCCAACATTGATTCGTATGAAACCGACTCAAGTTACGATGGACTTAATTGAACAATATTATATCGAAGTGCAAGACCGTCAAAAATTCGATGTTCTTTGCCGCTTGTTTGATATCCAAACACCTGAACTTGCTATTATCTTCACACGTACAAAACGTCGTGTTGATGAAGTAACAGAAGGTCTTAAAAAACGTGGTTACATGGCGGAAGGTATTCATGGCGATTTGTCTCAACAAAAACGGGACAGCGTAATTCGTCAATTCCGCGAAGGTACCATTGATATTCTCGTGGCTACTGATGTGGCAGCTCGTGGTCTTGATATTTCAGGCGTATCTCACGTATATAACTATGATATGCCTCAAGATCCTGAAAGCTACACGCACCGCGTAGGTCGTACAGGCCGTGCCGGTAAAGCTGGTCAAGCTTTCACGTTCGTTATCCCTCGTGAAATGGAGCATTTACATGCTATCGAGCGTTTAACAAAACGTAAAATCGTACGCCGCCGTGCACCTTCCTTAGGTGAAGTTCTTGAAGGTCAACAACGTTTGGCAATTGAAAGCCTCGTTGAAATGACAGATAATTTAGAAGCATTAGCGCCATTCAAATCTAGTGCAGAGGAATTGTTGAATGATACAGATTCCGTAACACTTTTGGCAGCAGCTCTTAAATTGTTAACAAAAGAACCAGATACAACTCCTGTAAATATTACAGAAGAAAAACCATTGCGTGTACGCCGTCGCCGCGAAGGTGGACGTAGTGACCGTCGCCGTGGTGACCGTCGTAGAGATGGTGATCGTCGCCGTGACGGAGATCGTCGTCGTGATGATCGTCCACGTCGCAGCCGCGATGACCGTAGAAGTGATCGTCGTGATGACCGCAAAGGGGACCGCCGCAGAGATGATCGTAGATCTGATCGTCCGCGTGGTGAAAAAAAACCTCGTCATCAAGGTGAAGGTTTCAAACCTTACTTTAAAGACTAATAGAATGTGGATTGCTTACGAGCAATCCACATTTTTTATTGCACGCCGAATAGGCATGACTAAACCCCCAGTTAAACTGGGGGTCGATAA
>NZ_CAUQYW010000011.1:0-64333 GCF_963522475.1 uncultured Veillonella sp. | reverse complement strand
TAGCATACAGATTTTGTTCAACTTCATTCAGTGTAATACCTTCATATTTATAGGTGCCTACATCAATAGACCAATCTGTATATGTTTTCTCAAAGGTATCTGTCATATGTATCATCTCTCCTTTACGATATCCATTAAAACAAAGTGTCTAATTGCCCTGCCATATCAGACATAAACTCATCGAATTTACAAAGTTCTCTTAATTCTTGATGCTCGGTATCATAACAGCCAATCTTTTTAGACTTAGGGTCCCACACAATTTGCCAATCGTTATACTCGCCTAATTCTTTAGATAAACGTAACAGCTTACGACGTCCCCATTTAAATGGAACTGTATCAATGAGCGGTAAGAACTCTATAGAAATAAAATCTGAGTCTGGCAATTCAAAGTAAAGATTATCTCCCTCTAAAAAGGATATTAATACTTTTGGTAGTTTAAATGGTTTTAATTGATCCATTTTATTCTGTTTATCATGGTACTCAGCAGGCTCTAAGGATTTGAAATACTCTGCCATTTCCATATCGCCTTTTTCAACAGCAATGCTATAGGGACGCATACTATCCTTTTCCGTAATGGTTACATCAGCACCATGTTCTACCAAATACTTACACATCTTTAAATCCACATACCGTGCTGCTACACACAACGGAGTTGGCTTAAAGGGATACACAGAATCAGGCTTGTTGTAGTTAATATCTACACCATTATGAATAAAGAAATCTAGAACCTCATAATTTTTCTCTGTAATGGCATTTCTGAAAGCTTTACCGCCATATTTCTGTACCGTATGGCCTAAGTCATGGATAAGCTGTAAGTGCTCATATTTTTTGCCATATAAGGCAGCTTGAAAAGCATCCACTTTCACACGGTTTAAAGCATGAATATTAGCACCATGTTCTACGACGTAATCGATAATGTCTTGATTCCCATATCTAACAGCAAGCAAAAAACTTGGATTTTCCTCACCGTTAATATCAGCGCCATTCTCGACTAACCATTGAATACTTGGCAAGCAACACATAACCAAAGCTAATTCTAAAGGTGTATGCTCACTATACTCACCAATTTCTATAGATTTATTAATATCCCAACCATTGGCTAATGCATTTTCTAAAGCGCTAATATTTCCTGTTACAATATCTGTTACGATATGAGGCACTGATTCAAATGTACCTAAATCTTTCAACTGTATCATGTCTCTCTCACATAAACTATATTTTTAAAATGATTATCACTAATTACATTATATTACATTTATAAGTATGAGTGTATAGTAAAAGCCCTTCGCATATGCGAAGGACTAATCTATTATTTCTCTTGTACTTGTTTACCACTCATATGTTCAATAGTAATTTCAAACATTTGAACTGCTCTACCAGCATGAGCAATCTCTTCATCTACAAGTTGCTCACTAGGATAATATTTCATAGCAAATTCTTTTAATCGATCTATAGATTCTGAACCTGCCTCTAGCAAACGACATCTTCCAAATACGACTACACTTTGTACATACGGCGCCCATGGTTCAGATTCATCAATACGCTCATTACCATATACAGTAAAACATACCTTATCTGAAGTTTTCAATGCATCTACTTTATGACCAGCTTTAGCTCCATGAAAATAAATTTTCTTCTTATCACAATCATAAAAATAATTAATAGGAATAGCATAAGGGTATCCATTATCACCATTCATGGCTAGAATACCTCGACGATTAGATGTTAATACTGCTTCTGTAGCAGAACGATCTATTTCATTTATCTTTTTACGAATAGGTTTAAACATACATTCAATCTTCCTTCCTAGTAAGCAAAGCCACCGCTTCAGCCGTAGGCTGTTTCCAATCATTCTTCACTTCGCTCGAATTCTTGGACATCCCTGCCATGGGCAGTGCTATCACTCACTGCGTCGCTTTGCTCCTAGTGAGTAAAGCCACTGCCTCAACATGTGCGGTCATTGGGAACATGTCTACTGGTTGTACTTCTTGTAGTTCATAGCCGTAGTGTGTGAGGATTTTAATGTCTCGAGCCATGGTGGCTGGGTTACAAGATACGTAAACAATACGTTTTGGTTCCATGCCAGCTGCAGAGGTTAGTACTTCTTCTTTACAGCCTGCTCGAATTGGATCGAATACGATAACGTCTGGTCGTACGCCAGCCTTGTAAAGTTTTGGCATTTCTACGGCTGCATCAGCGACGATGAATTCTGTATTATCATAGCCATTGCGTTGGGCGTTTTCACGAGCGTTAATAATGGCTGGTTCTACAATTTCTATGCCTATTACATGTTTTGCCTTATGGGCCAAAAACAATGAAATGGTCCCCGTACCACAGTACGCATCAATTACGGTTTCATCACCTTTAAGGTCCGCATACTCAAGAGCTTGGTCGTAAAGCACTGTAGTTTGTTCTGGATTAACTTGGAAGAATGAATGTGGGGACAATGTAAACTGTAAGTCCTTAATATGGTCTGTAATCGTCCCATCCCCATAGAGGATATTATTTTTAGGTCCTAATATAACATTAGTACGCTTACCATTTACGTTATGAACAATAGTTTCTACTTGAGGAATTCGTTCTGTTAATTTTTCTACCCACTTTTCTTGGTGTGGTAAGAAATCTGTAGCAGTTACAAGGATAATCATCCATCCAGATTGTCCAATGCGACCGATTACATGGCGTAGTATACCTTTGCCTGTATGTTCATCATACGATTCAATATCAAATTCTTTAGCGATTTGGTAACACGCTTGAGCAATGATATTATTTCCTTCATCTTGAATAGGACAGTTTGTACCTTGCACGATATCGTGAGATCCCATCGCATAGAATCCCATTTGAATATCGCCTTTAGTGCCGCCTACAGGCATTTGCATCTTATTGCGATATGCCCATGGTTCTTTAGGTCCTAATGTAGGCTTAACAAGGTCTGGATTTTGATGACCAATGCGTTCGATAATGTCCTTCACCTTTTGTGTTTTTAGTGAAAGCTGTCCTTCATAGGTAATGTGTTGTAGTTGGCAGCCTCCACAGAAGCCATAAAGATCACAACTTGCATCGATACGATTGGGAGCCATCGTAACAATTTCTAAGAGGCGCCCTGTAGCATAGGTTTTTTTAACCATATTAATAGCTACTTTCACAGTTTCTCCAGGTAAGGCAAAGGGCACAAAGACAGTAAAGTCATCTACACGACCTACCCCTTCACCGCTGCTACCGATGCCATGAATCGTTACCAATACTTCATCACCAAACTTAACAGGCGCATTTAAAATAGCCTGTTGTTTTTTAGATAATTGTCCGTTTATAGCTTGCTGTGAATTAGAGCGATTACTTCTTCTATGTTGTTTAGATTGTTTTTTACGAGATGTACGATTAGTACCGTTCATTACGCGTCTCTTTTCTTCCAAATTTTAATCATACCTGTCACAATAAGTACGAAGAATACAGTGCCGAATTTAACGAGTAATTCTTCACCTTGAATATATGGCATAAGAAGTGGATCTTCCACAATCATTTCGCCTGCAACCCAGCCAAGGAGTGCACCACCAGCCCAAAGAATGGCAGGGAATTTATTAATAATTCGAGCAAATAATGTAGAGCAGAATACAATAATTGGAACAGTAATTAACATCCCCGCAATAACAAGCTCTAAATGACCTCTAGCGGCCCCTACTACACCAATGACATTATCAATACTCATCATAGCGTCGGCTACAATAATCGTCCAAATAGCACCCATTAATGAATTCTTAGCTTCGATATGTGCATCTTCATCTCCACCTTTTAATAATTGAATGGCAATCCATACAAGTACAAAGCCACCACCTAAGTGGATAAGAGGAATTAAAGTAAGCGCCTCTACTAAAAGGGTAGCAAATAAAAGGCGCATTACAATGGCACCTACTGTACCCCAAATTACGGCTTTCTTTTGTAGTTCTGGAGCTAGCTTACCTGCTGCCATACCAATTACTACAGCATTATCGCCAGCCAATAAAATATCAATTAAAATAATCTTACCAATGGTCACCCACGTGGCAACTTCTAAAAATTCCATTCTGTACATACCTCAATTCAAACGAGTAATTCAATAACTATCCCTTAACTATACCATAATTTTTCTATTTTCTCACCTAAAAAGAGAGCTATTAGTTTACATAAAAAAATCTCTCCTCCTATGATTAAGAGAAGAGATTTATTCTATTATTTCTTGAGTTTTTTAGCTATCAAAGATGCGCCTACTACGAGGATTACTGCAGCTATTTTGATGAATAGTGCATATGGTTCAATACTATGAGCAATCAATGTATCCTCTACTGCCATACTAGCACCTACCCAGCCAAGGATACCACCGCCAACGTATAGGATAATTGGGAAACGTTCGATGACTTTCACAAATAAAGTACTGCCATAAATGATGATTGGTACAGTTATGAGCATACCAATGGCTACCATTGTCATATGACCACCTGCAGCACCAACTACACCGATAACATTATCGATACCCATGATACCGTCAGCAATAACAATAGTTGTAATGGCTGCGCGTAAATTATCCTTAGCTTCGATATTATGCTCTCTTTCATCATCAGCAACGAGCTTGTATCCGATCCATAAGAGGAGAATACCACCTACTAAACGAAGTGCAGGAATATTGTTCAATGCCTCTACAAATAGGAATGCCATAACAAGGCGTAAAATAATAGCGCCGGCTGTGCCCCAGAAGATGGCTTTCTTCTGTAAATGTGCTGGCAAGTTACGAGCTGCCATACCAATTACA
The DNA here is from genome assembly GCF_963522475.1 of uncultured Veillonella sp. Classification (GTDB taxonomy): domain Bacteria; phylum Bacillota; class Negativicutes; order Veillonellales; family Veillonellaceae; genus Veillonella. Next base: position 59,550 of record NZ_CAUQYW010000011.1, on the reverse strand, counting down.
ATGGCATTATCGCCAGCAAGTAAGATATCGATAACAATGATCTGAAGCATCGCTAATAAACCTTGTACAGATAAGATGTCCAATGTATCCTCCTTAGAATATAACTATAGTATATATATTATAATCGATATAGTTCAGTAGTGTAAAATTCAATTTGTAAAATATATATTCATTTTTAGCATACTCCATTCATATTAATATGAGAATCATAACACTACAAATAAAAGTTCTAGGATATAAAAAATCATTAATTATAGATTCATAATTGACTAATCAATAATATATATTTAATTCCCAAATCTCTAGGAATTTATCTATTAAATTAGACTACTTTATGATATCGTATAATATATCATTAACAAGGGAGGTAAGTATGTATCAAACATATTCTATATTACAAAAGTTATGGTTGTTCATTAAGCTATTTACTCCTATGTGTATAACGCAATTTTCCCTTATAGGTGGTACATTTATAGCCATCTTTTTAACGGGACAATATAGTACGATAGATTTAGCTGGAGTTGCTACAGGGTATAATTTATGGCTCCTCTTCTATATCTTTGCACAAGGAACGTTGTTAGGTATCACTCCAATTATTTCTCAGCTATTGGGAGCTAAGAAAACCGATGATATTTCAACAATCTTTTATCAAGGTCTGTATATCGGTACAGGCCTAGCATGTATCATTTTAATAATTGGTCTCTTAGGCTTACGTCCTCTTCTGACAGCATTAAATCTGGAACCTGCTGCAGCTAAGGTATGTATTAGTTACCTGAAAGCATTTGCCATAGGTCTATTCCCACTACTTTGGGTTAATACATTGCGCAATACAGTCGACAGTCATGGATTAACACATTATTCTATGGCCATCGTATTTACTAGCTTTATTGTAAACGTATTTTTGAACTACTCACTCATCTTTGGGCATTTCGGATTTCCAGAGATCGGTGGTGTCGGTGCTGGCTATGGTATAGCTGGTGCTTGTTGGACTAACTTTATTCTCTTTAGCTTAGTATTACTATTACATCCAAAGCTAAAGGGATATCGTATCTTTAAAGACTTCAGTAAACCAAGTTTTCACTACATTCGCGAACAGCTACATGTAGGTATTCCTATTGGCTTTTCCATCTTCTTTGAAGCTAGTATCTTTAGTATTGCTGGCCTCTTGATGGTTCACTTTGGATCCGCCGTCGTAGCTGCTCATCAATCTGTTATTTCCTTTACAAATGTATTCTACTGTTTACCTCTTAGTATCGCTATGGCCTCTACCATTACAGTTGCTTATGAACTTGGGGCAGATCGTAAACAAGAAGCTATCCAGTACTCTTATATTTCTCGCATCTTAGCCATTGTATTGGCTATCATGATTTGTACATTTACGTTTACTAATATGGACGCTATTGCAGATCTCTTTACAAATGATGATGAAGTATACAAGCTTATCTACAGCTTCCTTGGATACGGTGTATTCTTCTCTGCTATCGATGCCATTGGAACCCCTTTACAAGGTATATTGAGAGCCTATAAAGATGTAAAAGTAGTTCTTTATATCTCCCTCATATCCTATTGGGGCGTATGCTTCCCAACCGCCTATATTCTCGCTAATAATCCAAATTACGGTCCATTTGGCGTATGGATTGGATTACTCGCTAGCGTACTAACAGCAGGTGTATTGTTCACTTGGCGTACTTGGTACATTCAATGTCAACAAAAATAAATAACATACTTATACAGTAAAAGAGCATCTTAAATAAGATGCTCTTTTTTACTTCAACATATCTTGTTTTTCTACCTTAGACATACGGAAGAAATTATATAATGCTTCTGCCGTTTTATAGTTCATAGAGTCCACCTTTGAAAGTTCATCAATGGATGCCTCTTTCATGGCCTCTAAACAATTGAAATGTGCCCACAAGGCTTTGCGGCGTTTAGGGCCAATCCCTTCTATATGATCTAAAATGGATTCCAAATTGCGTTTCCCCCGCAATTTACGATGGTACGTAATGGCAAAGCGATGAGCTTCATCACGTATTTGTTGAAGCAATTGAAGCTCTGGTGTGTGATGGCTTAAGATGATACTTTCAGATTGTCCTTCTACAAAGACCTCTTCAATACGCTTAGCTAAAGAGATAACAGGCACGTCGGTAACACCTACACTGCGAATCAACGGCAATGCTGCATTAAGCTGACCTTTACCACCATCGATAATAATGAGATCTGGCATAGGCCAATCTGTTTCATTACCATATCGTCGTTCCATAATTTCAGCCATAGACTTAAAGTCATCAGGTTTACCTTGTGTAGTTTTCAATTTAAAACGACGATACTCCTTCTTCGCAGGCTTACCGCCTTCAAATACAACCATAGATGCCACCGTTTCGGCCCCTTGTGTATGGGAAATATCGAAACATTCCATACGCTCTGGTAATCGCGGCAAGTCTAGGACTTCAGCTAATTTTTTAACAGCCCCACCAGTCTTATCAATTTGGTGTTGCCACTGACGGCGACGCTCTTCTAGGAAGGTTTCTGCATTCTCATGAGCCATCTTAATCATATCCATCTTATAACCACGCTGAGGCACAGATACGTCTACATTCTGACCTTTAAGCTGTGTAAACCATTCCTTTAACAAGTCTCTATCGGTGCTATCCATAGGTAATAATAGTTCCTTTGGAATGAAGTTTGTATCTCCATAGTATTGCTTGATAAAGTCCGTCATGATAGTTTCTTGACTATCTCCATCATGTTGTACAAAGTAGTTCTCACGGCCTAATAGTCGGCCACCGCGGATGAATAATAACTGTACGCAAGCCATTGATGTATCCACTGCAATACCTAACACGTCTAAGTCGCCACGCTGTGTAACCATACGCTGCTTTTCTTGAATTTTTTCTATACTAGTTAGCTGATCTCGATAGCGTGCTGCATCTTCAAAGCGTAAGTCTTCTGCAGCAAGCTCCATCTTCTCTTTAATTTCCTTCAGCAAAGGGATAGGCTTACCTTCAAAGAGCTCTATAATTTCATCAATATACTTTCCATAATCCGATACGGAAATCTTGTTAAAGCACGGTGCTTCACAGTAGTGCATATGATATTGCAAACATGGTCGCTCTACCCTCATAGACTTACATGTCCTGAGTGGATAGTACTGGCGTATTAATTTCAATACTACATGTACAGATGTTACATCTGTAAAAGGGCCAAAGTACTTGGCTCCATCGCGTTCTAGTCGGCGCGTCATATATACCCGTGGATAGTCCTCTTGTACTGAGATTTTTACGTACGGATACGTTTTATCATCACGAAGCCTAATATTGTATTTAGGTTCATGCTCCTTGATGAGCGTATTCTCTAAGATAAGCGCTTCCATCTCTGTCTTTGTTTGGATAATCTCCACATCTACGGCACGCTTCATCATAGCCGTAACCTTCGGCGCTCGGTTCGCATCATTACGCACATAGGAACGTACACGATTACGCAAATTAATAGCTTTACCTACATAGATGATACGATTATATTGATCGCGCCATAGATACACGCCAGGTGTAGTTGGTAGATGACTGACCTTCTCTAGTAATTCTTCAGATGGCATATGTCCTCCTTTCTTCGTAGATTTTTAAGTTTTGTACTCACTACTATTTCTTATTTTGAGCTGCTTTCATAAATTTCTTAGTCTGTTCTAAAACAGGGCCTAAGAATTTACCTGTATAGCTTTCTTTTACCTTAGCAATTTGCTCAGGTGTACCTGTCGCTACAATGGTACCACCACGATTACCACCTTCAGGACCTAAATCGATAATATGATCGGCCACCTTAATAACATCTAAGTTATGTTCAATAACAACAACTGTGTCTCCACCATCGACGAGCTTTTGTAGTACATCTAATAGTTTACGAATATCTTCAGCATGTAGACCTGTAGTTGGTTCATCAAGAATGTAAAGGGTTTTACCTGTACTACGGCGAGCCAGCTCAGTAGCTAATTTAACACGTTGAGCCTCACCACCAGATAATGTTGTGGCAGCTTGACCTAAACGGATATAACCAAGACCTACCTCTTGTAAGGTAATCATCTTACGATGAATTTTAGGGATAGCACTAAAGAATTCTACTGCATCATCTACAGTCATATCTAATACATCGGCAATGGATTTACCTTTATATTTTACCTCTAAGGTTTCTCGGTTATAACGTGCTCCTTTACATACCTCACAAGGTACGTATACATCTGGTAAGAAGTGCATTTCTATTTTAATGATACCGTCACCACGGCAAGCTTCACAACGACCACCTTTTACGTTAAAGCTAAAGCGACCTTGTTTATAGCCGCGCATCTTAGCCTCTGGTGTTTGGCTATATAATTCACGAATAGCATCGAATACACCAGTATAGGTAGCTGGATTAGAGCGCGGTGTACGGCCAATCGGACTTTGGTCGATATTGATGATTTTATCGATATGTTCAAGACCACGAATTTCTTTATGAGCCCCTACTTTGTGGTTAGAGCGATATAATTGATTAGCTAAACCTTTGTATAGAATTTCATTAATCAAGGTAGATTTACCAGAACCGCTGACACCAGTAACAACATTGAATAAGCCAATAGGGAATTTTACATTTACATTTTGTAAATTATTTTCCTTCGCACCGCGAATTTCAATACAGTTCTTACCTGGTTTACGGCGTTCTTCAGGAAGCGCTATAAACTTATGTCCACTCAAGTACTGACCCGTAATGGAATCTTTGACCTTCATCACTTCGTCTACCGTACCAGCTGCAATAATTTGACCGCCATGCTCACCTGCACCTGGACCAATGTCCACGAGATAGTCAGCCGCACGCATCGTATCTTCGTCGTGTTCTACAACGAGCAAGGTATTACCTAAATCACGCAAGCCTTTTAAGGTATCGATGAGTCGATCATTATCTCGTTGATGTAGCCCTATGGACGGTTCGTCTAAAATGTACAATACACCTACCAAACCAGAGCCGATTTGCGTAGCTAAACGAATACGTTGCGCTTCACCACCAGACAAAGTACCTGCACTACGGTTCATAGTAAGGTAATCGAGGCCTACATTATTGAGGAAGCCAAGGCGAGCATTGATTTCCTTCAAAATTTGAGCGCCAATCACTTGTTCCCGCTCTGTCAACTGTAACTTACCAAAGAAATCGAGTGCTTCTTTAATGGTCAATTGGGTCACTTCATTGATGTTCTTATCCCCTACGGTTATAGCTAATACTTCAGGTTTAAGACGAGCTCCATGGCATGTGGTACAAGGCTTAATGGACATAAATTTTTCAAACTCTTCACGCATAGAATCTGTAGAGGCTTCACTATGACGACGTTTTACCATCGGTAAAATACCTTCGTACTCAGTAAAGAATTCCTTCACTTCACCGCGCATATTTTCGTACGTGAAAGCCACCTTATCTGTCGTACCGTACATTACCTTTTTTTGCAAGGCTTTTGGCAATTCATCATAAGTAGAATCTAAAGAGTATCCATTAGCTTTTAATAGACCTTCTACTTGGCGCATAAACCATGCATTAGGGTTAGAGCTCAACGCTTGTACACAACCATCGGCAAAGGTAATAGATCCATCTGGAATAACGCGTTCTTCATCTACTTCCATGGTAGAGCCAATTCCCAAACAAGCTGGGCAGGCACCAAATGGACTGTTAAAGGAGAACATACGTGGTTCAATTTTCGGTAAGGAAATATGACAATCTGGACATGCAAAGTGTTGGCTATACATATGTTCAGGTCCATCTACCTCTTGGATAACTACAATGCCTTCTGCCCATTTTGATGCGGTCTCCATAGAGTCTGCTAAGCGAGATTCAATACCTTCTTTTACAACGAGACGGTCTACGACGATATCGATGGAATGTTTTTTATTTTTCTCTAATATAATATCTTCATCTAATGTACGTACAACGCCATCTACACGGGCACGAACAAAGCCTTCTTTTCGAAGTTGTTCAAAGACAGATTTATGCTCCCCTTTTTTTCCTTGAATCATAGGAGCTAATACTAAAATCTTAGTACCTTCTGGGAAGCTCATTACGTCATCTGTCATTTGTTGTATTGTTTGTTGTGTAATAGGCTTACCACATTCTGGACAATGGGCATGACCTACACGAGCAAATAATAGACGCAAGTAGTCATAAATCTCTGTTACAGTACCCACTGTAGAACGAGGGTTACGGCTTGTGGTCTTTTGGTCGATAGAAATTGCTGGAGATAAACCTTCAATATAGTCTACATCAGGTTTATCCATTTGTCCCAAGAATTGACGTGCATAAGCAGATAAAGACTCTACATAGCGTCGTTGCCCTTCTGCGTAAATTGTATCAAATGCCAAGGACGATTTACCAGAACCACTGAGGCCAGTCAAAACGATAAACTGATCTCGTGGTAAGGATATATCTATATTTTTAAGATTATGCTGACGCGCACCTTTTACTATCAATTGATCTTTCATTATGTTCCCTATTTAAAGAGATGATACCAATCGGCATCATCTCTCTGTTTACTAACATGAAATAATATATGTATATTATCGCACATATAGTCTATATAATCTATGTGTTTTGTTACAATCTATTTACTCTTTGAGCTAGTCCGCTTTCTACCTTTAGTTGATGCAGGTTTTTTTAACTTGCTTTCACCTGCACTATGCATATCGGACCATTGTTGACGTAGTTCCCCTAATTGATCACGAAGTTTTGCAGCCTTTTCAAATTCAAGCTGCTTTGCAGCGGCCTTCATTTGACGATCAAGCTCTTCAATTTTATTGAATAACTCTTCCGGCGTTATATCTGCCACCTTAGGCATAGATATATCTTGTGCATATGGTTCGTGTCCATGGTCCATACCCGTTGTAGAGGATTTCTTTTTCCCTTTCTTCGGTGAAAAATCCTTTCCATCGGTGACCATATCTTCTTCAATTTTCGTCAACTCAATAAGCTCTTTTACATCTTTAGAGACAGACTTAGGCGTAATATTATGTTCAATATTATAAGCCTCTTGCACAGCACGACGACGATCTGTTTCATCGATGGCGCGCTGCATAGAACCTGTTATACGATCAGCGTACATGATAACGTGACCATTCACATTACGAGCAGCACGACCAATAGTTTGAATCATAGCTGTATCAGAACGTAAAAAACCTTCCTTGTCTGCATCTAAAATCGCCACCAAAGAAACCTCTGGCATATCAAGACCTTCACGAAGCAAGTTGATACCAACTAGTACATCGAATACACCAGCCCGTAAGTCACGAATAATTTCAGCACGCTCAATAGTAACTATATCGGAATGAAGATAACGAACTCGTACACCCATTTCCTTCAAGAACTCGGTTAAGTCCTCAGCCATTTTTTTCGTTAAGGTCGTAACGAGAACACGTTCATTCTTAGCTGCACGCTTATGAATTTCTCCAAGCAAGTCATCCATTTGTCCCTTAATTGGACGAATTTCAATGGATGGATCTAATAAACCAGTAGGACGAATAATTTGTTCTGCAATATTCGTTTCTACTTCCATTTCATATGGACCAGGCGTTGCAGATACGTAAACAATTTGATTGATACGCTCCACGAACTCATCGAATTGAAGCGGTCTATTATCAAGCGCAGACGGCAAACGGAATCCATATTCAATAAGTGATTCTTTACGTGCACGGTCACCATTGTACATGGCACGTACTTGAGGAATGGTTACATGAGACTCGTCCACCATGATGAGGAAATCATCTGGAAAATAGTCTATCAATGTATATGGAGCCTCTCCAGCCTTACGTTCAGACATATGACGGGAATAGTTTTCGATGCCTGAGCAATAGCCCATTTCTTGCATCATTTCTATATCGTAACGGGTACGTTGTTCAAGACGTTGAGCCTCCAATAGACGGTCAGCAGCTTTCAACTTAGCTAATTGTTCGTCTAATTCAGCTTCAATACGCTCTACAGCAATACGCATCTTATCTTTCGTTGTTACATAGTGAGATGCTGGATAGACTGCAACGTGCTTACGCTCTGCAATGACTTCACCTGTTAAAGCATCTACCTCTACAAGGCGATCAATTTCGTCGCCGAAGAGTTCCACTCGAATGGCTCTTTCACTATACGCAGCAGGGAAAATCTCGATAGTATCCCCTTGTACACGGAAAGTACCGCGTATAAAGTTCATATCATTTCTCGTATATTGAATATCTACTAGTTTAGATAGAATTTCATCGCGAGATTTCGTCTGACCTAAGCGCAAGGACAACACAAGTTCAGAGTAGTCCTCAGGGTCACCTAAGCCGTAAATACAGCTCACAGAGGCAACGATGATCACATCGCGGCGCTCAAAGAGGCTCATCGTAGCGCTATGTCGCAGTTTATCGATTTCATCATTAATAGACGCATCCTTCTCGATATACGTATCGCTAGAAGGAATGTACGCCTCTGGCTGATAGAAATCATAATAAGACACAAAGTATTCTACCGCATTATTAGGAAAGAAGCTTTTAAACTCACTACATAGCTGCGCAGCTAAGGTTTTATTATGGGCAATAATCAGAGTTGGCTTTTGAACGGCCTCTATAACCTTAGCCATTGTAAAGGTTTTACCTGTACCAGTGGCACCGAGCAAAACTTGGGCCCATTCACCGCGTTCAATGCCTTCAGTTAAAGACTGAATCGCAGTTGGTTGGTCCCCTGTAGGCGTAAAGGGCGCCTCCACTTTAAATGGTTGGCCCCCTTCGTAATTATATGTATTATGTTTCATTACTGTTCATCCTGATGTTTACGGATAGCCTTTAATTCTTCCTCCGATAGACGACGGCCTGCATTTTCCGCTTGGTTCAATGTATCCTCACCTTCTAATACTTCGATGAGCATAGCAATGGAGAAGCGATCTAATGTAGGCGTAGTCTTTTGGATTTCATCAGCCATCATCCAATCTGATTCAGTATAGTTATTAATACGTTCTGTAATCTCTTCCCAGTTTGAAAGTAGCAATCTTGTAATAGGACGATATAATTCAATGCCGAAATACTCGATTAAGCTAACAATCTTTTCCATATTTTCTAGGCTAACATTACATTCATTTTTTTTATTTTCAGATTCTACATATTCAAGTAAGAATTCCCGGTTATATTTATTTGTCACCTTGAATCATTCCTTTATTAAATAGTGCATTAGCAAATTCTTTCGCATTAAACGGACGCAAGTCATCCATGCCTTCTCCAACGCCAATCCAGCGTACAGGTACACCTAGTTCCTCTTTAATAGAGATAACTACACCACCTTTTGCTGTACCATCAAGCTTAGTCACAACAATACCATTTACGGGTACTGCTTGGCCAAATAATTTGGCTTGACTTACTGCATTTTGACCTGTAGTACCATCAAGAACGAGCAATGTTTGATGTGGTGCTCCTTCTACGTGGTTATTCGCTACGCGGCCCATCTTTTTAAGTTCTTCCATAAGATTAACTTTAGTATGTAGACGACCTGCTGTATCGACGATAACAAGGTCTGCATTACGAGCTTTAGCGGCTTCCATTGCATCGTATACAACAGCTGCAGGATCAGCCCCTTCTTTATGTTTAACGATAGGTACACCTACGCGATCTGCCCAGATAGATAATTGATCAGCCGCAGCGGCACGGAATGTATCACCTGCAGCAATAATTACCTTTTTCCCTTCTTTAGTGTAATAGTTAGCTAACTTAGCGATAGTCGTAGTTTTACCAACACCATTTACCCCAACTACAAGGATAACCTCTGGGTGGTGAAGTGTAATTTCATCTTCTTGGTCAACTAACATTTCTGTGATGCGGTCTTCCATGAATGGCATTACATCACCAGTATTGTTAATAACACCTTCTGTTACACCACGACGAATTTCTTTCATCAAATATTCTGTCGTTTTAGGACCAAGGTCACTAGTAAGCATAACTGCTTCTAAATCATCTAAGAAATCATCATCGATTTGTGCATAACCAATAACGATACTTTCAACATTTTTTACAAAGGACTTACGAGTTTTCTCTAAGCCGTCTTTAATTTTATCAAAGAATCCAAATGCCATTATGCTAGATCCTCCTTCACATCTTCAAATGCTACTGTTAATAATCGCGATACGCCTCGTTCAACCATGGTCACCCCTTGTAAAACTTCGGCAGCTTCCATCGTCTTTTTACGGTGCGATACTACGATAAATTGTGTTTCTTTATTTACCCGATTTAAGTAAGAACTAAATCGTTCTACATTGGCTTCATCAAGAGCTGCGTCAACTTCATCAAGCACGCAGAACGGCGCAGGACGATAATCTAGGAACGAGAACAATAAAGCAATAACCGTAAGGGCACGCTCACCACCGGATAACAAGGTCAATTGTTGACGTTTCTTCCCTGGCGGCTGAATGTAGAAATCGATACCACCAGTTAAGATATTATCTGGATCAGTCAATACAATTTGAGCCGTACCACCGCCAAATAGTTGGCTAAATACCTCTTGGAATCTACGACCTACTACATCTAATACATCGTATAGCTGTGTACTCATAGCCTTGTCCATTTCAGCAATAACCGCTTGCAATTGCTCCTTCGCTGTATCTAAATCTACTAACTGTGTAGTTAAGAAGTCATAACGCTCTTTAGTTTCTTCATATTCTTCAACAGCGTTCGGATTGACTGGGCCTAGTTCGGCAATTTCTGCCATCAAGCGGGCCTGCTCATCCTTCCAATCGTTTACAGAACCTTCAATGCGAAGAGCCTGCGCATCTTCTAAAGTAAAGCCTAACTCTTGTAGTTCTTCTACAAAGCGCTCACAATCCATGCGATGACGAGTAATCTTACCTTCCATATCGACGAGTCGACCTTGAACGACTTTATATCGTTGGTTCAATCGATCTTGCTCACCGAGGATAGATTCCATCTCTTCACGTCCTGTAGATGTTTTATCATAAGCCTCATCGCGAAGTGCACGCAATCGTTCAACCTCTGCTGTAGCAGAAGCCAATTCTCGGTCTGCCAATTCTTTAGCTTTAGGTAGCTCCACTTCACAGCGCTCTGTAGTGCTAATCAGCAAATTACGTAACGGTGTTAAGCGCTCTACAATGTTAGTAATGGATTGATTGCGTTGTTCTCGCTGAGCTTCACGTTCCTTAATGGTTTGTCGCAACGCATCACAGGTGAGGCGTGCCTCTGTGAAAGCTTCATAAGCCTCTTGCTGTACCTTTTGTAATACAGTTAAACGCTCCATTAAGGCCCCTTGATTGCCGTCTACACCGTGGTCTTCTTGCAAAGAAGCCAATGCTGTTTCTTGGTCTTTCAAGTTAGCCGTTGTACTAGCTAAATCAATATCGATTTGTAATAAACGTTGCTCTTCTTCACAGAGAACACGTTTCTTACGCTCCATTTGATTTTGAATATTTTGTACCTTTGTTTCGCTAGCCACATACAGTAAGTTCGTATATTGGTAGCTTTCATCAAGGGTACCTCGTTCTTTTTCAGCCTCTTCAACCCGTTTTTCCAAGTTTTCTAAGCTAGCTGTTAAAGAACGAATTTGTTCTTCAATATGTACAAGCTCTTGTTCAAGGCTGGCAGCCTCTTCTTTACGACTCAAAACAGAAGCACGCTTACGCTTTGTAGCGCCACCTGTTAAAGAACCACCAGGTTGAAATTGTTCCCCTGTAAGCGTAACGATACGCAATTGTTGATTATATTTCTTCTGTAATCCAATGGCATCATCCATAGAGGACACTACCAACGTACGGCCTAATAAATATTGGAAAATATGAGCGTATGTATTATCAAAGGAAATACAATCAACAGCAGTACCGATTACACAACTTTCATGTAAAGCCGGTGTATCATAGGGTTTTCCTTTTACAGAATCCATCGGCAAGAAGGTTACGCGGCCACCTTGGATAGATTTCAAATAATTGACACCCTCCGCAGCAGCGCGAGCAGTAGTGGTCACAACGTGGTTAACACTACCCCCTAATGCCGTTTCGATAGCCGTAGTATATTTATCTTCTACCGTAAAGAGATCACCAACAGCACCTGTAATTTGTTCGCGCCAAGCTCCTTTACCGTTTAAGATATTCTTAGTACCTTCTAAATAGCCTTCATGTTGTTCTTCCCATTGGGCTAATAGTTCGATACGACCTTTAACACGCTGCTCTTGGGTACGTAATTTTTGTAATTCTTTGCGTTCTTCACGAGCTTGTAAGGCTGCTTCTTTACCGCCATCAACGAGGGCTTGTCGTTGTGCAGAAATAGCATTAAACTGTTGGCCTAATGTGTCAAATTCACCGCGAGCTGCTTGTAATTCACTATCTACTTGACCTATTTCAGCCTTTAAAACCTCACATTGTTTTGTAGACTCTTCCTTACGAGCTTCTAAGCTACGAATACTAGCCTTTGCAGTTTCAATAGCGCTCACAAGTTCTAACTGATGTTGCTCAAAGGCTTCTCGATTAGACTGCAAGGACTGGAACCTCGCTTGTTCAGCGCTAACATCTTCAACAGCTTTTTTATAATTAGACTCTAACTCTTCTAGCTTAGACTCTTTCTCTATTAATTGAGCACTTTCATCTTGAATCAATTGATTTAAAATGTGTAATTGTTGTTCTTCACCCTTCTTCGTAGCTTTCAATTCGCTAATACGCATAGATATTTCATCTAATTCGCGGTGAGCCGTCTTTAATTGCTCTTCTAACAAACGTAACTGGCCAGCTAAACGTTCTTCATCACGTTGCTTTTCCGTATACTGCGCTTCCCACAACTTTAACTGTTCTTGCTCTTTAGTGGAAGAGGATTGCAAGGTATAACGACGAGCTTCTAATTTGGACAATTCCGTTTGAAGATCAATCTCTTCATTCTTAAAGGAGATATTATCGTTTTCAAAGCGAGTTAATAGACGGTCTGATGTCTTATAATTATGAAAGCCTAATGCCCCGTCATAGTCGCGCTTTGTACGACTTAAGGTCATATATTTTTTAGTCTTTTCAGCCTTTTCAGACAAAGGTCCCAGTTGCTCTTCAATAGTAGCCATAACGTCGCGTACGCGTTCCATGTTTCTATCCGTACTAGCAATACGACGCAATGCATCTTCTTTATTGATCTTAAAACGAGAAATACCTGCTACATCTTCAAAGATCAAACGACGCTCTTCAGGCTTTGAATTCAAAATAGCATCAATGCGGTTCTGACCGATAATAGCCATTGAATCTTTCCCCAGGCCTGTATCAGCTAATAAAAGGTGAATATCCTTTAAACGACAAGATCGTTTATTGATAAGGAACTCACTTTCACCAGTACGATAAATACGGCGTGTAATAGCAACCTCAGCCATATCTACATCTAATTGATGGTCACTATTGTCAAATACAAGTGTAACCTCAGCTGCACTCATTGGTTTACGTTTTTCCGTACCAGAGAAAATAATATCCTCTGCTTTTTGACCACGTAAGTTACGGACATTGGATTCCCCTAAAACCCATTTCATAGCATCCGTAATATTACTTTTACCACTTCCGTTAGGTCCAATAACGGCAGTCATTCCTGGCGAGAATTTTACAACCGTTTTATCTGCAAACGATTTAAAGCCCTTTAATTCTAACCGAAGTAATTGCATGACTGCCTCCTTTCTACTAACAACCCCGAATAATCATATCTTTTATTATAACACATATTGTAGGCCATCAATACAGCAACGAACAGTATTTCTCGTACTATCTTCACACCAATCTATGCTAAATTGAGGATACGTTTTTTGGAAATATAAAATATTGCGATTTTTGAGACCTCGCACCTTTGATGTCAGGTTTCTAGGATAAGAAATTACAATCTTATGTTTCATCAAAACATCATCACTATCCGAATAAAATCTACATCCTACCTTATGGGTATGGTAACAATCAAAATAAGAAAAATTGTAATCATTTTGCTTTCCTAACAAATTTTCTGAAGAAAAATGTTCATCAATACATCTTTCAATACGTTGTGTATATTGTTCATTTACAACGAGCTCACCCATAGCAGGTTCATAGGGACCTGCTACCAAACTATTGCCTGAATCTAGCTCTTCCGTGCTTTGTAATCCTGTACGTATAACTTCAATATTATGCTGTTCAAACCATTCCTTTAAGAATGCACAATATTTAATAGCTTGTTCAGTACTTAATGGCTCATACTCACCAGATCTATATTGATCTGCTAATTCCGTATTTTCTATAACAAGAACAGGATAGATTCGTACAAAATCTGGTTCTAATTTAACTACAGCAATAGCGGTTTCTATAATGGTTTCCCAAGTTTCACCTTTTAATCCTGGTAAAAGCTGAACACCTACAGTCATTCCACGTCGCTTTAATCGCGGAACAGCATCTACTACCTCTTGTGCTGTGTGACCGCGCTTAGCATCGACTAAAATACCATCATTCATTGACTGTACGCCAAGCTCTACTGTTTTTACGCCATAGGATTGTAAGAACGAGATAGCCTCATCCCCAACAGCATCAGGACGTGTAGAGCAACGTATGCCATCGATTATATCCTGTTGTAACATCTCATAAGCTGGCGCTAATAAGATATGTTGCAAATCACGATGAATGGCTGTAAAAGAGCCTCCATAAAAGGCGACCTCCCAAAACTTATCATTTCTTTTTTTACCCACATAATCTGTAATCGTTTTTTTTATATAATCCGGTGTTAGGTGACTAATACCAGATTGGCCTGTAATACGGGACTGGTTACAAAATGTACATACATAAGGACACCCTACATGAGGTATAAAAAAAGGTATCATACCAAATGGTTTCATAGTCACTCTCCTTTCTTATATAAAATAAACTCAGTCAAAACCTTTTATATTAATATATTAAGATATAATGCTTTCGATACAACGATCAAACGATCATAAGATAAATATATTACTATTCTATATATTATTATACAGAAAAAAGCGCCATTAGGCGCTTTTCTATTTAGCCATTAACTTTTCTAACGTTAATTGAGCCGCATGTTGTTCTGCAATTTTTTTACTTTTACCAGAGCCTGCCTCGTAAGTAACACCATTGATTTCGACCACCATATAAAAGGTTTTTGCATGGTCGGGACCACTTTCACTGAGCAAACGATAGACGATATGTTTATCACCATCCCGTTGCACATATTCTTGTAACAAGGTTTTATAATCCTTGCCCCGTTTACCTTCTAAAGCTTGCTTGATATAAGTAATGAGATGTTTTAAAACGAAGTTCATCGCCGTTTGGTAATCTGTAGAAATATAGATAGCACCAATGAGAGACTCAAAGGTATCCGCTAAAATAGAATTACGATTATTACCACCAGAAGCACATTCACCATGACCGAGCAATAAATATTGCCCCAATTGCAAAGAACGACTTACAGATGCTAAAGAATCCTCACACACTGTAGCGGCCTTAATTTTCGTCAAATTACCTTCGGCCATGTCTGGATATGTCTTAAATAGGTATTCCCCAATAATAAGATCCAAAACAGCATCGCCTAAAAACTCTAATCGCTGATTGTGATTAATATGCTTTGATTTATGTTCATTCGCATAAGATGTATGTGTAAAGGCACAATCGATAATGGATATATCTGACACAGGTATGTCTAAACGAGCAACAAGCCCATGAAGAGATTCTTCACGAGCTTGTGTCATCTTACTCTTATGCGCTTCGATAGCAGCCATTAATCTTCATAACGGCGTACGCAAAGTGTACCGTTATGACCGCCAAAACCAAAAGAGTTGGAAAGAGCACATTTGACTTGAAGATCACGTGCACCTTCGCGAACATAGTCTAGATCCAAACCTTCATCAGGATTGTCACAGTTGATTGTAGGGTGAATTTTACCAGTTTCGATAGCCATCGCCATAACGATAGTTTCGATAGCACCAGCAGCACCTAACAAGTGACCTGTCATGGATTTTGTAGAATTAACAGCGATATCTTTTGCATGATCGCCGAACAATTCTTTAATAGCCAATGTTTCATTTTTATCATTTAGTCCAGTAGATGTACCATGAGCATTGATATAGTTAACGTCTTTAGGAGCGATACCTGCATCTTTAATTGCTAATTCCATACATTTACGAGCTTGTACACCACCTGGAGCTGGCGCAGTGATGTGGTAAGCATCACCATTAGTACCATAACCTACTACTTCAGCGTAGATGTGAGCACCACGAGCTTTAGCGTGTTCTAATTCTTCAAGAACTACGATACCAGAACCTTCACCCATTACGAAACCATCACGATCACGATCAAATGGACGAGATGCTTTTGTTGGTTCGTCATTGCGTGTAGACATAGCTTTCATAGCCGCAAAACCAGCTACAGCAGCTGGGGATACAGCCGCTTCAGTACCACCAGCGAACATGATATCAGCATCACCACGTTGGATGATACGGAAAGCATCGCCAATAGCATTTGTACCAGAAGTACAAGCTGTCACGTCTGTAATAACAGGGCCTTTAAGACCAAGGCGAATGGATACGCGTGCAGATGTCATATTTGCAATCATCATAGGAACTGCAAATGGGCTTACACGGCCAGGACCTTTTTCGAATAATGTTTCATATACTTCATGGATAGAGTCGATACCACCAATACCAGTACCAACAACAGTACCACAACGATCTAGATCTTGTTTATCCAAGTCAAGATCAGCATCTTCACAAGCAAGAACAGCAGCGCCGATAGCCAATTCTACAGAACGGTCCATACGACGAGCTTCTTTTTTGTCTACGCCATAATTTGTAACATCAAAATCTTTTACTTCACCAGCAATACGCGTTGCATATTCAGATGCATCAAAGCGTGTAATTGGCCCAATACCAGATTGACCTGCCAATAACGCATTGTAAAAGTTCTCTTTACCGATACCTACAGGAGTCACTGCCCCTAAGCCAGTAATTACTACACGTTTTTCCAATTATTCCACCTCTTATAGCTATACAGCCCTTTTAAATTAATCAATCTCTGCTACTTGCTGTTTGAGTTGAGCAAAGATATCTTTAACTGGCATAATCTTGTCGACTTTTCTCATATTATTGCCAGAGAACACTAAACCTGTTTCCACATCACCTTGTTGTGCACGAGAAAGAGCACGGATGATACAGAATTTATGGGAACAATGTTTCAAACAGTTATCACACACCGTTGGAGGTGCTACAGTACCGTCTAATACAGATTCAGCAAATTTATTTTTAATTGCTTGTCCAGGCAAACCTACAGGACTTTGAATTAATACAATGTCCTCGGGATTAGTAGCCCGTACGTACATTTTTTTCAATTCGTCAGATGCATTACATTCATCAGAAGCAGCAAAACGACTACCCATTTGAACGCCACTAGCACCTAATTTCAACATTTCTACAATGTCACGACCATCAAGGACACCACCAGCACCAATAACTGGAATGTTTTTAACAGCAGCTACAACTTCTGGAACGATGTCTCGAGCAGAACGATCCGTACCTAAGTGACCACCAGCTTCACAACCTTCTACGATTACTGCTGCTGCACCTAAACCTTCAGAAATGCGAGCTAATTTTGCGGACGAAACAATTGGTACAATCGGAGTACCAGACTCTTTGCCCATTGCGAACATATCTCTTGAAAAACCAGCACCTGCTACTACAAGATCAATGCCCTCTTCGATGGCAGTTTTCACTAAGCCAGCAAATTGTGTTGCGGCTACCATCGCATTTATACCAATAATACCCGTAGGTGATAATTTTCTAGCTAATTGTATTTCGTATCGTAATTCATCAAACGGCAAACCGGATGCTGCAATAAGGCCGATACCACCTTCATTTGCAACGGCTGCTGCCAAGCGAGCTGTAGACAATCTAATCGCCATACCACCTTGAATAATAGGTACTTTGGCCACTAGATTCCCAATGCGAAGTTCAGGGAGCTTCACTATCAAATCCTCCTGTAAATAAAACCGGTTGGGAGGCCACTCGGCCTCCCGTACGGCTGAATTGTCAGCTTTACAGCTTATTTAGCAGAATCAATATATTCTACTGTATCCTTAACGGTTTTGATTTTTTCTGCAACATCGTCAGGGATTTCAACATTGAATTCTTCTTCGAATGCCATGATCAATTCAACGATATCTAAGGAGTCAGCGCCTAAGTCGTCGATGAATGTAGAATCAATGGTAACTTCAGCTTCATCAACGCCTAATTGTTCCACAACGATTGCTTTTACTTTATCGAAAGTGTTCATTGGTGGTTCACCTCCTTTCAAAGTGTATTTATATATAGTCTAATTTTGAAACTACATCACCATACCGCCATCTACATTGATGACTTGGCCTGTAATATAGTTAGCAAAATCGCTAGCAAGGAATGTTGCTACTGTCGCTACTTCTTCAGCATTAGCCATACGGCCCAATGGAATTTCTGCAACCATAGCTTCTTTAACTTTTTCTGGTAATACATCAGTCATATCAGTATTGATAAATCCTGGTGCAATAGCATTAACAGTAATGCCACGACTTGCTAATTCTTTAGCACAGGATTTAGTAAAACCAATTACACCAGCTTTAGATGCTGCGTAGTTAGTTTGACCCGCATTGCCCATAACACCTACAACAGATGTCATATTGATAATATGACCGGAACGTTGTTTCATCATGATTTTAGATACTGCTTTAGTTACTAAATATACACCTTTAAGGTTGATATCTATAACAGCATCAAAATCTTCGTCTTTCATACGCATTAATAAACCATCACGCGTAATACCCGCATTATTTACGAGAATATCAATGTGACCAAACTCTTTATGAGCTTCTTCCACCATAGCTACAACTTCATCAGCATTAGCTACATTAGCTTTAATTTTAATGGCTTTACGGCCTAAAGCTTGTACAGCTTCAACAGTTTCTTGAGCTGCACCTTCGCTACCGCTATAGTTAACCACCACATCAGCACCAGATTGTGCTAAATTGATAGCTACAGCGCGACCAATGCCACGGGATGCGCCAGTTACAATGGCTACTTTACCCTCTAAATGCATTTTATCGAACCCCTTTCAAAAATTCAAGCGTTTTCTCTAAGGATGCAATGTCTTCAACATTGGCTAATTCCATATCTTTATTGATCTTTTTAGTAAAGCCAGTAAGTACTTTACCAGGACCTACTTCAACGAATCGAGTTACACCAAAGTTAACCATTTCAGCTACGCAGTCTTCCCACAATACAGGGTTTGCAGCTTGTGTAACTAAGGATTCTTTAATATCGTTTGCATCAGTCAAAATTTTACCTGTCACATTTGCCACTACAGGAATTTGAGCATCGCTCACTTGGATTTTATCCAACTCTTCTTTTAAACGAAAAGCTGCAGGTTCCATCAAACGGCTGTGGAATGGAGCACTTACAGGAAGCATAACAGCACGTTTTGCACCGGCTTCTTTCATCTTTTCTGCTGCAGTTTCTACCGCTGCTGTTTCACCAGCAATAACAATTTGACCTGGGCAGTTGAAGTTAACTGCTTGTACAGAACCAACAGAATCGTTAACCTCTTTACAAATTTCTACAACTTGTTCACGAGGTAAAGCCAAAATTGCTGCCATAGCACCTTGACCCAATGGCACAGCTTCTTGCATATATTCACCGCGTTTATGAACAACATACACAGCATCTTTAAAGTTCAATACACCTGCCGCTACAAGAGCACTGTATTCACCAAGACTATGACCACCTACGATATCAGGTGTAAAGCCTTGTTCTTTAAGAACTTCATAGCAAGCTACAGATGCTGTCAAAATAGCCGGTTGTGTATTAGCTGTTTTAACAAGTTCAGTATCAGGGCCTTCAAAGCACAATTTGGAAATAGAATAACCAAGCGCTTCGTCAGCTTCTTCAAAACGTTGTTTCACAATAGGATATGCATTGTACAAATCTTGCAACATGCCTACTTTTTGGGAACCTTGACCAGGAAAAACAAATGCTGTTTTCATAATGGCCTCCTTATTTACCAAGACCTTGAAGGTTTTTAATTACAGTTTCAGTTTCAGCCATGATATCTTTGATAATAGTTGCACATGGCTTAACATCTGTTAACATACCAGAGATTTGACCAATCATTACAGAGCCTTCTTTTACATCACCTTCAATAGCAGCTTTACGAAGAGTGCCTGCACCTAAGTTTTCTAATTCCTCTTTAGAGCCGCCACTAAACTCAAGGGATTTATATTTATGCGCCAATGCATTATCAATGATACGTACAGGATGACCTGTTGTTAAACCAGTCATAACTGTAGCGCGATCTTTTGCTTTCAATACTGCATTTTTATAGTTTTCATGAGCAATACATTCTTCAGATAATACGAAGCGTGTACCCATTTGTACTGCATGAGCACCCAATGCAAAGGCTGCAGCCACACCACGACCATCAGCAATACCACCAGCTGCAATAACTGGTACATCTACCGCATCTACAACTTGAGGAATCAATGCCATAGTGGTAATATCACCTACATGACCACCAGACTCAGTACCTTCTGCGATAATTGCATCAATACCACCACGTAATAAGCGTTTTGCAAGTAATACGGAAGCAACTACAGGGATTACTTTTGTACCAATTTCTTTTAAAGCAGGAATATAAACACCAGGATTACCAGCACCTGTTGTAATTACAGGAACGCGTTCGTCCACTACTACTTCCATAACTTCTTTAACAAATGGCGACATAAGCATAATATTACAACCAAATGGTTTGTTTGTACGCTCTTTTAATTTATGAATCTCATTGCGGAAAATATCAGGAGGCATATGACCAGCTCCAATAATACCAAGGCCACCAGCCTCGGAAACAGCTGCCGCTAATTCTGCAGTACCGAGCCAAGCCATACCACCTTGTAAAATTGGGTACTCAATCTGCAATAAATCACAAATATCAGTCTTAATCATCTTAATGAATCCTCCTTAATACCATTTCAAGACAAGGCTAGCCCATGTTAGGCCTGCACCAAATCCTGCAAACGCAACATTATCGCCGCGTTTAAAACGTCCTTCACGATTAGCTTCATCCAAAGCTATAGCTACAGACGCGGCGGATGTATTACCATACTTATGTAAATTAACAAATACTTTTTCCATCGGCATACGTAAGCGTTTTGCTGCCGAATCAATAATACGAATATTAGCTTGATGAGGAATGAAAAAATCCAACTCATTAAGTTCCATTCCAGCTTGTTCTAAAGATTTTAAAACAGTACGCCCCATCGTTTTAACAGCAAATTTATATACTTCCGGTCCATCCATATGAATAAATGTTAAACCTTCTTCAACTCGTTGATCATTAGCAACTACAGCTGTACCACCAGCAGGAATGCAAAGAGATGGACCGCCAGTACCATCGGCCCCCATATCAACACCTTTAATACCGTACCCCTCAGGAACTTCGGATACTACAGCAGCTCCTGCACCATCACCAAAAAGGATACATGTACCACGATCATGCCAATTTACTCGACGAGAAAGAATTTCAGCCCCTACAACGAGTACCTTTTTATATAAACCGGAGCTAATATAGCTAGCTGCAGTAATCAATCCATAAACAAAGCCAGAACATGCAGCTTGTAAATCATAGGCCGCTGCATTCTTAGCTCCTAAATTCGCTTGTAATACACAAGCCGCTGAAGGAATAATCATATCTGGTGTTAAGGTAGCAAAAATAATCATATCAATGTCTTCTGCGCTAACCTTAGCCATTTGCATAGCCTTCTTGGCCGCCTCAGTAGCCATATAGGATGTATTCATACCTTCCGGTGCAATGCGTCTTTCTTCGATACCAGTACGCTCTCTAATCCATTGATCATTTGTATCAACCATTTTCTCAAGATCAAAGTTTGTTACTACATTGTCAGGAAGGAAGCTCCCAGTACCAATGATTCCTACCGGTTTACTCATCATAGTCATACTTCAAGGCTCCTTCAATATCCATTGTTTCTCTTATATGTTGAATAATCTTACGTTCTACTAAATCACCAGCAATTTCTATAGCAGTTTTAATCTCTTTAGCTTTAGAGCTACCATGGGCAATCATAAACACCCCGTTAACCCCTAGCAATGGAGCACCCCCATTTTCTGTGTGATCCAAGCGTTTAGCCATCTTCTTTAAAGCTGGCTTAACTAGAATAGCACCAATTTTGGCAAAGATACTTCCCGCCATAATACTATCCTTTACTAACTGTGTAAGGCCTGTTACCAAGCCTTCTGCGAATTTTAGGACCACATTACCTACGAAGCCATCACAAACGACAACGTCGACAACGCCTTTCGGAATATCTCTGCCTTCGATGTTTCCTCTAAAATTAATAGTCTTCATACGTTCCAAAATTGGGTAGGTGGCTAAAACGACATCGTTCCCCTTAGTAGCTTCTTCACCAATATTAAGTAACCCTACTGTAGGCTCTTCTTTTCCTAATAAAAGCTTGGCATACTCAGAACCCATTAACGCACCTTGAACAAGATGTTTAGGTTTGCTATTAGAGTTCGCACCAGAGTCTAGCATAACAGTAATACCACTAACGGTTGGCATTGGCGTAGCGATAACTGGGCGATCAACCCCCTTAATACGACCAAGTCCAAACAAAGCTGCCGCGACGGCTGCACCTGTACTACCTGGAGCAATAACAGCATCACAAATATTTTCACGAACTAAAGATGTCGCAACTACAACAGACGCATCTTTTTTCTTCCGCAACGCTTGTCCTGGATGCTCATCCATACCTATTACCTGACTAGCATGTTGTATAGAAATACGTGGATTTTTAGCTTCATTATTAGCTTCTAATATATTAAAAATTTGCTGCTCATCACCGACAAGCACCACATTAATATGTTCATTTGCTCGTACGGCTTCAATGGCTCCTAGTACAGTCTCCAATGGAGCAAAGTCGCCACCCATGGCGTCTATTGCAATTTTCATAATCTACACCCTATTCTCTACGGATTCCATAATAAATTTTGCGCGAAATACTTCTTTTATTTTATCTCTTATAATGACCCAAATAAAGAACTTATTACCACGACGACGTACAATTTCTGCTTTTGCCACCAAATTGGTACCAGCCCCTACTGGGTTCTTGTATTTTATATTTCCAACCTCTGCAGAACAAACGGTAGTTCCTAAGACTACCTTTGCGAGGGAATTCGCTTGCGCATATAAATACTGTGGTTCTACATGTCCAAATCGATCTGCCATATCAGCCGTAGTACGCAACATAGACAATGCTTGCTGACCTTCTGTGACATCAATCAATTCTCCAACCACTTCATACGGTACATGTTCTACCATCTCTTGTGATTGACCTGTAGCCATGACGCGTATGCGTTCACGCAATTCAGGAATCCCCAACTCTAGTCGATCAAGTCGAATAGTTGGCACACTTACATTAAAGTGTGTTGCCAATTCTTCATCAGTAAGAAATGGCGTAATATTCAGTTTTTCTTGTAACTGTTTTTGTCGCTCTTGCTTCTTTAACCGACTCATGGGACCACCTTTTATGACCTAGTATTAATATTACATCCTAAGTATATACAATAATCCCCCTATTGGCAAGGCTTTTCATACATATAGTAACAGATTTTCTCATATATACTAAATATAGTTGTTATTTTATATTTGAGTATCTTTTTGTTTATAAAAGTATAAAAAATGCCACTATTTTATAAGTTTATATTACTATAAAATAATGGCACTGACTAATACATATCAAGTATATTAAATTATAAATATTACTAAAAAAGGCGCCTACTAAAGTAGGCGTCTTTTTACTAGCTCACATATTAAGCATTAGCTACTACTTGCTCACCTTTATAGTGACCACATGTAGGGCAAACACGATGAGGCATCTTAGGTTCGTGGCATTGTGGGCATGCTACATAACCAGGAGCTTCTAATTTCCAATTAGCACGACGGCGATCGCGACGGCATTTAGACAATCTACGCTTAGGTACTGCCATTATCTGCACCTCCTTAGTACAATCATTAGGACAATCTATCATCTTTCTCATCAAGCAAAGCACGTAACTCTGCAAATCGAGGATCCACCACAAAGGATTCACAAGAACAAGGTGAAACATTTAAATTTGCTCCGCAATGAACGCACAATCCTTTGCAATCATCCTGACATAACACTTGAGAGGGCTCATTGATGATTAATGTATCCCTAATTAGTTCTGTTAAGTCAATTTCCTCTCCATCGAAAGGAATCACATCTTCAGTAGTGTCTCTAGAATCACTAAAGATTTCCTCAAAGAAATCCTTACGATCATGCTCAGTTGCAGTTAAACAACGAGAACATTCGTAATCACCTTTAGACTCTATCAAACCTTGAACGATGTAATTTTGACCATCAAACCAAAACTCACCATTAATGGTTATATCATGACGGCTCCAAGGAAAAGCAGTTACGTCACCAAGCTCAGAGGTTGGTATCGTATAGCTATAAGGAAATTTCTTTCCTATATGTTCTTTTGCTTGCTCTACTTGCAGTTTCATAATCTTACCTCGACTCATAATATTATAAACATGACATAGTGCTTTGTCAAATAAAAAAGACTATCTTAAGCGGACTCAAGATAGTCTTTTTGGTAAGTCAATTACATTTTTTCGAATTGGTCTTTACCAACACCGCAGATTGGGCAAACATAATCAGCTGGTTGATCTTCGAATTTTACGCCTTCAACAGCTTCGTCATAAACCCAACCACATACTACGCATACATATTTTTCCATGAGTATTTCCTCCTTCACTTGAAAATTATTGTTTAATGTCTATCTTTTTTAATTTAGATACTCTATCTGTAATGTAGTATATCAAAGATATCGAAACTTTTCAATACTCATTTGCTCAATTTCTCATTTTTCTAATATTTAAAAAGCATATATAATATGCGGATTTGTGCTACGCCATAACTTGAAATACATTATCATTTAGGTCATTGAGCCATAAATATAAACAAATTGTCGCCCTCATTACAAGACCGCTTTTACTCTCTTAAATGACCATTATTAATCCAATAGTTTGTTGTGTATTACCTAAAATGAATACCTAAGGTGTACATAATTTATATATTATACTATTATATATAAGGGAATATATTTGTAGTATATATTTTAAAACAACTTAATTAATAACTTATGATGTAAGTATGTACTTATGAACTCTTTCACCTCTATAAAATATAGTCATATTCTAATTATTTTACTATTTTTATTTGGACTATTAAATAGAGAAATTGTAATTTATATTGTTATCATAGGAGGATTTATGAGAACATCTTTAACAAATCTTTTGCAGATCGAATATCCTATCATTCAAGGTGCTATGGCTTGGGTATCTGAACACAAATTAGTAGCTGCTGTCGCTAATGCAGGTGCTACTGGTGTTATTGCCCTAGGCGGCCGAGATGCAGAATGGACACGTAATGAGATTCGTGCATGCAAACAATTAACAAATAAACCATTTGGAGTAAACCTCATGCTAATGGCACCTAACAAAGATGAATTAGTGGATGTTATTATCGAGGAAAAACCAGCCTTCGTAACACTGGGTGCTGGCAACCCTGTTCCATATATTAAAATATTCCAAGATGCAGGCATTAAAGTTATCCCCGTAGTACCATCTTTAAAATTAGCTAAGCGTATCGAAGATGCTGGTGCTGATGCAATGATCATTGAAGGCATGGAAGCAGGCGGTCATATCGGCAGCCAAACTACAATGTCCTTAATGGAAAACATTTTACCAGAAATCAGTATTCCAGTTGTTGTAGCAGGCTCTATCGTTGATGGTCGTGGTCTTGCTGCAGCTTTATTAATGGGTGCACAAGGTGTACAAATGGGCTCTCGATTCTTGTTAGCAGAAGAATGCCAAGCACACAAAAACATGAAAGAAGCTATTATTAAAGCTACTGATACAGACTCTGTTGTAACAGGTCTTCTCTCTGGTCACGGTGGTGTCCGTAGCTTGAAAAACGAATTCACGACTCGCTACCTAGCTGCAGAAACTGATGGTGTTACTACACCTGAAGAGCGCACCAAAATGTCTCAAGGTACTAATAAACGTGCTGCTATTGATGGCGATGTTGTAAACGGCGCCGTACAAGTTGGCCAAGCTTTAAATCGCCTTGTAGCTATTGAGCCTGCTCATACAATTGTTCAAACAGTAATGAATGAAGCTATTATATCTATTCGTAAGGCACAACGCCTTCTAGAAATCGTTTAATAAATTAGGAGTGTCATATGTTACCATTTCATGGAAAATATCCAAAATTAGATCCTAAAAGTTGTGTAATGCCCGGTGCTGAGCTTGCTGGTGATGTAGAACTTAAAGAATATGCATCTATTTGGCAAAACTGTGCACTTCGTGGTGATGTAAACAAGATTGTAGTAGGTCGTTACTCTAATGTACAAGATAACTCTGTATTACATGTAGATGACGATAAAGCATGTATCCTCGGTGATTATGTAACAGTTGGCCACGGTGCAATTGTCCATGCAAGCACAATTGAAGATAATGTTTTAATTGGCATGGGTGCCATTGTACTAAGTGGTTGTCATATCGGCTCTGGATCTATTATCGCAGCTGGTGCAGTAGTAAAAGAAAATACTGTAATTCCTCCTAACTCATTAGTAGTCGGTATTCCAGCTCATATTGTTCGCACAGACGAAACTCAAATTGAACGTATTCACAATCAAGCTTTAAAATATAAACACTTGTGGACTATCGAATACGGTATACTTCCTGATGCAGGTGGCGAAGAATACGATAAAAATGCTAAAATCGTATAAACTCATATATAAATAATCACTCAAATAACAAACGCGGATAGTTGTTTATCAACTATCCGCGTTTGTTTTGAATTCTCAAGCTTAAATTGGCTTTTAAAATAACTAGATATAGCCTTATAAATCAATCCAATATCTAATTATAGATATTTATAAACACTCTACTTTAGAAACTATTTACTCATCTTTAACTTGGTCTGAACAATTTGTTCCACCATAAGTGCTGTACCCATGGTCAACGCTATAGGGAAGAACATCTCTACGGAAAATCTAGTCAACTCAAGCATAAATACGCAAGATGTCAGAGGCATCTTCTGTGCTAGTCCTAAAAATGCCACGGCACCGATAAAGGCAGCCATCCCCAATGATATAGGAGCCACGGCAATAGACCAAAAAGTACCAAATACAATGGCTAACGTACTTCCCAACATCATAGATGGAGTAATACGCCCACCATAAGCACCAGCTGCTAATGCAAGTAATACCGCTACCCACTTAGAGCCAAATAATCCTAATGCATAAGTCCATGTAATATCATTAGTAAAGGTTAATTCGTTCCCAGCTTTACCATTTCCAAGTATTTCAGGAAAATACATAGCTAACGCACCAATAAGTGTAAACGCAACAATAGATATTGGGATCATAACAGGACTGCTACGATGAATAGAAGGTAACTTACCTTGAGTAATATTAAATAAAACTACACCTAAAGCAACAATAGCGCCCAAGGCGATAGAGAATTCTACATAGTGACTGCCCAAGCTAGGTTGAGCCATTGTATATTGAATGACATCCCCTACACCAGCTTGTCGAGTTACAAAAGTTGCTAATCCGCAACAAATAAGCGCAGCACTTATAGCGCGTATATTCCAAGTAAGGAGCAAGGTTTCTAACGTAAAAATTGCCGCTGATAACGGTGAATTATAAACAGCCGCCAAGCCAGCGCCTGCAGCACAAGCAATCAATAATTGGCGATCTTCTTGTTTTATGTCAAAATGCTTAACTAAAAAAGTTGTAATCCCCGCACTTGCTTCACGTGGCGCCACTTCTCGCCCTAATGGTGATCCAATAGCTACTGTAATAATTTGTAATGTTGCATGCAAAACAGTAGTAATAGGATCCATATCCATCTTGCCGGAAACGGCAGTTTTGATATCTACAATACCTTTACCATATTGATGAATAAGGAACCAACCCACGCCACCAATTAGACCACAAATAATGAGTGGTATCAATCGTTCTACTGGAGATACCCGCGCTACAGCAGCACCAAAACTCATATGATCTACAGAAGAATAATGATATACAAAATGCTGAATACTATGCATTAAATGTGTATAAGAAGCCCCCACTAATCCTGCTATAAATCCTACAATAATTATGAGCCCTATTAAACGTTTATCAAATGTCATACTTACTCCATTGCTAATACGACTTCACCAGTTTCTAATGTTTTTTTAACATCTATAATACGCTGATTAGATGACCCTCTAAAGCGTAATGCAGGGTCTTTTAGTTCTTCTATAAAGCGACCATCTACTAAAATATCAATTTCATGTAATAATGTGCTTCTCAACTCATCATCTAAGATATCATCTATTTCATAACCTGAATAGGCCCAAATTTTCTTTGCCGGTACTGCTGCGCGGACTGCCTGCACCACGGGTAATAAACCTTGTACATTTTGAAAAGGTTCCCCACCCAATAAAGTTAAGCCTGAGCAAGTAGGATTTTTCACATACGATACAACTAAATCAGTTTCAGCTTGAGTCCATTCTTGACCGGCATTAAAATCTTGATACTCTTCATTAAAACAGTTATAACAGCAATGTGTACAGCCAGTTACGAATATAGATGTACGAATGCCTTCTCCATTGGCAATGTCATATTGCCTTATTTGACCATATCTCATCATTACCTCCATGTACTGTTTATCAACTTTGAATAGCACTATATAGATATATTTCAATTTCTTATAGATACAGTAAAAGCTGTGCCTTAGGCACAGCTTTTATGATATATAAAATTATAATAATAAATACTAATACTATTTATTATTAGATATGCATTACACGATCTTTAATTTCCTTCGTACGACCTTCATTCCAGAAGTTTTCACCTAAGTAGCCACAAGTACGACGAATAACTGTTAATTTATCACGATTTGTATTATGGCATCGAGGACATTCCCATTCATTATGTTCATTGACCTTAATTTCACCATCAAAACCACATTCGTGACAATAGTCAGACTTGGTATTAAACTCAGCATAAGAAATATGATCATAAATATATCGAATCATAGTCAAAACAGCCGGAATATTGTTAGTCATATTTGGAATTTCTGCATAGGAAATACAACCGCCTGTCGATTTCTTTTGGAATTCAGATTCAAAATTAAACTTATCAAATACATTGATTTCTTCACGAACATTTACGTGATAACTATTAGTATAATATCCTTTATCAGTAATATCTTCAATCACACCAAAACGAGCACGATCTAAAGACGAGAATCGATTTGTTAAGCTTTCTGCAGGTGTACCATATAACCCAAAACCAAGGTTATGTTTATCATTCCATAGATTAATAGCCTCGTTTAAACGATCCATGATTTTCATGGCAAATACACGGCCTTTTTCACCTGTATTAGATTCACCAGTAATCAAACGAGTCGCTTCATAGATACCGATGTAACCAAGAGAGATTGTTGCATAGCCACCAGTGAGGAATCGACCGATTTTTTCACCTTTTTTCAGGCGTGCAATAGCACCATGTTGCCAATGGATTGGAGAAACATCACTAACCACATCTTTTAATAGATTATATCTTAATAATAATGCTTTTTCCGCTAATTCGAGACGTTTGTCTAAAATTTCAAAATACTTCTCTTCACTACCGCGAGCTAAGATACCAATTTGAGGCAAGTTCAAACTTACAACACCCATATTAAAACGGCCATCAAATTTATAGTTCCCGTTTTCATCCTTCCAAGGAGATAAGAAAGAACGGCATCCCATCGGGCTAAATACATTACCTTCATAGTTTTCTTTCATCTTCTTAGCGGAAATGTAATCTGGGTACATGCGTTTAGCAGTACATTGTGCAGCTAGTTCAGTTAAATAATAATATGGACTATCAGGCGTTACATTATGTTCATCAAGAACATAAATCAATTTAGGAAATGCTGGCGTAATATATACGTCAGCCTCATTTTTTACGCCTTTAATACGTTGACTTAAAATCTCTTCTGTAATAAGAGCAGCTTCTTTAGCATATTCATAATCAGGTTTAAAATACATAAATAATGTAACAAATGGAGATTGACCATTAGTAGTCATTAATGTATTGATTTGATATTGGATTGTTTGGATTCCATCCTTAACTTCTTTACGCGTACGTTTCCAAGCAATTTCACGGGCCTTTTCCATATTTGGTTCCATCCCGTAAATTTCAACTTGTTCTTCAATAACATTGTTAAGAATTTTTTCGTAAGATTTACGTACGAACGGTGCCAAGATACGATCGATACCATTAATACTTTGGCCACCATATTGGCCAGATGCAACTTGTGCAATAATTTGAGTTGTTACTGTACATGCAACTTGAAAAGACTTAGGTGTATCAATCTTTTTACCATTAATAACTGTGCCATTATTGAGCATATCCTCTAAATTAATTAAGCAACAGTTAAACATGGGCTGAATAATGTAATCCATATCATGAAAATGGATAGCACCACTATCATGAGCCTCTAAAATATCCGTAGGAATTAACTTACGTCGAGCAATATCCTTAGATACTTCACCGGCAATCAAATCCCGTTGTGTAGATACGATTGCAGCATCTTTATTTGAATTTTCATCAAGAACACTAACATTACTACGATCTAATAAACCAATTACATCTTCATCCGTCGTGTTTTGACGACGTTTGAAAGCTTGAACAGCTTTATAACCTTCATAGGCACGTGCCGTTGCAGGATTATGATACTCAATCAACTTATAATACACTTGATCTTCAATAGCATAAATTGTCATATCTTTTTGGAGTTTATGAGCATAATCTTCAATTTCATTTGCAATACGCTCTGCTAACCCCTCTTCGTACAACCCTGTACTACTATGTTCAGCCTTTTCAATAGCTAAAGCAATTTTGTGTTTGTCGAAAGGCACCTTTGTACCATCCCGTTTGATGACCTGCAACATATTGGCAACCTCCCCATTTTGTTACCGCTAAAACATATGTTAAGACATAGAAAAAAGTATGGTAAACCATACTTTTTATAAATTTATATGTAAAAATGTAAAGAATTATTACTAAATCCTCTATTTTTTACTGCTAACTCAGTATACTATATATGGTGGTTGTTTTCAAGAAAAAATACAATATAAAGTAAAAATAGGTTCTTCCAGACATACCAATACAGCATGAATAAAAGAACCTATACCAATTACAATGTAAAGCCAAATAGACGCGACAAAAAGTTGTTCTTTTGACCTATCCAACCAGAAGGAACTGCAGGATAGAATGTACGATCAGCTAAAAGATCGCGCTCATTAAGATGAATATTCGGCAACAAATCTTTTTTGTATGTGCTATCTAATTTGGAAATAGCTTCTACGTATCCTTGATGAGCTTGTACATCACTTTCACTACAATACCCAGTACCTAAGAAGTGAATTAGTCCATTACGATATAATTCAATAGCTCTATGATAGTTAGACTGACTATGATTAAATGATGCCATATTACATTGAATTAAAATGCCTTTATCTACCCATTCCAACAATTGCTCTGGTTTTGTAAACAATTGACGATGTGTTTCTACTTCACTAATAATAGGAATAATCCCCATATTGAGCAAATCTATTAACCATGCATTAATATGATGGATTTTGCTATTTTCAGGGATTGAAACTAACATAAAATGGCTATTTCCCAATAAATATTGATTACGATGAGCTGCAATATATTCGATCATTTCATCACAAAGCATAACTCGAGCCCCACTATGAATAGTGACATCCACTTGTTGTTCCCCTACTGCAAGCTTCACATCATTTAGTGTTGTCCCCATTGCATCCCATGTATTCTTATCCATACATACAGTTACATCAGGTGTACTAAAAATATCTGTAATACCTTGTTCGACCAAAGATTTTATCATTTTTACTGTTTCTGCCATTGTTAGTGGCCCTTGAGGCCCTAATACAGCTGGCAAAATACAACCATGTAAATCAACAACCCGATTCATATTCTTTCCCTTCTACTTACGATACTCCCTTACAGAAATCGTCCTCTTTATAAAGTTCATATTA
Organism: uncultured Veillonella sp.; assembly: GCF_963522475.1. GTDB lineage: Bacteria > Bacillota > Negativicutes > Veillonellales > Veillonellaceae > Veillonella. Next base: position 27,376 of record NZ_CAUQYW010000011.1, on the reverse strand, counting down.
TTCTCATTTATTTTTCATTTTATATTCATGATTATATCAAGGGAAAAGTGGCTTGTATAGTGGTTTTTATATAAAAATAGATAAACTATAATATGTTTATTTAATATTTTTTTAATATTCTCACCTTAATTTCATTAAAAATACCTCATAATCACTATGACTATGAGGTATTTTTACGTATCGGTATATTATTAACAAATTAATTTTTAAATGTACTTCTCTTGTATCCAATATAATAAACTAATTTTACCAGTAAAAGCCCAAGAATAACACCGATAGTATCAATTAAAATATCAGAAAGTTGAGAGCTACGACCTGGTGAAAACAATTGTATAAATTCATCAAGACTAGCTATCAGTATTCCTAAAGCTATAGTCTTTATTACTGTACCATATGTAATATATCGACGTAAAATCGTATATAAAACACTACCAAGGATTGTAAACTCTGTGAGATGGGCTAATTTTCGAACAATCCTATTCAAGGTCCATATATTTCCATGAAAGCCTAATTTATTTACTATAGGTACAAAAGCCTCTGCAAAAAATATACTAAATCCATCTGAAGATCCACCATTTTGCATCGAATTATCCCATATAAAAAACACAATTAAGCCTAATAAAATATATAGTATACAACGTTTCATAGTCCTCTCCTAAACGCCATAATACATATCTACCTCAATCGCGGTCAAAAATATCTCTTGTGTAAACTTTATCCTTCACATCTTCTAGACTATTATCCCAACGATTAGCAACAATGACATCACTAACACGTTTAAAGTCTTCAAAGTTGCGAATTACAGGTGAGTTAAAAAAGTCTTCTGCATCAAGAGTCGGTTCATACACAACTACTGCTATGCCTTTTGCCTTAATACGCTTCATCACACCTTGTATTGCAGATGCTCTAAAGTTATCAGAGTTCATTTTCATCGTCAAGCGATAAATACCAACAATTTTAGGATTTTTACCAATAATAACATCAGCTACATGATCTTTACGAGTACGATTTGCATCTACAATGGCCGAAATCAAGTTTTGTGGAACATCATTATAATTAGCTAATAATTGTTTAGTATCCTTTGGTAAGCAATATCCACCATAACCAAAGGATGGATTATTGTAGAAATCACCAATCCGAGGGTCTAAACAAACACCATTAATGATTTGGCTTGTACTAAGGCCACGTACCTCTGCATAGGAATCAAGCTCATTAAAATACGCCACACGAAGTGCTAAATACGTATTAGCAAATAACTTAATAGCTTCTGCTTCCGTTGAGTCCGTATATAATTGAGGTATATTTTCTTTAACGGCACCATCAGCTAATAGTTGACCAAAATGACGGGCCCGTTCAGAATTTTCTCCTACCACAATACGGGAAGGATGTAAGTTATCATATAAAGCTTTGCCTTCACGTAAGAACTCAGGGGAAAAAATTAAATTCTCCGTATTAAACTCTTTACGCATTTGAACGGTATATCCAACAGGCACAGTTGATTTTATAATCATAATAGCATCAGGATTAACATCTAATACTGTTTTAATAACTTGCTCTACAGAAGATGTATCAAAGAAATTTTTTTGTGGATCGTAATTAGTAGGAGTTGAAATAATAACATAATCAGCACCTTTAAAAGCCTCAGTAGGATCTAATGTAGCTTTAAAATTTAATTTTTTAGTAGCTAAATATTCTTCCAATTCCGCATCTACAATAGGTGACTCTTTGCGATTTAACATTTCTACCTTTTCAGGAATAATATCGAGAGCCACCACTTCATTATGTTGTGCTAATAAAACACCATTTGAAAGGCCTACATAACCTGTACCAGCAATTGCTATCTTCATTTATTTGCCCTCCATCATATAAAACTTTTTATACCATATAGCAAATTTCCGTAATCCTTCACGTAAAGATGTATTAGGCTTGAATCCAAAGTCTTTTTCTAAAGCACTTGTATCTGCATAAGTTACAGGTACATCACCGGGTTGCATAGCCACTAACTCTTTATGGTCTTCAAAATTATAATCTTCTGGTAATACACCAGCAGCAACTAATTCCTCTGACAGAATACGCACAAAATCAAGTAAATTTTCAGGATGACTATTACCTATATTATAGATAGCATAGGGAGGAACAGGTAACCCATCAGCGCCATTACGACGTTCTGGAGCGGCACACATCACCTTAGATACGCCCTCCACAATATCATCAATATAGGTAAAATCACGTTTACAATTACCATAATTAAAGATTTTTATAGTACCGCCGCTTCGCAACGTATTAGTAAAACCAAAGTACGCCATATCTGGTCGGCCTGCCGGACCATATACTGTAAAGAAACGAAGTCCTGTACTAGGAATGTTATATAACTTGGCATAAGAATAAGCCAATAATTCATTTGATTTTTTTGTAGCTGCATAAAGAGATACGGGATTATCTACTTTATGCTCTGTAGAGTATGGAATTTGTTTATTCGCACCATATACAGAAGATGATGAAGCATAGACTAAATGTTCCACTCCGCTTTCACCATCATCATAAGAATGACGACATGCCTCTAATATATTGTAAAAACCAATAATATTAGACTCGATATACGCATCCGGGTTAGTAATAGAGTAACGTACCCCAGCCTGTGCTGCCAAGTTGACAACAATACGAGGTTTATAAGTAGAAAAGATTTCTTCAATAAAATCCTTATCTGCAATATTACCTTTTTTAAAGATCCATGTATTCTTATTATCTTTACTTATTTCATCAATTTGTTGTAATCGATAATCCTTTAAGGCCACGTCATAGTAATCATTAACAGAATCTATGCCAATAATTCGAGTCTCTTCTGCTTCAGATAATAAGGACATAACAAGATTAGCCCCTATAAATCCAGCGGCTCCCGTTACAAGAATCACCGTATTGTTTAAGTCTACATTTTTTGAAAGCATATGTACTCCTTTCATAGTTCTGTTAATTATGAGCGTTGCACCTTACTCAAGATTCTTTTAAATCCAGAAGTAATCATAGCACGCTCAGATGGGATAATACATAAAATAGCTATATATAATACTACACATAAGAGCATACATGCTACAGTCCACCATACGGAATCGTACAAATGTAAAGTGCTATATGCAAGAGCTCCTACAATAGATGCAGTAACTAAATACACACCGATATTAGTAATTACCCGTAAGGCACTCATATGTATAAATAATGCTAAGAAAATCATAGCAACCATTAACATTTCCATACGTACTATCGAGCGAGCATAAACAAAGGTACTAAAATCATATTGAATACAAATATAAATAACCGGTATTAGTACAACTAAGTGCAATATTTGAGTCCAAAATGATAAGTTAGGCTCCCCTTTTGCACGAAAGATTTCAGAAATTAAGTTTGCCGTTACTGTCATAATAGCAGAACTCAGTGCCCAAGATCCTAAAACGATACCAGCTAAAGTCCATTGTGGACCAAGTAATAAATGCACCACAAAATCTTGGAATACAAACAACCCCACCCCTATAGGAACTAAGAATAAAGCCATATAGCGTTGGAAGGTAAAGAACGTCTTTGAAAACTCCTGTTGATCATGTTGTACTCGACTTAATGCGGCAAACAACACCGGAGCTAATGAGGACGTCGCCATAGCCATGACAGTTGTAACAATAGCCATAGGCATTTTATATATCCCTAAATAGTAAGCATCGAGAAATCGGCTAATAATAAAGGTATCTACCCAAGCGGTAAGCCAAATAGAAAATGCTTCTGCCAGTGACCATGCACTATAGCTAAACATGTTCATAAAGACTCGAGAACTAAAGAATAGATGGATTTGATTTTTCCTACTCTTTAATAAGGCTAAAGCCGTAAACAACTGAGCCCCTAACATACCGACGATCAAAGACCAGTAGTCATATCCCATAAGCGCCATAGGTATGGATATTAATATAGGCGTCAGAATTGTAATGAGCCGAATGTTAAGAAGAAACTTAAAGTTAAAGTCTCGTCGATACAAAGCCATTTGTACACTACTAAAAGCAGAGAGCGGAATCATGGCCCCCATTATAGCCAATGGAATACCTAAACCATTGTTGCCAACTAGTACAGCCAATTCATCTCGACCGATTATAATGCCTCCCCACAAGAGTATCGAAAGAACTAAATTCGCAATAAAAGCCACATCTGTAGCCTCTTGCTTTTCTTTATCACTTTCAAACTCATGTTGTACAAGGAACTTCTGAAATCCCGCATCAGCAAGCATTTCTGCAAATGATATAACCATCATAATCGTTGCCAATATACCAAACGCAGTTGGCGCTAGCATATGAGCCAATATTATATTTGTTAGTGGTGTAATAAGCTTTGCTAAAACTTCTGTTATGACAGACCATTTAGCAGCAGCTACTATTTTAGTATCCATTATTTTTTATTGATATTCTTAATGCCCCTCAAGAATAATTCATGGTGAGCTTCACATTCCAAGTAGTTTTGAATTGCTAAATAACTTGTTTTGCCTAAAATGAGTTGCATTAACTTTCGACCAAATAATGCATTGATAGCACGTATAATACATGATCTGCCAATAAATTCGCGCAAATAACGCTTTATATGAGTATCAGCAAAATCTTTATAGGCTTGAGCTACAAAGTAAGCATCTTTAATGTTTTCACTTCGTTGTTTATAAGCTGTCAAAGTTTCATCCGCTTCTGATTCAGTAGCTTGACGTGTTCCCATTTCAGTGCTACGAATTGGTACTTCAGATACAATAAAGCTATCCTTTGTTGCCTCTACACGGATTAATAAGGAATCTTTTACGAATTCCTTATGGTTTATATAAAATTCAGAATTAAAAATAAAGTTACCTTGACCATAAATGATAGAACCACCATTATAGTCTTCACGAGAGCCTACGCAGTGATTATGTTGACAAATAACAAGATTCGCACCTCTATCAATAAACTTGCGGCAGTAGCGTTGTAACATCGGTGATGGATAACGATAGAATTCCTTACCACCATGGTATAAAACTATAACATAATCACACTGCTCTTTTAAAGCTAAAACTTCATCAAAGCTCTCTAATACATCAAATGGATTAGCCCCCATTGTATGGCAAGAAGCAACGGTAAACTCATGTTCTACACATAAGTAAAATCCTATTCGTATACCTTCTTTTTCAAAGATAAATGGCTTTTTAGCTTCCTTCAAACTAGAACCTGCCCCAGCATGTGCAATATCTTGATTTTTTAACAGATTTAAGGTTGATGTTAAACCTTCCTCACCTTGATCTAAGGAGTGATTATTAGCTAAGGTTAAAAATATAGGTTCTAACGCCTTATAGCCATGAATTGTTTTTGTAGGTGCAATTAAATTATTACCAAATTTCACAATTGGTGTTTCTACATCAGTAAGGGGAACCTCTAGGTTAAAAACATTTAAGTCAGATTGTTTAAGAATTTCATACAGCTCTTTACCTACTAAGGCTTCACCATTACCATTTTCAAATAATGCTTTATTAATATCTGTAGGAACTAAATCAGCTCCGATGTAAATTCTCAAGATGTAACCACTCCCCTAATTCATAATCCTTTGACATAGGACGAAACTTTTCAAATCCAGCACCAGGGAAAAATGTTAACTCTCCAATATATAGGCGCCCTTTAATTTCATAAAAATCAACACGTAAAAACGGACAATCCTTACTAAGTTCAGCGGTTAAACGTTTCATCTCATCATACGTAACGGGCAAAGGAAACTCTGTAGACAATGGTGGATAATGACCAAAATGAATTCCCATTGGCTCCCAATCAATATCATAAAAGTTCATACGTGTTCCAGTCTTAGAAAAACGATTTGAACATACTACTGTTAATTTTGGCTCTCCATGGAAACAATACATTTTATAGTCTAAGATTTCATTGCTACCTAACTCAGATAAATATTCCTCTGCTATAATCCGACGAGGAACATCTTTATAAGGCCACTCTCTGGCTATACGCGAATAATCTCGGTGTAAGGATGCACTTAATTTAGCTTTAGCTGCTTCGAAGTCAAAAGATGATTTATCTTTACAAATTACGATGCCCCCACTATCATGTGTACATTTCAAAACAAATTGATTAGGTAATGCATCAAGGTCAATATCCTCTACAGAATCCCATACAGCAAGTGTAGGAATTATATATTGATCACCTACACGCTGTGCAATAAAAAGCTTGGCTTCATACTTATCTACCATTACCGTTTGTATAGGTTCTCTATAATTAACTTTTAGCCATTGTAACTTTTCACTAAACATTTTTGGATTTTCTAAATCTAGAGGATACCCCATATATTTAGGAAATACCTTCTTTAGAAAGTCCGCATCAGACAATGAGTCATAACAGCCCATTTTAATTAATACTCTCGTTCGATAGTAAGGTTTTGTTAAAAAGGACATACCAACTTTACACAATTTGCTGAGCTTCATTTTTACGTCCTTTCCGGAGCAATTGCACCTCTAAATAAAATATCATCATATAAAAGTATGTACTCTTACTTTCATAAGATACCATCCCCATATCCATAACAATTTGAGAAAGGAACAAAATAAGGACCATTACGTATTCATTACTATGAAAATCTCGATAACGAATTAAGTTATATGCTATATATATATACATAGAGTAATACGCCAATAAGCCAATGACTCCAGTACCTGCTAATAATTCAATATAGTTATTATGTAAGTAGTAATTCTCTTTACCATATAAGAAAAAGGTATATACAGAAGGATTATTAACCCCTACTCCAGTTATAGGTGACTGATAAAACAAATCCCAACCGATATCTACCAAAGCTAAACGAATAATCGTAGATGAGTCACCACCAGTACCAGAAAAGGCATCGACCATACTCGACATACGGTCCAATACCTCCGAGAACATAGGTAGTTGTAATACTGCAACACCAACTATAGTAAGAGCTAACAATGATCCAATAATTTTTGCAATAGAGTTCACTACATTAGCACTACGTAAACTTCTAAAAATGAATAGTAATACGGTACCAACAACAACGAACACTAATGCTTTACGACTGCCAGTAGCTGCTAGGATTCCTAATGTAGGTAGGGCAATAATATTCCACCAACGAGGACGATCGTACAACATATAATACAATGTCATGACAATAGCATTGGCTCCTAATAAACCAACTGTATTCGCATTTAATGCATCATTGGCAATTCGTGCAGAAGAAGATAAAACTGTAATAAAGTAATCTAAACCATAGAAATATACTGTGTAAAAACAAACTATATAACCAGTCCACATACCAATTTTTAATAATGTGTCCACCGATTTTTTATCTTGATAACACATGTATAAAATGATAAGCATAAAGAATATCTTTACGATATCAAAACTTCGACTGAGTGCTACAGATGGCTCAATAGCATTAATAGTACTTAGATAACATGCACTAATGAATAGGAGCATATAAGCATGTAACGAAGTAAGCTTAAATTTAATAACTCCCTGTTCTCGTATAAGATAAAAAACAATAAGACCAAATAGGCATACAAATAATACATAAGCACCATAATTCGCATCGCCAAGGGCAAAGGAAATGGTCAACGACAACACTAAAAAAATTAGAGTTATGAACCATATCATGCGATCAGCAATAGCCGTAATATTTAACTTCAATGGTTCTCCTCCTTACAACTCATAAAACATCCAACCAACGTTTAGCAATCTTGCATAGTGGGAATTTATCACGCACCTTAATGGCTTCCTGTGAAAGTTTAGATGCTAGTGCCGGATTTTTTAAAACGCTACGCATAGCTTCATACATAACTTTTGTATCTCCTACAGGCACCAGGATACCATTCTCTCCACTGTTTATTACCATACGAGCACCACCTACTGGGCAGTCTGTAACTACTGTAGGTAAACCCATTCCTAGTGCTTCTAACATAGAGTTTGAAATACCTTCAAAATCAGATGATGAAACATACATAGAACAAGGTGCGACCTTCTCTAAAATATTACTAGCAAAGCCAGGCAATAAAATACGATTCTCTAAATTGAGCGCTTTAATTTGAGCACGTAGTTCATCTTCTAAAATACCTTGGCCATAAATAACAAGTTTATAGTCTGGAAACTCATCTGCCAGCATACTAAAAGCATTGATCATCATAGGCAAATTCTTTTGAGGATGTAATCGACAGGCTGTAACAATCGTCTTCTCACGTTCTCCTTCTATTGGTGGTGGCAATTTACCATTAATAGGATTGGGAATAATAACACCACGTTCCTGTACAGATTTTGGGAAGTAAGAGCGAGCGTCTTCTGTTTGGAATACTAGAGCATCAGCAAATCTAAAGGCAAAATTACGCAGCGCTTGTTGATGCCAACCAATAGGCACCTTGCGCGGATTATTTCGCTCCGAAAAGACGATGCGATTTTTCACAAACCAAGAGCTAATGGCTAAAATAAAGCTCGATGCCGACAAAAACGACAAGCATGTTGCGTTAGGTCTTGTCTTCAAAATCTTAATTAGCTCTATAATTTCCTGCATAAATCGAACTACCTTATTAGAGCTTGTAGTATGGATTTCAATTTGTTCAATCCCATTTTCTAAGGTATATTCATTACCATAACGATTTGGACTAGTTTGGATGACCGTAATATGATGACCATCATGTACCCATTGACGAGCTAACTCTGTTAAAATTCGTTCAGCTCCATCATTACCAAGGGAGATGGTAACAATAATTATTTCCTTCTTCATAGGCCTTCCTCTTGAATATATTCTGCAAGTCTCACATAAGCCTGCGCCATTGTCACCTTAGGATGCCAACCTAAGGATTTTAACTTCTTAGAGCTTAAGAACATGTGTACTGTCGGCGCATAGCCTAAGCCTTGCACATCCTCAGGAATATCAAAAATTACTTCGCTTTTATCATGACTTACATGCCTCGATACTAAATGTGCAATACTTGCTATAGAGCGTGTTTCTTCATCATGACATATATTGTACGCTTCTCCAGGTTCTCCATCCTTCATGAGGGTTAAGATACCCGTTAATGCATCCGTAATGTAACAATAGTTCGACATGGAGTCACCTTTTGTATGAAGAATAATGTTTTCATTTCGTAGAGCACTCTTAGTAAACTGCATGAATACACGATTATCAGATACAGGAACACCTGGTCCAAAAGTTTGAGCAAGTCTAGCTATAACAGCAGGAACTCCAAATTCTACAGCATAGGACTTACAATAACACTCACATAATCTCTTACTTTCAGAATAAGAACTACGAATATTTAAATGATCTAAATGCCCTAATCGTTCTTCTGTCATCACTTGTCCTGATTCATAAGGTACACCATATTGTTCCATGCTCGATAAATAAACAAGTTTTTTTATCGTTTTATGACGACCTAATTCAAGCATGGTCTCCGTACCATGAATAGAAGTACGAATAGTTTCTACAGGATGCTCCATAAAGAACTTAGATTGTGTCGGCGCTGCACCATGTAAGATATAATCACAAGGCACATCAATCGATTCTAAAGAGCCATCAATAAGTGTAATAGAATCATTATCTAAATAATCCCCTAGAATAGTTTGTGCTTTATCATGACTACGTATGTGACCTATTACCTGTATATCTAGACCATACGATTCATTGGCAAGTATTAGCAGTTTTATAAACATAGAGCCAATAAGTCCCGTCGCACCTGTCACAAGAATGCGTTGATGGCGGAGGAATTCAAAGTACTCTTTATCTTGTAGTAAAGCGGTTAACTCACGTTTAATAACGGAATTACTCATCCTGTAATCCTCCTAATTCACGGTTCTTAATGATACCTGTGAACATATAATAATCAGATGGTGTAGTAATCTTTATATTTTCTGTCTCTCCTAATACTGGATACAAGGTGTATCCATAATGCATCATCATAGATGCAGAGTCTATAAAATTATGGATACCTTCTGCTTTAGCTTGATTATGAACCGATAGAATATCATCTAGTTTAAAACTTTGAGGTGCTTTTGCCATAAGGCATTCACTACGATTTAAGATACGGTTTATAGAACCATTATCTGTAACCATAACGGTTTCAATAGCAGGTGTGACAGTAATAGCAGACCCCTTTGCTTCTACAGATTCAATATTTCGCTCTATTGTTGCCTTATCCACAAGTGGTCTAACACCATCGTGAATCAATACGGTAACCTCTTCATTAGGAAATAACCGTTTTGCCTCTATCAATCCATTATATTGAGAGTCTAAAGCACTGTCTCCACCTTGAACAATGGATACAATTTTTTGTAAACCTGCTTCTTTAATAAGATTTTGAGTATGATCAATCCACTCTGCTTTACAGGCTAAAACAATACCATCAATAGAGTCGGTCTGTTCAAACACATCTAAGGTTTGAATCAAAATAGGTCTACCATTCCATTCAAGAAACTGTTTTGGCGTCTTGCTATTCTTCATACGAGCACCGACGCCACCCGCAAAGATTACTGCTATTCGTTTCATAGACCCTCCTTAAAGTTGAGCTTAGTTCTTGGCATAATGTATACCTTTATACTCCTTGTAAGGTGTATGTAAATCAGCAAATACAGCATCATGTTTAGCTACACGCTGTTCTACTGGAGGTAATTGCATATAATCGCCCCAAATAAGATGTAAATATCTTTCATACCCTTTCATAACAGGTATCTGATGACCCTCAAAGGCTTTATATACAACAGAAGCAAAGTCTTCTCGAGGATGCCGTAACTTCATGCCTTTTAAACTACCAATTAACTCAGTACACTCTTTACTCGTATTGAAATCATATTTGGTCATTTGCTTTTCTGCAAAACGCCATATATGGTAACGTAATGACTGACTAGAGAATACCTTGTAGATACAACCTGCTAATGCACGATATATCGGTCCTTTATTATCTGGAAGCCGTTGTGCATTGAAAAGCGCAAAGGTCATAGCCCACATCAGTTGTAGCACTCGACTAATTTTACCTGGTGCACAGCCATCAATAGGCATGATTTCAAGAGCTAAACCATGACAAATATCTTCATACATACTATGGCGATTAATAAATGTCGTATGATTATCTCTAATAGAAGCACCTGCATCATGATAGATATGGTGCCGATCTGTACGACAATAAGTATACCGTTCTGTATCTGCATACTTAGGCCACAGTTCAGCTAACTTTTCGTAATCTGGACGTGGCATAAATAAATCCAAGTCGTCATCCCAAGGTATAAAGCCATTATGACGTATAGCCCCAATGAGGCCACCGCCACAGAGGTAAAAGCGCAAATTATGTTTGTCACAAAACTCTTTAAAGTACAGCAACATACTAAGCTCTTTATCTTGTATTTCCTTTGTCATAGATGTACTCATAGGGACCTCTCTTAACGTAAAACAGCCAGTACTGTGTCAACCATCGTTTTAATATCTTGTAAAAAAGAAAACTCTTTAATACTTTTTAAATTCCAAGCCATCTTGCCTGGTAATACTTCATTGATATACACTTCATCTACATTTTGAGCATTTTGTAAAAGTTGATCTTCATCTTTATAGGTAATGCTAGCCACACTAGTTACACCAGCCGGTAATAACAAAGTAGCTTTCATCTCATCCGTATAAGCTGCCACATAGCGAGGTACCTCAGGTCTTGTACCAACAAAGCTCATATCGCCTACAAGAATATTAATTAGCTGAGGTAATTCATCGAGGCGACAGCTACGAAGCATATTGCCTACCTTGGTAACGCGCATATCATTTTGTGATGTTACTTGAGCACCTAATGATTCTGCATTTTTTACCATGGTACGAAATTTATAGATACCAAAGGTACGACCATATTGCGTCACTCGAGTTTGGCGGAAGAATACCTCTCCTTCGCTATCTCGTTTAATCATGATGGCTAACACCAAAAATACAGGACTTAATACAATAAGCATACCAGCGGCTATAACACGGTCAAAAATGCTTTTACAAAGAAGGCTTGTTCGTCTTTGATTCAATATTTCAAAGTATGGACGCACCTCTTCACACTGCAACTCTTGTGGTAGATCGTGAAAGTTTTTTACTAACATTCGGTAATAATCCTTTTAAATGTTTCAATGATATATTGCACTTCTTCATTCGTTAGCAATGTATGAAGAGGCAATGTGATTTCATTTTTAAATTGATTATAAGCATTTGGATAATCATCAATGCTAAATCCTAAGTTCTTATAAGCCGTATGCATAGGAATTGGCTTATAGTGAACATTGGTTGCAATACCCGCTTCAGCCATAGCCTCGATTATCTTATTACGGTATTCAGCATCTTGACCATCTAAACGTACTAAATATAAGTGGCCACTACTTTGATGATCATCAGTATAATGATGTAACAATGTAACAGGTAAATCTTTAAAACCTGCATCATAAGCTGCGATGATTTCCTTACGTCGTGCTAACAGTTTTGGGTATCTTTCAAATTGAGCCAAACCAATAGCCGCCATAATATCGGTCATATTACATTTATAATATGTACCCTTAATATCGTATTCCCATGCACCAGCCTTTGTCTTAGCAAGGGCGTCCTTATCTTGTCCATGCAAAGATAATAATTGGAATTGTTTATAAATGACTTCATCATCAATACCATCTATATGTCGCCATGTAGCACAGCCCCCTTCGGCAGTCGTAAAGTTCTTTACTGCATGGAAGGAAAAACTACTAAAATCAGCTACATTACCAGTTGGTATACCTTTGTATGAAGCACCAAAGGAATGAGCACAGTCCGCTACGATAGGAATATGTCCCAATGCTTTTTGAATATCATTGGCAGGTGTAAATAGCGCTTTCTTTTCTTTTACAATAGAGCGTAAACGGTCATAATCACAAGGCACCCCTGCAATATCTACAGGAATGATTGCCTTTGTTTTTGGTGTAATAGCACGAGCCACTGCATCATAATCCATTTCAAATGAATCTTTTTGGGTATCTACAATAACTAGTGTAGCCCCTACATGAACAACAGGACTTGCACTAGCCGTATAGGAATAAGCACTAGTAATTACCTCATCACCAGGACCAATACCTAATACTCGAAGAGACATCTCAAGCGCCGCGGTAGCAGAGTTTAAACAAACAGCTTTAGGTGTACCTAACTGTTCCGCAATTTTTTTCTCTAATTGCTTAGTACGCGGACCTGTCGTAATCCAGCCACTCTTTAAGGCTTCAACGACTTCATTAATTTCTAACTCTGTAATATCGGGAGGAGAAAAATTAATTTTCATATAAATCACCTCATAACTTTCTTTACCTAATCGATACGCTTGATTTATCAGATTAAATATATGTTAAAGTGGGTATTATGCATCAATAACGATAGAACCTAATAAAGGAATACCAACTTGAGTAAGTCTTTTCTTAGCTTCAGTTAAGTCTTTAGGACTTGCAATCTCATTTTTAACCACAAGCATAACGCCATCTGATTTTTCAGCTAATACAACAGCATCCGTAACATCTAATACCGGTGGTGTATCAATGATAACCACATCGTATTCATCACGAATATAATCCCATATTGTAGATAATTTACTTGAATCAACTACCTCTGAAGGATGACTAACTACTTCACCTGCTGTAAGCACATCTAAATGAGGAACAATATTACGATGAATTGTTAAATCTTCATCCAGAATTACGGCATTAGTAAGCCCCTTATTTTGTACATTAAATGCTAGATGTTGAATTGGATTACGTAAATTACCATCTACCAAAAGAACTTTATTATTATTTTTCGATAAGGCTATTGCCGTATTAGCCGCTACTTCAGAAGTACCTTCTCCACTAGTTGCCGCTGTAATACAAATTATCTTACATTTATGTTGATTGCATACATATTGTAAATTGCTACGCAATGTACGATATGCTTCTACAAGCGGTGTATCACCACGTTCATTAGAAATTAGTCTAATCATCTTAACCTCTCACTTTGCGCCACAATGTAATAATACGATTACTAGGTTCTTCTTCCTTTTCATCATGATTTGGAATAACACCTAAGTTTTCAATGCCAAGAATATCATTAATTTCTTGTACAGACTGAACCTTGCGATTACAGAAGAACTGGCCCAATGTGTAAAGACAAGCAAGAATAAGACCTAAAACTGCAGAGCCTAATACAATAAGAACCTTACGAGGAGAAATAGCTTTTTCTGGCAATGTAGGCGCATCAACAATTTGCACTTCATTTGGCACCATTACCTCGGCTACCTTAGCTTCTTCTAAGCGTTTAGAAAGCATTTCATAGATATCTTGTGCCACATCAACATCACGTTTAGCTTGGATATATCCACGTTCTTTTTCTGGTAAGTTTTTCATAGCATCTTCGTTTTCTTTATCAAGATTAGCTAACGTAGATTCTTTACCTTGTGCTACAGCTAAAGCAGCTTCATTTCTAAATTTATCTGCTAATAAACCTTGTTGAGCAGAATTGCTAGATGGAGCTTGTTGGGTTGCAATAGCATTAATTTCTGCATTTAGACCACTCTTAGCCTCTTCAATTTGTTGGTTAATCTCTTTCATCGCTGGATGCTCATCCGTATATTTACCAACATAAGAAGCTTTACGTGCCTCTAAATCAGCTAACTGACCTTTATAAGCTTGAACAGTTGCACTATCTGAAATACTTTTACCTGCTGATCCCAACTGCTCATTAATACTACCTAAAGCGGCTTGAGCTGTTTCCAAATCCAGTTGATTTTGAGCTTTTTCTCGATCAATAAGAGTAATCTTATCTGTTAACCCTTTCATTTGGTCAGCAGTAGAATACACTTTATTATCCACTTGGAATTGTTGTAATTTTTTTTCCGCTTGTTCTAATTCTTCTTTTGCAGAAACAACGCGTTTTTGTAAAAATTCACGAGTAGAACGTTGTTCTACGTGAGAAATATCTGCCAAGCGCTTCAAGAAAGTATCAATTAATAATTGATTTGCCTCTTGCGCTTGTTCAGGGCTTTTACCAGTTACACTAACTTGTAGTAACTCAGTTTCTTTATACGGTTTTGTTTCAATACGCGTTTTAACAAATTCTTCATATGTCGGAGCTTTACCTGTTCCTTCTGGATCCTCAATAGCGGAAATAACAGGTTCTACAACATTACGACTTTTTAAGATTTCTGCATCTGTATTCATCAATTGGCGTGCCATAGAATCAGAATATCCATTAGCACTTGATAAAACAGAGTTACTTAAGCCTTGAGATTGTTTAATACGTAACATAGATGTAGATTGATATGTGGACGGTGCAATTAATCCATAGGCACCACCTAATACCATACAAGCTACCGTGATATTAATAATTTTACGGCGCTTTTTAACGAGGACTCTACCCACCTCTTTTAAATCAATAATTTGTTCCACCCATATACCCCTTTCTGTAAAAATTTACAAACAACAGAGTCTCTCCCTCTTAGGAATATCAACTGTATATCTTACTAATATATAAATTACAGTTCCAAATAAATAATTTTAACTAAATTGTTATACATTATGATTTGGATGATATGTAGGAACAATATCTTGTAATACATTGATTACATCCAAATCAGATTTACATGTTTCAAACCGCTCAATTTTAGCACTTAACCATTCTTGGTCTACATCTTCTAAGGCAGCTTCAAAAATTTTTTTATGTGTGGTCGTGTTTGTACCTTCCTCAGCAGTTAATAACTCTTCATATAACTTTTCACCTGGACGTAAGCCAGTAAACTCAATTCGTATATCTTTATATGGCTCAAACCCAGAAAGACGAATCATATTTTTTGCTAAATCAACAATTTTTACTGGTTCTCCCATATCTAATAGGAACACCTCTCCACCAGTACCCATTGCACCCGCTTGTAACACAAGCTGGCTTGCTTCAGGAATAGTCATAAAGTAACGAGTCATCTCTGGATCTGTAACAGTTACAGGACCACCTGCTTCAATTTGTTTTCGGAACAATGGAATAACAGATCCCCGACTCCCCAGTACATTACCAAAACGAACGGTGATAAATTTTGTATTATACTTATGATTCATACCAAGTACAACTTTTTCTGCCACTCGTTTTGTGGCACCCATAACACTAGTTGGATTCACAGCTTTATCTGTAGAAATCATAACAAATCGTTCAACCCCATGAGCACCAGCTACATCAGCTACATTACGTGTACCATAAATATTATTAAGTACGGCTGCAATCGGTTGAATTTCCATAAGTGGTACATGTTTATGAGCTGCTGCATGAAAAACTACATCTGGATGATAATCAGTAAAAATTTGATCTAATTGATTCTTATCTCGAATATCCGCAATAATAGGAATCAGTACACCTTTAGGTGCAATAGAACGCAACTCTTGATGAATTAGATAAATACTATTTTCACCATGACCTAATAGCAATAGTTTGTTAGGTTTTACCCGTAATACTTGACGACAAATTTCAGAACCAATAGAACCGCCGGCACCTGTAACAAGAACAACTTTATCTTTTAGATATGGTTCTACTTTTGTAGTATCTAGATGAATCTCATCGCGTTCCAAAAGATCTTCAATGGAAATAGGATGTAAATGGGATACCAAAACCTCATCATCTAATAATTGATACATACCTGGTAACGTATTGATTTTACATTTTAGAGGCGAGCAGATTTCCATAATTTCTCGGATAACATCACGTTTTACAGAAGGCATAGCAATTATAATTTCCTCTACCTTATATCTCGCAACAAGCATTGGAATATCTTCACGACCCCCTAAAATTCTAAAGCCGTTCATCAAACGATTATGCTTAAACATATCGTCATCCACAAAACCAATAATCCGTCGAGACCTCTTATGATAACGTTCAATTTCACGAGCTATAGTCGCACCTGCATCACCTGCGCCTATAATCAACGCATTCACTTGGCCATTTTCATCATCGTCCCCATTACTATAATGAAGTGCCACATAGTGCAGTAACATTCGCCCCATACCTACTGTACCAGTGGTGAGGAACCATGTAATAAAATAAATAGAACGAGGTAATGATTTACCAAAAACAAACATGGAGGAATAAAAGAGTCCCGTACCAATAGTTGTAGCTACAAAAACAGCTAGAACTTCTCTCATTCCTGCATAACGCCATATACGAGTGTATAGGTGCATAACCAAAAACATCAACATATACGAAACGAGTAATAGAGGTAATGCGTCTACCATTTGATTAATATATCGAGATTCTATGTAGCCATCAAATCTAATAAATAAACTGATGAATGCCACAATAACAATTGTCGCAATATCAGCAATAAACAATATAGCTGGTAATAAATATGAACGCAAAAGAACGCCCCCTTATATACGAGATAAACCTTATCCTTAATCCTTACCGATTCGTGAAACCATGTATGCACCTGATAAGATTGGAACAATGTCGCGAGCAAAGTTAATACGACTATTTTTAGTTAAATAAAGAACATCTCCCTCTCTCATAATATAGTTTTCGGACATATCTCCAGTTTGCAACATACGATTTAAATTAATTGGTATTGGTTTTTCAGGATTATCTTGATGAATCAAGTAAATTTTCTTTTTAGCTGTATCCCAGTTAAAGCTACCTGCCGCTCCAATTGCATCAATAACAGTACTAGACTTAGTTAACGTATAGGCACCAGGTTTATTAATTTCACCGAATACATAAACACGAACACCACCAAGTTTTGTAACATTTACAGTAATATCTGGATTAATTATGTAACGAGATAAACCTTGCTGTAATTGCGCGGTGAACTCATCGATAGTTAAACCGTCTGCTTTTACTGCGCCAACCATAGGAAATGATACATATCCATCAGGGCGAACAGTATACATAATATCATTACCATTACGTGTACCAAGATCAGCTTGTTGTACAACTTGAATCGTTAGTTCATCCCCTTGGCGTAAACGATATTCTTTGTCAGAGCTTACAACAGATGCACTAGTTTGTAGTGATGCATACTTATCTGATTCTAATGTTTTAGCATTGTAAGACTGTTCTGTTGTTACATTAACAGATGCAGCCATAGATGTTGTTGTGGCACATAGAAATGCGGCCATCATCATATACTGTTTTTTATTCATACTTTACCTCTTTAGTTTACATTCAACGCACTCAATACATCACTTAAATTTTAGAATTATTAATCCTAAAAAATCAGTTAAGTCATTTTATCATTTTTTTAAACTTTCTTCCATAATTAGAGGTCTTTACGAGATAACTTCATCAAACCTTTATGAATAAATCCTATAAATATAGTATTTTATTTATATTTTTATGGGTATTTTTTTACTCATTTCATTCACATTTCACTAGATTTTTTTATTGTATTTCAGACAATAAATAAAATATGTATAAACTCTATTCACCGTTGTTTCATAAAATCATCAAATACTCATTAATTTTATTGATATGATAAAAAAATAAGGTGTATATACTAGATTTCTAGCATATACACCTTATTTAAAATTTTAGATAAATACAATAAACCTAAAATACTAATTATTCAACACGACCGCCTAAATATGCTTCCATAACGCGAGGATCATGACGTACTTCATCAGCAGGACCGGATAATACCATTTTACCGGTCTCCAATACATATGCATAATCAGCAATTTTCAACGCTTGTCGTACATTTTGTTCTACCAAAAGAACAGTAGTTCCTTCTGCACTAATTTCTTTGATAGTTTCAAAGATTTCATTTACAACTAATGGTGCAAGACCCATGGATGGTTCGTCCAATAATAACAATTTTGGACGTGCCATTAGCGCACGACCAATTGCTAACATTTGTTGTTGCCCACCAGAAAGTGTGCCACCTAATTGATAGCTTCGTTCATCAAGAATTGGGAAGCGTTTAAATACCTTTTTAATATCCGCTTCAATCTCATTATCATTACGTATATAAGCACCCATTTCAAGGTTTTCATAAACGCTCATATCTTGAAGAATTTGACGACCTTCAGGAACTAAAGAAATACCACCATGTACTATTTGATGTGTTTTATGACCAGTAATGTCTTGACCTTCAAATAATACTTTACCTGATGTTGGTTTTACAAGACCCATAATAGTCTTCATCGTTGTAGACTTACCGGCACCATTAGCGCCAATCAAGGATACAATAGAACCTTGTGGTACTTCCAAACTGATATCTTTTAAGGCTGTAATATGTCCATAACCAGCCACGATGTTTTCCAGCTTTAACATATTACACCTCCTCTTTACCCAAGTATGCTTCAATTACAGCCTCATTATTTTGAATTTCTTGAGGTGTACCTTCAGCAATTTTTTTACCAAAGTTGAATACTACCAAACGGTCACAAATATTCATCATTAATTCCATAGCATGTTCAATTACTACGACAGTAATACCAAGATCGCGAATCTTACCAATCAATTGGCGTAACGCTTCTGTTTCACTATCATTCATACCTGCTGCCGGTTCATCGAGCAAAATTAATTGAGGATGTGTAGCCAAGGCACGTGCAATTTCAAGACGACGTTGTTTACCATATGGCAAAGATGTAGCAACCTCTTCAGCATCTTCTTCAAGACCTACGAGTTTTAAAAATTCATAAGCAATACCGCGACAACGCTCTTCTTCAATACGTTGGCGTTTTGTTCTTAAGAAGCTGGCCACAAAACCCGAACCTGTTCGACAGTGCATACCTGTTAAAACAGTTTCCAAAGCAGTCATATTACCAAAGAGACGTATATTTTGGAATGTACGAGCAATGCCCATTTCTACCGTTCTATGAGGCTTAATACCTACAACGGACATACCATCAAATACGATTTCGCCAGAACTTACAGGGAACACCCCTGTAATTAAGTTAAAGAGTGTAGTCTTACCAGCACCATTTGGACCAATAACACCGAATACTTCACCTTGTTTTACACCAAAGGATATACCGGTGAGAGCTGCAACGCCACCAAAGCTTTTACTTACGTCATTTAATTCTAATAGCATTCAGTTCCCTCCTATCCTTGTTTTTCTTCTTGTTGTTTACGTTTATACGCTTCAAAACGTTCTGTTAATACTTGTGATTCAGGAATATATGGAGCTTTTTTTAAGCCTAATTTACGACTAATTTTGTCTACCATAGATTCTGTTAAAATACCATCTGGACGAACTGCCATCAAGATAACAAGTAATGCACCATAGATGATGTCCCGATAATCGGATAAGAAACGCAATACTTCTGGTAATAATGTAAGAATAAAGGAACCTAATACGGAACCCCATACTACATTAGAACCACCAAATACAGGGAATAGTAAGATTTGTACTACCTTGTGATAGCTAAAGTCTGTTGGATTAATAAAGTTTGTAATATGAGCATACAAACCACCGCCAATACCGGCAATGAAGGCACCAATGATAAATGCCATCATCTTGTAGTAAACAACGTTAATGCCCATTAATTCTGCTGCATGATCATCAGCCTTAATCGCTGCAAAGGCACGACCCACACGACTATTATTAATGCGCACACAGAAGGCAATAATCAATACTAAAATGATTAGCAAAATAATAATAGCCATTAAGTTGCCCCATGCAACAGCATCGATACCCATTAAACCATCAATATCAAGTTCATAGGCTAAATTTGTTAATTCTTGAGGAATAGATGGAATACCAGAAAGGCCTAACGCACCATTAGTAATATCCAAGTTCAAGAAAATAACACGCACAACTTCGCCAAAGCCAAGCGTAGCAATGGCAAGATATAAACCGCGAAGACGTGTTGTTGGTAAACCAATAATAACTGCTACAAGACTAGCAACTAGTCCACCAATAATGATGCCTACAACGATAGGCAAATCAGCTTTCAAAGAAAGGATAGCCCCTACGTACGCACCAACGCTCATAAAACCAGCAGCCCCTAAAGAAAGCTGACCACTTGCAAGCGTGAAGTAAATAGAAATACCCATGATGGTATTGATGATGAAGAACATCACGATCTGTAGATAATACGGGTTTAATAAATCCATTAAGGTCTACCCCCTTTATCTTTAGAACCAAACAAGCCTTGTGGGCGCCAGAATAATAATAGGATGATAAGACCAAAGGCCACCGCATCACGGAATGTAGAGGCACCATATGCAACAGAGAAGATTTCTGCTACACCTAAAATGAAACCGCCCACCATGGCGCCTGTAATATTACCAAGACCACCTAAGATAAGTACGGCAAGGCCTTTAAATCCAATAATAACACCCATAGTAGGCTCAATCGCATTAAATGACAATCCTACCAATACACCTGCGGCAGCACCTAAAGCAGATGCAATCATAACTGTAACAGATATAATCATTGTAGGATTAATACCCAAGAGAGCCGCTGTTTCAGTACTCATAGATACGGCGCGAATAGCTTTACCAATTTTAGTTTTCTTAATGACTATATTAAGAATCAGCATTAGGACTACAGAAACACCTAAGCCAATAATTTGTACCATGGAAATTTTGAAAGCTCCAAAGTCGATTAGACCACCAATATAGTCTGGTGGAAATGATCTTGTTTGAGGGCCCCAAAGCAATAATGCCAAACTTTCAAGAAAAATAGAAACACCAATGGTACTAATAAGTGGTGCCAAGTGAGACACCTTTTTTTTACGTAGTGGACGAAGCGCCACAAATTCTAAAAGATAACCGAGGATAGCACCGACAGCCATAGCTACGATAAGGGCTACAAAAATGTTAACGTCAAAAACAGTTACCATAAAAAGACCAACGAAGGCACCTATCATAAAGATGCCTCCGTGTGCCATGTTGATGATATTTAAAACGCCAAACACAAGTGTTAAGCCAATAGCGAGTACAGCATATAAGCTACCGAGGGTTAACCCGTTAACTAATTGTTGTAAAAACACTATACTACCTCAACTTTTATTTTTTTAATGCGTCAAATTGACCATTTTTAATTTGTAAAACTTGAACTTCCATAGATGGGTCGCGTTTTTCATTGAACTTGAATTGACCAGTTACACCAACGAAGTCAGCAATATTTTTCAAAGCTTCACGGAATTTTTCACGATCTGTTGTAGAACCTGCTTTTTTCAAAGCTGCTTCATAGAGGTATACCGCATCATAAGCTTGAGCTGCGAATTGGTCTGGTTCTTTACCGTATTTATCTTTGTAAGCTTTACGGAAGTCTTTTACCTTTTGATCGTCTTTGTTAGGGAACCAAGGTGTACCTACGATAACACCATCAGCTGCAGCGCCTGCAATTTTAATGAATTCAGGGCTGTTGAAGCCATTGGAACCAACTACAGGTTGATTCATACCCATTTCACGCATTTTTTTCATAATCAATGCACCTTCTTGGTAAAGAGAAGCCACAACGATTACATCAGGTTTTGCTTGTTGAATCTTAGTCAATTGAGCAGAGAAATCTGTATCTTTATCTGCAAATGTTTCAGTATCAACGATTTGTACACCTTCAGATTCCAATGCTTTACGAGCTGTATTATTTACAGATACCATTTGGTCATTGTTGTTGGAGTACATAATAGCTGCAGTTTTAAAGCCCAAAGTTTTATGCGCTTCTTTAATTGCAGTGTCTACTGCTAAGGATTCAGGTACAGCATTACGGAAAATGTAATCGCCGATATCTGTAATACCTTCAGCAGTTGTAGATGTACCAAGAGCTACGATTTTGCTTTTGTTTGCTACAGGACCTGCTGCCATCATTTCACCAGATAACATTGGACCAATAACAGCTACAACTTTATCTTTAGAAATTACTTTATTCATTGCATTGATAGCTTCGTTTTTATCACCTTTAGTATCTTCTACTAACAAGTTGATTTTTACAGCGTTTGCATCAGCGTTGATTTCACTAACTGCCAACTCTGCACCAGCTTTAATGGATTCGCCGTATGCCGCTGCACCACCAGTTGTTGTTGTTAACAATGCAATTTTAGCTTCATTGCTATTTGCATTACCTGCATCTTTATTACTGCCACAACCAGCAGCAACTGCCATTACACCAGCAAGACCAAAAATGGCCGCTTTTTTTAACATGGATTTATTCATGCTACACCCTTCCTTTGAAACATAAAACTTTAAATCTATATCTATATTATTAGAGTTTTGAATCCTTTGTCAATTAAAATAACTCTATAATAATATATACTATTATAAGTTATTCAGATAATCGTTCCCATTTTTCATACAATGCATCTAACTCACTTTGTGTTGATTCAATTTGTATGGAAATTTTGGACATTTCATCTAAATCTTGCTGTACTACAGGATTAGCTAATTGAACTTCATACATTTTCATAGTTGCTTCTAATCGAGCAATTTCAGATTCCACCTCAGCTAATTGCTTTTCTATCATATAGGCGTTTGGTTTCTTCTGTGATGCCTCTGTAGCTTCTTCTACTGAAAGTATAGGTTCATGAAAAGAAGTATGTTTATTATCGCTAACACTATTTTCTAAATTTTGCTCGTTAGCTAGGGCTAACAAATCTTCCTGTTCCTTTAACTTTTCTTTGTAATACGAATAATTACCGAGATACTCAGTAATTTTTCCATCATCTAAAACAATGGTTTTTGTAGAAACTTGATCCAAGAAATATCTGTCATGGGAAATAATAAAGCAAGTACCTTCAAATTGTTGTAATGCTTCTTCCACAATTTCACGCGTTGGAATATCTAAATGGTTTGTCGGTTCGTCTAAGATAAGAAAATTATCTCCTTGAAGGAATAATTTTAACAATGCTAACCGAGCTCTCTCACCACCGGATAAGTCTCCTACTAGCTTAAATACATCGTCCCCTTTAAATAGGAATGAGCCTAATACATTGCGGGCTTTTTCTTCAGTGTAGTTAAAGTGATTCATAATCTCTTCTACTACCTGCCAAGAATCATGTAATTCTTCGTGCTCTTGCGAGAAGTATCCCACTTGTACACGATTGCCAATATCTACGTGACCATTCTCAGGGAATAATTCACCTACAATGGTTTTTACCAGAGTCGATTTACCTGCTCCATTAGGTCCAATAAGAGCTACTGATTCCCCTCGTCGTACTACGAGTGATATATCATTAATGATAGGACTTTCACCATACCCTACCGATAAATGATCAAGGACGAGAACCTTATCGGCGCTCATCGCTGCAGAAGGAAATGAAAATTGTAAATGATGTGAAGTTACCGGTGCATCAAGTCGTTCTAAACGATTAAGTTGAGACTGACGACCACGAGCCATTTTAGATTTAATACCTGCACGGTATTTATCTATATAAGCCTCAGTCTTCTTAATGTACTCTTGTTGCTTCTCATAGGCCATCATATCCGCTTTTAAACGTTCATCTCGTTGTTGAATATAACGACTATAATTACCACGATAAGTTGTAGCCTTATGGTTATCCAATTCTACAACGCCAGTGACGATACGATCTAAAAAATAGCGGTCATGGCTGACAATGAGAATCCCGCCATGATAGGCAGACAAATACCCTTCAAGCCACTCTAACATGTCCATATCTAAATGGTTAGTTGGTTCGTCTAAGAATAAAAAGTCTGGACGCCGTACCAATGCTTTAGCTAAATTAATTCGAGTCTTTTGACCACCAGAAAAAGCGCTTGCTGGTTTATCTAAATCCTCATCAATAAAGCCAAGACCATAAATGATGCGCTTAGTCTTTTGCTCGTAATCATAGCCGCCTAACCATTCAAGGCGATTTTGTAAATAATCTAATCGTTGTAAATCAGATTCACTCGCCTCTTCTGTTTCTAAGCGTGTGGTAAGTTCTTTAAGTTGTTCTTCCAATGCATGTACATCAGTCCATGCCTTTTCAATCTCAGTAGCTAAACTATCATCACCAAGATTTACATCTTGTTGTAAGTACCCAATGCTTGCAACAGGCGACTTAACTACATTACCTTCATCAAGATCTTCATAGCCTAATATGCATTTTAATAAGGTCGATTTCCCAGCCCCATTAGGACCTACTAAGGCTAGGCGATCACCTTCTTTTATCTCAAAGGACACATTGGAAAATACTTGGCGCACCCCAAATGATTTTCCAAGGCCTATCATTCGAATGCGTTCCATTCACAACCTCCTAATCATTACTTTTCATTATATCACAATTGCCCGTACTAATATTAACATTTCTATAGAGTCTTTTGTTTTTCTACTATGACGAAATAGTTTTCCCAATAATGGAATGTCTCCTAAAATAGGTACTTTTTGAATTTGATGTTGATCGCGATTATCCATTAAGCCACCTATAACAAGCACCTCTCCTGGTTGAAGTTTCACCCTCGTATGGGCTTGCCGCGTACTAATTTTATAGGCTTTCATTTCGGATACCATGATTGGGGTACTTACCTCAGCATGGATTTTTGCATCAACACCTCCGTCAGCAGTAATAATAGGAGTGTAGTTTAACTTAATTCCCACCTCTTCATAACGTGTAGATCGCTTACGTTCACCATTTACTTCGGACTCTTCTATAACGGGAATACGTTCACCTATTAAAATATGTGCTGTTTCACCATTTAAAGCCATAATAGAGGGCTTTGCAATTAACGCTGCTTTTCCCGAACTTTCCATAAGGCTCAACTCAGGTTTCATAAAAAATTTATATGCATCACCGCCTGGTGTTTTACCAAAGGTAACAGCACCATACGAGTTTGTTTTATCTTCACCATGTCCGGTTAAACTGAGCCAAGACCATCTAATACCTTGCTCCTTTGCATAAGATTGCTCCATAGCAATAACGGTAGCTTCTAGTTGTACTTGCTTAGGTTCCTTATCAATCGCCTTAATAAGTGTTTCTACACGCCTTTTTTCTCCGCTTGTCAAATGCATAATGACTTCATTTTGTTCTGAAAGCACAGCCATTTTATCATTTTTTACAACTGTGCCCATTACATTTTTTAAAGACTCTGCAGGTAAATGTTCTGGAGTTATGAGATATAACTCCCTATTTTCAAGAGCTTTATCATCTGACTCTATTAGGATTGTATTATATTCTTTTGATACAGAGAAATGATATAGTCGCCCTAGCTCTTTTATAAGATCCTCTGGCGATTCACCTTGCACAGTGGCCGTAATGTTACCAGTTAAAGACTCTACACCTATAACAGATATATGATAACTACGACAAATTCCTAATACTGTTTCTTTTAGAGAAGCATTGCTAACAGATATAGTAATTGGTTTCTTATCTTTATTAACGTCTGAGCTTGTTGTTACATTATTACTTACAGTTTCATCTTTACTATTTGCTAATCCTACTAAAGGTTGTGCTAGTAATAAATATATCCATATAGTTATTAAAATAAGTGATTTTAATACTACACAAGCTTTGATTATCTTGTTTTTTATTATCATATATTCAATGATCAAGCTAGCTCTACACTCTAAATTGTTAGCCATCGCGATGAACCTCCTTCAACGATTTCTACAGTACTTGTAGTAATATTGGATATGAATGCCCCTTTCCAAGTACTTCCAACCGTAACCATCTGCTCTTCTGAACCTTTTCGTAAGATAGCAATTTCTTCATTTCCCTCTATGATTCCCACAAGTTTAATGGGTTCTTGTAGGGAGATTACATTAGAATTAGTACTTTTTATTGAATAGGTATTTGCATTATTAATGTTATTACTTTTATCGTAAATCATATCACCATATAGCACTTTATTTGATCTATCGCTATCGGTGTTGTTATTCTTACTCACTCTATGTCGTCTAGTAGTCCTTTTGTTATTAGAAAGCTTCTCATTACCAAATGATATTTCATCATCACCAATAGCATCTAAATCACTATCTATATCATTGGTATTATCATTGCGACTTAGTAAATCAACACTAGGAATATCTCTAAAAACTTCTCGCCAAGGATGTGCACGCTCTACACTACTCACATCATATAGAGTCTTTCCTTTAACTCCATCTTGATCTTTCCCATCACTAATAGTTTTATTATGATCTCCTTCTATTTTATTAGTTTCTCCTTGTATTTTCTTATTACCCCCATCATTAAAATGATTAGAATGTACTTGTATGCTTTCTTCTTGCGAAGGGTAAATAATGCCAACCAATATCATTCCTATCGCTAATATAAGAAATATTACAATAGCAATTCGATAGTGGCGTATAAGAAAATACTGTCTTTCCCACCATCCTCTAATACGTTCCATAAAATCTTGTAAATTCATATTCCACCTCCTGCTCACATATTCTAGGAGGTCCTTTAAAATTCCTACAAATCATAACCACCCGTAGAACGGGTGGTTTGCTCTGACCCTATAAGGGTCTTTC
>NZ_CAUQYW010000010.1:0-67003 GCF_963522475.1 uncultured Veillonella sp. | reverse complement strand
AAACAAAATCCACAGCTGACGACGAAAACAAATTAGTCTAGAATTTCTAGTGCAATAAATATATATACCTTCTATGTGGTTTTCAGAGTACAAACTCTGACAGATTCAGTGGCGATGGCTATGAGGATCCACCTGTTCCCATCTCGAACACAGTAGTTAAGCTCATAAACGCCGAAAGTACTTGGCTGGAGACGGCCTGGGAGGATAGGAAGCTGCTGATTGCTTAAAGGCACACCTAAGGGTGTGTCTTTTTTTGTTGTATGGCTTCCTATCCTCCCAGGGTACCTGGTGAGCAGGGCAGTAGAAGATGGAGAAGCGAATCGACGACAGATTCACTGCATCACTTTCTTCCGAACGTAAGATTTACCGAGCTGCGAAGCAGAGAATGGAAATCCACAGTGAGGAAGCAAGTAGGGCCACCGAAAAGTAATTAGATCTATGCGACGCATGGGGCCCACACATCACCTTCGACGAAGCCCTACCATTAGAACCGTGCATTAAAAGACTATTTTAAACATGATCATGGGCGAGTGTGATAGGAAGACGCGTCTAGTGGTAGGAGGCAAACTAAATCAATACGGTAACGCGGTACATCGTGCCAATGTTATTGAACCGTACAGCTGTTGAGATTCTTCAAAAACTTGTAAATACCCGTTACTTTAGTATGTAGTACCTATGGCATCGCATATAAAAAGAAATTAAATAAGCTCATAAACCGGTAAATATATCTTCTATTGCAGTATCTATATAAAAATGAGCCCTATAAGCTACTTTAAAATAGCTTACAGGACTCATTTTTATTCATGATTATTTATTTCAAAATTATTTTATATACAAAAAAGAGCCGCCGAAGCGACTCTAGTTTTATTATTCTACACCAACCATTACGCTAGTGGATTTGATAACAGCCACAACTTCTTTGCCAACTGTTAAGCCTAATTCCTTAACGGATTGAACTGTAATATCAGCTGTAAGAATGTTATCGTTACCTACATTAATCTTTACAATTGCGTTTACAGCACCTTCTTGAATTTCAACGATTGTACCTTTTAATTGGTTTCTTGCGCTTAATTTCATGGAGTACTCCTTGTAAAAAAATATACAATATAAATTTATATTTATTATATCATTATAGAAAAAATAATCGTGATATATATCACATCACGGAATTTTATATATGGAGCGGGCGAAGGGAATCGAACCCTCCTCTCAAGCTTGGGAAGCTCGCATTCTACCGATGAACTACGCCCGCATGATGTACATATTGTATCATACTATAATATATACATTCAAGAGGAGCTTGTTTATATACTCTATACCCATAGTGGTTGCTGTATTGTATTGATATAAAAATAGATGTATAAAATAATGAGGAAGGAGGCATATGTATGTCAAAAATTTATAAAATTCATAAATGGTTATCTATAGTTTCTGTGCTATTTTTCTTAATGTTTTGTATTACAGGACTTATCCTCATGTTCCGAACTGAATTAAATGCATGGGCTCAAGGAGGGTCACATTATTCCTCGTTATCAATGGCGATGAGCCAACAAGAAATGTCTATTTTTAATTATGCTGATGAAGGTGCCCTATTAGTGAAAGAAAAATATCCGTCTAAGGATATTTTAAATATTTCTCCAGCTATGGGGGCTGCAAATATTTTACGGTATCGTATTATTGATTCTTCCGCAACTGTAGCACCTCCAGCGCGTATGGGGATGGGAGGGGATTATGCATTATATAATCCTGAAACAAAGGAGCTTATTACTACGCATCATGAAACACCTTCACATCCTTGGGTTCGAAGTGTGTTACATACGCTTCACCAATTACATACTCGATTAGATCTTGGCAAAACAGGAATTTATATTGTAACGATTTTATCTTTTATATGTAGTTTATCTATTATTTCTGGTATTTTTTTATATGGTCCATTTCGTAAAAGCTTTGCAAAATCTACTGTATTGTCTAACTATATGAAATTAAGTATATTACACCGAGAATTTGCTATGGTTGCTACTGTATGGGGATTTATCTTATGTATTACAGGTGTATGGATAGGTGGATTTTTTATTGCTAATGACAGCTATAATGCAGATGTACTACACACTGCAAAGCAAGAACTTTCGGTTGGTCAATCTGACATTTTACAACCATCTGAAGCTATCTCTCGAATTATGAAAGCATATCCAGATCGTCAGCTTATATCTATAGATTATCCATCTAAATTTAATAATCATCATTATGCATTTTATTTAGGTGCTGAAAACGATGATGATCCAGCTATGTTTTTGGGCCAACCAGTCTATGCTAATTTATATACTGATTCTACTAAGGATATGTATTCTACAAAAAATATCCCCTGGTATTTTACGGGCATGACTACAATGATTAATCTCCATATTCATAATCATAATACGATGGCTCTTAAAATATTATGGGCCATCTGGGATATTGTTCTTATTGTAGGCATTGTGACTGGCATTATTATGACTATTAAAAATAAATTTGGCAGAGCTAGTGCTACAGAATCTAAAGTATCGGCTGAGATAAAACATGTTTGGCGTACACCAATCTGTTGTGGTACCTTAGTATTACTTGGATTTATTATGCCACTTTGGTCCAATCCAGTTACAAATACTATAGCAGGTATTTGTTTAACTATTCCCCTAGGTGTATTTTTTGTTTCTTTAATTAGAGGATTTAATCATTAAGTTATTATAATCTTTATGTATCTAATCAGCGTGCTTCATCATTAGTTTATTGATTATTTTCGAAATGAAATGATATAATTGATTTAATTAAATAGTTTTTATTTATGACATTCCGTATTTATATTTATAATTTAGAAAGTGGTAGTTACTATGAATTATATAAAAGCATTTATTCAGTCTGAGTCATCTGGCGGTATTATGCTCTTACTTGCCGCTATTCTTGGTGTTATTACAGCAAATTCTCCGCTAGCAGAACAGTATTTCTCCTTAATGCATGTCTTTTGGGGACCTATGGATATACTGGAGTGGGTAAATGATGGATTAATGGCTCTTTTCTTCCTATATGTAGGGCTAGCAATTAAATCCGAAATGATTTCTGGTGAGCTGAATACAAATTCAAAACGACTACTACCAGTATTAGCTGCTTTTGCAGGCGTTGTGACACCAGCTTTAGTATATTTCTTAATTGCTGGATCTGTGCCTGAGTATACTCATGGTTGGGGGATTCCGACGGCTACTGATATTGCATTTGCTATAGGTGTAATTATGATGCTCGGTAAGCGTGTATCACAAGCTATGAAAGCATTTCTTTCTGCATTGGCGGTTATAGATGATTTAATTGCTATTATTGTTATAGCTATCTTTTATGGTGCTGGTGTTGATTTCCCATACTTGATTGGTGCTGCTGTCGTTACAGGTGCATTGTGGTATACTAATAAACAGGGATATGTTAGACCAGTATTATATGGTGTATTAGGTGCAGCTCTCTGGTACTTTGTATTAAAGTCTGGTGTTCATGCAACCATTGCAGGTGTTGTTTTAGCTATGACTATTCCTGCAACAGGCAAACTTTATGGTGAAACAGTATATCCTATGCATAAATGGGCAGATAAATTAAAACATTGGGTTAATTTTTTGATTATTCCTTTGTTTAGTTTTTTAAATGCAGGTGTATCTTTTGCTGATGTTTCAGCAGATCATTTATTCCATCCTGTTGTACTAGGTGTTTCTCTGGGGCTTATTTTAGGTAAACAGTTTGGTATTTTCTCTGCCGTTTTTGTTTTAGTTAAATCTAAGATTATTAAGATGCCTACTAATACAACATGGCCAGAGGTTTATGGTACAGCCATTGTTTGTGGTATTGGTTTTACTATGAGTTTATTTGTGGCTACATTGGCATTTCCACCAGGTGTAACTCAAGAAATGTCAAAAATAGGTATCTTTATAGGCTCTATTATTTCTGGTTTATTAGGTGCTATAGTCTTAATTGTGGCATATAAAATAAGAACTCTTAAGCATAAATAATGAACTTATTATATTAGGAAGGAATCATATGGAACGAATATTTGTATTTTTACGTTCTCCTGGTTCGGCTACAGCTGTTTTACTAGGATCTACACTTATTGCCTTAATCGTAGCAAACTCTCCATTAGTGACACAGTATATGTCACTGGTTACTTTAAAATTAGGTCCATTAACAACTATGGAGTGGGTTAATGATGCCTTAATGGCTATTTTTTTCCTCTTTGTAGGGTTAGAAGTAAAGCGTGAATTAGTGAGTGGCGAACTCAATACGAATGCTAAGCGTATTATGCCTGGCATTGCTGCACTATTTGGTGTTTTAGTACCTGCCATTATTTACTATCTTATAGCTGGTTCTAGTGAAGTTTATGTTCATGGTTGGGCTATTCCAACAGCTACGGATATTGCTTTTGCTATAGGTGTTATAACGGCATTGGGCTCTAGAGTGCCTAATTCTATGAAGGTATTTTTGACAGCCTTAGCTGTTATTGATGATTTGATTGCTATTATTGTTATTGCTATATTTTATGCATCAAATCTTAATCTTTTCTATTTAGTTGCAGCCGTTATTGTAACGGGTTTATTGATTTATTGTAACCGTTCTGGTTATGTTAGATCTTTATCGTATATCATCCTTGGTATTATTTTATGGTATTGTATTCTTCGCTCTGGATTACATGCTACTATGGCAGGTGTAATTTTGGCAATGACGATTCCTGAACGTGGTAAAATTGGTCGTAAATATGTTAGACCAATGCAACATTGGGAACATTATCTATCTAATTGGGTAAGTTTTGTTATTGTTCCTATCTTTGCATTTTTTAATGCAGGTGTAAATCTTGGTGGATTTGGTCTAGCCGATTTAACGCATCCAGTTGTTTTAGGTGTTGCACTAGGTCTTATTTTAGGGAAACAAATCGGTATCTTTGGTGCTATGTTTGGTATGATTAAATTAGGGATTGTACCTATGCCAGCAGAATCTAATTGGAAATTCATTTATGGTACTTCGATTGTATGTGGTATTGGTTTTACCATGAGTATCTTTGTTTCTGTTCTAGCATTTGATCCCGGTCATGCTCAAGAGATGGCTAAGGGTGGTGTATTAATAGGCTCTATTATTTCTGCAATCATTGGTTACACGTATTTATACATAGTTGGTGCTAAGCGTAAAGAATGCCATATTGGTGTATATCATAACTGTTAAAATTAAATACTTTTATTAAAGTCTCCATTATTAACTCTAATAAATCTGAAGTTTAAATATATATGTTTTCTTAGAGTTGATAGTGGAGATTTTATTTCATTGGTATCTTAAATTTCTATGATATATATGTAGTACTAGATTTGAGATATAGTTAATAAAGTGTTTTATATATGCATTTTCTATATTTTAATCTTAATATGGTTTATAGATTATTTAAAACTGTATAGTATACTACTGATGTAAGGTGAAGTGTATATGGTTAAAAAAATAATTATCGCATGTACGCTTGTTTGTATGACTACAATGATATCTTCTGTATCATTGGCAAAAACGATTGATCGGGGACAACGGGGACACCATGTTAGCAAGGTGCAAACCATGTTAAAGCATCAAGGTTTTTTACATGATTCTGTAGATGGTATCTATGGTAATAATACAGAGCAGGCGGTACGAAAATTTCAAAAGTCTAAAGGGCTTGCTGTAGATGGTCGTGTTGGCCCTACTACAATGAATGCTTTAGAAAAGATGGAGACTCGTTATGGTGGACATGGTACAGAATTAAGTCATAACGGTGTGCCGAATAAATACTCTCGAGTTTTAACTATGCAAGCTAGTGCTTATTCTGCTCAAGACCCTGGAAATGGCAATTATACAGCTACTGGTAGTCGTTTAAAGAAGGGCATTGTATCTGTAGATCCTAAATTAATTCCATTAGGTACGAGATTATACGTCGAAGGTTATGGTTATGCTGTAGCAGATGATGTTGGTGGTGCTATAAAAGGTCATAGAATCGATTTAGCTTACGATTCACGTTCTGAAGCATTACAGTTTGGTCGTCAAACTGTAAAAGTTTACGTTTTATAATATAAACTCTCTAGAAAATATATAGTATTGTAATAGACTATATGGTCTAAATTTACAATATTATATAAGGTCTAGAGAGTTTTTATTTTACCGAATTATAGTGCTTTTATAACCTCGAATATTCGGAAATTATGGTATAATAAATAAAAGATATATTTGAGATAACTCATGATTTTTATTAGATGAGTACAATCAATTGTTATATGATGAATGGTAAAGGAAATTCTATGGATAAAGTACGGCGTGTAGAACGCATGGTGGCAATGACAAAATTGTTAGTTGATTCACCGCAAAAATTGATTCCTTTAAATTATTTTTGTGATTTCTTTGGCATGGCTAAATCCACAGTTAGTGAAGACTTAACTTGTGTGAGACAGTCTATGGAACATTTTCAGCTTGGCACATTAGAAACTGTGGCGGGTGTAGCTGGTGGAGTACGTTTTATTCCTCATCGGAAAGGTGCTCAAGCCAATGATGTTTTACGAGATGTGCAAACTCGATTGATGGAGTCAGATCGTATCATTCCGGGAGGTTTTATTTATATGTCAGATATTCTTTATGACTGGCATGTAATGACACGCCTTGGTGAAATTATTATGACTCGCTTTATGGATCGAGATCCCGATTATATTTTGACGGTTGAAACGAAGGGGATTCCATTAGCTGTTATGGTGGCGCGAGCTTTTAATAAGCCTCTTGTTATTGCTCGTCGTGACAGTAAGGTGACAGAAGGATCTGCTATTAGTATTAACTATGTAACGGGTTCTTCTGGTCGTATTCAGACTATGACGCTTACAAAGAGGGCTATTCCTCCTAACGCTAGAGTTTTAATTATCGATGACTTTATGAAAGCAGGGGGGACTGCGAAAGGGCTTAAGGAACTTGTTTTAGAGATGAGTGGTGTCGTTGTTGGTACTGGTGTTCTTGTAGCAACGGCAGAGCCAAATCCCAAACTAATTGATGATTATGAATCATTATTTACGTTTTATGGTATTGATGAAAATACAAAGAAAATTAATATAGAACCAGTATTTGATAAAGAATAAATGATTAATATTATATACATTATAGCTAGATATAATGTATTATACTAAGTTTTGGCCTATAGGCTAATATGATGAAATTGATGATTTAAATGGTTCAGATATATATGATAACAGATAGGAGATAGGAGATTACTATGAATATTGCAAGCCTTATTTTAGCGGCTGGTAAAGGTACGCGTATGAAGTCTAAATTGCCAAAGGTACTGCACAAGGTTGGCGGCAAAGCTATGGTAGAACGCGTTCTTGAAACGGTTCAGTCTATCGGAACAAACCGTGATGTGGTTATCGTAGGTTTTGGCGGTGATGCGGTGCAAAATTACTTGGGTAATCGTGCTGAATTTGTTCGCCAAGAAGAACAAAATGGTACTGGTCATGCAGTAAAAATGGCTCAACCAGTACTTGGTGATTATGATGGTACTATCTTATTACTTTGTGGGGATACGCCTCTTGTTACAAAAGAAAGTTTAGAAGCACTTTTAGAAGAACACAGAAACTCTGGGGCAGCTGCAACAATTTTGACAGCGCATATGCCTGATCCAACCGGTTATGGCCGTATTATTCGCAATGAAGAAGGCTCTGTAGTTCGTATCGTAGAGCAAAAAGATGGTAAACCAGAGGAATTAGCTGTTCAAGAAGTAAATACTGGTATGTATGCTTTTGATAGTAAAAAGTTATGGCCTTGTTTAGATCAACTATCTGATGACAATGCGCAAGGTGAATTGTATATTACTGATGTAGTTGGTATTCTTGTAAATGGTGGTGACAAGGTAAGTGCGTATATGACTAAAGACTTTGAAGAGTCCTTAGGTGTAAACTCTCGTTTGCAATTAGCAGAAGCGGAATCTATTCTGAAACATCGTAAAAATGTTGAGCTAATGACTGCTGGCGTAACTATTATTGATCCTGCAAATACTTATGTAGCTCCTGAGGTAACAGTAGGGGCCGATACAATTTTGCATCCTGGTACAATCCTTGAAGGCGATACTGTAATAGGTGAGCGTTGTGAAATTGGTCCACACACTCGTTTAACAAATGTGAAAGTTGGTAACGATACGATTATCCACTTCACTTATGGTCATGACTGCGAAGTAAAAGATGGTGTAGATGTTGGTCCATATGTTCATTTACGTCCAAATACTGTACTAGGCAACAAGGTTCATGTAGGTAACTTCGTAGAGGTTAAAAATTCCAACGTCGGTGAAGGCACTAAGTTCCCACATCTATCTTATATCGGCGATAGTGATGTAGGATCTGGTGTTAATATTGGTTGTGGTACGATTACTGTAAACTATGACGGAAAGATTAAACATCGTACGACAATCGGCGATGGTGCTTTCGTTGGCTGTAATAGTAATTTGGTAGCTCCTGTAACGATAGGTAATTATAGCTATGTAGGTGCAGGCTCTACAATTACTAAAAATGTACCAGATAAGGCATTAGCGGTAGGCCGTAGTAAACAAATTGTGAAAGAAAATTGGGTAACAGACGATACTTTCAAAAAGAAATAAAAAAATATTACAAATTTTTAACACATTTTGAGCAAAATAGTATACAATAAAAAGGCAATAGTGTGTATCTGTAATGGATGATTATGGATAAGTAACCAGTATAGGAACAGATGAAAGGGTAACAAAATGGCATTTGAAGACGGCAAAAAACTTAAAATTTTCACAGGTAATGCGAATCCTGCATTGGCAAAGGAAATTTGTGATTATTTAGGGTTGCCTTTAGGTGAAGCATTTGTAGGTCGTTTTAATAATGGCGAAGTACAAATTATGATTGATGAAAGCGTACGTGGCAAAGATGTATTTATCATTCAACCAACTAGCTATCCTGTAAATGATAATTTAATGGAATTAATGGTTATGGCTGATGCGTTGAAACGCGCTTCTGCACGCCATATCACAGCTGTAGTTCCTTACTATGGCTATGCTCGTCAAGATCGCAAAACTCGTGGTCGTGAACCAATTACTGCAAAATTAGTAGCTAATTTAATGCAAACTTCTGGTATTACACGTCTTGTAACAATTGACTTGCATGCAGGTCAAATTCAAGGTTTCTTTGATGTGCCAGTAGACCATTTGTATGGTGCATCCATTTTAGCGAAATATATTAACGAAAAAAATCTTGAAGATGTTATCGTTGTATCTCCAGATCTTGGCGGGGTAACTCGTGCTCGTGATTTGGCTGACCGCATTGGTGCGCCAATTGCAATCATTGAGAAAAAACGTCCTGAACCAGGCGTAGCTAAAGTTATGAACCTTATTGGTGATGTAAAAGGTAAAAACTGCATTATTGTTGATGATATTGTAGATACAGCGGGCTCCCTTGTAGAAGGCGCTAAAGCATTAGAGGAATTTGGTGCAAAATCTGTTATGGCTGCTGTTACCCATGCTGTATTAACAGATCCAGCAAGCGAACGCATTGCAAACTCTAATATTAAAGAGCTTATCGTAACAAACACAATGCCATTACCAGAAAATTGCAAATTAGATAATGTAACGCAATTATCTGTAGCTCCATTATTGGGGGAAGCGATTATGCGTATCTTTCATGAAGTTTCAGTAAGTAATTTATTTGATAAATAATAGGTGATTCTTGAAATTAGTAGTAGGCCTTGGTAATCCAGGCAAGCAATATGAAGCGACAAAACATAATATTGGATTTATGGTCATCGATGCCATTGCAGACAGCGTTTCTCACACTCCATGGAGAGAGGAACAAAAGGCAGAGGTGTGCAGTATTAATGTATCTGGTGAAAAGGTATTGCTTGTAAAGCCTCAAACATTTATGAATGCAAGTGGGGAATCTGTAGGTCCATTAATGCGATACTACAAGATTGATTCATCTGATGTGTATTGTATCTATGATGATATGGATTTACCGGTAGGCAAATTACGTATTCGACCAAATGGTAGTTCTGGTGGGCATAATGGGATTAAATCTTTAATCTCCCATATAGGAACAGAAAATTTTCCACGTTTTCGCGTAGGTATTGGTCGTCCATTACCACAATGGACTGTTATTGACCACGTGTTAGCACCATTTAGTGAAGAATCACAAGAGAAAGTACAAAAAGGTATTAAAGATACAGTAAAAGCTGTATTAGGTACTTTAGAGGTGGGCATAGACAAAGGGATGAATCAGTTTAATCCTAAGCGTCGTCCACAGCGATAAATAACATGCAAAAGGGCATGAGTCTCATTGAGATTCATGCCCTTTTTACGAGGTATATATGAGCAATCAAGAGAAAATGCCTTTTGTAGAGGCTTTAGAATCATATAAGGAACAACATTTTGTGCCTTTTCATACACCTGGTCATAAGATTGGTGTTGAAGCGCCTCAGTTACTAAAAGACTGGATGGGAGCAGCACTGCCATATGATTTAGGGGTTATGTATGCCTTAGATGATTTACATGAACCTGAGAGAGAATTAAAAGCGGCTCAAAATCTAACAGCTGAATTATATGGAGCTAATTATTGCTGGTTCTCTATTAATGGCACAACCGCTTTAATTGAAGCGATGATTATGGGAACTGTAGGTCCTGATGAAACGATTATTATTCCTAGGGAAGCACATCGTTCCGTTATTAGTGGATTAGTGTTATCTGGTGCTAAGCCTATCTATATGGGGTGCCAATTTGATGAACGTTGGGGGATTCCTTTAGGAGTATCATTGGACGATGCCGTTAAAACCATGGATGCGCATCCAGAGGCAAAAGCGATTCTCTTGGTATATCCAAACTATTATGGCGTAGGTGTAGATATTGTAAATATTGTAAAAGAAGCACATAAACGAGGACTGATTGTTCTTGTTGATGAAGCTCACGGACCTCATTTACCATTTTCAGAAAATTTACCTATCGAAGCAGTTGCAGCAGGTGCAGATTTAGTAGCACAAAGCACTCATAAATCGGTAGGCTCTTTGACGCAAACCTCTTGGTTATTAGGCCAAGGAGATAAAATCAATCAGCGTCGCATTACGCAAATGCATCAAATGCTACAAAGCACGAGTCCAAATTATATATTCCTTGCATCTTTAGATATGGCGCGTCATCAATTAGCAACAGAAGGTAAGGTACTCATAAGTCGTACCGTAGACTTGAGCCTCTATTTACGTAATGAGCTCCATAAGATTTCTGGTATTAAAACTATGGAGTACACGGATATTAGAGACCAAGTTGTAAATTATGATTGTACAAAGGTACTAATCGATGCTAAAGAATTAGGGTTAACCGGTATTGAGTTTGAACAAATGTTACGAAAATATCGTATTGAGGTAGAGTTAGTACAAGCTCATCATGTGCTAGTACTCATTACTATTGGCGATACAAAAGAGTCTGTAACGGCTCTTATTCAAGCAGTACAAGCTATCAGCGATACGGTGTTAAGTAAATCCCCAGAATCAAGTAATAAAGGGAACGATAATTTTCAAAATCGTAGCAAAGATTCAGCAGTATTGCCTGAGCCTATTGTAAGGGTAACGCCTCGTAATGCTATGTATGCCAATCGGGAGCAAGTATGGTTACAAGACGCACTTCATCGTATAGCAGGAGAGACCATTGCTTATTATCCACCAGGGATTCCTTGTGTAGCGGTAGGTGAAGAGATTAGCTCCTCTGTGTTACAATATATAGAGAATCGAAAGGCTCTAGGGTATGTGCCGAATGGAGCCGATGATATATCATTGGAAACAATCTGGGTGTTACAGGAGTAATTATGGGGACTTTAATTATCTTAGAAGGCGGAGATGGTAGTGGTAAGGCTACACAAACTAAACTTTTAGTAGAACGCTTGACTAAAGAGGGGCATGCTGTTAAATCTGTGAGCTTTCCAAACTATGATAGTGGTGCTGCTATGCCTATCAAAATGTATTTAGCTGGTGAGTTTGGCAAAGATGTACATGATGTAAATCCTTATGTAGCAAGCTCCATGTATGCCATCGATCGCTTTGCATCTTTTAGAACTGATTGGGAAGCGTTCTATAAAAATGGGGGCATCATCATTGCAGATCGCTATACGACGTCTAATATGGTGCACCAAATGGTTAAATACAATGATCCGAAGGAACGTACTGCGTTTTTAGATTGGCTTGAAGACTTTGAGTTTAACAAATTTGCTTTGCCTACACCTGATGCGGTATGTCTCTTAGATATGCCTCTCGAAGTGAGTGAAGCCTTAATGGCTGAGCGCACTGGTAAAACGGGCGGTAATACAGGGGATATTCACGAAGGGAATCATCAATATCTAGTAGCTGTTCACGATGCCTATGAAGAGCTAGTAGAACGCTATCAATGGCACCGAATTCCTTGTGCCACAAAAGATGATTCCAGTCAATATGCATTGCGCACCATTGAAGAAATTCATAATGATGTATATCAAGCAGTAGTAAATCTACTACCTTAGGATAGGGCGACTCTTTTAAAAGTCGCCTTTTTCTTATATAATATTAATATTGAGCATGTATTGATAGGAGGGGCTATGACATATTTTGATTCTATAATTGGTCAAGATTCGATCAAGGCACACCTATCGGAACTTGTAAGTCGCAATGCATTGCCACATAGCCTTTTGTTTTATGGTGAAGCCGGTCTTGGTAAGCTAGATATGGCCATAGGTCTTGCATCCTTATTACTGGGACGCCAAGTGTTTTCACAATCTAAGGGTGAATCGTATTTAGAAGATGTAAAAGAAGCACGCCTTGCCAATGGTGAGACTGAAAAACGCATTGAATCAGAAGGTTTACCTATCTATATGGATAAGGGTGATGCTTTTTGGATTCGACCTATGAAGACGACCTTAAAGGTGGAGCAGTGGTATTCCTTATTACAAGACCATCTGTCTGTGGCCGGGAATGGTAACCGCGTAGTTATTGTGGAGGACTTTCATACGGCTAACGCAGTTATGGCAAATGCTATGTTAAAAACCATTGAAGAACCGCCAGAACAGGTGTATTTTATCATTATTACGAATAAAATTAACACCGTATTGCCGACCATCGTTTCAAGATGTATGGGCGTTGGTTTTAATAGTGTCGATGTAGATACGATTCGCACGGCACTTGTGGCACGTGGCATCACTGGTAATATTGAGCAGGCTTTGTTAGCCGGTCATGGCAATCCACAGTTAGTGGAAAAATTGGCTACTCAAGATTGTATTGAAATGCTAGAGTTAGCTGTTAAGGTAATGGACATGATCGCCTTTGAAACAAGATGGTTTTCTATGATTTCTCTAGCTTGTGAAAGCTTACCTCGTGAAAGTCTAACAGAATTGATGCATTGGTTACGTCTTGTAAGTAGAGATGTGATGGCTCTTAAAATGGGGGCTCAAGACGGACAATTACAAGTACCTATGTACAAAACTCAATTATTACGATTATTACCGCGCTGGTCTATGCAAGCATTGTCTCAGGTCATTACTGAAACATTGCAAGCGGAACGGGCTTTGCGTTTACATATAAAAACCGCTCTCGTGGTGGACGGTCTTAGTATCGCCCTTCATGATGCTCGGGAGGAGGATTAAATGCTAACCATAGTTGGAGTACGCTTTAAAAAGGCTGGAAAGATTTATTATTTTCTGCCTGAACAATTAGAACTATCCGTTGGTGATGGGGTTATCGTTGAAACGGCACGTGGCGTTGAATACGGTACAGTTGTGATCGGACCAAAAGATGTCTTTGAAGATACGGTTGTAACTCCTGTTAAGCCAGTTATTAGAAAGGCGACACCAAAGGACTTAAAACAAATTGAGAAGAATAAAGAGCGCGAAGAAAAAGCCTTTGATATTTGTCTCGAAAAAATAGAAAAACGTAAGTTGCCTATGAAACTTATCAATGTGGAATACACATTTGATATGAATAAGATTATATTCTTCTTTACTGCGGATGGTCGTATCGACTTCCGTGAGCTTGTTAAGGATTTAGCAACTGTATTTAGAACACGTATCGAGTTGCGTCAAGTAGGCGTCCGCGATGAGGCTAAGGTGCTAAATGGCATTGGTGCTTGTGGTCGACCTTTATGCTGTTCTAATTTTTTAGGTGATTTTACACCTGTTTCGATTCGTATGGCTAAGGATCAAAACTTGAGCCTAAACCCTACGAAGATTTCTGGTGTTTGTGGTCGTTTGATGTGCTGCCTCAATTACGAAGATGATTTGTATAAAAAGGGTGGCGACCTATATGTGAAGAAGGAACGCCCTCAAGCCCCTCAAGATGTAGCACCTCCAGGTATTGGTAAGGAGGTTGTTACCGATGAAGGCATTGGTAAGGTCTTGAAGGTAAATCATCATAAACACACTGTAAAGGTACAGCTCGAAGCAGGTCGCACCATTGATTTGAAATGGTCTGAGGTGGCATTGCCTGATGAATGATCAAGAAAGACTTGATGATTTAATTATAGATGGCCTACAGATCTATCAGCGTACTGATATGTTTCGCTTTTCCTTTGATGCCATAGCATTAATTCACTTTTGTCGTTTTAATGGTCGACATGCCTATGTTGATCTAGGCACGGGAACGGGGGTTATGCCACTCATTGGAACGTCATTAGGGGCAGGCCATATAACGGGTATAGATATTAATAAGACTATCATTGAGTTGGCTCAACGTAGTGTTGAATACAATCATAAACAATATAAGGTAACGATGTTATGTGGTGATTATCGCCATATGTCTTACCGAGATATACAAGATAAACCCTTTGATGGTGTTATTGTAAATCCCCCTTTTTATGATTCTGAAAGTGGTGCAAAACCTACGTCTGGAGAGCGGGCTTTGGCACTTCATGATGGACATACAACATTGGATGAGGTTTTGAAAGCTGTACAGTTCTTTATTAAGTATAAAGGGCGCTTGTGGATGATTTATAGTGCTAGTCGCTTACAATATGTGCTAC
The DNA here is from genome assembly GCF_963522475.1 of uncultured Veillonella sp. Lineage (GTDB taxonomy): Bacteria > Bacillota > Negativicutes > Veillonellales > Veillonellaceae > Veillonella. Next base: position 51,981 of record NZ_CAUQYW010000010.1, on the reverse strand, counting down.
ATGAGTTAGAAGTAGCCAACTTTCAAGCTAAGCGAATTCGATTTATTCACGGTATGATAGATAAACCAGCGAAACTTGTGCTAATAGAAGCTATCTATCAAGGTCAGGCTGGACTTGTGTTAGAGCCGCCACTTATCGTTTACGAGAATCCTAATGTGTACACGAAGGAGGTGTCCTCTTGGTATGAACGATAACGAATGGGGCATCTTATATTTAGTGCCTACACCGATAGGTAATTTAGAAGATATGACCTATCGCGCAGTTCGTATCTTAGGTGAAGTCGATGCTATCGCTGCCGAAGATACGCGCCATACGGGTATATTATTAAAACATTTTGACATTAAGAAGCCTTTAATTTCTTATCATGAACATAACAAGGAAGAAAAAGGTGCTTATATTATAGAGCTTTTGTTAGAAGGGCAGTCTATTGCTTGCGTTAGTGATGCAGGCATGCCGGCTATATCTGATCCAGGGGCGGACCTAGTAACAAAAGCTATTGAAGCAGGTATAACGGTGGTACCACTGCCAGGTGCTAATGCAGCATTAACCGCACTCATTGCATCGGGATTAGATACTAAATCTTTTACCTTTGTCGGATTCTTGCCTAAACGAGACAAACATCGTATTGAAGAACTACAGCGACTTTCACAAGTAACGGGAACCTTGATGTTTTATGAAGCACCTCATCGTTTGCAAGAGGTCTTACAAGATATGTATAAAGCCTTTGGAAATCGATCTATCACGGTGGCAAGGGAATTGACAAAGAAGTTTGAAACCTTTGTACGCACCGATTTAGAGAGCCTTGTAAATGATTTGGAACAGCTCACGTATAAAGGGGAATTTGTCCTCATTGTAGGTGGTGCTGATACAGTAGATTCTGATACTAGTGGAGTTTCGAATGAACCAGTATCATATGTAGATGCTGTACAAGCCCTTGTAGAAACAGGGGTACCTAAAAAAGAAGCAATTCGCCAGGTGGCAAAGCGTTTTAACGTTTCCCGCCGGGATGTATATAATATTGTAGAACGTTAAACCTTCCCATTCGAAGGTTAGAAGGAGGCTCATCATGGGAGACACAAAAAAAACGTATTATATTACGACACCAATTTATTATCCAAGTGCTAAGTTGCACATTGGTCATACGTATTGTACATCTGTAGCTGATACAATCGCTCGATTCAAGCGTTTGGCTGGTTATGATGTACGTTTCTTGACTGGTTCTGACGAACATGGTCAAAAAATTCAACGTGCTGCAGAAGCGCAAGGTATTACACCTCTTGAATATACTACAAATATCGTAAATGGCTTTAAAGCATTATGGGAAAAGATGCATATTTCTAACGATGACTTCCTCCGTACTACTGATGAACGTCATGAAAAGGTAGTGCAAGAACTCTTCACAAAAGCTTACGAAAAAGGTGATATTTACAAGGCTGAATATGAAGGTTGGTATTGCACACCTTGTGAAACATTCTGGACTGAACAAAAGCTTGGTGAAAATCATACATGCCCAGATTGTGGCCGCCCTGTAGAGAAGGTTAAAGAGGAAAGCTACTTCTTTAAACTCGCTAAATATACAGATCAATGGTTGAAATTCATCGAAGAAAACCCTGATTTTATTCAACCTGAATCTCGTCGCAATGAAATGATTCAATTCGTAAAACAAGGTCTTGAAGACTTGGCTGTTTCTCGTACATCCTTTGACTGGGGTATCAAGGTACCATTTGATCCTAAACATGTTGTGTATGTTTGGTTCGATGCATTAGTAAACTATATTAGTGCACTATCTCCATTTGATGGTGATGGTGAATTATATAAAAAATATTGGCCAGCAGATCTTCATTTAGTAGGTAAGGAAATCGTACGTTTCCATACAATTATTTGGCCTATGATGCTCATGAGTCTTGAGTTACCATTACCTAAAAAGGTATTTGGTCATGGCTGGATGATTGTTGATGGTACAAAGATGAGTAAATCTTTGGGGAATGTTATTGACCCAATTCCATTGATTGATACTTATGGTGCAGATTCCTTGCGTTATTACTTATTAAGTGAAATTACGCTTGGCAATGATGGTAACTTTACATTGCCTAACTTCGTTACAAAAATTAATGCGGATTTGTCTAATGACTTAGGTAATTTGTTGAATCGTACCATTGCCATGATTGAAAAATACCATGGTGGTGTGATTACAAAATGCGATGATATGGACGATTTAGACCGCGATGTATCTACATTGGCTGTTCAAACTACAAAAGACTTTGAAGCGGCTATGGAAAATATGGAGCTTAATAAAGCGATTAAAACTGTATGGACATTTATTGGTCGCATGAATAAATACATCGATGAAACAATGCCTTGGGTATTGGCTAAATCTGAAGATGCTAACGATAAAGCTCGCTTACAATCTGCTATGTACCACTTGGCAGAAGCATTGCGTATCATTGCTATTTTAGTAAGCCCTGTTATTCCTGTAGGTGCTCCAAAAATCTGGGACCAATTAGGTCTAACAGGATTTGGCGATACTACATTAGAAGATGTTAAAACTTGGGGCTTATTGCCAACAGGTACAAAAGTAGTAAAAGGTGATCCTATTTATCCACGTTTTGACATTCCGGAAATGGTAGAAGTTGTTGTTGAAGAAAAAATTGAAGAATCTGTAGATACATCTAATATTCCACCATTAAAAGAAAATATTACGTACGATGACTTCGAAAAACTGGATCTTAGAGTTGCAAAAGTTGTAAGCTGTGAAAAGGTTCCTAAGTCCAAGAAATTATTGAAGTTTGTATTGGATATCGGCATTGAAGAGCGCACAGTATTAAGTGGTATCTCTCAATATTACGAACCAGAAGCTATGGTTGGTAAAAAGGTAATTTATTTGTCTAACTTGGCTCCTAAGAAGATGATGGGCATCGAGTCTTATGGCATGATTTTGTCTGCATCTGATTGGGAAGAACATTTAGAAGTAACAAATATCGAATCATTACCAGCAGGAAGTGTGGTTAAATAATGAAACTTTTTGATACACATGCTCATGTGAATGACGGTCGTTTTGATAATGACCGTGATGAGATGTTACAAGCCTGCTTTGATGCTGGCGTAGAATATATTATGATTCCAGGGGTAGATAGAGGTACTGTTGAATCAGGACTAGCTTTAGCAAAACAGTATGATCGTTTATATGCTGCTGTAGGTACACATCCTCATGAGTCAAAAGATTTTACAGAAGAAGACTATGAGTTCTATAAGGAGCAAGCCCTTAACAACGATAAGGTCCGCGCTATCGGTGAAATCGGATTAGATTATTATTATGATTTTTCTGACCGTGAAACACAGAAGCGCGTATTCATTCGTCAATTAGAACTCGCTCGTGAAGTAGAGTTACCAATCATCATTCATGATCGTGATGCACATGGCGATATTATGAATATCTTACGCAATGAAGGTAAGGATAACTGGGGGATTTTTCACTGCTATTCTGGCAGTTGGGAAATGGCAAAAGAAGCTATTAAATTAGGATTCTATATTTCTTTTGCAGGACCTGTAGTATTCCCTAAGTCTACTAATCTTAAGGACGTAGCTCGCCAAGTACCATTAGATCGAATTCTTATCGAAACTGATTCACCATACTTAACACCACCTCCATTTAGAGGTAGACGCAATGATCCTAGTAAGACACAATTTGTAGCAGAGGAAATTGCTGGTCTTAAAGGCATAGATGTAGATGAGTTCTGTGAGATTGCCTATAATAATGGTAAACGTGTATTTGGTATTGATTAATTTTGATGCCCGCAAATCATATAAGTAAATTTATAATACCCTTAGTCTGGATGTTAGAAAAATTCTTACAACTAATTAAAATGATAAATTAAAAAAGCGATTCTCCCATATCGATGAGAATCGCGTTTTTCTATGGTATACTAAAGTATATTCATACTGAACACAAAGTAAGATGAGGGTGGTAGCATGAAACGTATTGCATTTATAGATTTAGGTTCTAACTCCGTTAGATTTGTCATTTATGAGATTTCTAAAACAGGTAGCTATAGATTGATATACCAAGAAAAAAATAGTGTGCGCCTTAGTGAAAATATGTGGGGCACTCACGAACTAACCAATGAAGCAATGGAGCGTTCTTTACGCTCTTTAAAAGCCTTTGTTCACATGGCAGAGGCTATGGAAGTAGATACTATAAAAGCTGTTGCTACGGCTGCAGTACGTTTAGCTAAAAATGGGGATACTTTTATAAAAACTGTAAAAGATCGAACCGGACTTGATTTAGAATGTATTGCTGGTGAAGAAGAGGCTCGTCTTGGATTCCTCGGGGTAATTAATACGATTGGGCTCAAAGATTTTATTATTTTTGATTTAGGCGGCGCTAGTACAGAGGTTACACTCGTAAAAAATAGACATATTATGAAAGCTGTAAGCTTACCTATTGGAGCACTAACCTTAACGGGAACCTATCAAAAAGGTGATGAGTATACTCCTAAAGAATTAGAAAAAATGATGAAAGCTGTAAAGAAAACCATTAAGGAACATACGTGGCTTCAAAATGTAAAACTTCCGCTGCTCGGCATTGGTGGTACGGCTCGTAATATTGCTAAAATGGATCAACGTAAGCTGTCATATCCTATTACAAAACTACACAACTATGAGATATCTTATCATAGATTCCATGAAATCTTAGAAGATGTAAAAGGTAAACCTTTAGAGGCCCGTAAAAAAATTAGTGGATTATCTTCAGAGCGTGCCGATATTATTATTGCAGGTCTTACTATAGTGGACGAGTTATTTAACTATGTAAATACAAAGACTCTTGTTGTTGGCGGTTGTGGTTTGCGTGAAGGTTTATTTTTTGATTATTATGGTGAGTACTATTTAGGTGGAAATCCCATTATCGATGATATTTTAGTTCATTCCGCAGAGAATGTACTATTAGGTATGACAAAGCATGAGCTGGTCCATGCCAAGTATATTACAAAATTAGCCACCACTTTATATGATGCCTTAGAACCGCTTCATAAGGCTGATACAAATTTTAGACGATGCTTAATTGCAGCTGGCTTGTTGCATGATATTGGTAAACGCGTAAACTATTATAGTCATGCGCGGCATGGTTGTTATATGCTCGTCAATAGTAATTTATATGGTATGTCTCATATTGAGCAGGCATTTAGTGCTTTTCTTGTAATGAATTCTCATGGATTGACGCCAAAAGAATATAAGAATTTTTTGTATGGTAAATTGTTGGATCAAGAACAACGTTTGTTAGGTCAAAAGCTATCTATTATTTTAGCCATAGCAGAAGCTTTAGATGAAAGCCATGAACAATTTATCAAGCATCTAGATGTTAATATTAAATACACAAGTGTTTCGATAAAGGTATTTTACATAGAAGGTCGCGATGTAAGTGTTACTAAGGCGGCTGTGGATAAACTTTCAAAATCGTTCAAAAAAGAATTTAAGAAATCCTTAGAAATAGAATGGCATGAATCTCGTCAGGAGGCATAATGACATTACCAAAAACATTACGATATGCAGTGCTACACGTGGGCTCTAGTAGCATGAGCATTACTATTTTAGAGTATAAAGGCATAGACGATGTGCGTGTTATCGATTATGCAGCAAGAGAAGTAACTTTTGGAGAGGAATTATTTCAAACCTCTAGGTTGAGTTTTAAAACAATTGAAGAAATCTGCCATATTTTAAAAGGATACAAACAATTAATGGCAGACTATGGTGTGAGCCGTTCTAGGCTATATGGCACAACAGTAATACGCGAAGCCGTTAATCGTCGTAGCATTTTAGATCAAATTTATATTCAAACGGGAATGCGCGTTGAGGTTATCGATATGCCGAAAGAGGTATATTATAAATATGCTTTGCTATACTACAAGATGACTCATCAATATCAACTAACGGATCCTACAAAGGCAACATTATTCTTAGATATAACATCTGGAGGGGTAGGATTAACAGTTTGGCGTGGTGAAAACTTGTTGTTTCAACGCAATATGCATAGTGGTTCTTTACGTGTTATGGAGTCATTTAATCGAAATCAACGGTCCTCTATATCATTCCCTAGGGCTATTACGGAGTACTTACATCGTATGATTGGACCGCTCCGTGAAGAATTACAAACTTTTAATATTGATAGTATTGTATTATCTGGTGATGAGGCACGATATATGGCTCATTTAATGGGGCAAGAGAATAATAAAGAAGACATTATTACTATTGAGCCTACACGATTTAAAAGTCTTATCAATTCCTTTGATGGAGTAACAGCTACAAAGCTGATGAATCGTTATAAATTACCTGAATATAAGGCAAATATTTTAATGCCTACCATGATTTTGTTTAATGAAATTATTACTGCTATAGAGCCTAAAGCATTAATTTTTAGTAGCTTTTCATTCTCTCAAGGTATTAGTTGGTTCTATGGTGTAGAAGCTGAAAATAATCCATTTATGTATCAATTGCGAGAACAGAATGCACAGTTAGCACGTGCTATTGCAGCCAGATATCATACAGATAGAATTCATGATGCGGAGGTAGAACGATTTAGCTCTTTATTCTGTAAAGTATTACGACATAAAGGCTTACCAGAACGGTGGGGATATTTATGTCGTATAGCAGCTATTCTATGCTCTGTCGGTAAGTTCGTTAATTTACGAAATCATGGAGAGCATGCGTATCATATTGTAATGGGGACCGATATATTGGGCCTTACAGAAGAAGAAAAACAAGTGGTTGCCAATGTTGTTTATTACCATTACAAGGGAACACCAAATGATGATGATGCCTATTTTAATGGATTAACTGAATTACAAAAAATTCAAGTTACCAAGCTAGTAGCTATCATTCGTGTTGCTTGTGCACTTGATGCGGGTAGTAATCAAAAAATTTCTGAAGTTACATTTGAAGAGCGAGATAATGTACTATATGTATTCTGTCGAACTAATGAAGATATTTCGTTAGAATGGTGGACTTTTGACCGTGATTCAGAATACTTTACAGAAGTGTTTGGTATGGAAATCGTACTAGTAAGGGGAGGGAATCGTCGTGTTTAATAATGCAAAGTATTATTTTAACCGAGAATTGTCTTGGTTAAAATTTAATCAGCGCGTTCTATTAGAGTCTATTGATACAAACACTCCTTTATTAGAACGCCTTCGATTTATAGCTATTGCTAGCTCAAATTTAGATGAGTTTTTTATGATTCGTGTAGCTGGCTTACGTCATCAAGTTGTCAATGGTATTGTAAAGTATGATGCAGCTCATATGGATGCTAAAGCACAGTTAAAGGCTATTGATGAGTCTGTACAGCGCCTTGTATCGATGCAAAGTATGTATCTTAAAAATGTATTGTCTGAGCTCGAGTCGTATGGATTTTATTTTACATATCCCGATCAGTTAGATGTAAAATCAAAGGCTTGGTTACGGCACTATTTTGAAGAACACATTTATCCAGTTGTAACACCTTTAGCTGTTGACTCTGGTCATCCATTCCCTTTTTTAACAAATCATACTATCAATGCAATTGTACGCATTTTTCAAGTATTACCAGATGGTACAAAAGATTATAAAATCGCAATTTTACCAATTCCTTCTGTATTAAATCGTATAATCGAAATACCGAGTCATAGCAATAAAGAACATCGTTTTGTATATTTAGAAGACGTGATTACATATTATGCTACTCAATTTTTCCAAGGTTATGGTATTGAAGATTTTATGGTGTTCCGTATCACTCGTGATGCAGATCTAGAAATTGATGAAGAAGAAGCAACAGATTTGCTTTCTGAGGTAGAAGCATCTTTACGTCGTCGACGTCGTGGTGATGCAGTACGATTAGAAGTGTGCGGTGATATAAAGGACAATTTATTAGACTTTATACTTACTAGTGTTGAATTAGAGTCAAAGGATGTATACCGTATAGATGGTCATCTTGATTGTCGTATGTATTTTGATTTTTGTAATTATCCAGGCCTTGATCATCTTCGTTATGTCTTATTTGAACCTAAACTTCCTAGTGAATTAGTAGATCATGAAGGGGAGAGTTTATTCTCTGTTATTGGAAAGCAAGATTTATTTGTTCATCATCCTTTTGAGTCTTTTACAGTAGTAGAACAATTTATAGCACAAGCCGCTACAGACCCAGATGTATTAGCTATTAAACAAACATTGTATCGAGTTAGTGGTGATTCACCTATTATTGCATCTCTTATAAAAGCGGCCGATAATGGTAAGCAAGTAACCGTACTTATGGAGGTTAAAGCTCGCTTTGATGAAGAAAATAATATTCATATGGCTCGTCGTCTAGAAAAGGCTGGTTGTCATGTAATTTATGGATTAAAAGGGCTTAAAACTCATTCTAAAATTACTATGGTTGTTCGTAGGGAAGATGCAGGTATTAGACGCTATGTTCATTTAGCTACAGGTAACTATAATGGTAAGACGGCTCGAATGTATACTGATTGTGGTATTTTTACGTGTAATGATGAATATGGTGATGATGCATCTCGTTTCTTTAATTTAATCTCTGGCTATTCCGATCCTCCGATTTGGAATAAATTTATTGTAGCTCCTTTAAATTTGCGGGAAAAAATAATGGAATTAATTAACCGTGAAATAGAATTTGCTAAACAGGGAGAAGAGGCATATATCATTGGTAAAATGAATTCATTACTCGATAAAGAGGTTATTGCTAAACTCTATGAAGCCTCTGCTGCAGGCGTTCGTATTGATCTTATCGTTCGTGGTATTTGTACACTACGGCCTGGAATTGAAGGTATCAGCGACAATATAACAGTTCGCTCTGTAGTAGGGCGATTTCTAGAACATCATCGGTTATTCTATTTCCGTAATGGAGGAAATGAAAGTTTATTTTTATCTAGTGCAGACTGGATGCCACGAAATTTAAATGAACGTGTAGAACTTATGATTCCTATTGAAGATAAACGACATAAGGAGAGAATTAAGGGGATTTTAGATTTGTATTTAGAGGATACCCTAAAGGCTCATATTATGAGAGTAGATGGTTCATACCGTAAAATTAATGATAGAGAACATCCAATTTCTGCTCAAGAGGAATTTATGAAAGCCGCTATTGCACAAGAACATAAAGAATCAATGACCGTAATTGAGCGTTTGCAACCAATGTTTAAGATGAGCAAATAATGAAATTCTCACGATATGTTGATTAATGAATTTTAATACAGTTATACAATAGTGAAAAAGCCTGTTTTTACAGGCTTTTTTGTGTACATATATATTTGAAAATGAGATAAAAATGAAGTTTTGGGATGTGTAGAAAATTTTGGTAACAATTCAAAAACACATAAAAATACAATTTAAGTTATAAAAAAAAACTACATACTATATATAGTAGTAGTATCGTATATATGTGCACAATTCGGAATATATTGTATAGTATTAAAAAATATAGATATGTACACGTACAGTGGACTTTCAGAAATAATATAGAAAATATAATTATAGAAAATACAGTGTTTATAAGTGTTCATCTCTTATTGTTAACCATTGTTGTTTGACAGGTTATATCTATCTGTAGTAGAATAATGACATTACAGGAGGGATTACAATATGAGAATTCATAAGACACACAAACGATATATTTCGTCTGTTGTTGCAGGATTAATTGTAACAGCTGTAACTATGACAGGTTTTTCTTATAATGATAAAACCGTTACCGTTATGGTAGATGGTGCAGCACACACTGTTAGAACACATTTAAATTCTAACGAAGGTATCGTACGCGATGCTGGGGTTAAATTAAATCCAAACGATAAAGTTATTTCCAGCTCTACATCTGTTCAAAATGGCACAACATTGACTGTTGTACGTGCTATTCCAGTTTATGTAACTGTTAATGGTAAAACTAGAGCTATATTCACTACAGAAACTACTGCGCAAGGCGTTGCTAACGAATTGGGCTTTAAAATGCCAAATTATGCTGTAGTAGGCGATGCAAATGGTTCTGTATTAAGTGGCACACATATCACAATTGCGCAAGTAACAAGCCGCTCCTTGTCCACAGTGGATCAAGAAATTGCTATTCAAGTAATTCGACAAAAAGATGATACGATGGCACAAGGTGAAGAAGAGGTTGTACAAGTTGGTCAACCTGGTATAGAACGAGTACAACGTGAAACATTATATAGTAATGGTACTGTTATTAAAACTAATGACGTATCTAAAGTAACACAACGTGAAATGGTACCTACTATTATAAAAGAAGGTACACGTGAAGTAACCACATCTCGTAATATTGCTGGTCGCTCATCTCGTGCTATTGTAATGGAAGCTTCTGCTTACCTTGCGGGCGATGGTGATGGTGCCGGTATTACGGCTACAGGTGTACCTGCAGTACGTGGCATTGCGGCGGTTGACCCAGACGTTATTCCTTTGGGGACACGCTTATTTATTCCTGGTTACGGCGAGGCTATTGCTGCCGATACGGGTGGTGCTATTGTGGGCAATAAAATTGACCTTGTAATGGACTCTTATGGTGAGGCTATGGACTTTGGTCGTCAAGACGTTACCGTGTACGTATTGGACTAATATGATGATTTAGAGGATATATCTATTAGATATATCCTTTTTTTGATATTTATTAGATTTTTACTGTTTAAAGAATAATATAGTATGCATTACTAGATTTATTTTGTAAATGAATATATCCATATTTTACTATCTATACTTTTTCGTTTTAAATTTTATTTACTAAAAAAGACGACTTATATTTATAAGTCGTCTTTTACTATTTAATCTTCAATATACGGAATTAGATATTCGTATTTTGTGCCTTTTAATTCATCTTTAGAGATAAATCGTAAAGCAGATCCATTAATGCAGTAGCGAAGTGAGCCATTAGGACCATCCTCAAATACATGTCCTAAATGAGCATTTCCGATACGGCTACGTACTTCAATACGTTTCATACCATGAGAGTCGTCTTGGTAGTATTTGATAACATCTTTCGCGATTGGTTTTGTGAAGCTAGGCCAACCACAGTGAGACTCAAATTTATGGGCTGAAACAAAGAGGGGTTCTCCTGTAGTGATATCTACGTAAAGTCCTGATTTAAACTCATCCGTTAATTCATGACTGAACGGAGCATCTGTAGCTGAGTTTTGTGTAACTTCAAACTCTTGTGGAGATAAAGCCTTGAGATCCTTTTCGGATGGTTTGTTATAGGCATTGTCATCAATAAGTGGTTCATCAGATAAGCCTAGTGGAATATGGCAATAGCCAGTTGGATTTTTATCTAAGTAATCTTGGTGATACTCCTCTGCAGAGTAGTAGTTAGATAGCGGCAATACTTCAATAGCAAATGGTTTTCCTTCAAAGGATTGTGCACGAGCTAAGGTGTTTTCAATAATAGCCTTGTCAGCGTCATCTATATAGTAAATACCTGTTCGATACTGAATGCCTACGTCACCACCTTGTTTATTAACACTGAATGGATCGATGGCGCGTAAAAAGTATTGAATTAAGTGATCTAAGGAGAGTTTATCTGCATCGTATGTAACCTTTAGTGCTTCCACATGACCACTATCATGACAGACATCTTCATAACTTGGATTTTCGGTAGGACCATTGGCATAGCCTACTTCGGTGGAAATGATGCCGGAGATTTTTCTGATATACCCTTGAAGGCCCCAGAAACAACCGCCTCCTAAATATATAGTGTGTTCATTCATTTAATCACCCCAAACTTCATGTGCTATTTCTTTAACTAATGCAAGTTTAGCCCATTGTTCTTCTTCAGTCAATTGGTTACCGATTTCACAAGATGCAAAGCCACATTGAGGGGATAGGCAAAGTCTTTCGAGAGGAATATATTTTGTAGCTTCTTTAATCCGTTCTTTAATAACTTCTTTATCTTCTAATTCAGGACGTTTAGACGTAATCAAGCCTAATACAACCTTTTTATTAGGGGACACTTCACGCAATGGCTCAAAACCACCAGAGCGGTCATCGTCAAATTCTAAGTAGTACGCATCTACATTTTCTTTGGCGAATAGAATTGGTGCAACTGGTTCATAGCCACCACTAGCAGCCCAAGTAGAATTGTAATTACCACGACATACATGTGTAGTGAATGCTAAGTCATGAGGGCGACCTTCGAGTGCCAAGTTATTTAAGCGTAGGTATTTTGCTGTTTCACCTTCGATAGTGACACTTTTATCCTTTTGACGACCAGTCCAATAACCGTGGTCACAACACATACCCCAAGTACAATCGTCAAATTGAATGTTGCGGCAACCTGCCTCGTAGAGGTCTTTAATAACTTGACGATATGCAGCAGCAATATCTTGAATTAACTCTTCTAAGTCAGGATAGAAGGAGCGTGTTGTAATGCCATTATCTTCGCGGAATAATTCAGCTAAGAATTGAGATGGAGCAGGAATGGTTTGACGAGCTGTAGTATGTTCATCTTCAAACTGTTTTACAAATTTGAAATGCTCTACAAATGGATGGTTAGTGCCTGTGATTTTACCAGTAAGAACGAGAGAACCAGGCGCTGTTTCTTGACCAACGAATTTGTAACCGTGTTCAAGTTCAATTTCTTTTACACCATTGAATCCCCACATGAAATCTAAGTGCCAGTATGCACGGCGGAATTCACCGTCAGTAATAACAGGAAGTCCTGCAGCTTTTTGTTTTTGAATGAGATCTGTAATAAGACGATCTTCCACAGCTGTTAGTTCTTCTCTAGTAATATTTCCTTTTGTAAAAGCTTCACGAGCTTCTTTTAATTCTGCTGGGCGTAGGAAGGAACCTACGATATCAAAATGAAATGGTGCTAATTGTTTGGACATATGTAATCCTCCTTATGTAAACGGTATAACCGATAAATTCATAGATTTATTATAACTAAGGATGAGCATATATAAAAATATCAATATAATGATGTTGAATATAACTTTTATCTATATTCATAAATTAATTTTTAGTTGTAAGTTATATCTAAATTGAGTATTAATATATACATTTATATAGAATTCGATTTATTTCGGAATTAATCCATTTCATAGGGTATTAAATATGTATATATATTAAAAAGCACCCTCATTAAAGAGGATGCCTTTGCTAAAGTTATATTATATGTAGAATATTTTTAATCAATATTATCTATAAAATATTATGTTATTTTTTTTGTTTCTGATAACTGAATATGTCTACCATAATTACCTACATATTGTTCTAGTGCTTGGATATATTCTTGACCTAGACGGCTACGCTGCATTTTATTATTAGTAATGTAACCAATATGCATTAATCCTTGTTCTGCAAGAGGAACAGAAATGATATTTTCACCGTTTACTTCTTCATCAATTACACCACTAGATACGGTATATCCATCGAGACCAAGTAATAAACTAAAGAGAGAAGCTCTATCGCGTACACGAATATGCTTTGGTCGTACTAGAGTACTAAAAATTTCTTCAGAAAAATAGAAGGAGTTGTGATCGCCTTGTTCAAAGGAGATGTATGGATACTCCTCTAATTCGTCCATAGATACAACCTTTTTATTGGCTAAGGGATGATTTTTACCGATAAAGATATGAGGATGAGCTGTAAAAAGTTCTGTAAAGGTTAATTCATTGGTGTGAATTAATTTTTCTAATACAGGGCGATTAAAATCATTGTAGAAGAGTAGACCGATTTCACTCTTCATATGTGCTACGTCATCAATGATCTCATAGGTTTGCGTTTCTCGTAAGGATACATCATATTGATCGATTCCGGCTCCCTTTAAAAGCTCTACAAAGGCATTCACAGCAAAGGAGTAATGTTGTGTAGATACAGAAAATTGCTTTTTACCACCACTTTGGCTTTTGTATTGCTCTTCTAATAAAGCTGCTTGTTCTAGAACTTGGCGCGCATAGCCGAGAAAGCGTTCCCCTTCTTTTGAAACCGTAATACCTTTATTGGTGCGATCGAAAATGGTAATGCCCATTTCCTTTTCTAATTCTTTAATCGCCTTTGTTAGACTAGGTTGAGAAACGAAGAGTCTCTTAGCAGCTTCACTAATACTGCCTATATTTGCAATTGTTGTGACATACTTTAGTTGTTGTAAGGTCATAATGGCCTCCTTTTATATATTACACTACCTATACTACTCGATTATAAGTATTTAAGCAATGTTATATATATGTTACAATGTACTAATAGAATAAAGGAGGAGCTATGCTTAAACAAGTCATCGTGGTAGAAGGAAAATCTGATATACAACGCATTGCACAAGCTGTGGAAGCAGACTGCATTGCGACAGAAGGTTTTACACTCCGTAAAGGTGTTATTGATATGATTCGTGTAGCCTATGAAAAACGAGGCATTATCATATTAACAGATCCTGATACAGCAGGGGAAAGAATTCGTCGTGTATTAACAAAAAAATTCCCTAATGCTCAGCATGCTTTTGTCCCTCGTGACGAAGCTTTTGCAAATGATGATATTGGCATAGAACAAGCATCGTCTGAATCCATTAGAAAGGCACTATCTACATTACATGTAGAGTCTTTGGAATCATCTAATGAATTTTCCATGGTAGACCTAGTTCGACATGGGCTGTCAGGTATGTCAGATAGTGCTGCTCGTCGTGCTGTTGTTGGCGCTAAGTTAGGTATTGGATATGGCAATGGAAAACAGTTTGTATATCGTTTAAATCACTATGGTATAACTCGAGATGCTTTTGATGAGGCTGCGAATTGTTAAAATAGGAGTTAAGATGTTAGAATCAGTAATTGCAAGCCCAGAGGTTGTACATTATATATGTAAACGCTTTGACATTAAAATGAGTAAGAAGTTAGGACAGAACTTTCTTATTAAACGCGGTATTGTTGATGAAATTGTATATGCTGCGGAATTAATGCCTGGTGAGCCTGTATTAGAGGTAGGTCCTGGCATTGGTACATTGACACAGGGATTGGCACAAAGTGGGGCAGATGTCACTGCCATTGAGCTAGATCGTCGTTTGTTAGATGTTTTAGATACCACATTAGCATCCTACGATAATGTACGTATTGTTCATGGTGATGTATTGAAACTTGATGTGCCAACCATTATGAATCATAAGCCTTTTAAGGTAGTTGCTAATTTACCGTACTATATTACAACACCTATCATTATGTCTTTGTTAGAAAGCAAATTGCCAATCGAACGCCTTGTTGTAATGGTTCAAAAAGAGGTAGCCTTGCGAATGGTAGCCAAACCAGGCACAAAGGATTATGGTGCATTATCTGTAGCTGTACAGTATTATACTGAGCCTGATATCGTTCTTGATGTGCCGCCTAATTCTTTCTTACCAGCTCCAGCGGTAACAAGTTCTGTTATTCGCTGTGTGTTGCGAGATAAACCACCGGTAGATGTGATTGACGAGAAACTATTCTTCCGCGTGGTGAAAGCTGGTTTTGCACAACGACGTAAAACCTTCTCTAACACGATGAAGACAACGGGCTTATCAAAAGATAGAATTGAAGAGCTTTTAGCAAAAGCAAATATTGATGGTCAACGAAGAGGTGAAACATTTACTCTTCAAGAATTTGCCGATGTAGCCAATGCGTGGGCGACTTTACTTAAATAGTATAATATAAAAGAGCTTATTAGATTGATACTATACCATTCTAATAAGCTCTTTTACATGAAAAAGGACCCTAATGGGCCCTTTTTGTTTAGTAAAGAATACCTGCCATTGTTGTGATTAGGAAAGCATTCGCAAAGTCGATTAAGAATGCACCTACCAAGGAAACTACGAGCCATGCACGAGGAGATGGACCGTGTTTGCCCGCCAAAGATAACATGTTAACCAATGCATTTGGTGTAGCACCTAAACCGAAGCCGATGGCACCAGCGCCTAGCATAACAGCATCGTAGTTGCGACCAAAGATGAAGTAGATAAGGTATGCAAATACACAGATAAGTGCCATTTGCGCTACTAAAATAGTAATCAATGGTAATGCAAGATCGATTAATTGAACTAGTTTCAAGCTATTAATCGCCATTGTAACGAATAAGGATAATGCTACGTTAGATACTGCATCGAGTGCTGCATCATTGATTTTGTAAGACTTAGTGAAGTCACCGAAGTTACGAATTACAGCTGCACAAATCATGGCACCAATATATGCAGGTAGTGGTGTAAGAATGGACAGGCCAGCACTTATAATAGTACCAATGCCTAAGGCCAAACCAATCCACATACAAATCGTTAAAAGATCTTGAGAGTTGAATTGCTTACCGCCGCTTTCAACACGATCTTCGATCATGTCGATGCCGTCATCTTGTAGTAACTCAGGGTGTTCATAAGGCGTTTTTACTTTGTGCATTTTAATAATGCGTTCACCTACAGGAGCACCAAGAATTGTACCAGCAACCATACCAAATGTTGCGGCTGCAACTGCAGCAGAAGCTGTACCAGGGATACCAAGTAGTTGTTCGTAATATGGACCAAAGGCACCAGCCGTACCAAGACCACCAATCATAGATACGGAGCCAGCCATAATACCGATGATTGGTTCAATGCCTAAAGCTTTAGCAATCATAATACCTGCGGTATTTTGTACAACAATCCATACAGCACAAGCGAGGAAGAAGAAAATGATAAAGATACCGCCCTTTTTTAGGACTTTTAAGGATGCCATCAAACCAATTGTAGTAAAGAAAGCAAGCATTAAAAATGTTTGTAGGGAACTTTCAAAGGTAATATTTAAAATTTTGTAGTAAGAAAGAATAGCAGTTAAAAATGCAAATGGTAAAGCCCCTACAGCTGGTGCAGGCATACACATACGTTGTAAGAATTTGGAATGTTTGTTAATCCAAGTACCTATGAACAATGTGATTACAGCGAGGCCTACAGTTTGGATCATGGACAGTTTTAACGTCCATACATCGTTGACTAATGCTAAGTCAATAAGTGGCATAAAATCACTCCTTTAAAATAAAAAATAAAACTTATATTTTATGGTATCATGAATGATTGAAAAAAACTATAGAATATATAAGGATAATCATTTTATATTATTTGTTTTCAATACTCACAACAACATTAAAACCTATACTAATTATAAGATTATATATAGTATATATTTATATTATATACATAAATTAAGGAAAGTAATAGTAATAATTACTTAATTACATAACTATACTATATGTATTCGTTTTAATACTATGATTTTCCTGCCTATAAAAAAAATAAACTGGAATATATCTATATAGATGTATTCCAGTTATTGAAGATACGTAATTATAACTCGTGATGAAGTTTAGGTGTTGTTAGGAATGTAACATCTGGATTACGCTCTTGTACCCAGCCCATTTGCCATTCGTTGGAGATAAGGACTACCGTGCGATCGCGATTATCTTTTACAATCATCGCATTATCTACACCTTTTAAAGAAGCAATATCTACTTCCCCATCAATCCAACGAGCAACACTATATGGTAATGTATTATTTAGTAAATCAACACCATATTCATTTTTTAAACGGTATTCGAGTACTTCAAATTGAAGCATACCTACGGCACCAACTACGAAGGAGTCAAGGGCACCTGGTTGTTCAAAGATTTGAACTGCACCTTCTTGCGCTAATTGAGTCATACCTTTTTGGAATTGTTTGCGCTTCATCGTATCTTTTGGAGATACGCGGGCAAAGAATTCTGGCGGGAATACAGGGAAGTCGCCAAATGTTACCTTGTGTTTTTGTGCACACAGTGTATCACCTACGCCCATTGTACCAGCATCGAAGACACCAATAATGTCGCCTGGGTACGCATCCTCTACGATAGTACGTTCTGTAGCCAAGAATTGTTGTGGTTGAGATAGACGAATCGTTTTATTAGATTGACGATGCAATACGGACATACCTTTTTCAAATTTACCAGAGCAGATACGCATAAATACGATACGGTCATGGTGATTAGGATCCATATTTGCTTGGATTTTAAATACTAAAGCGGAAAAGTCTTCGCTAGTAGGTTGTACTATTTCTTCTACAGCTTGACGTGGAGCAGGGGATGGAGCGAGTTCCAGGAATTTTTCCAGAAATGGTTTTACCCCAAAGTTAGTCATTGCAGAGCCGAAGAACATTGGAGTTAATTCACCAGCGCGAACTTTATCGAAATCGAATGGATCGCCCGCAACATCAAGTAATTCAATATCATCAAGCAATGCTTGGTATACATCGTCGCCCAATAATTCTTTCATACGAGGGTCAGTCAAAGCACCTTTTTCAGAGGCTAATTTTTCTTGACCATGTGTTTCATCTTTTGCGAAAAGCTCAATAGTTTCATGTTCTCTATCATATACACCTTTATACTCGCCGTTAATACCGATAGGCCAGTTCATAGGGCATGTGCGAATGCCGAGAACATTTTCGATTTCTTCCATTAAGTCAAAGGGGCTACGACCAAAATGGTCAATTTTGTTTACAAATGTAAAGATAGGAATACCGCGTTCTTTAGATACAGCAAATAGTTTTTTTGTTTGTGCTTCTACGCCTTTTGCTACGTCAATCAACATGACAGCACTATCTGCAGCCATTAAGGTACGATATGTATCTTCGGAGAAGTCTTGGTGACCAGGTGTATCGAGGATATTGACACGACAGCCATCATAGTCAAATTGCAATACGGAGCTAGTTACAGAGATACCACGTTGTTTTTCAATTTCCATCCAGTCAGAGACAGCGTGTTTTGCTGTTTTACGAGACTTAACGGAGCCTGCCAAGTGGATAGCACCACCGTATAAAAGTAATTTTTCTGTTAATGTTGTTTTACCCGCATCCGGGTGAGATATGATAGCAAACGTACGACGACGTTGCACTTCTTCTAAAAATGTCATAGTTCACCTCTATTGTTTCGTTTGTAAAAGCCTTGTCTTATTATATAACTTTCACATCATTCATATCTTTAAAATTATACATGATTTTGGTAGTTATGACCACTAAATTGTAGTATAATGAGATTTCAAAGAGCGGCTTAGGGGAATAGCCGTTATTTTATGTTAAGGAGGGGACCATGCGGTTATTTATTGCGGAAAAGCCATCCATGGCTCGCGAAATTAGTAAATGCTTGCCGGAAAATAAGAATATCCAAAAACGGAATGGCTACTTTATTCAAGGTG
This sequence comes from uncultured Veillonella sp., assembly GCF_963522475.1. GTDB lineage: Bacteria > Bacillota > Negativicutes > Veillonellales > Veillonellaceae > Veillonella. The sequence goes on along the minus strand of NZ_CAUQYW010000010.1, from coordinate 32,816 downwards.
ATGATGTGGTGACATGGGTTGTAGGTCACGTATTACATCAAGCAGAACCTGGTGATTACGATGATAAATATGTTCGCTGGCGCCCTCAAGATTTACCTATTGTGCCTGATGAGTGGAAATTATTGGTTACGGATAGTAGTCGTCAACAGTTTGAAACGGTGAAAGACCTTATCGGTAAAGCTGATACTATCGTTAATGCTGGTGACCCGGATAGGGAAGGACAATTGTTAGTTGATGAGGTTTTATATTATGTAGGGAATACAAAACCTGTACAGCGTATTTTATTAAATGCATTGGACGAAAAATCTGTTCGTGCAGCTCTTAATGATTTGCGTGATAATAAAGACTTTCATAATTTATATCAATCTGCATTGGCCAGAGCGCGGGCAGACTGGCTTATTGGAATGAACCTATCTCGTGCATATACCTTATCTGAACGATATAAAGGTAATAAGGTAACATTACCTATAGGTCGTGTTAAGACTCCAACGTTAGCCTTAGTAGTTCGTAGGGAACGTGAATTAGCCGCATTTAAACCGGTCGATTATTTCACATTAAAGGTTTTATATAACCATCCAAATGGTGTATTCTGGGCTACGTGGCAACCTACAGATGAACAAAAGGGGCTTGATCCAGATGGTCGTCTCATAAATAAGGCTATTGCAGATGAATTGGTTGAGCGCTTGCAAGCCGGTTCAGATGGAATCATTAAGGCGGTTACAAAATCTAAAAAGAAAGATGTACAACGCCTACCATTATCCTTGTCATCTTTACAGGTGTTAGCTGGTAAAGCATTCTCCTATGATCCCCAAACTGTACTTGATACAGCACAGAAATTATATGAGAAAAAGTTGACTACGTATCCTCGTTCTGATTGTGAATATTTACCTCCAAATCAATATGGCGATCGTAATGCTATTCTAAATAATTTACAGAATGCAGGAGATGAGAGGTTAGCACAGTGGTCTACAGATGCAGATCGTTCTATTAAGAGCCGTGCATGGAATGAAAAGAAAATTACCGCCCATCACGCAATTATTCCTACTACGGTAGCTTGTAATATGAATAGTTTGTCTCGTGAGGAGCGCAATATTTACTTCCTCGTTAGTCAGGCTTATATTGCTCAATTCTATGGTGAGCACGTGTATGAACAAACAAAAATTGTAGTGGAACAATGTAAGGAAGAGTTTGTTGCTAATGGTCGTGTAGTTATAGACGAAGGATGGAAGTTACTTTATAAACGACAAAAGTCTAAATCGGTGACAGATAATGATGAACCTGATTTAACTGATGAACGTGGCGCAGAATCTGACTCTAAAAAAGAGGTTATTGAAGAAACGGATCATTTGCCAGCTGTTAAGAAAAATGATTCCGTTCTTTATACAGATTCCTCTGTAGAGGCAAAACAAACAAAGCCACCATCTCGTTTTACACCATCTACATTATTGCAAGCGATGAAGGAAATTCATAAATTTGTAAAAAACGAAGATTTGAAAAAACAGTTAAAGGCTGTATCTGGTATAGGCACAGAGGCGACGCGTGCTAATATTATTGACGAACTCATCAGTCGTGGTTTTATGAAAACTTCGGGGAAGAAGCAAGTTCTATCACCTACGGAAACCGGCTATCTTTTAGTAGATGCTTTGCCTGATGAATTGTTATATCCTGATGAAACGGCTGTTTGGGAAGAACGTTTGTCCCTCATGAGTGAAGGGGAGGATACATTGGATTCCTTCTTGTCTGATCAAATTAAGTTTTTACAGTTGTTGATTGATAAGCTTGGCTTTGATAAACAAGGAAACTCTGGTCAAATGATGCCCAATGTAGTTCGCACAATAACGAATCAAAATCGTAAACGACCTATGGATAATGAAAATGTAGACCTATCTACTTTGTCTATATGTCCGAAATGTAATAAGGGACGTATGCAACAGCGTAATGGTAAATATGGTGCTTTTTTAGGCTGTACTAATTACCCAGAATGTAAACATACTCAACCAGTCGATGGAAATTCTTCAAATAGTGAAAGTAATATCACTGTGGCTGAAGAAGATAAACAATATAAATGCCCACGATGTAAAGAAGGTTATTTTGTTAAACAAGAGGCGAGGGGCCGAATTAACTGGGTTTGTAGTAACAGGTCTCAATGTAAGACTCAATGCTCTGATGTAAATGGTATGCCTAGCATTTATGCGAATAAATAAAAAAGACGCGTACAGATTAATCTGTATGCGTCTTTATTTTTATCTGCGTTTACCACGACGTCCAGTTTGAGATGTAGAAGTACGGCGTTGGCGTGTATTAGCACCTTTGTGGCCACGAGCTTTATGAGCTTTAGCCTTTGTAGATTGATAGGAACTTGTAATCTTAGGTTTGTCAGAAGATTTTGCACGTTTTGGCGCAGCACTTGCATTACCTTTAGTTTTAATTTGTCCATCTTTAGTGTATTTAGTAAGTGTTGCCTGGATGGCGCGCTCAATACGTCGTAGCCAAGATTCATCCTGTGGTGTGGCAAATGTAACAGCTACACCGGAATTACCTGCACGACCAGTGCGGCCAATACGATGGATATAGTAATCTACATCGCGTGGTACGTCGTAGTTATAAACATGTGTAATACCTTCAATATCGATACCGCGGGCTGCAATATCTGTTGCCACTAAGATTTGAGTCTTAGCTTTTGCAAAATCGCGCAATATTTGCGTGCGTCGACCTTGTGTCAAATCGCCATGCATTTCAGCAATGTTGAGGCCTGCAGCAGTTAACTCATAGGATAAGCGAACTGCACCTTCACGTTTATTACAGAAAACAATCGCCAAGAATGGATTGTCTTCTTCAATCATTTTAATGAGACGTTGTGTTTTTTCCTCTGGATTCATCATATATACACGTTGGTCAATAGATTCAAGTGTAATATGTTTACCTTCAGCAGTTACAGAAGCTGGCTTAGACATATATGCTTTTGCAAGATTTCTAATTTTATCAGGAATTGTGGCTGAAAATAGTAAAAGCTGTCTATTTGCATCTGTTTGGCTGATGAGGTTTTCAATATCCGGTAAGAAACCCATATGAAGCATTTGATCCGCTTCATCGAGTACGACACGACGGATACAATTTAAGTGGAGTGAGCCGCGTTTCGCATGATCTAATAGACGGCCAGGTGTACCTAAAATAACTTGAGGACGACGTCCTAATTGTTGTAACTGTGATTCAATTGTTTTACCGCCGATAAGAGGGAGGATATCCACATTTAAAATGGTACCTATTTCCTTAGCTTCTTCAGAAATTTGTTTTATGAGTTCACGCGTAGGTGCAATGATAAGTACTTGCTCTTGATGAACATCTGTGTGCACCCGTTGAAGAATAGGTAATAAGAAGGCTAATGTTTTGCCTGTGCCTGTTTGAGCTTTTGCTATGACATCATTCCCTTTGAAAACTACAGGAATGGCTTGTTCTTGAATTGGCGTCGGCTCCTTGATACCTTGTTTGTGAAGGGCTTGGATAAGTTCATCACAAACGCCTAAAGATTTAAAAGATTTCATGGATCGTCCTTTCTTTAATATATATTATATTAATTATACCTTATGCATATAGTAGGGGCAAATAAAATGAAATGTTATTTACAGTGATGATTATTAAATGATGAATTAAGTTGTAATAAAGAAAGGGTATATTTGTATATTTAAATGATAATATATTGGAAAATAACGAAATAAACAAAAGTATATGAGAATGAAAAGCATTAAAATATTTGTATTTAAACAAAATTTAAAATGATAAATGAGAATGATTAAATTATCAATAATGATTATCTTAGTAGTAGTTCTTATTTTGGATGGAATTTTTTATGTAGTGGTGTGAATAAAAAATACTATACCCTATAAGGTTTATGTAGAGAGATAAAGTAACAATTTTCATTTTTATTATGAGAAAAAAATATAAATATGTGGTAGAAATTTACCATAAAAATGATAATAATTGTTGAAATTAATGATTGTTTTGATATAATAACTTAAGATATTAATACGCATTATTATTTGGTGTGGTTAATATGAGGTTGTTAGGTACAATAATTAGGAGGTGTCGTATGGCTATTAAAAAGTTAAAAGACATGAAACAAGGCGAGTCCGGCATTATTGCAACCCTTCATGGTAGCGGTAATATAAAACATCGCTTAGTTGATATGGGACTGGTACATGGTACTAAGGTTCATGTCATGAAGTTTGCTCCATTAGGTGATCCTGTGGAAATCAAGGTAAAAAACTTTGAATTAGCGCTTCGTACAAGTGAAGCGGATATGATTGATGTAGAAGTTGAATAGGAGGTCCTCATGGCAGATAATGAGCAAATTCGCATAGCCCTAGCAGGTAACCCTAACTGTGGTAAAACTACAATGTTTAACAATATCACAGGGGCTAAGCAACATGTCGGTAACTATTCAGGTGTTACTGTAGAAAAAAAAGAAGGCCATACAAAATTTGACGGCCAAGAATTATTGTTTATAGATTTACCAGGTACATATAGCTTAACTGCACGTTCTTTGGATGAATTAGTAGCACGTAATGTTATCATTAATGATAAACCAGATCTTATCGTGAACGTGCTCGATGCATCTAATCTAGAACGTAACTTATACTTGGCTGCACAATTGATTGAACTCGAAGTGCCAATGGTTATTGCTCTAAATATGGCTGATGTTGCTGATGATATGGGCTTTAAATACGATATTCCGTTGATGGAAAAAATGACTGGTGCTACCGTTGTTCGCACAGTTGGTCGTAATAATATAGGTACAAAAGAGCTATTAGCAGCTACTGTTCAATGTGCTAAGGAAAATAAAAAACCGGGTGTTATTATTCCTTATGGTGACATTTTGGAACCTAAAATTGCTGAATTAGAAGCAGAATTAGTAAAAGCAGGATCCATAGCATATCCAATTCGTTGGGTTGCTGTTAAATTATTGGAAAAAGATGCTGATGTGGTCGGCAAGATTATGCGTCTTGAAAATACAGAGGCTGCTTTGGAAAAGGCAAAAGCCATTCGTGAAGAAGTTAAAGATCAAGTTGATCTTGATCTAGTATTCCAAGAATATCGTCACCGTTTTGCAGTAGAAGTATTTAATGCCATTACTGTAGAATATCCAGCATCTACTGAAACTCGTTCTGATCGATTAGATAAAGTGCTAACACATCCTATCTGGGGCTTGCCAATATTCTTGTTGGTTATGTTTATATTATTTTATGTTGTTAATATAGTAGGAGCGGTTCCGCAAGGTTGGCTAGTAGACTTATTTACATGGTTCCAAGGATTAGCGACTACATATATTCCTGAGGGTCAACTTCAATCTTTGGTATCTGATGGTATTATAGCTGGTGTAGGGGCTGTTATGTCTTTTATTCCACTAATTTTACTACTATTTCTAGGGATATCCTTCTTGGAAGATACTGGTTATATGGCTCGTGCCGCTTTTGTTATTGACCGTGTTATGCGCGCGTTTGGTTTGCATGGTAAATCGTTTATCCCTTTATTACTAGGATTTGGCTGTTCTGTGCCATCTGTTATGGGTGCTCGTATTCTGGATAACTATAAAGATCGTATGGTAACGATTTTAATTACTCCATTTATGAGTTGCTCAGCACGCTTACCTGTATATACTTTGTTTGCTGCTGCATTCTTTAATCCGGAAATGGCTGGTATTGTTTTATTTTGTATTTACTTCGCAGGAATTATTTTGGGCATTATATTTGCTAAAATATTCCGCAAATTCTTGTTCTCTGGCGAAGCAGAACCGTTTGTTATGGAATTACCTCCATATCATATGCCTACCTTGAAAGCAACTGCAACACATATGTATGAACGTACTATTATGTACTTCAAAAAAGCGTCTACATTTATTTTGGCTGCTACTATCCTTATTTGGTTTATTACATCGTATCCTAATGATGTACAATACTCTCAAGATTATGATGAATTACATGATCAAGTAGCCGCTACCTATGAAGTAAAAGATGCTCAAACATTAGAACAATTTGGTATTACTACAGATGAACAAAAAGATCAAGTTAATGAAATCGTTGATAATATGAAATCTACTGTAGATGATGCTACTTCAGCAGCAGAAGCTAATGGTGAAGATGATCCCGTAATTGAAACGGAAGATGATTCTGAAGCTCCTGAATTATTCAATGATATTAAAGAACAAAATGAACAATTGTTCCCAGTAGCTTGGTCTATGTATAAAAACCAAGCTAACTTAGCTGATGAAAATCAAAAACTTGATCAAGAACAAGCATCTGAAAAAATCGAACAATCTTATGCAGCTATGTTTGGTAAAGCAATTAATCCAATTCTTCAACCATTGGGCTTTGATTGGAAAATGGGTGTAGCATTAGTAGCCGGGTTAGCAGCTAAAGAAGTTGTTGTATCTACATTGGGTACAATTTATGCAGTAGGTGGTGATTCTGTTCATCCTCAAGCATTGGCTGCATATTTACAAAATGATCCACACTATACACCATTGATTGCATTAACATTAATGTTATTCATCTTGTGTTATCCACCATGTGTAGCAGCACTTGCTGTTATTAAACGTGAAACTGGATCTTGGAAATGGATGCTATTCATGTTCTGTTATGAAAATGCTTTTGCATGGATTGCATGCTTTATTTTCTACAATATCGGTTTGGCACTAGGATTCTAATTAAAGCGTAGCTAATCACTAAGATTTACATTCCTTAGATACCTAGAACTAAATTGTATTGACATAATGTAATTAAATTATAGAAAAATTTAAAATAATTCTTGCCAATTATCATTGTTTGTGGTTAAATGATAATGAGAAAAGGGAAATGTCCAAATATATTGCTTTTAACTCATTTATCATATATCAATTTATGGAAATTTGGTGGATATTGAGAAAGAAGGAATTATAATGGATACCTTAATTATAGGACTTATAGTGATATTAGCATTGGCTTATCTTGGTACAAAAATTTATAAACAAGTGTCTGGTAAGGGTGGCTGCGGTTGTGGCGGTGGTGGCTCTGCATCTAATTCCAAAAAATCTTCTGGTTGTGGTGGTAACTGCAGCTGTGATGGTTCGAACAAGGCGCTAGGTATTAAACGTACTGATCATTAAGCTGATACGAGTTACTAGTAATGAAAGAGGAGTCTCTATAATGAGCTCCTCTTTTCATATATTGTAATTACATTTTTTATTATATTTAGTAGAAAGGGATATTATCATGTTCAATTTCAACCAAAACAATCTTAAAAACGCTAACTTATTCGCAGCAGGTCTTGCATTGGGTACTGTAGGTCTTAAAGTGTTAACTTCCAAAGACGCAAAAAAAGTATATGCTGGTATCGTAGCAGCTGGTCTTCGCGCTAAAGAAACTGTATTAGAAACAGCTGAAAAAGTACAAGCATCCGCATCTGATGTATTGGCAGAAGCTCAAGAAATCAACGAAGCACGCAACGAAGAAATCTTTGAAGAAAACAAATAATAGAAGGATTTAATTATGTTACAATTTTCTGTTGTACGAAAACTCAGAAATCGCTTGCATGTTAAGGTAACTGGTCATCGCTTTACAGAGGCTGAAGCAGCTTATGTAGAGGATACATTACTACTTAATGATGCAATTGTAGATGTAACCTTCTACACTCGTAGCAGTCAAATCGCCATTAAACATAATGGCGATTCTGATGCTGTGCGTGATGCAGTGTTAGCTCTACGCGATTTAGATTTGTCCGAAGCTCCTGCTTTAAACGAATATTCTCCTCGCTTGGTAAATAAAAAATACCGTGAAATGATGATCAACCGTACTGCACTTTACCTAGGTAAAAAAGCAGTGCTTCCTGCACCGATTGCGGCTGCATGGGCTTGGTTTGACGGTATTAAATTTATCGGTAAAGCGATTAAAACATTGTGGCAACGTAAGTTAACTGTTGAAGTACTTGATGGTGTAGCTATTGGTGCTGCTTTACTTCAAAAAGACTACCCTACAGCTGGTGCTGTTATGTATCTATTAGGGATTGGCGATATCTTAGAAGAATGGACTCACCGTAAATCCGTATTGAATCTTGCTCAAAGCATGTCTTTGAATGTAGATAAAGTATGGGTATTAGTTGACGATATCGAAGTGAGCAAGCCAGTTAACGAAGTTGTAGCAGGCGATAAAATCATTATTCGTCAAGGTGAAGTGATTCCATTGGATGGCATCGTTATCGATGGAGTTGTTCTTGTTAATGAAAGCTCCATGACTGGTGAACCTGAAGCGGTTCGCCGCGATAAAGATACTTCTGTATATGCTGGTACTGTTGTAGAAGACGGTAAAGCTATTGTAGAAGTTCGCAGTACATCTAAAACATCTCGTTACGAAAAAATTGTTAACCTTATTGAAGAGTCTGAACAAATGAAATCTGGTATGGAACAACAAGCATACCGCATGGCAGATAAATTAGTTCCAATTAGCTTTATTGGTGCTGGTTTAACATATTTGTTGACTCGAAATGTGATGAAAGCATTGTCTTTCGTTATGGTTGACTTCTCTTGTGCTCTAAAATTATCCATTCCATTGGCAGTACTTTCCGCTATGCAAGAAGCATCTAAACGCGGTATCACTGTTAAAGGTGGTAAGTTCTTAGAACAAATAGCTCAAGCAGATATGATTGTGTTCGATAAAACTGGTACTCTTACAAAAGCAGAACCTGAGTTTGAACAAATCATCCCGTTCAACGGTCATGATGCAGATGAAATGTTAAAATTAGCTGCATGTATTGAGGAACATTTCCCTCACTCCATGGCAAAAGCAATTGTACGCGCTGCTAAGGATCATGCATTGCCTCACAAGGAAATGCACTCCGATGTAGAATACGTTGTAGCTCATGGTATTGCATCTAAAGTTGGTCGCTATCGTGTACGCATTGGTAGTGCTCACTACATCTTTGATGATGAAAAGACAAAAATTCCTGCAGATGAACAAGAAAAATTCAACAATTTACCAAATACATCCTCACATATTTACCTCGCTATTGGAGGTACATTAGCAGCGGTTATTTGTATTAAAGACCCTGTTCGAGAGGAAGCAAAACAAGTTATAGCTGATTTACACACTTTGGGTATTAAAAAGGTTGTCATGATGACTGGTGACTCCAAACGTAATGCACAACGTGTAGCTGACGAACTTGGTATTGATGAATTACATGCTGAAGTATTGCCAGAAGATAAAGCCGCTTATGTAAAACAAGCAAAAGCAGAAGGCTATACAGTAATGATGGTAGGGGATGGTATTAATGACTCCCCAGCAATTTCCGAAGCACATGTTGGTATCGCTATGAATGAAGGCGCTCCGATTGCTCAAAAAATTGCAAATGTTACTATTTCTTCCGACCATCTACAAGCTCTTGTAGATTTACGCCGCATTTCTATGGCATTGATGAAACGCATCAAAGCAAATTACAATGGTATCGTTGGTTTCAACGGTGCTCTTGTAGGTGGTGGCGTACTCGGTATTATGCCGCCGAGCCAAACAGCATGGTTGCATAATCTATTCACATTGGGGATCGGCTTAGAAAGCATGACTCCATTGTTGAAGAAAGAAGAACAAAAGGAAACTGTTCCTACAATTGATGTAACAGCTGACTCTGTAGTAGCTTAATTAAAAACCTCCATATAAGGTATTTATTTACCTATATGGAGGTTTTTCTTTTTTGATGACATTTATCTATGATTATTGTAAAATACAAAGAGATTACATATCATAGGAGATCTTTATGAACACATTAATAGATATTTGTAAAAAATCCATTTACTTGAATATATTTATCGTAGTAATTCCTATTATTGCGTATATGATTCATAATGGATCGAGTGCGACAGTCGCACTTGTATGGTATTTGCTCTTATCGTTAATAATGCCTTGGGCATATTTATCGTTTAAAAGTAGTACTTTTGACGATGGTAAATCGATTAGCCGTATTGCCTATGTTATAAGTTGGATTATAATCCACGGTATTAGCTATAAAGGTATTTTTCTCGGTATAGATTTATCCATGTTATGGAGCTGGCCAACAGTTGGTCGAGATGTAGCTTTTTTAGTAGCTATGTATATTGGCGTTACTATTAGCTTGGTTTTGGCATATGGTCTTACTCGTTTAGTAGGAGGCCGTAATGAATAAGAATTTCTGGTTATTTACCGTTGTCTGTGCATTATTTGTAAGTGCTGTAACGACAGTTCTTTCTTTGAGTGGAGCGATAGCTTTACCAATCTTAGTATTCCCCGTGTTGTCCCTCGTAATACCTCTTATGGTACGAAGACTTAAGAATGCTAAATTTAATGACGATCTACCATTGAGTATGGGATATCATGCATATAGTTGGGCTTGGTGGACTGTATTTTCTTTTCTTCATACGCCATTTAGCTTTACTACAGATAATGGAATTGTAACAGCGTTGCTTCTCTTCGTGGTATATTTTATAGTTCAAGTACTTATTGAACTTTGTGGATTGCTAGCTACTAAGTTTTTCAATCGAAATCATCGATGGGGAATGGTAGATGAAGCGCTCGATATAATTGGATATACTATTCCAATTCCATTCTTATTTATTGGTTCACTTCTATATATTGATCTACAAGATCCAATGGTTTATTTCATGTATGCGTCATCTATGAATGTAAATATACTCTTTGCAGAATTAGTATCATTACTTATATCCTTATTGGTATTTGTATTCTATTTATACCCAAGAGAAATAGCCTATAAAGGTATACGATTATTTCGTATTGTTTTAACTGCTGGTTTATGGCTCGCTATGAATGCCCATATTTTATATGGTGGTTATATTCCAGAGTTTATTTTATCTTTAGTTCCCACCGTTTTTCCAACGTATCAAGGTAATCCACTAGTGTTTGTTACTCCAACTTTGTTAGAAGCTGGTATGACAGGCGTAGCAGTGATTATAGGTGCATTGGTAGAGCGTGGTATTATTTCACGACGCCGTGAACGTATTTAATTTCTAGTTTCGACTTATATCCGTAAGGAATGAGAGCGAAGGAGGATCTATGAACAACAATGAACGTCTAGTGGATGATAACTCAACTGTATCAATCCAAGACAATGAAAAACTGAAGCAAGTTGAACGTAAAAAGTCTAAAAAAGAGAAAAAGAGTGGGATTACCATCCGTGAGCTTACCATTATTGGTTTGTTGGCAGGGATTACAATCGCATTAGGTGTATCTGGATATGGCATTATTCCATTGGGTCCTCTTAATGTAACTACCTTGCATGTACCGACACTTATTGGTGCAATAGTAGAGGGTCCTAAAGTTGGTGCTTTTGTAGGGTTTATCTTTGGTTGCTATAGCTTGTGGCAAAATATTACAGCTCCAAATATTTTATCCCCACTATTTATTAATCCAATCATTTCTGTGTTACCACGTATACTTTTCCCTGTATTAGCATATTTAGTATACTTATTATTGTGGAAAGCACCTCAAGGTCCACGCATTCTTGTATCTGCATTTATGGGTACTGTATTCCATACAATTATGGTTATGGGACTTATCTTCTTGCTTTACGCAGATATGTTTGCTATTAAAATGAACCTAAGCCCAGATCAAGTATTAGGCTCTATCGTATTCTTATCTGTTACGCATGGTATTCCAGAAGCTGTTTTTGCAGCTGTTATCGTTACTCCAGTTGCATTGGCATTACGTAAGGTATTGCGTAAGGATACTCCTAAGAAAGAAAAAACTGATGTTGTTACAAGCACTACAACAACAGTAGGAGCGGATATAAATAAAACTACAGAAGTTAATAAAATACAATCTGTAGAAGAAAACATAACTAAATAGTATTTTACAGGCTTTTCATAAATATGATAAAATAAATATCATTCGATAAGTATTGAGGAGGATAACCATGGCTAAACGTATTCGTACTATCAACACTGAATCCTTGCAAAAAACTGCTAAAACTGGCGGTTGTGGGGAATGTCAAACATCTTGCCAATCTGCTTGCAAAACAAGCTGCACAGTTGGTAACCAAGTTTGCAAACAAAAATAATAAAGAGGCTCGCTTAGCGGGCCTTTTTTATTTATGTGTATAATACATACTTTGTATGGTATATCTTTATGACTCTTTTCATAACGTTTAGCGTGGAAATGTGGTACAATTATCTAGAAAGTTCTATATAGTAGAACTTTTACCATACATATTAATTGGAGGTACCATGTTAGAATTAAAACCAATGATCCATAAGTTTCGGATGAAGGATAACTATTACTGCTTAGATGTTAATAGTGGTATTATTCACGTTATCGACGAACTCATTGATAGAGTTCTTGACATATATGATGGCACTAATCGCGATGCAGTACATGCTGCATTAGATGCTAAAGAAGATGCCGTAGAACTTGATGAGATTATGGATGAGTTAGATGAGCTCATTAAAGCAGAGCAATTGTTTGCTCCCATGAGTACAGAGTTTAAACTTGTAGTAGGTGAAAAACCTATTGTTAAGGCATTATGCTTAAATATTGCTCATGATTGTAATTTAGCATGTAAATACTGTTTTGCTAGCCAAGGTGATTACGGCGGTGTAAAACGTGAATTAATGAGTTTTGATGTGGCGAAGCGTGCAGTGGACTTCCTCATTAAAATGAGCGGCCCTCGTCAACATTGTGAAATAGACTTCTTTGGTGGAGAACCTTTATTGAACTGGGATGTTGTTAAACAAACAGTTGAATATATTGAATCCATTCAAGAAAAGCACAATAAGATTTTCAAGCTTACATTGACTACAAACGGCATGCTCTTAACACAAGATAAAATCGACTATGTAAACGAACATAAGATGAGCCTTGTATTATCTTTGGATGGTCGTGAATCTGTACATAATGCGATGCGTCCTGTAGCTGGTAGTGGTGCTGAATCTTACAAATATATTGCTAAAAATCTTATCAATGCTGTAAAACAACGCCATGGCCTTGAATACTACGTACGTGGTACGTATACACATAAAAACTTAGACTTTACAAAAGACGTTATGGCTATGTCTGATCTTGGCTTTGAACATTTATCCATGGAGCCTGTAGTAGGTGAAGAGGGGGACTATGTTCTTCGCGAAGAGGATTGGCCTGTATTGGAAAAAGAATATGAAAAATTAGCAGATATTTATTTACAACGTCAATTAGATGGTTGGGGCGAGAAGTTTAACTTCTTCCACTTCCGTATGGATTTGTATCGCGGTCCATGTATGGCTAAACGCCTTCGTGGTTGTGGGGCAGGTCATGAATATATGGCAGTCGTACCAAATGGCGATATTTACCCTTGTCATCAATTCGTAGGTAAAGATGGATATGTGCTTGGCAATGTGTATGATGGTTTACAAAATACAGAAATTCCTAAAGATTTCCGTAATACACATGTATTCTCTAAACCAACTTGTGCTGAATGTTGGGCGAAATTCTTCTGTTCTGGTGGTTGTCATGCTAACAACATTACATTAGGTGGCGATTTAGAAACACCTTATGAATTTGGCTGCCGTTTACAAAAGAAACGTATCGAATGTGCTATTATGATTCAAGCTGAGTTGGAACAAGCTGGCATTGATGGCAGTATTCCTGTAGCATTAGGTTAATAGATTTAATTCTCCGTCTATAGTAGGAGTTTATATGAAACAAAATAGTAATCAAACTATAGAACGCTGGGGAATTCGTTATACCGGTATAGTTCAAGGGGTCGGATTCCGGCCCCTTGTTTCTATGTGGGCACATTCCCTAGGGTTAACAGGTTTTGTATATAATGATAGCCAAGGTGTTTACGTTGAGATACAAGGTTGTACTAGTGATTTGCAGTTGTTTTTAGATGCGATTCAAGATGACCAACCTCGATTGTGCCGCATTACAAGTCAACGGGTACAACATCTTACTATACAAAACAATGAAGTTGAGTTCTCTGTGAAGCCCTCTCCATTAGGTGAAGAGGTTAGTACGTTTATTAGTGCTGATACAGCGCCATGTGATGACTGTCTTAAAGAATTGGAGCAGGACAAGCGTAGGAAAGAATATCCTTTTATTAATTGCACAAATTGTGGCCCCCGGTATACGATTATTAAATCGCTACCTTATGATCGTGAGCGAACGACGATGGATGCGTTTCCTATGTGTGAAGCTTGTAAGGCTGAATATGAGGATATAGAGGGGCGCCGTTATCGTGCTGAACCAAATGCATGTATTGAATGTGGCCCTCATTATACTTTATATAAACCTAATCGTACGGTTGTAGATACAGTAAATGTATGGAATACAACCCGTGAATTAATTAACGAAGGTAGTATTATCGCTATAAAGGGAATTGGCGGCTATCATTTAGTTTGTGATGCTCGAAATGATGTAGCGGTACAACGCTTACGTAAGCGTAAAAATAGACCACATAAACCACTAGCAATTATGGTAGGGTCTCTAGATACAGCCATAGAATTAGTTCATATTAGTGATGTAGAATTAGATACATTGACCGGAATGGAGCGTCCTATCGTACTATTACAAAGAAATCATGATAGTTTGGTACGGTTGAGTCCCCATGTGGCACCAGATAATCATATGCTGGGCGTAATGTTACCGTATTCACCAATGCATGAGGTACTATTACCATCAGATGCGGCGTGGGTCATGACGAGTGGTAATCGCAGTGGTGATCCCGTTTTATATGATGATAATCAAGCATTTGAAGAGTTAGGGGCAGTGGCTGATTATTTTTTGGTCCACAATCGGAAAATTTATGCACCTCTCGATGATTCTGTTGTAACTGTTATTCATAAGAAACCTCGATTTATTCGTCGTAGTCGTGGCTATGTACCAGAACCTATTCATTGTGAAATTTCAGGGCAAACTTCGATATTAGCCATGGGGAGTGATTTAAAAAATGCTTTCGCTATGAATAAAGGTTCTGAAGTTCTTGTGGGACCACATATTGGTGATCTACAGAATGCATCCACTCATGCAACTTTGGAGTGGACTATTGACCGATATGAGAAATTATTTTCTATACAACCAGAGAAAATCATTGTAGATAGTCATCCTCAATTTTTCTCTTCTCACTTAGGGGAAAGTATTGGTAAAAGTTCACAGATTTCTGTTATACCTGTCCAACATCATCATGCTCACATTGCATCAGTTATGGCAGAGCATAATCTTGAAGGCCCTGTACTAGGTATTGCCATGGATGGTACTGGATATGGTCCAGATGGAAGCGTATGGGGTGGTGAATTTCTCCTTTGTAAAGGCAACCAATATCAACGATTAGCCCATATCCATGAAGCGCCGTTACCAGGTGGAGAAAAAGCGGTTTCTGAGCCATGGCGTCAAGCCTTATGGTATATGAGAAATTATTATGGTAATGATATTCCACCTATTTACCAAGATTGGATGAACAGGCTACCTAAAGGTTGGGAAATATTAGATAAAGCATTACAATCTACAATGCCTATGATTCAAGCAACGAGCTGTGGACGTTTATTTGATGCAGTAGGTTCTCTTTTAGGACTAGGTATGATTCATACCTATGATGCGCAAATTGCTATTGCATTAGAATCTTTATGTGGTGATGAAAAAGGCACATTGCTTGATTATAACTATGATGGGCGAATTCTTGATTTTACTCCAACTGTTCAATCTATTATGGATGGTGTCGTTAAAGGTGAATCTAGATCTCATCTTGCAGTATCATTCCATAAAACCGTTGCCATTGCATTATGTGAAACGGCTGCTGATTTAATGGAGCGATATAACATTAGAAATGTAGCTATATCTGGTGGTGTATTTCAAAATCGTAAATTAGTAGAACTAATGTATAAAGCTTGGCATGTAGGTGATTTATACATGAATGAAGCAGTTCCTTCCAATGATGGTGGATTGGCACTAGGTCAACTATGGATTGGTAGCCATATATCAAAATAATAATTTGTAGCTACTATCACTAAATAATATTTTTAAATGTGATACAATGATATTAGAATAATTTATATATTCTGATAATGCTTTTGTGAAAAGCACTTTTATATAAAATAAGTCTTATTAATTTAATAGATAAAGGAGATAATATGTGCTTAGCTGTACCAGCACAATTGGTTGCTGTAAATGATGCGATTGGTACTGTCGAATTGACAGGTGCTACTCGTGATTGTAGCTTACTCCTCGTACCAGAAGCAAAGGTAGGAGACTGGTTGTTAGTCCATGCAGGTTTTGCTGTACAAATTGTTGATGAAGAAGAGGCACAAAAAACATTAGATGCCTTTAAGGAGCTAGAAGAACTTGAAGAAGCTTACTTTGCAGGAAAAGCAGAATAGTGCTGATGCGTTGTTAAAACGTATTAATACCCTTCATGAGCCTGGGGAAACTATAAGACTTATGGAGGTTTGTGGTACACATACTGTATCGATTTTCCGAGAAGGTCTTCGTCAATTATTGCCAAGTGGCATTGAACTTGTTAGTGGACCAGGATGTCCTGTATGTGTAACAGATCAAACGTATATGGATAAGGCGTTAGCCTATGCTGAATGCGATGATGTTATCATCGCTACTTTCGGGGATATGTTAAAGGTTCCTGGCAGTTATAGTAGTCTTAGTGAGGCCCAAACAAAAGGGGCTCATATCCATGTTATCTATACACCATTAGAAGTAATAGAGCTTAGTAAAAAACATCCAGATAAAAAAATTGTATTCTTAGCCATAGGTTTTGAAACGACTATTGCTGTTATTTGTGCGACTGTGAAAGCTGTTCATGCTGCAGGTCTTAAGAATGTATTTTTCCTCGTATCTCATAAATTAGTGCCTCCTGCATTACGGGCATTACTAGATAAGCAAGAAGGTCATATCGATGGTTTTATCTTGCCTGGCCATGTGAGCGTTATCATCGGTGAAGAACCGTATCGATTCTTGCCAGAAGAATATCATATTCCATCATGTATTGCTGGCTTTGATGGGGTAGAAATATTATCTGCTATAGCTAATATTTTAGAGCAGCGCAAGACAGGCCAAATATTTGTAGGTAATACCTATCATTCTGTAGTTATGAAACAGGGGAATCCTGTAGCCCAAGCTATGATAAATGAAGTGTATGACGTATGTGATGATGCATGGCGTGGAATTGGTATTATCCCAAATTCTGGTTTAGCCTTAAAGAATGAATATGCTGCATATGATGCAGAAAAGGCTTTACCAATTACATTAGAAAAACCATCTATTGATCCGAAAGGTTGTCAATGTGGGCGTGTGTTACAAGGTCTTATTAAGCCGAGTGAATGTCCCTTATTTGGTAAAAGTTGTACTGCTGACCATCCAGTTGGTGCTTGCATGGTATCTGTAGAAGGTAGTTGTGCAGCATGGTATAAATATGGGTATTCCAGTGGTGGATCGACGTGGGAGGATTAATATGGAGCGAGTTCGCTTAGTCCATGGAAATGGCGGTCGATTTAGTCATGAGTTGACCGAACGTTTTATTTTGAAATACTTTACAAATGATTTATTAGCTCCATTACATGATGGTGCGCAATTTCCTGTTATGACAGGACGGATGGCGTTCTCTACAGATTCCTATGTAGTGCAACCAGCGTTTTTCCCTGGCGGGAATATTGGCAAGTTAGCTGTATGTGGTACAGTTAATGATTTAGCGATGAATGGAGCTGTACCTCAGTATTTAAGCTGTGGCCTTATTTTAGAAGAAGGGCTAGCCTTTGATGAGTTAGATGAGATTCTCCATACTATGGCGGATATGGCGAAAGCTGCTAATGTTCAAATCGTTACAGGGGATACCAAGGTTGTAAAAAAAGGTGAAGTTGATAAAATCTATATCAATACAGCTGGAATTGGTATGATTCCAGAACATATAGATATTGGTCCTCATCGTGTAAAGCCAGGGATGGATATTATCTTGTCAGGTGCTATTGGTGATCATTCTATTGCAGTTATGGGTCAACGTTTTGGCCTTGAATTATCTGATACATTGAAAACTGACTGTGCGCCATTAAATTATATGGTACATGCTGTACTCGAAAAAGTGGGCCCTCAGATAGCTTTACTGAGAGATCCTACACGAGGTGGTTTAGGTACTGTTTTAAAAGAAATTGCAGATCAAAGCCAAGTAGGCATTAAGATTGAAGAAAGTGCTATCCCAGTTCACGCTGAAGTGCAATCTGTTTGTGATATTTTAGGCTATGATCCTTTATATTTAGCTAATGAAGGGAAAGTTGTATTGGTTGTCGATCCTTCTGTAACGGAGGAAGTACTAAAGATTCTTCACAGCTTTGAAGAGGGAAAAGAAGCCGTATTAATTGGTAAAACATTAGATAAAAATATTGGTAAGGTTGGTTTGCAAACAGCTATTGGTGGCGTACGA
This sequence comes from uncultured Veillonella sp., assembly GCF_963522475.1. Taxonomy (GTDB): domain Bacteria; phylum Bacillota; class Negativicutes; order Veillonellales; family Veillonellaceae; genus Veillonella. Next base: position 14,417 of record NZ_CAUQYW010000010.1, on the reverse strand, counting down.
TTAATAGATTTATTAGGCGAAGATCAAGTCCCACGTATTTGTTAATCCTATAATTGAGATTGTTTCAGTCTTAAGGATCCATAAAAATAAGAAGTATTTTGTCCCTATAGAGTATGAGTTAGACTTGATATTGACAGCAAATCTTTGTGATGGTAGCATTAAATTAAGTTGCGTAAAATTCATTGATTGTTCATTGGACTTTTATACAATACTAGTATCTTTATGTGTAAGTTCTTATACTTTCACTAGAATCTATGTATAGAATTTGTTAAAATATAAGTATCTATAGGAGGCTTATTATGAAAAAGAAGATTATTACAGCTGTTCTAGGGATTTGTTTAACTACAACTGCATTTGGTGGCATCTTGACTACTCAAGCTGGCGGCCTTAGCAGTATTCTTGGCGGTGCAGTTAAAATTGGTGGTATCGGTATTGTTATTAATAAATTCGGTCCACAAATTGACTCTTTCTTAAATAAATTATTGAAACAAAACAATTTAAGTACAGAATATACAACTAAAGTTGTACCTATCATTAGTATTGGTACAAAAGGTTATATCGGTGCTGCTCAAGTTACTGGTCCTGCATCTAGTATTGAACAGGTTAAAGCTGTTGCCCAAGTAGAAGGTAGCTTTAACGGTATGGTTCGTGTTAAAGGTTTGGTACCTGTTGATAGTACAAACCCAATTGGTGCATCTCGTGTTCAAGGCGTAGGTGTATCTGCGATTATCGATTTGAAAATTTAATGGCCACTGAGCATATAAAATAGTAGACTCAGGGAATAAGCACGGTCTTAGGCCCGTGCTTATTCTGTTGTATAACAGTTATACATTAGATACGTTGTGGAGGAATTTATGAAGAAGCAAGTACTTACACTTTTAATGGCATCCTTGATTTCAGGCACTGCATTTGCTGCTCCTGGCACAGTTACAGAGAAAACAAATGTTTTGGAAACTACTGTATATGGCGCTGTACAAGATGGTGCTGTAGTGGACCGCATTAATCAACTTGATGAAACCGTGTATGGTACTGGTTTTAATGGTAACTCCGCTACATTGAGTAAACGTGTTGATTCTCTCTATGACTCTGTAGAAGGTAGCGGCACAAATATTTCTTTGCGTGAAGAAATGGATGCCTTGGAATATACATATCAAAATAGTATTAATGCAGGCTCTCTCGTGGATCGTGTAGAAAAGATGGAGCGTAGTGTTAATGGACGTATTGGTAGTGGCTCTTTACAAAAACGTATTATTTCTTTGAAAACAAAAGTGTATGGTAGCAATGTAACACTTACTAACCAAGTTGGTACATTAGCTGGCAACAAAGTCTTCAAAGTTACCTTGAATGAAGCCGTTTCTTCTAAAACTAGCCATGAAGGTGATACAGTTCCTTTCACAGTAGCAGAAAATGTAATGGATGGCAATGTGTTGTTAGTTCCTGCAGGTACAGTAGGATCTGGTACGATTACATCTTTGAAAAAAGCACGTTCTTTTGGTCGTAATGGTGCATTAGATATCACATTTGATACGATTCCTGCCATCGATGGCACACAGTTTACTGCGGTACAAGGTAAAGAAGCTAAGGATAAAACTCGTAATGAAGTTAAAGCTGCTGGCGCTTCTGTAGCTGGTGCAGTTTTACTTGGTCCTGTAGGCTTAGTAGGCGGTGCTTTTATTAAGGGGAAAAATATTGAGTACCCTGCTGGTGCAACAATTTATGTACAACCTCAAGATTCTGTAACAATTCAAGGTCTTGTTATTGGTGGTGATGGTTTAGCACATAGTAGTGATGAATTGGCAGATGCAGTAACAGTTCCAACTCCAGCCGATGAAACTGAAGAAACTGTTGATTCTAGTGATACAACTGTTGATGAAAATGAAACAACAGCAGAAGAACCAGCAGCGGTAGAAGAACAAGAAGAACCGGTAGAAAATGTATCTCAACCTATTGTGGTTGTAAAACGTAATCAATAATTAACAAATTCTAATAGCAAGAGGAGTTCTAGTAACCATGAGGAAACGTAAAGTACAATGGCTAGCGGCAGCTTGTGTGTTCTGTATGGCACAACCTGTATGGGCTGCTACAGAGTCAACCACGGTATATCAAGACCAATTGGATAGCGTTGGTCAATCCTATCTTGGAGAAATCTCTAAAGCATCTACACCTGAATATAGTAATATCCGTGTTGTACGTCGTGGTGAAAAGGCAAAATCCAGTGAGCCTGTAGAACAGTTACCAACTCGTATAGATGCTGATAAAATGTCATATACTGGGTCTACTGGTGATGTATATGCACAAGGTGATGTTGTAGTTACACACGGTAACCAAACATTAAAGGCTCCACGTATTGAAGGTAATACAAAAACTACGGAATATCGTACGGTTGGCGGCTATCATTATTTAGAAGATGGTGGTAAAACCAAGGATATTAAAGGGGAAAATATGACCTATCGCACGAGTGATCGTCATTTTACAGCTGATCAGGCGATGGGGTGGACCGATCCTTATTATGTGAAGGGGAATAATGCAACCTTTGATGGCCAAATTGGTCATATAGAAAAGGGTATGGTTACTACAAAACATGCGATGGCCTTTGTACATACTCCAGACTATCGTGTAGAAGGTCAAGATATTACTGTGTATCCTGGCGATAAGGTGGTTATAAAAAAACCATCTTTCTATATTAAAAACTTTAAGCTTTTCTCCTTACCATCTTATACATCTTCCTTGCGTCATGACAAAGAAGGGAAATTTAGTATATTCTCTTTAGTACCGAAACCAACTTATAGCAGTGATGATGGATTAGGCTTACATGGTAGTACAGATTATCCTATTGGCAAGCATGGCGAGGCATATATTGACTATCGCTGGTATATAAAATCTGGCTTTAAACCGAAAATGGGTTATCGTCATTATTTACCTTGGGCTACTGCCTCTATTGGTTACAGTAAAGAGTCTAATGAGTATAATGATGAAACTGTATGGGTTGAAAAAATTGGTGAGGCTCGTTTAGATACGCATACTTATCATGTCGGTAAATCTCCGGTTACTGTGCGTGGCGGTGTAAATGCAGGCTATTGGAAAGAAGGCTCTGTAAAAGGTACTCATGAGGAATACTATACTGAGGTATCTCATGATCCAATTAAGCTTTGGAAAAATGCGGACTTACGTTTCTTAGGTGGTTACCAACGTGACTACTATGGCTATAATGATTCAATACGTAGTATGCCATATTGGGGTGTTCGCTTCCGTTCTAAAGCTGGCAAACGTGCTAATGTTTGGGTTTCTTATAATCAACGTAATATTTCTTATAATAATTCCCCTTATCGATTTGATACAACTGAGCTTCCTAAGGAACTGATATATGGTGGTTCTTATAAATTAACTCGTCTTGATGATATTTCTGTAAGTGTTAAAACTAATATGATGAGTGGCGATATTGATTCTATTTATTATACATGGCATCGTGATTTACACTCTTTTGATTTATATTTAACTTATAAGGATGGTCATAAAAACAAAGATAATCAATGGAAGGTTAAATTTGTAGGTAAAGACTTTTAGTTAGGAGATTATAATGCAACGTATTAGAAAAGCCGTAATTCCCGCAGCTGGTTTTGGTACACGTTTTTTACCAGCTACGAAGGCTCAACCTAAAGAAATGCTACCTATTGTTGATACACCAGCTATCCAATATATTGTGAAAGAAGCATTAGATTCTGGTATTGAAGAAATATTAATTATTACAGGCCGTAATAAACGCGCTATTGAAGATCATTTTGATAGTAGTGTTGAATTAGAATTACTATTACAAAGCCAAGGTAAAAATAAACAGTTGGCTATGATTAAGGATTTAGCAGACATTAAGGTTCACTTCATTCGTCAAAAAGCTCCACGTGGTCTTGGTGATGCTGTACTATGCGCAAAAGCTTTTATTGGTGATGAACCATTTGCAGTGTTACTTGGTGACGATATTGTATATAATCCTGAAAACCCATGCTTAAAGCAGTTAATTGAGTGTTATGATAAACATCATGGCATTATTTTAGGGGCTCAATTTGTACCAGAGGATAAAGTTAGCTCTTATGGCATTGTATCCGGTGAAGCATTAGCGGATAATTTATATCGCGTTCATAATTTGGTGGAAAAACCAAAAAAAGAAGATGCACCATCTCGACTTGCTGTATTAGGTCGTTATATTTTAACGCCAGATATTTTCAATATTTTGGAAAATACAAAACCAGGCGTAGGTAATGAGGTTCAATTGACTGATGCTCTAGCAGCATCTAAAACTGACACGTATGCATTGGCCTATGAGGGCATTCGTTACGATACAGGTGATAAACTAGGTTACTTAAAAGCTACTGTTGAGTATGCATTGCGCAATGAAGAATTAGGTGAAAGCTTCAAGGCATACTTAAAAGAGCTAGATCTTAAATAACAAATCTATAAGATTTAACCTTATGAAAGAACCTATGATATATCATGGGTTCTTTTCTTTTGGTAGTACATTTAGCTAATATAGATATATTATTTTATATTTGTTAACAAATGGATAATGACTTTTGTTGACGAATGAGATGATGTTGATTATAATCAATTTATTGAATAAATAAAGGACTGTGATTATATGAGATCGCTCTTTAAAACATTATGTAATAATGATTTTGGTCTACCAGGACATAGTGTTATTAAGCATATGCATTATGATACTTCGGGTAGTGATCAATCTATCAGTGGTATTCTGTATCAAATCGCTAAAACAACTACAATTGGTATCTTAGATAAATCAGGTTTTTTAATAGTTGATTTACGACCGGTACCGAGAAAATTTCAAATTCGTTCTACAATTCATGAAGAGGAAAATGATCGAAGTATATCTTTCTCTCGGGATGATATCATACGATTTGTAAACGATATAGATGATACCAATGAAATTCATCGAGAGTCGCCTTATGTAGTACCAGGTTGTATGATTTTAGAAAATTTATGGAATTATTGGAACATTAGTAAATCTGCGCAGCAGATGGCCATTTATTTTCATTCACCTGTTATTGCAGATGATAGAGTAACTTTGGTGGAAAATTCTGAAGATAATCAAGTAGATGGTTATGTAGGTGATACATTGGCATTTTCCGCTACTTTTTTTGGTGAGAATGAAGATTTGTCGTCTTTAAAACAAAGATGTATTAGTTAGAGGTAATTATGGAAGCAAGACGTTTAACAAAAATGGCTTTATTAACAGCCTTATTATGTATTTCAGCATATATTTCTTTCCCATTGCCATTTAGTCCGGCAATGGTAACCGCATTGACTTTGGTGGCAACATTAACAGGCTTATTATTGCAACCAAAGGATGCTTTTATAGTATTTGTCGTGTATGTTCTGCTAGGAGCCGTTGGTCTACCTGTATTCGTTGGGGGTACAGCTGGTCTTGGTAAATTATTGGGACCTACAGGGGGATTTATTTTCTCTTGGCCAATAGCATATACTTTACTAAGTGTATTTAAAGGGCCTAAAAAGAGCTTTTTTTCTTATGCATGGCGCTCTCTTGTAATTACAATTCCTGTGGTATACCTATTTGGTGTGGTAGGCTTTATGATTGTTACCAAAACAGAACTTTGGGCGGCGTTGCCTGTAGTTATGTTCCCATTTATTCCTGGGGATATCGTAAAATGTCTCGTTGCTTCTTGGTTAGCAACTAAAATTAAAATTTAGAATGGAATAATGAAAAGAGGCATTCCTTGGGATGCCTCTTTTTTACATTTGGGTATAGGAGTTAATATGTCAGTATATATTCATGGTGGGCTTAGAACCCCTATAGGCGTATTAAATGGACAATATAGAAATATTCGACCTGAGATGTTGGGGGCTCAATTGATTAATGAGTTGATAGCACGGTATGACATTGCATCTGTAGATGGTGTCTTTTGCGGTAATGCTGTAGGTACAGGTGGAAATATTGGACGTTTGATGTGCTTAATGTCTAGTTTATCAGTATCAACGCCTGCTATTACAATTGATATGCAATGCGCATCAGCATTGATGAGTATTGAGATGGCCTATACACATATTGCGTCAGGAGTGATGAATTCAGCTATTGCTGGTGGCATTGAAAGCTCTTCATTACAACCAGATCGAATCTATGCAACTGGAGATGATCGAGATGGTTTATATAAGGTAGCTCAATTTACTCCTCAAGATCGGTCTCCTTTAGCTATGTTAGAAGGAGCAGAACGAACAATCCATAAGCATAATGTATCTAAGGAAGAGTTATATCCCTATATTATTGGAAGTCATCAAAGAGCTGCTAAAGCTTTAGATAATAAAATTTTACAATCTTATATAATGTCTTTTACTATAGATGGAAAAAAATGCGTAGATGAATGTATTCGACCTAAAATGAACGAGAAACTTTTGTCGAGAATGAAGCCTTTACTAGGATCTGATTCTATTACAAATGCAGGTAATGCTTGTTTAACTCATGATGGTGGTGCTTTTGTATATGTATCTAATGAAATAGGACCTTTTAAAATTCATAGTGTCATGCCTTGGGCAGGTAATCCTCAGTTTAGTCCAGAAGGCGCTTTAGAGAGTACAGCTGCTATTTTACAACGTACTAGTTTAACTATGGATGACATTGACGTGGTGGAATGGAATGAAGCTTTTGCTGTTATTGATGTACTCTTTAAGAAGGCATATCCTAACGATATAGAAAAATATAATATGCTTGGTGGTGCCTTGGCATATGGACATCCTTATGGTTGTTCCGGTGCTATATTAGTACTTCATTGTATGGCTGCTTTAGAATCTTGTAACGGAAGATATGGATTGTGTGCCATTGCTGGTGCAGGCGGTACAGGGACTGCTTTAATTATGGAACGAATGTAAAATGACAATTATTGAACGATTACAACAATATAAAGAATTAGATCCCCATAAGGTTGCTTTAATTGTAGATGATAAAAAGTATACATATGATGATTTATATGATGCTGTTCTATCGATAGATATAAATCATATTAGTCGTATAGTAAATGTTGCCAAAACTAGAGAATCAGTAAAAAATCAAGTTCTTTTAATTCAGAGTCAATCCTTTTTAGAACAACTTGTATATTGGTTAGGTGCATTGTATAGAGGTTACATTCCTATGGTGTGCCATAATGAGATGGATATAGACTATATAGAGAAATTAAGTCTCGTTATAGCATCTGAAGGAGTTCCACCATTATCTGATTTTGGTGTGCTTACATCAGGTACTACAGGACGACCTAAACCCTTGTGGCGAAAAGAAGAATCTTGGCGAGAGTTTTTTGATATTCAAAATAATATCTTTCGTATCAACGAAGATACAAAAGTCTTTTTACAAGGTAGTTTTAGTTTTACTGGTGTTAGTAATATGGTTATCGCTGTTTTATGGGCAGGAGGAACTATTGTTACTACGAGTTCCTTACGTCCAACTCGCTGGATTGAACTGCTAGAAAGATATAAAGTAGATCACATATATGCTCTTCCTACAAAACTTAGACTGCTCGTAAGGCATTGTAAATGTAAATTACCTTTCATTAACTATATTATTGCTGGCTCACAAGTACTTGATCGTCATTTAATGGAGCAGTTACAACAGATATGTCCTAATATGGAGTTTATTCTGTACTATGGTGCATCTGAGCTTAACTATATAACATATTGCACAGGTAAAGAGTGGTTAGATAGAGAAGGGACTGTGGGAAGACCATTTCCATCTGTTAAAATCACAGAGGCTGATGATGTTATTTATGTAACGACAAAATATCATATTGAAGGGATTTCTGATACTTATACTGTAAATGATTGTGGCTATATTGATAAAGATGGATACCTTATGTTTAGCGGACGACAAGGTGATGTCATCAATAAAGGGGGATATAAAATTTCTATTCCCGAAATGGAATTGTATTTACAATCCTTACAGGGCGTTTCTGAAGTGGCTGTTATTACGATTAATGATGATATACGTGGGGAAGACTTTGTTGCTTATATGGTATTAGAGGATAATACTGAATTAAGTAAAATCATAGAAATTATTCATCACGAAAGACCTTCAGTTGAATGGCCAAAAGCAGTTCTAGAAATTCCTATGTTACCACTTACAGAATGCTCAAAAGTTGATAAACGAAAACTAAAAGAGTGGTATAATAAAGGGTAATCGTTTTTGCTATTATAAGGAGGCATCATGCAGATTAACAAGGCGGCTCTAGAGATTTTCGACTTTACGTCCTCTTTAGCCGTATACTCTGAACATGAATTAAAGGTTGGAGATCAAGCTATACAAGATTATATTGCCAATCATGTAGCTAAGGCGTTCAAAGATCCCGGTGCTAGAACAGGTACCTTGCATGATGCAAGTCCATTTGGTAAACAACTAGTTGATTATAAAAATGGAGACCTCAAGTTTATAGATTTATCTAAGAATTTAGGTGAAAGTTTGTTTACCTATATGAAACAAGCGACGGACTCTGTTGTTATTGATACGATTATCAGTGAAGCTGTTACAGATGCATCTTATATCTGTATTCTTTTGTGCCAAGCTCATGATGCTTTTACCCATCAGCTATTTAGTGAAGATGATGGCAGTTTAGCAACAGAACTTGTTTCACATAAGGCTGTATTGCCAATGCCTTCTCAGAAATTGAGAGCCTTTGCATCTATTAATTTGCATGATTTTAGTGTTCGAATTTTTGAACCTAAAGGAGAATTTGATGGTGAAGTATCCTATATCTTAGCAGATAAGGTATTACAATTAGGCACTAATCAATCTTCCAGAGATACAGTGAGAAAGGTAAAAGCCATCGTAGATAAAGTGGCGCAAGCTCACGAGTCAGATGGTGTTGTTGAAATGACGACAGCTAAGTCAATGATTGCTAAGAATGCTGAAGTATCTGATACGGTGGATCCTGTTCGTATTGTGGAAGAGGTATTTAAATCTAATCCAATTCAACAAGAGGCGGCTAAGAAAGAGCTGCAAGAGGCAGATATGATGCGGCCTTTACCTGTAAACCGTGAATTTGCTACAAAGGTCGGGGAACACCATAAGATTAAAACTGATACCGGTATTGAAATTTCATTTCCTGTAGAGTATATGAAAAATCGTGACTTTATCGAAATTAAAACGAATGATGATGGAACCTTGCGCATTGAATTAAAGAATATAAGTAAAATTATTAATAAATAGTAATAAAATTTATGCGTATCTATAGATATATATTATATATTGATAAGGTTTATTTGTTACGCTAATATATAAGGTGGTATATAATGAGTAAAGAAAAACATAAGAAAACAAATGCATTACGTATTTTAGATACCCATAAGGTGCCTTATAGCATTAGCGAGTATGAATGGTCTGAGGAGCGTTCCGCTGGACTTCATGTTGTGGAAGCATTAGGACTCGATGAAAAACAAGTTTTTAAAACATTAGTTGGTAAAGGCGATAAAACAGGATTTGTAGTATTCTGTATTCCTGTAGCTGAAGAGCTCGATATGAAACAGGCGGCTCGTGTTAGTCATAATAAGTCTGTAGAACTTGTTCATGTTAAGGACTTGCTTGGTATTACAGGGTATTTACGGGGAGGATGTTCTCCAGTGGGTATGAAAAAATCATTTCCTACCTATTTTGACGTTACTATGGAGCCGCAAGACTTTGTATATGTAAGTGCTGGTCTACGAGGTATGCAGATGAAGGTAAATCCAAAGGATTTGGCATCTGTCGTAAATGCTGAATTTGTGGCACTTACAATGGATCATTAAGAGGTGCATATGGCAAAAAAGTATTATGCAGTTCGTCAGGGCCGTGTACCAGGAGTATATACTACATGGGCTGACTGTGAAAAACAGGTTAAAGGCTTTGGTGGTGCTATCTACAAGTCTTTTCCTACAGAAGCAGAAGCACGTGCTTTTGTAGATGATTCTGGATTATCCTTGAGTGACTTTATGAGTGCTAAACGAAGCGAACCTAAATCACGAAATGAGGTTCAGTCTAAACCTATATATTCGAGAATTATAGGTTCTAGAGTTAAAAATAAGGTATCATCAAGTGTTGTAAAACCAGACTTTACTAAGTCAAACCATATCATTGCTTATATTGATGGTAGTTATAATAAAGGTACCAATACCGTTGGAGCTGGTGGTGTTATCTTCTTGAATGGGACTAAGGAGACTTTTTCATTTCCAGCTAATGATGAACGATATACGGCATTTTGGAATGTAGCTGGCGAGCTATTAGCTGCTATGTATGTGATGAAATATGCCGTTGATCATGGTACTCCTGAATGTTCCTTATATTATGACTATATGGGTATTGAGATGTGGGCTACTAAGCGGTGGAAGCGCAATAATACACTTACTCAGCAGTATGCAGAATTTTATGATTCTATAAAAGACCACGTGCGTGTACACTTTCACAAGGTGGCTGCTCATACGGGCGATACATATAATGAAATGGCTGATGTACTAGCGAAACAAGGAGCGGGAATTTAGTTTTCTCTGAAAGGAGGGTGTTATGAATATATGTGTTACAGGGGGGGCCGGTTTTATTGGTTCCCATCTCGTTGATCGATTAATTGAATTGGGGCACGATGTGCTCGTTATAGATAATCTATCTACAGGTATGCGTTATTTTGTACATGAGGCTGCTCAATTTATTGAGATGGATGTACGAGATCCAAAATTACTATCTGTATTTGAAGAGTTTAAGCCTTCTATAGTGTTCCATGAGGCTGCTCAAACCATGGTACAGTCCTCTATGGAGAATCCAGGTTATGACTGTGATGTTAATTTACTAGGACTTATCAATGTACTTGAAGCATGTCGACAGGTAAATGTTGAACAATTCTTAATGCCTTCTTCGGCTGCTGTTTATGGAGATTTGGCAGTATTACCTTTGACAGAAGAGCTAAGTGGCATGCCATCATCCTTCTATGGTTTGACTAAGCTTACAGCAGAAGGCTATTTGCGCATTTATCGTGAAGCTTTTGGCTTGAATACGGTATGCTTTAGATATTCCAATGTATATGGACCACGTCAAGGTGATGGTGGGGAAGGTGGCGTTATTAGTATTTTCAATCGTTTAATTGTTGAAGAGAAGCCGTTAACTGTATATGGTGATGGAGAACAAACGAGAGACTTCATTTACGTAGATGATGTGGTAGAAGCCAATATTAAAGCCATGGGAAATAGTACTTGTACAGGCATTTATAACGTTTCAACTAATACAGGGACATCTGTAAATGAGTTGATTACACGATTCAGATCTATTAGTGGTGTTAATTTTATGGTTCATTATGAAGATGAACGAGTAGGGGATATCAAGCATTCACGTTTAGGTAATGTAAAGGCAGAGCGTGATTTTGGCTTTGTAGCGTTAACAACATTAGATGAGGGCTTACAAAAAACTTTAGAATATTTTAAGTCTCATCATAAGTAAGGAATATAAGGTTTGGGGACATGAGTGATACACAATTTTGGGTTACTGTAGGGGTATGGAATCTAATTGTATTTAGCATGTATGGGTATGATAAATTATGTGCTATCAAGGGGGATAATCGGATTTCAGAGTTCACATTACTATTTTTAGCATTTGCCTTTGGTGGTCTTGGTGCGCTGTTAGGCATGGTTATTTGGCGACATAAGACTTTAAAGCTTAAGTTTAAACTATCTGTCCCTATTGCATTATTATGGTCTGTGTATGCAGTGGGTTTTGGTTATGGTTTGTGGGTGAAATGATTGCATAAACTAATATTTTATTCATTGTTTTATGGTATAATGAGTAAAATATTGTACATAAAATGTCAGTGAAGGAGATATTTGATGTTGCGATTACAATCGGGGTTCGAGTTAGATTACGCTAACATATATAATGAAAGTTGCATACAAGAACGAGACGTAAATAACTTTGAGCGTGCTATACAAAATGTTTGGCGTCACACAAATATTTTACGCTCTACTGGCTTTGAAGAAGGCCATGTTTCTAAGGATGGATTACCTGAACCGGTATTATTTTACCAACTTCCATATATTTCAGAAGATGGTATTAATACACCAAACATGTTGAAGCGCCTTTATGAATTGCGTGACTATGTACGCCATAATATAGATACTGTCGTATCGGTAGGGATTGGTGGTTCTTATTTAGGAAGTAAGGTTATTTTTGATGTTCAATGTGGAGCATTTTGGAATAATCTTAGTACGGAAGAGCGCAATGGATATCCACGGATGTATTTTGCGGGCTTTAACGTGGATGGTGACTATTTAGCTGGTCTCATTCGCACTTTAGAGTACCAGGCTCAGACAAAAGGTTCAGACTATAAGGTGATGCTCATCATTACCTCTAAGTCTGGTTCTACCATTGAGCCAATGGCGAATTTTATGATTTTGGAAAAAGCCTTACAAGATCGTAATATAAATTATGAAGTAGTAGCTGTTACAGATATGTCTGATGATGCACATCCTACAGTTCTTAGATCTATGGCAATAGAAAATAATTGGAAGACTTACAGCATTCCCTATGGCGTTGGGGGCCGTTTCTCTGTATTTACTGAGGTAGGCTTTGTTACGGCTGCTTTAGTAGGTTTTGATATTGAAGGCTTCCTAGCTGGTGCTGCCTCTATGGATGCTGCATGTCAAGAAGAGGATATTTTTAAAAATCCAGGTCTTTTAAGTGCGTTGTTGAAATATATTGCGTCTGAGCGGTATGGCCGTATTATTGAAGTGTTTATGCCATATAGTGATGCACTACATTCGTTATCTGATTGGTATGTACAACTTCTATCTGAATCTCTTGGTAAGATGAGTAATACGTGCTTACCGTATGGGCGTACACCAGTGGCTGCGGTAGGAACTATGGACATGCATGCTCAAGTTCAAGAACATCAAGAAGGTCGACTTAATAAGGTAGTTCAATTTATTAAGGTTAAGGACTGGAAAAATAATCTGATTGTACCAGATTCTTACAGTCAATATGAGCGTCTACATTCTTTATCAAACGTAGGCATTTGCGATATTTTAAATATTGCATTGGATGCTAATCGCGAGGCTTTATCTAGTGATAATCGTTTTAATATGACAATAACTGTACCGACATTAAATGCATTCCATTTAGGGGAAATTATGTTTATGCATTGTTGGGCTGTTTATTTTGAATCTATTTTTGCAGGTGTTGATGCTTTTGACCAACCTGGGGTAGAGGTGTATAAACGTCTAATTGGTCCTAAACTGGCTAGTGCAAAGGATGGACATCATTCATAAGGGGGAACTATGAATATTTTAGTAACAGGTGGTGCTGGTTATATTGGGAGTCATACAGTGCGTGCTTTGAAAAAAGCTGGTTATACTCCTATCATTGTAGATAACTTATCTCGCGGTCATGTGGAATCTATTCCTGAAGGCATACAGTTCTACAATATGGATATTGCAGATCCGAAACTAGTAGATGTAATGAAGAAACATAATATTATTGGTGTTATGCATTTTGCGGCTCATTCACAGGTCGGTGAATCTATGGTCAACCCAGCTATTTATTACGAGAATAATGTAGTTGGTTCCTATCACCTTATTGAATCTGCTCGTACTGCAGGGGTAAAATATTTTGTATTTTCTAGTACTGCTGCTGTATATGGGGAACCAGAGGTGGTGCCAATTTGTGAAGAGGCACAATTACATCCAACCAATGTATATGGGCGGACTAAATTAATGATCGAAGAAATGCTGTCTGACTATAGTTCCATTTATGGATCTACATACGTTGCATTACGTTACTTTAATGCGGCTGGTGCAGACCCATCTGGTACGATTGGTGAAGATCATCATCCAGAAACTCATTTAATTCCTCTTGTGCTTGATGCAGCTCGTGGTAAGAGAGAGCATATTACAGTATTTGGTACTGATTATGATACAGCTGATGGCACATGTGTGCGCGACTATATTCATGTAAATGATTTGGCAGCTGCCCATGTATTGGCTATGGATTACTTGCGTAAAGGCGGTGAGTCTCAAGTATTCAATCTTGGTAGTGGTAATGGATTCTCTGTAAAAGAAATTATTGAAACGGCTAAAGAGGTTACAGGTATCGATATTCCTGTTCGATATGGGGACCGTCGTGCTGGTGATCCTGGTACATTGATTGCTTCTTCAGAAAAAATTAAAAATTTACTTGGCTGGGACCCTAAATTCAGCAATGTGGCTGATGTGATTAAAGATGCTTGGAAGTGGCATACATCTCATCCAGATGGTTTTAATAGTAAATAAAATAAGAACAAATCTTTTAGCTTTGTCAATATAATGAATGACTCTATTAGTCACCTAGGTGACTGGTAGAGTCATTTTTTTGCACGCCGAATAGGCATGACTAAACCCCCAGTTAAACTGGGGGTCGATAAAAA
>NZ_CAUQYW010000009.1:0-77631 GCF_963522475.1 uncultured Veillonella sp. | reverse complement strand
AGGGCAACACCCCAGCATACAAGTTCTTTATGACCTTGTATCGTTACTTCATGTTTCCGTTGATGAATTTTTCTTACCTGCTAATAACTTGGTAAAAAGCACCCGACGATTACAGATAGAGAAATACATGGATAGCTTTACAGACAAAGAACTATCCTTAATGGAATCTTTAGCCAGCGGTATCAACGAAGCAAGAAACATCGAAGACTAATTAAAAGAATCCATACATAACGGAAAGAGCCGATAAAATGAGATTGTATTAATCTCATTTTATCGGCTCTGCGTCTTTGCGTCTGGCTCTGTAATCACAGTTACTTTGAACTGCTTTATTTCAATTAAATTTTCTTGTCTGCATTTCGGACAATAGAGGGGGAATTTTTTAATTCAGTATCTTCCCTTATCTTTAATCGTGTTTTATTTCCACATACAGGACACAATATCCACTTGTAGTTTATAATAACTATCTCCTCCTTTACACTTTAATTCAAATCTTTATTAAAAAATATTTCATCTTATTTAACAAGAAACCATATTTATATAACAACATAAAATACACTAAGTTATTTTATTGAACATATATCGTACTTTATCTATCCGACTATTTGGACGACGGGGCTGGCAAACAGGTTCACCGGTAGTAACATGGTACCCTTTTAACTCTGTTAAACAAACACTACGTCCATTTGTAAAGAAAGTTAAATCACTACGATATTCTTGAATACACCGAGCAGGGATTTCTCCACTAAGAATGACCTCATTATTTTTCAATTGAGTGTCTACGATGTTCGCACAATATTTAGGAGCATCGTTGTATGCTCGTGAAAGATATTCCTGTGGCGCATAAATTTTAAAACTAAGATATGGCTCTAACAATTCTGTTCCAGCTTTTTTTAAGACTTGTTCCAATACAATAGGAGCAAGCATCCGAAAATCTGCTGGGGTACTAACAGGGCTATAGTATAAGCCATACTTAAAACAGATTTTACAGTCCGTCACATTCCAACCATACAATCCTTGTTCACAGCCATAGCGTATCCCCTCCATAACTGCATTTTGAAACGATTGATTTAAGTATCCAAGAGAAACCGAGCTCTCATACTGTACTCCGCTCCCTAATGGAAGCGGTGCTACAGATAGACCAATGGAAGCCCAGAAAGGATTCGGTGGAACTTCGATGTGAATGGTATACTCTGCTTTTTTTAACGGTCTTTCCATATAAATGACTGTAGGCTCTTTTATTTCTATCTCCACATGATACTTTTCTTGCAGCAGAGCACAAGTCACTTCCATTTGTACTTTCCCTAAGAAAGAAAGTATGATTTCATGTGTCGCAGAATCCACATAATATCGCAGAAGCGGGTCACTGTCGGAGATTTCTAAAAGTGCATCAAGTAACATTTCCCTTTGTTGAGGTTTGCTCGGTTCAACAGTCGTTTGCAGCAGAGGGAGGGGATTTTCAATTCTCTCTCTCTGTGGCAATAGCTTTGTATCTCCAAGAACACTATTTAACTTCAAAAACTCATTCTGCAAAATAACAATTTCCCCGGAATAAGCCTTATCGATTTTACATAATTCACCATTTATTGAAGTATACATTTCTGTAATTTTTATTTTTTCCTTTTCCGATATTCTAACCGAATCTCGCAAATGCAGTACGCCACTATAAAGACGTATATATGCAAGACGCTGTCTTTTTTCCGAATACTCAATTTTGAAAACTTTTCCGCAAAGTTCAGACTGACCTCGATGTGTTGATGAATAAAATTTATTCGTAATCACTTCTATAAGGTTATCAATCCCTATATTGTTTTTTGCACTTCCGTGATAAACAGGGAACAGGGAACAATTATGAAATCTTATGCTTTCCTCTTGTTCGAGTTCTAATGCTTCCAATAATTTCCCAGACGTATATTTCTCCAAAAGGTAATCATTTCCTTCTATTACCATATCCCATTGTTCAGATTCGGTAAAGTTCATTACACGCATATTAGGATGCAGTTCTACCTTCTGTTTGATTACAATTTCCGCAGAAAGTTTCTCTTTAATATCCTGATAAACCGTTGATAAATCAATTCCATTTTGGTCAATCTTATTGATAAAAAAGATTGTGGGAATACCTATTTTCCTAAGTGCATGAAACAATATACGAGTTTGTGCTTGTACGCCATCTTTTGCAGAAATCAGTAGAATTGCCCCATCTAATACTGATAATGAACGATATACTTCTGCTAAAAAATCCATATGTCCTGGCGTGTCTATGATGTTTATCTTAGTATTTTTCCACTGAAAAGAGGTTATCGCCGTCTGAATTGTAATTCCTCTCTGACGTTCTAAAAGCGTATTATCCGTTTTCGTTGTACCTCTGTCCACGCTTCCTAATTCTGTAATCGCTCCACTGTTATATAATAAGCTTTCTGTTAAGGTAGTTTTTCCCGCATCAACATGAGCTAAAACTCCAATATTAATAATTTTCATGTGATTTTCCTCCATTCAAAAGCCCAAAAGGGCATAAAAATCCCAGTGATAAATACTCTTATCACTGGGATTTTTATGCATAACCATAGGCATACAAAGCATACAGATATTCTCCGGATACTTTAGAATCACATGATAAAGGTATTCTTAAACTGGGTACAAAAAACTAAGCCCTCCTAAAAAAGGACATCCAATTATTTGTTCCCACTATCAAATTGACAGTTTATTTAAGAATACCTTGCCGCATATTTATTAACTCCTTTTAAATAGATACTTAAATAATAGCACGTAAGAGCATATTTGTAAAGGAATCTCCAATTTTTTATCAAAGAGAGTACGTGATTACAAAATAGCTGTAATAATGTACCAATATTTGTTATTCTATAATCTTCCAATTACTCCCGTTCTTTTCAAGTACCAAATCAAATTGAGATACCTGCGTTGCTTTGGTCTGCTGGTCGATATACTCCACTGTCAGCGATACCGTGACTTGATTATCCTTACGATTGTGAATAGGATTTACCAGTTCTTGAAAGATGTACTCTTTTCCGATTGGTTTTAATATCCCGTCATTCACATAGTAGGAAAGTTCACTGGCTGTCGCTGTAGGATAGAGCTTGAAGAACGTCGTTAAAAACTCATTGATTTCATTGGTTGTAATGGAATCAACCGTCCCCTCACTTTCAATGGCTTTTGGTTTATAACTTGATTTCTTAGGTATGTTGGTAATGGTCGGATTCTTAACCAGTACCATATTTCCAGAACCATCTACATAGACACTCACTATATAAGCAGAGTGGACGGTCTTTGTATTTTCTCCCTCTGTAATGAGCTGGTCTACACTGTAGGTTACATTAAACTCATTGTCGCCAGTTGGCTCTACCGTCCATATCTGAAATCCTCTTACAGAAGACGATACAGGAATATCTTTGCGTACTGTATCAACATTGAGAGCTTGAAGTTCATCTGTCAGATAGCCTTTTAGACTTTCCATTCGATTATCAATGGACTTATCGGATTGCTCCCATGAATAGTAGACTTTCGCAAAGTTCTCTACAAAATTTTCTACATGATGAGTATCAACGTATTCCTTTTCTATGATAGTTGTTTCGTGAATAGTATGAGTATCTATAGCTGTAAAGTGCTTGAATATCGCAAAGCTGAAACTAAGCCCTAAAAGTACCCACAAGGCAATCACAACCTTTTTATGAGGATTGACCTTATAGTAGACACGAGGTTTCTTTTCCTTTGGTATCTGTTTTTCTTTATTCTGATTTTTTCTAAATTTCATCATTAAATCTTCCTTTCTCATTGTTTGATTCGTCCTGCTCCCACTAAATGCTGTTGCCAGTAGGGGCTTGTTAAGTCGGCATAACCGATTGGGTCGCCTGCATGAAACATACGGTTATTGCCAAGGTATATCCCAACATGAGTAATATAAGAGCCAGCGTTATAGGTAGAATGAAAGAAAACCAAATCGCCAGCTTGTGCTTCCGATAGTGGGATATGCTGGGTCACATCATATTGCTGTTGTGCGGTTCGTGGTAAGTTAATTCCAGCTTTTCCATACGTCCATTGTGTCAGTCCGCTACAATCAAAAGAAGTAGTCGGGGAAGCTCCACCGTAAACGTATCGCCAGCCCTCATATTTCAGTGCTTCGTCCATGATGGCTTGTACCGTATCATCATCAAACTCTGTTGTGACAAGATACTGCGTTACCAGTTGCACATAAAACATATTGCCATAGTTGTATCGCCAGCCCCCATTGATAGGTATGGCTATGGGATTGGGGTAAGACACTTTTTCGCCACCTGAATACTCTTTTGAGAAACTTTGAGCCAGTTCAAAGGTATATTTATTTCCACGATTAGCCACATACCCTAAGAAACCACCACCATAATTGTAGGACTGGATAACCGATTCTAAATCTACACTGAGCCTTTCGCTACTGGCTAATAATTCACTGAAATACTTCACACCTTGCTTAATGGATTCTTCTGTACTCAATGAATTAGGTGGAAGACCGAGGGATTCCGAGGACTGCATAACATCTTCCGCAGTACCGCCCGATTCCACCTGTATAATCGCAAGAAGTATGTTGACATATTCTTCAACGCCATATTCTTTGGCATATTTTTCTACCATAGGCTTATGAGCCAGCACTTCTGCGGAAACATTCACACCTCCATAATGAATATTGGAAATTCCGCTGTCCTGTTCATCTGAAAATAAAATGGCAACAAACAGAAGCAGTGAGAAGACCATCAAGAATAATCCAGAACCACCAATCACTAAAGTTTTCAACTTCATGGTTTCTTACCGACTTTCTTAATGGTGGCGGTTTTGATTGGTGGTCTACTTCTTGTATTTTGTAGTGGTACTCTTTGAACAGTAGACGGACGTTCTTTTGTGATTGGACGTTGTGAAGTTCTATCTGCTGTAGTGGTTGAAGTTGCTGGCTTTTGAACGGTTTTTTCTTGAACGGTATTGCCTTGGCGTTCCACTTTTGGACTTGAAAAATCGGACTTAACTGCTGGACGCTCTTGTTTGGCTTGTTGAGATTCCTTATATGAAGTCTGAATATTAGACTGTTTTGAGGTCTGTTCATCATGATATTGTTCTTGTCTTGTAGTCGGTCTTTCATGAACAGAAGAAGCAGGCTGTTTTTTTCTGTTTGACCTGTTCCATTTCAGAGCGACGCTTCGCAATGGTTTTTCGCCTTTGTTCCTGCTGTTCCTTGCGTCCACTGGCTCTGTCCGCTTTGGTTTGAGAAATACTACTGGTTAAATCACGGACATTCTCTTTTACTTTGGATTTTCCTTGATATACTGCATATCTTGCATTGGTCGGCAAATCTTTAACCTGTTCTTTCAAACCACTAGCAGTGTCTACCATTCTGTCTTTGGTATCAGCTACTGTACCGATGGTTTGACCGATACGTTTTCCAAGTGTTGATTTTTCCTTTCCGTCTGGTCGGGAGTGATCTGCTTGTGTCCTTGCAGAACTCCCCGAACCCGACTGTCCTTTTTTACCTGTAACAATGGCAGACCCAGCCCCTAGAGTAGTCATGGAACGTCCAAGTTTCCGCTGTAGACGGTGCATGTGAGCGTGCATAAGCATACGAGGTTTTCTCATCACACGACTTCCCACACTTTGAGAATCGTTACTCTGTAGAGAAAACATACTCATTAAATCGCCCAGCTTGAAGTAGATTCCTGCAAAGGTCACAATCTGTAGAAAAGCAATCAAAAAGAACGGATAACCAGCCGATAAGGTATAGAGCATGGTTGAAATACTAAATGCTGTCGTAATAATCAATGTGATTCCAGCTCGTGTCAAAATGGTATTAAAGAGCTTTGTTATGGCTCGTTTTGACATACCATCAAATGATGGAATCATGCTTAAAATAAAGCTCACAGGCAGAAACATAGCATAGATGATAAAAAGTACCTGCGAGAAAATCATGATTCCTGTTAATAGGAATACAAATATGGAAATCCCAATATTGAAGACAAATAGGAAGAAGACTGTACCTAAACGGTTAATGGTCTTTGTAATGGTTAGATTGGTATTGCTTCTGTCTTCAATTTCTTCCGCAACAATTTTTTCTCTGTCTTCGCCATTGTTGGAATCTGGGCTGGTGGAGAGCAGGCTTTCCACACGGTCAATACCGATACTTTCAATGTCTGAACTGTTGTATTGAAGCAGTAGCCACGGTTGCTGAACCTGTATGGAAAACAGGCTATCTCTGATTAAGTCCACGCTGTCCTTGCCTTGACTATCGGAATGGGGCATGACAATCTTCGTGCCAAGTGATAAACTGGCATTACTGATGTCTGATGAAAAGTCATTGATTTTTTTAATGTAGTCGGGAGCGTAGGCAATAAAGGAAGCCGATAGGATAAACACCAGCACAAAATTCATAATGGCATGAATTGCCTTTGTGGTTTCTCTCTTTATCAGTCCCGTATAGGCAACATAAACCCCAAGAACCAAAATCAAGAGTAAGAGGAATCCAACATAGAAACCCTCTGTTGAAAATCCGTTTGCACTCACACCAGCTAAGGTCTGCATATTCTTACCAATGGAATCTGCTGTAGCGGAAATGAAGTCTAAGGAATAGGCTTCCTGTACTAAGTAACCTGTCGCATTGGAAACATACAAACTGATTGTCCAAATAAAATTGGTAATGGCATATAGTCCATACATGACCTGTTTTCCAATCCCGTCCGACCAGTTCCACGGAAGCCAGCCCCAGCTATTATCCACATAAAAATCCAGTTGATAGTTTTCAAGTGGGTATCGGCTGTATTCATTTGCCACATTGACCGTATCATCTACCAAGCCCGCAGCTTGAACCACCGTTCCCAGCATGGCTAAAAGAAAAATGGCAATCACAAGTGTGAAAGCCACTGTCATTGCCACTTTACCTAGACGTTTCAGCGTCCAGTTTGATTTTATTCTGTTTACTATTGATGGTTTCACATTTACACCTCTTTTCGCACAGGTGGTCTGGTATCAAAGGCATGGAGCAGTTCTTCAAATACAGGGTGGAACTGTATCACACCGACACGACCATATAAATCACTGATAAGGCATTGCCCGTTTTCCAAATCACGCAATCGCTTCTGATTGTTTTCGTCCTCTGGGTCTACACCAAAAAAGGCTAAGGTCTTTTTAATCTCGTTAAGGTCAGTGGAACGAAATGCAAATTTTAAGCCGAGGTTATTTTTCAGTTTTTCATCTAAGAGGTCGTCTGTATTTTGGGTCACGAAATATACCCCAGCGTTCATAGCACGACCAGCCCGAACCAGCTTCATAGATAGTGTTTTTCCTTGTGCTACCTGTAAAAAGCTCCATGCTTCGTCTAAATCTACAATCTTGAAAATGCTTCGGTCTGTATGGATAAAGTCTAAAGCAAAGGTACTAATGACAATCAGCATAGCAACGGATAAAAGCTCCATAGTGGTATATTCCTCAAAGGAAGTTTCCTTGTCGGGAAGTACCAAGTCCGCAACCTGTATAATGTTCAGTTGTTTTTCTAAGCTGATAGACTGCTCCACATAACCATTACTGAATAATAAATGTGCAAAGTCATAGTCTGTAAAACTTTCGATATGGTCGGCTATACTGGTACTTAGTGGCGTATTCTCAACCCGTAATTCCTCAATCACTTTCATCAACCCTCGTACTTCACTATTGGTTACTGCACGAATGGCTTTTCTAAGGATTGGGAAGCGTTCCCCATCACGAGAGGAAATCCCCGTAAGGAATGTCAGAATATCAATAGCCAGTGATTCAGAATCTTTGGGATTTTTCATAATCACATAAGGGTCAAGTAAGCCTTTGTTTTTCTCATCAGAAGTCAGAGTGACGATATTGATTTCATGGGAAATCTCTGGCAAGGTTTCTTTCCATCTGCCACGTTCTGCTTTTGGGTCTACAATCACTGCTTGTGCCCCATAAAGCACCGCATAATAGACGATAAGGTTATTCGCAAAGGATTTACCACCACCCAGCGAACCAACAAAAGCCGACGCTAACGCATTGGTTACTGAACCCTTAACCCCTTGACTGGCAAGAGCAGGTTTCAGATAGACATTGCGTCCAGTATCTAAGCTGTAGCCAACATAAATCCCCTCATTTTCCCCCAGCATTTGAGTAGCACCAAAACCTAAACCAGCGAGGAAATCAGAGGTCACGTATTGAATATAATCATTCATATAACGCTTGCTGGCAGGTAAAAATTCTTCATGTAAGCCGAGCATATCCCCAAATGGTCGTACCAGTTTTACGCTTAAATCGTCATAAAAATCTTTCACTTCATTACAACGACGTTTGAGTTCGTCAAGATCATTTGCTGATACCCTTACCACATAAGACAGCTTGTACATAGATTCCTTGCTTTGGTCTAAATTGGTTTCCAGCTCATTCACACTTTCCAGAGCTTCCGCCACATTGGAGCTGGTTTCATTATCACTTTGCCAAGCGTGGTTATCCAAGTCTTTCAGTTCTTTCTTTTTATTGCGGACAGTAGATAGGGCTTTACGATTCGCTACAATTTCCACATTCATTGACGTATCAATCGGGAATGTAAATTGCTGTTGCTGGTAGTAGAAGATTTCAGAGGACGGGAAGTCCAGTTCTCCGACAATGCTGTTAATGGTAAAGTAAGCTACATAGACGGTTTCATCTTCCTGCTGGATTTTCAAATATCGCTGTTTTTCTTCCACCAAACAGCGAGTAGGCTTAATCAAGTCATAGTATTTAATCAGCGTTTCATTATCCAGCTTTTTCTTTGATAGATGGTACTCATACTCTTCATAGGCAGTGCCTGTCTGTCCGTAAAGGTGTTCAATCAGATAGCCGAAGTCATCCTTATCTAACCTGCGGATTTTGAAACGACGAGAGATTTTATTTTCTAAGAGCTTTTCCATCTTCTGAAAACGCAGGATTTCATCATTACTCATACTAACAAAATCGCCCATCAGCTTATGGTTCACATCATAGACAAAATCAGACAAAGCATTTTTTGCTTCAACGGTAAGACTTTTCATAGAAAACTCCTGATCGTTGAGAAGCAACTTAAAGCCGATAAAGAAACGGTAGTTCACTTGATTTTCGCCAATCATGGATATTAAAGCGTCTGTCTGTTGGTCGATTTTGTCATAGGCAACCGCTTTGAGCTTGCCAGTGACTTCATTTTTGGAACGCTCTTGTGCAGAACGTATGCTGGATTCTGTACTGATTTGTAAAGCATGAATTTTGCCATCACGATTTTGTGCGATAAGCTGTCTGAAAGAATCATGCACTTGTATTTTCTGTTCTGGACTTAGAAATGAGTAATTGTAAGGAACAAGCTCATAGTAAGCATAACATTCCCCGTCTTTATTCCAGACGAGATTGTTTTCAATGTATTTAATTGGATATGCCATAAAATTCACTCCTAACTGCTGTAATGGCTTCTTGTGGCTGGTTTCTGCCAAGCGTTACTTTTTTTCCTGCATAGGTCAGCTTTGGTCGCAGTGCATAAGCAATGACAGACTTCAAAAATCCATAAGGCTTTTTACCATCAAAAGTTTTTGTAGACATAAACCATGTGAAAGCCACAGGAATCCCAAAGTATTTGAGAAATGCTCCCTCTATCATGGAAAGAGGGGGCAAGTTGCCAAGTATCATCACTGCAAAGAGTGACACGACAAACCATGTCATTTGCGTAAAGGTTATGGGAAACGGAAGTCTAAAATCATTGATAGAATACAGTACCTTTTCCACAGACCAGATACTGGTATAGCTTCGTATTTTCTTCATGTAATCAATCCTTTCATAAAAAATAGGGGTAGCTGATTGAGCCACCCCGTAAAATAGAAAATCTGCCAGTAGTAATGTACCGACAGATTTAATAGACGATTTCAAAAATCCCATGATTGGTTGAGATAAACGTTCCTGAAAGGTCTAAATCCCGACCATAGGCTTGATAATCAATATAGTTTTGAAGACTAGCTGGTACTTCGCCTAAAGCACCCGTTTCTTCAATGTAGTAGCGTGCCACGTCATACATATCATCACAATCGGAATGAATGATAATATCCTCTTGATGTTCGCTTAGTTCTTCAATGCTTGAAAAATGAGTGAGCAGAGCAGATAGCTCCGATTGTAATTCTTCGGGTAATTCCGATACCATTTCCCATAGTCGATTGAGTTCGCCAATGGAAGTGTATTCGTCAACCGTAAAGGGTAACTCGTAGTCATGAATGGCGTATTCCTCATATTCATCATTCAAGCCGATTTTCTCTTTGACTTCCTCAAAGTCAATGGGAAAGGTAAACCACGCACCGACCAATTCGCCCTCATTGTATTTGCCTAAATTCGCAATATAGACTTGCATATCGTCCATATATTCACGTCCTTTCTTTGTAGAGATTCAAAAATCCCTACCGCACTTCGTTTGGTGTACCATTCCTTTGCGGAACATAAGAAAACCACTTATATTCCACAAAAGAACGGTTTTATTTAAGCACCAATAATGCGATTGAATAGCTCTAGTAAAATGTCTTTTACTCCAGCAGCGTTGAAGACTAAGCCAACCGCAATAATCGCAATAATTAAAAAGCCAATCAGTTTGCTAAACTCACGCTTGAAGCCAAGATACAAGCCAATCACAACGATTGCTAAAAGCACCAGTGATTGAGCGTTTGATAGAAACCAGTTATAAAGGTTTTGTCCAAAATTCATAAAAATGTTCTCCTCTCTATATTCAATGAATTTGTATTTGAGTTATTTTTTTGTTGTTATCACGTCCTGTTCTTTTACTGACTGTTGCTTCAAAATCTGCTTGTGTCGGTCTGTCAGTTTCGCATGGTCGAGAATGTCTTTTACAACCTGCGTCTGGTTGATTTCATCAAGTTTAATCGCAACCTTTAAGGTCGGGGCAACTTGATGAGATAGCCAGTTCAGCGTCCTTTGGAAGGAGTAAGGCTCTGGTTTTGTGGTTAGTTTTAATCGTTCACGATTGTTCCCAATAAACCAAGCCCATTCTTCATTCAGTTTCCAATCAGAACGAGGTTTGGAATCGTCTTTATCTACAAAACGGATATACCGATTGATAATTTTAAAGGCGGTATGCTCTGGATTGTCATAGACGAGTAAATCACGGACTGCATAATAGGCACGCTCATTTTTCAATCGAATCTCAAAACGGTTTTTTACTTCTGCGTCTTCAATGGGAATATCATTTTTCTTGTACTGCTCGTAGTCCTTTTCATAGATACAGAAATAAACTTCACTTTGTAATGAACCGATATAGAGGGTGTTTCCCATACATTCCTTTTCCTCTTTGCGTACCAGTTCGCCACTGCGATAGCTTTTAAAACTGCGGAAGACGGAGATACATTCTTCCTGTTGGCACTTTTCAGTGAGTACAGGGATATTCAAAATCCCTGTCTTATCGTTAATGGCAAGGTCAAGGCGTTTCATCACACCGCCAGCCACCAAAACGTCCATAAAGAACTCATACCAGCTTCTTTGTTGTGCCAGAAGATAGCTTTCAAATTGTCTGCACCCACGACCTTTCAATTCCACCAGAACTCCTTTGTCCAGTTCATGGGAGCAAAGGACGAATATGTCGCCTAAAGCATAATGCTCTGAATAAGAATAGAAACCATAGTCCTCATGAAGAAAATAGGACAGTTTCAGTTGTAAGATGTTTTCGACCACCTGCTGTACGTCTGTTGTCGGAAAGCGAATCCTTACATAATCAAACAGCATTTCAAGGGGAGCGTCGGGATTGAAGCGTTCCAGAGCTTCCCAAAGGGACTGCTGTAAATCCTCTGATGGCTTGACTTTTCCTGTTTCAATATCGCTTAGATACTGCCTTGTAATACCAGTCGCAACAGCTAAACGGTTTTGAGATAGTCCATAAGCCAAGCGTTTTTCTTTTAAATGCTGTAACCAAGTTTGTTCATTCAGTAAAAATCCCTCCAATCAAAAAGGCGTATGTCAACTTTTAAAGCCCATTTGACATACGCTGAAATTTTGTAAATCCCTTGTAACCAAAGGATTTTCTAATGTTTTTTTGACTGTTTCCTGTCGATTTGTACCCCCCTGTTAGATACGGGGGGTTAAGTGCTGGCGTGGCTATTGCCACACCAGCCAGCAAGATCAGTCCACACCTGCGACTTCCGCTTCGCACGTCGCCTGCGTGGACTGTCTGCTGTTGGATAACTTTTTAATTTCCTCCAAGAAATCATATCCTTTTGGTACAAGGGGAGTATAAAACTCTGATATGACACTTGTTCCTACATCAACATAGCCACGACCTTTGATTCGCTTTAAGAAGAAATCCTTTTGTACGTCACTGCCAAACATCATGCCATAGCCCATTTCAGACATACGACCTAAAGCCACTCTGAAATTAAACTGATCACGGATTCCGTCGCCTAAATATTTTGCGTCTGGACGTTGACAAGCCAGTATTAGAAAGAAGCCAGCTTGACGACCTAACATGACAATCTGTTTCAGCTTATTCATAACTGCGGTGTTTTCTTTTGTTCCCAGCATTTCCATGAAAGCGACGTATTCATCAAAGATTAAGAAGTGTGCCGGGAGACCTAAGTAAGCATAATTTTTGCCAGTCTTATAGTTCTTCATCTGCTTCATTTCCTCACTACGTTTCATCATTTCTTCATAGAATGTTTCAATGCAAGAAAGCAAGTCTTCTTTTCTATAGTAGACATTTGCCATCACAGAACCTAAGTCCGCAAGGTCAGCATTTTTCGGGTCAAGAATATACAGTTTTGAATCTGTATGAAGCAAGGCTTCAATCAGTGTCAGTATAAAGTAAGTTTTACCGCCACCTGTACCACCAGCAATCAACATATGAGGGAGCTTATCATATTCCCACCATACGTTTTTCATTAAGCGAAGTTTACCATCTTTAGCTTCTACTTCATCAATAGAAATACGACTGGCTATGGTGTCATAGAGCAAAGTATATTCCACATAGGAATCCTTTAACTCTTTATCCGTCAGCTCACAGTACAAGCCACTCTCTAATTTCTTTTCCAAGTGTAAGAGTTGGTCTTGATATTTTCCCAGCGTGATTTCCACCCGTATCTGTATCAAGCCATTTTTAAGTCGATAATACATTTTAGGGAAGTAGGTTATCTTTTCCTTTGTACGACCAGCACTATCTTTAAAGAAACCCTCTGTTTTGACCTGTTCAGATTCATACCACTTGTTTTCAAGTATCATCTTTGCCAGTTTTTGACGGTGGTAAAGTTGTTTAACCGTATCATAGCGAACCCGTTTGAATACAAACGCTACCAGCAAGCAGATAAGAATTGCGACACTGAAACTGATAATTAAATAGGGAATGTCAATCTTATCTGCTTGTGATAGGTTAAAATCCTGCCAGTTGATCTGCTGGATTGTCTTCACATGAAACAGTCCGACAACCAGCAGGAAAACAGGCAGGAGTGACGCTATCGTAAAATGAAAGACTAAATCTTTACCAGATGGGCGAATCCTTTTACCACGCTGTTTCATGCGAAAAAGTCTCCTTTCTACCTAGCGACTATTTGTCTTGTGTCGGTTCTTTCTTTGCTTGTGGTTGAGCTTTGAATGAACTAGAATCCTTTGTCAGCACAATATCGTCTGCCTTGATATACCAGTCAACATCTGCTCCTTGATAGGTGGCAGTAGCAACGGTGTCCGCAATGGGATTGATAAGTTCCACCCGTGCGTTATAATCAAACTCTTTCAAAGGCACGCTGGCAGGAATACTTACTTGAATCATGCGTCCTTGTCCTTTGGATTTTAAGTCATAGGTACGTTCCTTGATTTCATCTGAAACCGACCCGTCTTCATTTTGGATTCTCACTTCACGACGTAGAGCAGAGAATTTCAATTCTCCAAAAGTCGTGTCTTTATCTAATACAATGCCATTTGCTAATCTCATCATTTTTCCTCTCTTTCTTTATTCTTTTATCATGTCGTCAGCATGTAAAAGGTAATTTGTAAAACCACGAGTGCCGATTTTGTAGCCCTCTGCGGTAATACGTGGATTGACTAACTTCACACGTTCCTCAAAGCCGAAATGTTTTTCGCCAGCTTCAGCAGGAAGCACCACCACAATATCATCTGCTCTTTGAACATCAGAATAGAGATTATAGCTTCTTGATAAGACAGTTAGCCGTCCGTTGATTCTTCGCTGAACGACTTTATCCTCGCCAGCAAATTCTAAATTGCCGAATGTTTTTTCCATGTTGGGAATCACAAATTTAAGTTCCATATTTTTACCTATCCTTTCTTTTTTATTGGCTGAATGAATGTTTGATGGTCTTAAAGAGTGGGGAACGACCTTTTGATTCTTGATTTTTTGTTTTCATAAGTTCACTTCCTTTCAAAATCGGGTAAAAAAATAGACACCTCATTTTTTGAAGTGTCTACCTATTAAATATTCAAATTTTATTGGAAGTATCTTTATATCTTCACTTTTCAAGGATAAATCGTCGTATCAAAGCTCATTCATAAGTAGTAAATTAGTAGTAAATTGAGTGGTTTTGACCTTGATAAAGTGTGATAAGTCCAGTTTTTATGCGGATAACTAGATTTTTATGCTATTTTTAGTAGAAAAAAAAATGAATACTCCGGATTCTTAGCTCTTATTTAACTATAACCCATGGACGATTTTTCTCCCATACAACGGATACATCAATACCAAATACATCGCTTAGGATTTCATCTGTTAAGATATCCTTTTTCTTGCCTTTGTACACAATAAGACCATCTTTAATAATAGCTACATGTGTAATACTGGGCATAATTTCTTCGATCTGATGAGAAACATAAATAAATGGCTTTTTCTCATCCCTCGCCATGCTCTCTACTGTTTTTAAAAATTGTTCACGAGCAGGCAAATCAAGACCTGAACAAGGCTCATCCAATATAAGTAAATCTGGATTTGCCATAATAGCACGAGCTAATAATACACGACGTTGTTCACCAACAGACAAGGTTGAGAATTTATGACCTTCCAAATAGGAAATTTTAAACTCTGCCATCAATTCAGCTGCCTTCTTACGTTGTTCATCTGTAACATCTTTATACACACCAATAGTATTAAATGCACCAGATAGAACAACATTCTCCACTAATTGTCGATCCAATGTAGATTGAAATTGACCTAATGTGGCACTTACAAAGCCTAGACGATTTTTAATCTTTACCCATGCATATTTACCAAATTCATGACCAAACACTCGCAATGAACCTGTTGTAGGAATTTGGTATGCCGGAATCATACTGAGCATTGTCGATTTACCAGCTCCATTTAGGCCTAATAAAGCCCAATTCTCCCCTTCTTCAATATGCCAATGTATGCCTTTTAAAATTTCTCGGCCTTCACGACGAAACTTGACGTCTTCATAATGGAGTAATTCACTACTCACACAATCATCTCCTAAATTTTTTCACCACGGCTCATTGCTGTAATGCCAGTTTTGGCAATTTCAAGGACACCATAAGTTTCCATAATTTGAATGAAGCCGCGCAATTTTTCTACGCTACCAATGACTTCAATAATCATAGAAGTAGGAGAAATATCGAGCACATTGCCACGATATACATCGGCAATTTGTACAATTTGAGATCGTGTTGCAGCAGTTGCTTTTACCTTAATAAGCATTAACTCTCGGCATACTACATCATGATTTTCAAAAACTTTAACTTTAACAACATCAATGAGCTTGTAAATTTGTTTTTGAATTTGATCTAAGATGCGATCATCCGCCTCAACGGTGAGGGTAATACGAGCATAGCCTGGTGTATTTGTAATACCAGATGTCATCTTTGTAACATTAAAACCACGACGGTTAAAGAGTGCCAATATACGTGCACCAATGCCTGCTGTATTTTTTGCAATTACTAAGACTTGATGTTCTCTCACCATTATAGCACCCCTTTCTTGCCCATCATACCGCTTACAGTACCGCCAGCTGGAATCATCGGCAATACATTATCTTCTCTTGCTACACGACAATCCAAGATGATACTTTCATCAGACGTAATGAAAGATTTAAATTCTTTATTGAAATCCTCTACATTGTCGATACGAGCGGCTTTCAAATCAAAGGCATCTGCCAATTTCAAGAAGTCTGGACTCACTTCCAAATCTACATAGGAATAACGGCGAGCATTAAAGATTTGTTGCCATTGACGAACCATGCCAAGGTAACCATTATTAATGATAACAATCTTAATTGGTAAATTATATTGGCGAACCATCATGAGCTCTTCAAAGGTCATTTGGAATCCACCATCACCAACAACAAGGATAACTTGTTTATGAGGTGCCCCCACTTGAGCCCCAATGGCTGCTGGTAAACCATAGCCCATGGTACCTGCACCACCAGATGTAACAATGGTATGAGGTTTTTTATGAGTTAAGAATTGAGCCGCCCACATTTGATGTTGGCCTACGTCAGTTACGATAACTGCATCCTCTTTAGCAATCTTGTTAAGTTCAGATAATACGTATTGTGGATGTAATACACCATCTTTAGATTCAGGAATTACCATAGGATATTCCTCTTGCCATTCACGAATTTGTGCAATCCACGCTTCATGAGTTGTAGGCTCCACAAGTGCATTGAGTTCCGTTAAAACTCGCTTCAAATCACCTACGATTGGCACATTAATAGTAACGTTTTTATCAATTTCAGCTGGATCAATATCGATATGAATAATTTTAGCTTTTTTACAAAAGAAATCAGGATGACCAGTAATGCGGTCGTGGAAACGAATACCTGCAGCAATAACTAGATCTGCTTCTTCTGTACAGTTATTAGCCGCTACAGATCCATGCATACCGACCATACCAAGAGCCAACTCATGATTACCTGGGAAGCCACCTAAACCTACCAATGTATTAGTTACAGGAATTTGAGCCTTTTCTGCTAATTCCTTTAACTCATCCATAGCTCCAGATTTCAATACACCAGCACCGGCAATAATAAGCGGACGCTTCGCATTTTTAATAAGAGTAGCCGCTTTCTTAATTTGACCTTGATGACCTTTATATGTTGGATCATACCCTTCAAGGTGAATAGGTACTTCGTACAATTTATTGTATTCTGCCATGGATATTTTTTCTGTTTGAATATCCTTTGGAATATCAATGAGAACAGGACCTGGACGGCCTGTACCAGCAATAAAATATGCTTCTTTAATGATGCGAGGTAAATCTCGAATATCTTGAACAAGGTAGTTATGTTTTGTAATCGGCATAGTAATACCTTGGATATCTGCTTCTTGGAAGGAGTCCTTACCAATAAGAGCTCTACCTACCTGACCAGTAATCGCCACCATAGGTACCGAATCCATATAAGCAGTCATGATTCCGGTTACAAGATTGGTTGCACCAGGACCAGAGGTAGCAAGACATACGCCTACTTTACCAGATACGCGTGCATAACCATCCGCTGCATGTGCTGCACCTTGTTCATGACGAACAAAATAATGTTTAATTTCAGGGAAGCTATA
Organism: uncultured Veillonella sp.; assembly: GCF_963522475.1. Lineage (GTDB taxonomy): Bacteria > Bacillota > Negativicutes > Veillonellales > Veillonellaceae > Veillonella. The sequence continues at coordinate 60,114 of NZ_CAUQYW010000009.1, read as the reverse complement.
AATTTCATCATAAATTGGAATTACCGCACCACCTGGATAACCAAACATGTCAGTTACACCTAGGCGATGCAATGTTTCAAGGACAATGCGTGCCCCATTGATTGTTTCTGCGCTCATAGGAACCCTTTCAACCAGCTATTCAGATAAAATCTCGCTGGAATTTAATCGTTTAATACTGTAACCATTATTTTTGAAAGTATCAATAATGTGTTGAATGTGTTCTTCACCATTTGTTTCTACCGTAACTTGTAATTCCACTTCGTGGAAACGGTCAAGATTTTTAAACTGATTATGATCGAGTTTAATAACATTTGCATCTGCATCTGCAAGCATTTGAGATACGGCAACCAATTGACCTGGTTTATCTGGAAGATTAACAGAGAATGTAAAGATACGACCACGCAATACTAGGCCTTTATTGATCATAGAAGAAATAGTAAGTACGTCGATATTACCGCCACTGACAATAGCTACTGCCTTTTTACCTTTGCAGTCTAATTTTTTTAGACCCGCCAATGGTAAAATACCAGAGTTTTCTGCCACTAACTTATGTTTTTCTACAAGCAATAAAAATGCTTCCATCAACTCATAGTCAGAGACAGTAATAATTTCATCTACATATTTCTTAATATATTCTAATGTAGTCTCACCAATTTGACGTACAGCTGTACCATCTGCGATAGTTGCTACTTCGCCCAATGGTACAGGATGATCTGCTTTTAATGCAGCTAATGCACTGGCTGCACCTTCTGGTTCTACACCAATAATCTTGATACTAGGATTTTTTAATTTTGCAGCCGCTGCGATACCAGAAACAATACCTCCACCACCAACAGGAACTAACAATACGTCCGCATCAGGTAATTCCTCAAGAACCTCTAATGCAATTGTACCTTGCCCTTCAATGACATCTTCATCATCGAAAGGATGTACAAACACATAACCGTGTTCTTGTTGGAGCTCCATTGCCTTTTGGTAAGCTTCATCATAAATCTCACCAGATAAAACAACTTCTGCACCATATTGTTTTGTAGCATTCACCTTGATAAGAGGCGTATGTTTTGGCATAACAATAGTCGCTTTAATGCCTAAACGTTTTGCAGCAAGAGCTACACCTTGCGCATGGTTACCAGCAGATGCGGCGATAACACCGCGTGCCTTTTCTTCTTCTGTTAATTTTGCAATTTTATTATATGCACCACGAACTTTAAAGGAACCTGTTATTTGCAAGTTTTCTGGCTTGATATATACATCATTGCCACATTCATCGGAGAACACATCACTGTGAAGCAGTTTTGTTTTTACAGTAATTGTGCTAAGTCTCTCACGAGCTTCCATAAAATCATACAACTTATGCATGTGAACCATCTCCTATTGATAGTATTAAATTAAAGTCTAATATTAGTCTTCCAATACTTCAATAGCACCTTGTGCTGCAGAGGATACGTGAAGAGCGTATTTTTTAAGATATCCAGTTACATTGGATTTGAATGGTTTCAAAGCTGCTTTACGACGAGCGATTTCTTCGTCAGATACAGCTAATTCCAATTTGCCGTTTGGAATATCGATGTTGATAATATCTCCATCTTCAACAATAGCAATTGTGCCACCAGCAGCTGCTTCTGGAGATACGTGACCAATGGATGCACCACGAGTAGCACCAGAGAAACGACCGTCAGTCAACAATGCTACGTCTTTATCAAGACCCATACCTGCGATCATAGATGTTGGTGTCAACATTTCGCGCATGCCAGGACCACCTTTAGGGCCTTCGTAACGGATAACTACAACATCACCTTTTACGATTTTACCGCCTGTAATAGCTTCAACAGCTTCTTCTTCGCTATTAAATACTTTTGCTGGGCCAGAGTGAACAAGCATATCATCATCTACGGCACCGGCTTTTACTACGGAACCGTCTACAGCAAGATTACCTTTAAGAACAGCGATACCACCTGTTTCATGAACAGGATTATTCCAAGGGTGAATAACATCTTCATCAGTTACATGAGCAACCGCTGCAATTTCGCCTTGAGTTTTAAGCGCTACAGTTTTGCAATCTGTATGCAAACGACCATTTTCAGCTAAACGTTTTAACACAGCAGATACGCCGCCAGCAGCATACAAGTCTTCGATGAAGTATTTGCCAGATGGGGAAAGTTTAGATAATTGAGGTGTGTTTTGTGCAATGCGATCGAAATCGTCCAAGGACAATGGTACACCTGCTTCGTGAGCGATAGCTGGCAAATGGAGTGCTGTATTGGAAGAACCACCCAAAGCCATATCTAGAGCTACTGCATTTTCAAAAGCTTCGCGAGTCATAATGTCTTTCGGACGAAGATTTGCTTTTAATACCTCTACAGCTTGCATACCAGCCAACTTAGCAAGACGCAAACGTTCAGAATATACAGCAGGGATAGTACCGTTACCAGGAAGGCCCATACCAAGAGCTTCTGTTAAGCAGTTCATTGTATTAGCTGTGTACATACCGGAGCAAGAACCACATGTAGGACATGCAGTATTTTCAATTTCCGCTAATTCTGCATCGCCCATTTCACCAGTTTGATGTTTACCTACAGCTTCGAATACATCGGATAAACCAATTTTTTTACCATTATGTACGCCTGCAAGCATAGCACCACCAGACACGAATACAGATGGAATGTTTAGACGAGCCGCAGCAATCAACATACCAGGTACTACTTTATCGCAGTTTGGAATGAATACCATAGCATCAAATGGTGTTGCCATAGCTGTTGCTTCGATAGAGTCAGCAATAATATTACGTGTTACCAAGGAGTATTTCATACCAATATGGTTCATAGCCAAGCCATCGCAAATACCGATTGTATTGAACTCGATTGGTACACCACCTGCGTTGCGAATGCCGTCTTTTACGGCTTGTACAATATTTTTCAAGCCCACGTGACCAGGGATAATTTCGTTAAAGGAGTTTGCAATACCAATAACTGGTCTGCCCATTTCTTCATCAACAAAGCCTAGAGCTTTTAGCAAAGATCTGTGTGGTGCACGTGCTACGCCTGTTTTTAAATTGTCACTTCTACAACTCATGTTAATCTCCTCACTTTTCTTGAAAGCATCCACTTGGATACCTTTCAACTGAATAAAAAAAGACGATTCTTATGAATCGTCTTAAAAGTTTACCAATGATATTCCTTTTGTTTACAGAATTCCTATATACATAAATGACCTATGTATCCCTTGGAATAAATACACATAAGAAACAAACTGTATAGTCAAATCTTATTGATTGTATATTAAACCATTCGTGGAACTTCTAAGACAAAAACGTGTTAAGTTGTTGTTCATAATTCGAATGTCTTTAATAATCACGACGAGCGCAATAATCAACAAGCTAATGACTAAACCCAACATGTTTCCTCCTAAAGTAATCTGTAATCATAAAATAATAATAACACTTTATATAATGTCGTGCAATAAACATTCTATAGATTTATTATATAAATTTTTAAAGTTTACCATATATAAAAACTATAGCAATAATAAATAATACACTACCTGTCTAATATACATAGAAAATAAAACGATAACAAACTAGTAAATAGGTAAAACAAATAAAAAATCCCTCACTGCCGTGAGGGATTTTAAAACATTATAGGATACCAAATAGCCACATACCAAGGGTACCACCCCAGAAATGAATTAAGAAACTAACCACAGAAATCGTCAGACCTACACGCCACCATGTTCCTTGTGGTACATAACCAGCACCAAAGAAGATTGGTGTTACACCAGAACTATAATGTGTCAATGTACAGCCAGGGCTATTCATCAAACCAAAGAGCAAAATCGTGAATGGAATTGGCGCCCCCATCGCTACTAAAATAGCTGCAAAGGCGGAGAATAAAGCTGTGATACGAGCTGTACCGCTAGCAAAAAAGTATTGAGAGTAAACAAAGGTTGCGGAGATAATAAAAGATGCCCAGAACCAATCAATCCCTACAAGATGTTGACTCACAAAATCTGCAAATACAGCTACAACACCTAATTTGCCAAGCAAGCCAGCCATACCTACGAGTGTGCCCATCCAGATAAGAATATCCCAACCTGTACGTTCACCAAGAATATCTTCCCATGTGAGAGCCCCTGTAACTACACAAGCAAGTACACCCATCATTGCAACTACGGTTGGATGTAACTTCGTCCAAATCGCTGTGGACCAAAGTAAAATACAAAGCACAAAAATAATAGCCACTGAAATTTCAGCCTTTGTAATAGGACCTAGTATATCTAGCTCTTTTTGGGCCATTACCGCTGCTTGAGGTGTCTCCTTGATTTCAGGTGGATAGATTTTATAAATAAACCAAGGCATCAAAATCATACAAAGTACACCAGGGATGACACCTGCTTGGAACCATTCCCACCACGAAATATCATAGCCAAATAATTTAGCACCTAATGATGTAATCAATAAGTTACCGCTACAGGCAGTCAAAAAGATAGTTACCGTTATGGTATTGATAGTGTGGGCCGTAGTCATCAAATACGCCCCTATACGACGTGCCGTATTCCCATACGGTTCAGAATCAAAGGCTAACGAAATATTTTGTACGATTGGGAAAATAATACCCCCTCCACGTGCCGTATTAGATGGTGTGGCAGGAGAAATAATAAGATCAGTACAAGCCAAGGCATAGGCTAACTTTAAAGAGCTAGTACCAAAGGCACGAATCAATGTATAGGCAATACGCTTACCAAGGCCAGAATTAATAATACCTCTAGAAAAGAATACTGCTGCTACGATAAGCCATACATTAGCTTCAGCGTAACCACCTAATGCTTGCACCATGGTAATAGAATTTGTTGCTACTGCCGCAACAATACCAAAGAGTGCCATAATGCCTGTTGGCCAAGGTCGTAAAATAAAACCTACAATTGTAGCCGTGAAGATAGCTAATAAATGCCATCCTTCAGGCTTAATTGCCTCCGTATGAGGCAAGAACCAGATCACTAATCCTACTAGTACCGTCAGGGCGGCGCGTGTAAAGGTATTCATAGAACCTCCCTATCAAACTATACATATCAATAGTTACAGTTGATTATAAAAAACTATATGGCGGTCATCACACATAACCGCCATATAAATTAGCAACTTTCTAAAAATTCTTTAATCTTTGGATTAGAGCGCAACGTATCCATCTCTTGAGGGGTTAATAATTTTACCTTGTCCCGATCTTGGTTAACCAAGCAAAGGAACCCAATATAATCTCCTTTATTAGCCCGGAATTGATGTATCGTTTTACCTGGAATTTCAATAAAATCACCAGCTTCTACATCATGGATTTCATCGCCTAATAAGACTTGACCCTTCCCACGGAATATCATAACCATATGTGTATGTTCATGATATTCTAGTGTGGAGTAACCACCTGGCAAGCATTCAAAATAGCGGAATTGGCATGGAATATCAAAGGCTCCATCGTATAAAACTTGACGTGTTACATCTTTAAAAGGGCTACCATCTTGCTTGTATACCAAGGTATCAACGCCATCCCACTTGAAATTTTTAGCATCAAACTTGCGTATCATTGTATTACCTCTTTACACAAAAAGGGCTGCATCGAAACAGTGTTTCAATACAGCCCTATCGGTTCGATTATTTAAAGAAACGTTTCAAAGTCCCTAATAAACCATGACTATGTTTTTGTACACCATCTGCAACGCTTTCTACTTCAAAACCTGTACGTTCAATAGCTTTTGTAATAACATCAACAGATACTTTTGCTGGATCAAAAGAAACAGTCGCTGTTTTCTCTGGCAAATTTACCTCTGCGCTCAAAACGCCAGGTAAGCCAAGGGATGCACCTTCAACAGTTTCTTTACAGTTATTGCACATCATACCAGGTACAGCAAATACCTTTGTTACAACGCCATTATCTTCACCGCAACCACAATCTTTACACATAGTGATACCTCCTATTAATCATTAGCTTCTTTATGTTTATCGTCGTTTTTAGCCCCTGCTGTTACGTCAATCGTAGTCGCCTTTTTAACGGCTTCTTTCGTTTCATCAACAGCTTTCTTAGGGCCGGAAATAGCATCTTTGAATTCATTGATGCCCTTACCAATTGCTTTACCTACTTCAGGTAATTTACCAGGTCCGAAGATAACTAAAGCGATCACTAATATAACTATTAATTCAGGTGTTCCTATAGATCCCATATGTATCTCCTTTATATTTACTAAAACTTACATCTTTTAGTGTACATCATTATAGGCCGCCTTGTCCACATACCAGGTTATGGCCTCTTGTGAAAGTACAGCACCAGGCAATGTGCGACCAATGCGTTTGTCCCACGTTAAATCTTCATAATCTTCGCGTTGATACAATACCTTTGTCAATGCAGTACGCTTACTTTCACCAGTTACAGTAAACCAAACAGCATCGGATTTAGCTAAGAACGAGAATGTCATAGAAATGCGTTCCCATACCTTGCCATCCTCAACAGCCACTACCTCTTGATTAGCAACACGCAGTGCGTGAGAGCCTGCAAATAATCCCGCCGTATGACCATCCTCGCCTAGATCAAGCAATGCTAAATCTAAACCAGATTTCTTACAAGCCTTGAGGACATTACGAACCTCTTTCTCATATTCTTCAGCCGCTTCCACAACGGTTTTGGAATCCGTATTGATAGGTAAGAAATGAGCAGCTCCCTTTGCTTTGCATAGCAAATGAGGTTTTACGCGATTAAAGTAATTATCCTCATGTGCTTGCGGTAGAAAACGTTCATCAGTCCACAAGAAGAATATGCGTTCCCAATTGAGGCGCTCAATATATTCAGGAGAGTTAAGTAATTCTAACAAACCATTTACAACAGTGCCCCCTGTAATACCCACAACGCATGTATCGGTACGGCTAATTTCATCATTGGTGAAAGTAATGAAATCCTCTGCCAAAGCTTGGACTACATCACTAGGACTGTCATAACATTTAATTGTATCTTGAGCCATGTAATAATGACCTCCTAAAACTATTCTAATAGTACTATTATATACACTTTTGCTTCATAATAAAAGCAAAAACCGATGTAACTCAATATATAGAGCCACATCGGTTCGAATTATATTAGTAACTGATTATAAAATACATGATATTTCATAGAATTACAAGAGAATAATTATTATTTTTGACCAAATTTAGGACGACGACGTTCTGTAAAAGCTCGTACACCTTCTTTAAAATCTTCAGAAAGGCCTAGGGAACATTGATTTTCTACTTCAAATTTCTTATATTCTTCCCAACCTACTAAGAAACTATTCCACATCATTTCTTTCATAACGCGGTAAGATTGCGCAGGGCCTTTGGCTAATTTCTCAACAAGACGTCGTGTAGCAGTCTCTAGATCCTCTGGTTCACACACCTTATATACAAAGCCCCATTCCTTACCTTTTTCAGCAGAAACAGCTTCTCCAGTCATAACAATATGCATGGCACGGTTCATACCAATGGAACGAGTCAACAAGAACAAACCGCCTGCATCAGGAACAAGACCTACATTTACGAAAGCTTGTATAAAGCGTACATTGTTAGCAGCTACTACAAAGTCTGCAGCTAACGCCATGTTGAACGCTGCACCTGCTGCAGCACCTTGAAGACTCATAATAACAGGTTTAGGTAAGCGTTTTATAGCCATAGAAATCTGAGCTACTAATTCTACGATTTCAAATAAAGACTCTGTATCGCCATCATTTACAGCACGTTCCATTTCTGTTAAATCACCGCCAGCAGAGAATACTTTCCCCTCTGCATTAATGAGCAATGCACGAACACTTTCATCATGATGTGCATTGTCTAAGACCTCAAGGATCTCCTTACACATTTCGATGTTAAAACCATTCGCCACCGCTGGACGATTAAATGTTAACGTGCCAATACCGTTATCTACTACGTATTGAATTGTATTATAAATCATATGAGTTCTCCTATATGAAAATCTATTATTCGAAAAATTTCGATTATATATTTCTATTATAGGGGAATTAAATATAGATGTAAATGTAATCTTATAATCACAATACTATGTACCCTTTAGCAACCCACGTTAGTATAACAAACCTTTGGTGCGTAAGTATCGCTCAGCAACATCATGAGGTTTCTGTCCTTCCGATTCCACCTCATAGTTCATATATGACATATCCTGATCCGTAATCGTATGTGTCAATTTCAGCAATACCGCTTCTAGCTCAGGATGCTTCTTTAGCACATCCATTCTAACCACATTACCACAAACATATGATGGATATAAATGTTTATCATCCTCAAGAACGACAATAGACGCATGACTCAACTGACCGTCAGTGGTAAATATAGGCATAGCATCCACATGTCCGCTTTTAATAGCCTGATATTTCAAACCTATATCCATATCTTTCGTATCTTTAAAGTGCATGCCATATACCCGCTGTAACCCCGAATACCCATCTTGGCGCCCGAAGAAATCATATTCTCCGCCTAAAATTAATTGTGATGAAACCTTCGCTAAATCTGAATATGTTTTCAAATTATATTTATTAGCAATATCCTTACGTACAGCCATTCCATATGTATTATTAAAACCGTACATACCGACCCATTTAAATTGATATGTATCCTCGTAAGCGCGCTGTAATTCATCAAATAAATCTTCACTATATTGCGTGTCTCGTTTTAGTACTGCATTCCAACCGGTGCCTGTATATTCAGGATAGATATCGAATTGACCGGACTCCATGGCCGGTTGAATATTAGAGGTTCCTCCACCCACTCCGGCTGTTACTTCAACAGATAAATCCGTATCCTGTTCAATAAGAAGTTTCAACATATCGCCCAAAATTAACTGTTCTGTCATCGGTTTTGTAGCTACGTGAATTACGTTGGTTTGTTGCGACGGCCACATAAACACACCAATACCACTAATTATCACAATTGAGGCTACAATACCAATACGTTTAAAAGTACGTTTGCAATGACCTCTATATAGTATGATTTTCTCAAAAAACCCTAACACACCATCTATAATCAATGCTAAAAAAGCAATCAATAAACTGCCAGCTACGGTCATAGTCGTATTATTTGTAGTAATACCTCGATAAATAGCTACCCCAAGACCTCCGGCACCAATAAAAGATGCTACCCCAGTAAGCGCTATAGTCATAACTAGCATATTTCGTATACCGACCATGATTACCGGAAAGGCTAAAGGCAATTCAATATATAGTAAACATTGTACACGAGATAACCCTAGTGATGTAGCTGCTTCTATCATTTCCTTATCAATACCACTTAACCCAGTATATGTATTTCTCACCATCGGTAATAATGCATATATCACTAGAGCAATCACTGCCGTTGCGTTACCAATCCCAGAAAAGGGAATCAAAAAACCTAGCATGGATATGGATGGTATGGTATACAAGAAATTAATAACCATCATAGTCGGATTAACTGTTCGACGATACTCGTTAAGTAAAATACCCGAAACTACTCCTAGAATAATAGCAATTACACTGGAAAGCAAAGCTATGCTAATATGCTCCCATAATAGACCTGAGAAAAAATTCCAATTCTCTACTAATAAATGATATATATTTTCTATCATACACCCTCCGATACTTAGGTAAATATATATTATGAAATATATTTATCGGTAAATCCTCAAATTCACCGGCATAAATAGTAAAGAAAACTCCACTAATTGCTACCGACTAACTCTAATACACCATCTACACTATAAAGTGCGATTTCTTGTATTTGCTTATCCAAAGTACCATCATCTAGCACGACATGATCAACACCATATTATTTTAGTATATCGATATTGAATAGCTTTCATCAATTCCATAGCAATATCTCCTATCATTTATAATACTCAGATTTCATATTATCCAAGATACGCTTTCTTTTATCATTACAATCATCATAACAGATAATTATTAGTGTCACCATAATCTAAGCAACCAAAAACACCTGCAGACATTGTCTGCAGGTGTAATAACCTGTTGTCCAAATATTAACGTTTGGAGAATTGGCTTGCTTTGCGGGCTTTTTTAAGACCGTATTTTTTACGTTCTTTCATACGTGGGTCACGAGTCAAGAAGCCAGCTTTTTTCAAAGATTGACGAAGTTCGCCATCTACGTCCAATAACGCACGGGAGATACCGTGACGAATTGCACCAGCTTGACCGGATGGACCGCCACCAGCTACAGTTGCGATTACATCGTATTGTTCAACTGTATTAGTCAAGTTCAAAGGTTGTTTTACGATCAATTCCAAAGTTTGGCGACCGAAATATTCATTAAGTTCACGTTTGTTAACAGTGATTTTACCTGTGCCCGGTACCAGACGAACTCTAGCAACGGAAGATTTTCTACGACCAGTGCCGTAATATTGTGCTACTGCCATTATATGTTCCTCCCTCTAGATTATCGTACGGAAATTTCTAAAACTTCTGGTTTTTGAGCTGCATGTGGATGCTCAGGACCAGCGTATACGTTTAATTTACGGTATTGTTGTGCACCCAATTTGTTTTTTGGAAGCATACCACGAACTGCCATTTCAACAACACGTTCAGGTTGTTTTTCAAGCATCATGGACAATTTAGTGAAACGGGAACCCCCTGGGTAACCAGAGTGACGGAAGTATTCCTTTTGTTCCAATTTTTTACCAGTTACGCGAATTTTTTCTGCGTTTACAACGATCACATGGTCACCAGTATCTACGTGTGGTGTGAAAGTTGGTTTATTTTTGCCCCGAAGAACTTTTGCAACTTCGGCAGCAAGGCGTCCTAAAGTTTTACCTTCAGCGTCAACAACATACCATTTCCGTTCGATTGTGTTCGGATTGGCCATAAATGTAGTTTTCATGCTGCATATCCTCCTAATAACGTCATAATTCTACCAAAATCAGCTTGTCCTTTGCTTCCGGGGCTAATGGAAACACGACTAAAGCTTACTCAAAATAGTATACAGATTTTAGTGTTCTATGTCAATTGTTTTTTACACTGTTATAGCCCTTTAACAGTGACATGTCATAAAGAAAAAACCACCCAATTCTGAGTGGTTTTCCCATAAGCGCCAAATTATTTGGAGTACATTTTTTATAGTCCTACAAAACCGCTTATTTACTATGTTTATAAGGCATTTAATTTTAAAAAGTTGAGTAACAGTTGAGTAACGCTTGAAATTTCAGAGCGATTTTAAGCGTATATATAATATATACTATTATATAAAATTACTTATGCTACTTAATAATACTCATGACTTCTTTTTCCAAAGCACTCGTATTATCAAAAATATTAAACCCTATCTCACGGATCAATTTCATTTGATAACTTTGCTCTTCTCTTGTACGTTTTAGACTAGTTAAATGTTTTAACATGCCTTTCATTAATGCTAACTCTGATTCCAGCTCTTCTATGCATTTTGTTGCTGTATCAGAATCTATAAATATTTTTTCTTCTATCGGCAATATCTTGGTTACTGGCGCTAACGGTTGCTTTCCAAAATACTTAGCAAGGGCTACATTAACAGTATCCGTATTATTGTACATTATTTTAGCCATTTTATATGCCGTAGGTTCTGTGAATACAATTAGCTTGGAAATAGCACTATGCATAAGAATATTGTTTTCATTCTTATAGGCAGATACTTCTTCCTTTTCCAATAGTTGATATGACAAGCCTTTATCTTTTAAATGCCATAGAATACTTGTTCTATTTCTTTTTACTATTTCTGCAAAATCACCAATGGTTATAACAGGTACACCTTTATATGTCTTACAATGTAGTTCACTTGGGTTTACAGGCTCTTCTAAGTAGCCTTGTTTTAATGTTTCTTCCATTTCATTGAAAGCTTCAATATATTTTAGCTTCCATTGTAATGCTTTCTTTCCTGTAAATCCCATAGCAAGGAGTGAAAATCCATCACGGTTCATTAAGTACATTGGCAACCGTCTACCATTGTAAGAATATGATTCTTTATGGAAAAATTCATTGGCCGAATTTTCGGCTGATAAAATATCTCTTATATTTTCTATAACATGCTTATGTTGTTTTCCAAAATGTTCTGCTAAATCTTTACTAGATACAACGATTTGATTATTATTAATTACTACTAATTTATTCATGATACTCTCCTTTTTCTTTAAAGGAACATAGCATTCATGATATAATATTTCATGAGGACTATGTTCTCTAACCTATAAGGTACAGTTTACTTTCCACGGTGCTCTGTACCTTATTTTTTTATGACCATTTCAATTCCCAATCTTACTACTTCACCTTTTGTAGTTTTTTTCTCTTTACAATATTTCTCTAATTGCTCTGATAACTCTTCACTAATTCTTATTGTTAAATTCTTTGAGTTTGGATTAGAAATTGTTGGTCTCCCCATTTTAGGCTTCATTTAATCACCTCACTTTATGCCTTGCATTTAATATACTTTATGTCTTGCATTTAGTCAAATAAACAATTTTTAAACTTTCATAATAAAAATAAAAACAGCCTATCAACCTAGATGTAATTCTAAGCTGATAGGCTTTTGTTATGTTATTCAGTTATAAACAAGCACTTTACAACTGTCAACTAATAGTTGATAGTTGCGTGTATCCACCATTACACGCTATGGAGATGTAGGGATCACTTCCTTAATGTTTGAACGCTACACCAATAATTGCACCGCCACCTAATACTTGAGACAAATTGCGTTGCATCCGTAACCGTTTAATGGTTTTCTTGTCGTTCTCTATTTGCCCTTTCAATTCGGTCAAAGAGTTCTGCATTTCGTTTAAGGTAACTTCTTGCTTCATTGATTGAAGCTTGGCTTGCGTCAATTCGTTCTCCAATTTGTTGATTGTATTGTGCGCTTCGGTCAACTCGTTCTTTTGCTTCATGACTAAGTTCTGAGCTTCGGTCAATGGAACGTTGGATGCTTCGATTAAGTTCAAGGCTTTCTCGTTGTTGCTTTTCAATTCGTTCCACTGTGTTAAGGGTATTGTTATCGTGGCTTCCTGTTGGTTCGTGGAAGATGTACCAGATGCAAAAGATAGAGATGAACACAATAACACCGATAATAAAATAGCGGTAAGTATGGTTATTAAATAATACTTTGATTTTGTCATACATATTTACCCCCTAATACATATAATTAACATCTACTTCTGCCCCTGCTACATATCCACTGTCACTATATTGCCAAATCTTAACATCTGGATAGTCACATTCTGTTGCGCCATATTGTGCACACCATACAGGAACACTTGGCATTTGACTATATGCATATGTTTCATCCCACAATAGGGAATAACCACTATATACACCTACATTTTGAAAGCCTGCGCTCCATAATGTATTTACAAATCGACTAATGCAATTCGTCATTCCTTGGCTTGTTAATGCACCAGCATTAATCATATTACGTAATTGTCGATGCTCCTCGTAGTCATACCAAATGCCATCTTGCAAATGGTAATCAGTATACCCATAACTATTGAGCGTGTTAATCACCCATTCCGCCTCTTGTACTGCGGTTGCCTCATCGTAAGCATGGCTAAAATAATATACACCAACTTCGAGGCCTGCATTTAATGCTGCAGTTATATGTTGCTCAAAGAATTTATCAACGTTATAGTTTTCACCTAATTTAATGATTACAAATTCATTGCCTTCTTCTTTGGCTTGTTGCATATGGCACTCATCATAATAAGGTGCTCCGTTTTCGTCCTCTTGCCATGCTGAAATATCAAATCCTTTTTTCATTCTTATCACTCCTTTCTACCATGTTTGGTAATGGTGGTAACTTAGGCTGTTCTTCCAATTTGTCAGGAATGCCATCACCATCTTTATCAATCCACAATGCAAGGAATCCTACTAATGCAGTTAAAACAGACGGAATAAAGATATGATCTATGATATTAATCCCAACATTAATCAACTTATTCATATCATCTGACACATATCCTTGAATGAACACCATAATATACTCAACCACTACTAACAAAATAGGCACTAGCATGGTAAATACTAGTGCCCTTGTAGCAAGAATACCTGTAGGGTGGAAGTTAGCCACCCTAACAGATTGATATGATTTTTTAACCGTATTGATGAGATTTGGTGGTATGTTCATGAAGTTCCTCCTTAATATCATCAACCCTATTATCAAGGGCATCAACACGCGCAGATAACTTAACTCGTTCAGCGTACTCCTTTGTTCGTTGTTCCCTTGATAGTTTAATTTCATCCTTTAAATCGACAAGCGTTTCATTAAGCTTATTCATACGCTCTGTGAATAGTAGATTATCTTGCATACGTTCTTCACTGATTCTAGTTAATATAGGCAAAATTAAAAGGCGGTAACTTGCACCGCCTATAATTGCTACGATTGATAATGTAGTTAGAATATCATCCAATTGAAATTGCCATGTCCACATAGACACTCCTTTCTTTTATAAATGGTCCGTTCCATTTGAAACTACCATTACGCCATTAGATCCATCAGATTGTAATGTATTTACATCCATCCATTGATTAAATCTTGCAGCACCATTAACCTTAATTTCTGTCGGTCCGTTGGCAGAGCCTTTAAAATTAATCGAGAACGGACTGTTTTGTTTAACATAGTTCTTGATGTTAACTTTTGTTGGGACAAAGTAATAATCAACAGGATTATAGGTGTGATTGTTTGGCATAGAACAATCAATTTCAAGAGTTTTAACATCGCTGAGTTTAGTTCTCAATGCATCAGGCATTTCTAGGCTAGTACCAGTCGGTTTAATCTTAATCGTAAGCTTACTACCTTTAAGAATAAATGTGGCAGCATCCCCCTCAAATGTTTCAGCCACTGCCGTTGGGTCGTAATCAGAAAGGTCTCGATTAACATTCACTTCCTGTACAACCTTACCTACCATATTAATATATTTAACATTAAATGTTTGTGTAGCTTTATCGATTGGTATAGCAGCAGCTCCATTGACAATCTCGACCGGTTCGCCATTATTAACTTGCGCTTTGTAATGGTCATATCCGGATACGACGAGTGTTACATCATCACCTTCAACCGAGCCAACAATAAATGGATGTGAGATATTGATGTTGTAATACGGTTTAGCAAAGTATGTAGTACTATTAATAGCTTGTAGAGCAGCCATCAATACGCCCTCAACTGTATTGTCTTTCACGAATACATTGTTCTCCAATAACCAGTCATGGGCTTTATCAACGGTAACAGAGGCGCTGTCTCCTGGGTCGCCTTTAGGGCCTTTAAGAGCGTTAAGCTGTTCTTGCGTAAAGTCAGAATATCTGAACGGCTCTCCTTTAGGGCCCGGTGGGCCTGGTGGACCTTGTTCACCATTTATTCCATCAATTCCATTTCTCCCAGGTTCGCCCTGTGGTCCTTGGATACCGTCTGCACCTCGTTGCCCAGGAGTCCCTGGTTCACCTTTCGGTCCAGGAGGGCCTGGTTCACCTTTTGGACCTTGTAGACCGTCTTTACCAGGAGGTCCAGGAGGTCCTTGAATACCTTGTTCACCATTACGACCAGGTTCACCTGGAGGACCGGGAGGACCCTGTAGTCCAGGGTCGCCTTTAGGACCTTGCAACTTAACGAGTTGAATATTGTCTTTGACTTTAATACTTTCGCCGGTGTCATTGATGTGGATGCTATCAACAGCAGAAGGTTTTAAATACACGTTTTCTTCGCTCATATCATTTCCCCCTATTACTGATGCCTTCAATTACATTAACTTGACCCTTAACAAGGCATTTAATAGGACGGTCGCCGTTCCATAAGAACAAATCCCATTGGTATTTGCCAGCTTCGAGCGTATTTGTATCTAAAGAAAGAGTGATTTTACAAGCTTCATCATCTTTCAAAGCATCAGTAGAGACGTTAATACTAAACTTCACTTTATATTCTTCGTCGTATGGATATTTACGAACACAAGCAAAGAGATTTGTCTCGTCAACAAGATTGTTGTATCCGATATTAAGAGAAATCACTTCCCCTTTAATTGCATCCAAATTATGTAGGACTGGTAGTTTCATCTTTGTGTACCTCGTCCATTAAATCATTATGGACACAGCCCTGTGTTGGGCATGTTCCGTCTTCGTTTAGTACTTCCCAACAATATTCGCAGAATTCCATTACTGGTACTTTACTTTCGCCAATAAATTTAGGCATATTACTGCACCTCCTTAATACGAGTTACCATTTCGGTATTTAACTTGATATATTGTGCGCTAATGGCTGTAGTAGGTTTACCCATTAATAACAATCTACGTTGTGCTTCTTCTAAGGATTTGAAGCGAGGTTCGTATTCAGATTTAATAGCGTTAATTTTATCTTCCTTTGTTGGAACATACGGATCAGGCGCAACGAATTGTCCGTTTACATACACTTTACCGGCCATGAATTCATCAAGCCACGCATCCCCATCTTCGGAATATACATATTGTGCATTTGGGTAATCGTGTTCAGCTTGCGCCATAATATCTTCACGACTCAACGTGTTATCACAAAGGGATGTAATTCGCTCCCCTTTGTCGTTTATTATAAATACATATTGATTCATAGTAGTATCCTTTCGGAGGTGAAATTATGCGCCGTTACGCCAATATTCTAAAACGTAGACAACGCAATATGATTACGTTAAGGCAACTATTTAACGAGTGGTTGCCTATCCACTCACAATATATTTCTGATAGCGCTGTTAAGTCTTATTACATTGCTTTTAAACACATATCCAACATATCGGATATGCCTATCACGAATATTCATTTCCAGAACCTTCAGAACGTGATTAATTCCATGCATGTAAAAGGACTTTCCTACTCGTCATGTAAGAAAGTCCGCACGTTGCTTAATCAATTATTTAATTACGCCATCATTAAAGATTACCATATCACTAATTACGCCCAGCACTTAAGCCTAGGCCCTAATATCCCAACGATTAAGAGAAAAGTATTTACTCGTCAACAAATCAACAAATTATGGGCGATAGATACATCTTATTCCCACATGATTTTAATACTGCTATACACAGGTCTCCGCATAGGTGAGCTTCTTAATTTACGCAAGCAAGACCTCCATAGGCGATCATCATACCTCATCGTAAGACACGCTAAAACGAAAGCTGGTGAAGGTCGTATTATCCCCATACATCACCGCATCATGCCCCTAATTGAACAGATATACTATTGTGTTGACGATTACCTATTTACTATCAGTTACACAACATTTCGTAAGCATTTCCAGAATATTATGAAGCAGCTTAACTGCAAGCATACTATCCATGATACCAGACACACATTTGCAAGTTTACTTGATTCCGTAGCCTCGCCTAATGCATTACGCTCATTACTAGGCCATAAACAAGGCGATATCACCATTAGGGTATACACCCATAAAACTATTCGTGAGCTACGAAAAGCTATAGAATTATTAAAATAACTCCCCAGTGGGGACTTTTATACAATTTGGCTTATAACAGCGATGTCAGTTTCCCAATAGCGTTCAGAACTGTGTTCAGCATATCTGGTAATGACACCAATACTGAGGGAGACCCTTTGGTATTGTCAATGAATTTTCTAGATAATACAAAATTCAAAGTAAGTGGTAGACGCATCCAAAGAGGTATCGGAAACATCTGGGGACACTGGATAGCCGTTGGGATAGCTTAGTACCCAGTGGGGAATTGGTGGTACTGATAATCAACAAAAGAGCACAGTTACATATCCTATACGATTTTCAACGGTATTTATAGTAGGTGCAATGGATGCCTTTTGGGAAGGTTCAGAGACACCTAAATATATATCGAATGTCGGTAGAGAAAGCAACAATACAAAAGCAGTATTTATCGGAAATGACCAATATGTAGGTAGCTATTATTGGTTCGCACTAGGAATTATCTAATTACCTATGATAATGAACATAATCTGATCACCGACACCTTGCTGTCCTCTATAATCACTATCTTTATATGTCAGCTGATTTCTAGCCGTTGATAAAATGATTTCAGAAAATGCATATTCTCCGTTATATCTATTAGCAGAAACAGCGATAGTTTTATTCCCAAATTCTATCGGATAGCGCACAGTCCAAGGCTTGGGTTGATTATAAGCATTAAATAATATCCACTGGGTATCAAGCCTTCCCTACGACTGCCCAAACAAAGCTACCTGTATCAGCTCTATTGGTTAAGAATCGGATAGTGGTTCTATTAGTTTGAGAGAAACCACTGTTCCAAGTAATAAAGCATTCTGCGCCAGAAGTAGCAACACTAACAGAGTCATCGGTAGCTAAGGCAATTAGTACAGTGACGCTAATCGGTAGCGAAATATCTTTATAATATTTATTGGCATCAAACCACGATATTCCCCACTGGATAGTGAAACCGTTGGCGAACTTCACGAAACCCGCATTAGCATCGAGTTTAGATGCCACGATAGCGCCTTGGCCGAGAAGATTTTTTATATCCTTCAATGTAGCAACTGGATTTTCTTGCCAGTTAGTTGCACCAAGGATTTTGGCAATCATAGCCGTAATCGCTGGATGAGATGAAATATCTGTGTTATGTTGCTTAACTGCTTCTGTTAACTGCTCACGTGTTACCAACGCACCCATATTAACAGTTAACGATACATTTCCTGTATTACTAAATACCATTCCGATGGTTAATTCTTGAGATACAACTACCGAGCCACTTTCTGCCGGCATTCTGTCCGGTTCAGGGTCCGTAAGGTATGCATACAATATTTCGCCTTTATCAGGATCTTGTGCAAATAACCCGATTTCAGACATTCGGAATGCTTCGTGCACGCCTGTATTAGTTATAACTGTATCAACACTTACAATTTTACCTTCTAGCTTAACTACAAAATTAGTAGTCTCCCATTTAGAGGAGATTACATCAGTTAATGCCAATGGATTCGTTGCATTAACACCACTACCGACTTTGATTTTCGTGAATGTCAGTTTAGTCTTGCCCGCATTTACCTTTGCTTGCAAAGCAGCACCAACATCAGTCATGGTTGCATTTGACCATTCTGCCATATATTCCTCCTATCTAACGCTATTATCTAGCGCTACATTAATCTTCGTTTTCTTTGATTCAACTGTGTAAGACGTTACATGGGCATTCAAATTAATACGCCATGCATTTGTAAAGTCACACTTGATATTCACTTTTTTAGCTACACCGCACCACCCGGCAAAATATTTATTGAAGTTAATTCGACGAATGAATTCAATACCATCTAACCAGGACCGTACATTCTTGGCGGCATTGATAGCGCGTATAAGCTTAACAATATCCGATTTACCGGTTAATGGCGCTGTAATGAGCGTAACCTTAAAATAATAAGGCTTACTTCCATACTCGAACCATTCTGCTATTTTCGAATCTGAATATATAGTCTGTACGGCTTTTTCAACAGCATATGGCGTGCCTTTATGGCGGTGAATATCAATTGAATTCTTCACCATTTCGCGTTTAGTCGCTATCGGTAGCCCGCTGTCATAGTCATCCACGTGTAATTGATATGCTAAATGATCAATTACACTCTCTGATTCAGTATCAATAGACGACCATAATAGTAGAGTAGATGTATTCATAAATTCGGCCAGCATATCGTCCCAAGTTTTAGCAAGGGACTTAATTGGTTCCTTATCGATTGAGGACGGAAGATGATCCGCACTAGAATACTTACTATCAAGTATCATTCTTCCTCACTTCCTGCTAATACTACAGCGATTGTATTAGCTACTGCTACTCCACTTTGCGCTGCAATAGGAGTAAATACGGGCGTCGTTACTTCAACACGTTTAATTCCTGCTACATCCATAAGCATTTGCACCAATCGGCTAGGCACTATATCACGGCCTAATTTTGACTTTTGCCATATTACATAATCATTGACCGCTTTATCTGCCTTAGCTTTTACTACCGTGGCATCAGCGCCTTTTTCAATGTAATACTTAGCGTCGATGTTATATTGCGTAGTAGTAGGTGCTAATACAGTCAGCTTATCAGTCAGAGGTCTACGTTTCTTATCAGATAAATAATCCGTAATAGTCTTGAGCAATTCTTGCCCTGGAAGTCCTCCTCCTGCTAATAAGGGATAAATATTAACCTCCCCTGGACGTGGAGAAGATACTCCTACATCTGCCACAAGGTGCGATGCAGATTTTGTGAAATATTCATACGCCCCTTCAGGTCCTGCTACAGAAAACGATTCTGGAGCCTCATGAATACGTTCGCGATACGATTCGTCATCCTCTGTATCCGAACCGCCTTCAGATAAAGTTATATTACGCATCGTATCCACGTAAGCTATAGGGTCAATGATTGTGCTTATCTCACCTGGCTTAAACCCATTGCCCCGCGCCCCGGCAATTTGTGCCTCAGCTTTTACAGAACCGCTGAGTTGTCCAGGTAAAATTACCAAGTCCTCAACAGTAGCAAAATATTCGCCACCTCCAGTAGATACCCTAGTCCCCTTTTGGATAATAACTGAGCTTGTACGTACTGCAGACAAGGTGGCCTGAAGCGTTGTGGTAGCTTTTGTTGCCTGTAGTCGCTCAACGGCGGCAGGAACAGCTCCTACGTGATCCAAGTTATCACCTTCTGCGTAGGCTAATAAATTTTGCTTTGCTGCATAATTGGCATCGTTTAATAATCGGATTATAATTTCCGAAATTACATTTAAAAATAAAGTAACAGGGTCGCCCTCTCCCAAGGTTCGCCCTGTTATTGTTGTGTAAATATCAAATACCTTTTGTTGAATATGCTCTTTATCTGTATTAAAGAATTCAACATTAGGTAAATCAGATAGTTTCATATAGTCACCATCACTTTCGGAATCAACGCACCATTTTGTGTGGCAGTAAATGATATATCACTAATTTTGGCACGAGGCTCGTACCGTTTAATTTGTTGAAATATGTCATTAGATAGATGCGCTTGAGCTTGATGGATAGGCATATCAATAATACGGCCATCAATACCAAACTCCCTATCTAGTGGCACACTTCCACGAACAGTAGAAATAATCGTTTGCACATTTTGCAAAATCTCAGCAACTTCACTTTCAGGTGCTAGCGATATCCTATTATCCGTAACTGGCTTAATTTCATACGTTGCTGACATAGCTAGAACCTCCGTAATATCGTATTAACCTTATTAAATGTATTACCATATTTATTAAGAAGAGATTTTTCCTCTACGGTGTTCTTGTCCGGATATTCTTCAAGGGTTAGAGATACCTCAATGGATTGTGTCTTACCGTAGGCATCTGTGAATAGATTATCTTCGCTCATAGACATGATTACAAAGTAGTTTTGACTAACAGGCTTACCGCCGATAATAAACGGCAATACGGCCCCTGTATCACGATACTTTCGCAACTTCTTAACAGTACTATCCGGAGATTGGCCAAGCGATGCAGAAATAAGAATCTTACAGGTAATCTGTTCTACGTCCGGACCACTAAATTGTTTAACCGGCTTTTCTAGCATCAAATTGTGCTTTTCCCATCTAGCACTACCTGAACGCGTTACGTCAGATACAGTAAGAACATTGTCTAATGCGGTATAGAATACTATATCCGCTAAATATCCGATATACATCTATACCTCCTATTCTGGTCCTGATGTTGTAGAACCGCCAGACACTACACCGCCATGAACATGATGAACTAAGGAAATACCATTAACCACTACATCTCCACTACTTGCACTAATTGATAAAGTGCCTCCAACATTGATCGTCATATCGCCAGGAACAGTGAGCACACGTTTACCATTATCTGCGCCGCCTGGAGTTGGATCCGCACTACTAAAGAATGTCCCAATAATGAATCCATCAGAAAAGCCACGACCTGACCGATTTGGTAGCATAATGCATAATACCTGGTCGTCGATAGCCGGCATCCAATAGTCCTTATCGTGTGCTGCACCTCGATTAATGACAGATAATGGTGCCGTTACGACACCTTCTCTATCGAGGCGCGTAACTACGGCTTTACCCTCTTCTGGAATTGTACTTGCTACATTTCCGATAAATATCATATCCGATAATGTCGATAATATAGAATCAGTAGCCATTTAAACACCTCCTTACATCAATCGACGTAGAATAATTAGACCCTAATGTATGTGTCGCTTTAGTAATTAAATAATTACCATCGAACACCCCAAACCCTTCGAGCTTAACAGTAACCGATGCCATAATAAGAGGATTCCCAGGAAAACTAAAAGACATTGTATCCGCTTCTTTATTAGCTTCTCTAAGCTTCTTCTTAGCAAGTCTAGTTGCTTCAGCCTTGTCTTTTACCTGCTCATTAACCTCTAATACAGCAAGGTACGTATGGCCCTTACGGTCAGGATCTTCAAATGTATCCTCAATTACAGTTTTCTTATCTTTGTCTGTATATTTCACATGGCATGCTCGATATACTTCACGAGTTTTACTTTTATACGAATAAGATATTGCCCTAGTAATAATCAAAGGTGGTTGTTCACCTTCTTTAGTTTGTACAGGTTGATATTGTCCACCTGGTCTACGAATTATAACTTTAGGCTTCACGTTTTCGTATTTGTAATCATCGAATATAATCAACTGCTCGGTGGATACCTTAAGAGAAAACCCCGCATCATTGCATAATTTCTGCAAGAATGCGAGGTCTGATTCAGCACTTTGAGAGGCATCTTTTAACGGTGGGTCAAAATCAGCGTCCCATACTAACTTTAACTTATTATCTTTTGCTTTTTCGGTAGCAATCGCTTTAAGCGTTGTATCTTTCCACGATTTGTCTTTCTTCTTCTCCCGTAAGTCAGTACTACCGATAATAGCGACACCTTTGATTTTGACTACATCCGGAAGGCTACTTCCTTCGAATTCATCGATTTCAAATTTGCCGATTGGTAACGTAAATTGTTCATCCCCTAATTTCTCCCATGCTACTGTATTAATAGCGACTTCTAGTAATGATCCTTTCACAGGATACCAATCACCGACCCACAGACGCCCCCTATCCTCTAATGAGATAGCCACGTCATCTACAGTGCCTGAAAGGTTATCCGTGAAAGTTACATCAAGAAGATATTTACTAATATCGTCGGTGATATCCTTTGACTCCTTACTCCCCCAATGTTGGTAGCCAATTGTACACCATGCCCGCCGTGCTAGCTTCGTTTGTGGGGTTAAATCCTTTTTCCATTTTTGGACCTTAGCTAGGCTCTTTTGTAAGCTCATAAACTATCGCCTCCATGGTGGTAAGAATTCAGGTAAAGAGTCAGCAGGAACATCTGGGCATGTTAACACAACACCTGCGGAAAATATCGCCGTATTACGGTGCTTTTGATTGGCTTCTAACAATAAATTGATATATCGTTCGTTACCATACACCTTATAGGCGATTAAGTCCCACATATCCCCTTGTATTGTTGTATAACTAGTCATAACTCAACCTCCGTTGCCCAGTGGTATAGCTACGCATCATTTGTTTAAATTCACGCATTTTAGCGTCTAATGCTGACATAATATCATCTATTGAGCCATTACCTGCGTTAATGACAGGTGCGAATGTGATTTGCACAGGCGATCCGCTATTACTACTAGCTGAAGTCTTAGGTAAGCTAGGGGCTAGAGATACAGTAGGTGCTGCAGCAGTCTGCGCTCCACTCACACCTAGCATTCGTCCAGCCGTTTGCCATAAATTCATAGCATTTGCACTACCATCAATAGGAACTACAACTTCTGGATAACCAGCTTCGCCTATCCATGATAATTCTGGGGATGTAATAACACCACCGTTTGCTCTCTTACCAACCTCTCCAGCTGCGGAAACGCCAACAGTAAAGCCTCCACTAAATTGAGCCTTAATGCTTTCCCATGCCCCTGCAATTGCGTTAGATACCGCACTCGGGATTTGACTTACCCAGTTTACCACAGCATTATAGGCGTCACTCGCCCATTGCTCTGCAGCCGCTACAAACGCCGCTCCGGCTTCTGCACAGGCACTAGGTAAGTTCACAAGGAAATTAATAACATCATTAACTAAATTACTAATCCAAGAAGTAGCCGTAGCGTACGCTTCAGAAGCAAACGAAATAACCGCTGATACGAATTCAGCCCCCAATGCAATCATGTAGGTAGGTAAATTAATTAAGAAGTTATAAATCCTATCAACCATAGCCCCAAAAGTAGTAACTGCGAAGTTATAACACTCTGTGGCAAATGATACGACGGCAGATATAACAGCAGTACCAACTTGTACCGCAATCTCAGGCAATCGCATAATAATACCTATAATAAATCCTACGGCCATACCAATATATGTTGGTAAGTTAAGCCATAAATTTACGAAGGCTATTACTGCCGCTTTCAACGCATTGAACACGCTTAGTCCTATTGATAATAGGCCATTTATCACAGTCATAATACCCGATATAATGGCGCTCCATGCAGAACTTAAAGCAGAACACACACTATCCCATATCGAACTTAGTCCAGAACATACACTATCCCAAACAGATGTTAAGGTAGCACAGATAGTATCCCAGTTAGTTACTAATAGGTATATCGCTGCAATAATCGCCATAATAGCAATCACCCAAGGCCCACCTATTAAAGCACTCGCCGCTTTGAAAGCACCCATTGCCGTTTCTACACCTTTAAAAGCTGTAGTGATTGTAGTAATACCCGATGCCAGTTTTGTAGCAGTACCATATAGTAAGGCTAATTTCAATCCATTTGTAACTACGGCTGCAATAGCTTCCTTATTATCCTTCATGAACGTTACAACAGCTTGTAATACCGGTATCAATGCCGGTAATATTTGCTGGGCAATCGGTATAAATGCTTGCGCCAATCCTAATGCAACCTGCGTAGCTTCCGCTTTCAGGATGTTCATCTGTAGCCATATTTCATGGAGTGATTTAGGATCTATACCAACACCTTTAATTTGTGATGCGGCTGCTTGTGCATCTGCGTAATTTTCAAAGACTTTAGTAAGCTCCATGCCTTTGGCACCTAGTGTTTCAAGCATGAATTCTTGGCCGCGCCCTTGTGCTACCGCATTTTGGTACCCTTTAGCCATTGCATCCAACTGTTGATTCATAGGCAATAATTTACCATTGGCATCGGTCAAGGACACACCAAATTGACTAAGATATCCTTGCAATGCTTCAGCACTTTTACCACCACCAGCCAAAGTCTTATCCATTTTGGCAAAAGATTTGGCAGCTACTTCTACATCCACACCGCTTAACGTCATAATCTTTTTAAATTGAGACGTCTCAGCAGTTGTCATATGTAGTTTATTGGACAATTGGTATAGTGCCTCGCCCGCATTTACAACGTTATCTATAATTGCACCAATTCCAAAACCACCGGCTGCGACCATAGCAAAATTTGCAAGCTTTCCTGTAACGCCACTTACTGCGGCGCTTGCACCTTGCGCGGCGGATGCTGCTCCTGCTAAAGGGCTTGCACCTCCCATTTTACTGATAGCATTTTGATGCGCGGTCTGACTTGCAATATTAGACCGCAACTGGGCCTGTCTTTGTAACATAGAATTCAGTTTTTGCTCAGCAGCAATAGCCGCATTTCTATCACTAACATTCCCTGACTTTTGTGAGACAGCTTGCAGTTTTCTGTATTGTGCTTGTTGTTCCTTGATTGCGTTTGATAGTTTGTTGAGTTCCTGAGATGCTTTTGATACAGAGGAGGATAACCCGCCGTCGAGTTTACCTTTAATGGCAATCGCCATTTCTAAGACTTTATTGGCCATTATTTTCTCCCTTTCATCGCTTTATTCTCACGCTCGATACCATCACTAATGAGCTGAACGTGGACTATGAACTCATCCACGTCTAGCTCTCGAATAAAGTAATCCATTGACGTGCTTGTGTATTTACTACACGTAATCGCACACTCTGTAAAATACCTTTCTAGGTCAGTTATTTTTCGGAATTGAGCAAAAAATTCTGTACCTCTAAGCACACTCTAGTGAAATCAGCAGCCGGAAGACTATAAATATCATCGACTTTACAACCGCATACAGCAGCTGCTACATGTGCTTGATACGTCATGGATAATGCAGGAACTGTGATAGTTTTATCTTCATGCTTTGCAGACTTCTCACATTTAATTAATGTATAACCGCTGATTCCTTCAAATTGTAAGGAATGCCCTGCTTTTACTAATTCAATACCAGTTGTTTCGTTCATAGTACTTTGTTTACTCATTAGTGATCGTCCTTTCTACAGACTAAATACCGAGTGCAGCACGAACATCGCCAAGGAAGTCAGTGCCATCAGAAATAGAATCCTTATATGCGTATTTATCGATTTCACGAACTACCTTGCCATTTTGTTCTAGTTTCAAATATGTGGTTTCGATTGTGTTCGTTGCATCAATTGTATTGCCAGATTCATATGTGCCGTTTTCTTTAGATTTAGCACGGCCACGAATAACAGCACGTGTAGGCACAATTACATATTTATCTTTACCGCTATCCCAACATTGGATAGCACCGCGTACTTCTAAACGCACGCCACGTCCACCTGTAAGGCGGTGTGTAGTTTCGGTTGGAGTGTTCCAAGTAAGTTTAGTTTCCATAGAAGAGTAGTGCCCAATAACTGGCGCTTCTACTTCACCTGCTATGCCCACACCTTTTACAGTTTGAGTCATTACAGATTCACTAGGTAATTCCACTTTGGCAACGCCTAAACAGTTGTCAGAACCTTCTTCATATACACGGAAGTCATTAAGCACTTCCGGCACTTGGTTGATAGATGCCATGATTAATTACCCCTTTCTATACTGTTTGAAATAATGTTTTGAAATAGGAAACATCGTATTCAGAAATACTTTCAATTTCTTGCGCTGGAATTGGAGGCGTACGGTATTTATGGAAGCGAATAATACCATTCAACAAGTCTGTTGTAGGGTTTTCTGCTTCTTTAAATTCAATACGACCGCCCAAAATAAAGCCTCGAGAAGTAAGACCGTTAAGACGGATTGTTTCACTATCAAGAATTGTTTTGATATTACGTGGCAAAACAGGCATATCCACTTTTTGCCAATACGTTAAGATGAATGTTTGGTCATCCCAATCATTGAAACGACGTACACAAATAAATGTATCCTTAACATCAGTTGTGCCTGGATATGCGCCTGTATAGTTGCCCCAAGATACCCAACCATTGATGTTAACAGCCGTCATAATACCTTGAGAGTTCAATAAGTTCGCTTGGGAATGTGTAAGCATAACTTCCTTACCATTAGCCAAACATAACCCAGTGATGTTCATAGGTTTATTAGAAGGAGATAGCGTAGGAATATCGCTATTAGATGCATCGCATTTACCCATAATGCCCATAATATGCGTAGACATATGGAACACATAGTCGCCATTGCGAACTTTTGGCCAACATACGACTTCGGATTCGCCTGTATAGCTATTACCTTTCTTCCATTCATAAGCATCTGTGTATTTAACAACTTGCGTAGTATCGATATCAACTAATGTTGTCGCTCTAAATAAGTTATTAATAACACGAGATTTTGCTTTCATAACGGATGCTACTGTAGGATTTTGAGAGAAACCCGGTGCAGCAATAAGACCTGGCACAATGCCGAAATGATGATAGATTGTATCAATCAATTCAAAGCCGGTTGCTTTATCGTTGCTATCCACACCGCCGATTACATTTCTATAATCAAAGTTTTCTACATCAAGTTCATCATAAGTAAGGTTTAAGGTAGTAGCTGTATCAAACTTTCCACCTTTTACAACAGAGATAACCAATTGATTTTTGTCATCAAATGCTGCCGTGTAATCTGTGTTAGCTACACCTGTTTGACCACCACTAGATACTTGTAAGGTATTAAGCAATACGGCTGCTTTTACTACACATTTCTTTTCTGCCAATGTAGCAGTTGTTGTAGTGGATTTCTTATGCTTAGCAGGATCCAATATATTAACAAATACGATTGGAGCTACACCATACAATTTGAATTGTGCATACATCGCTTCACATAATGTGAAATGTGCCCAATCTTCAGAGTAGCCAAGTTGTTGAACAGCTTCTTCCCAGCTGTAGCAGATGATTGGCTTGTTGACTACCGCACTAGGGTCTTCTGTAAGGTGTACAGGTGCAGTACCGAACACAACTGGAAGACCGGCAGTAGTTTGGACAGGAGCAATTACAGAGGTAGCTTGCTCACTTGTTTTGACGCCATGATAAAAGGCCATTTACTTCACTCCTTTATAATTTTTCAATGCGTTTACATAAAATACATTTAATTGCGTGCCTTGTGTTTTGACATCAATCATTGCCTGATTAAGCTCGTCTAAAGGCACGAATAAATGCATAAAAACAGGGTCTTCCGCTTCCGGCAGTGGCGCGCCATTGCTAAATACCATGAATTGATTTAGCCGGCTACCTCGGAAAGAAGGCCCAACATATACAACAGGGTTCATTGTTGTCTCCTATTCAATTGCTTTGTTATACGCGAATATCTCATTTAAGTTTCTACGAATAACTGGAATATACACTTCAAATTCAAGATATCCGACCCATTGAGGGTACGGTTGGTCATCAGGAATGGTTGTATTAACGGTATTATCCTTAATTTCATATTTAAGTGCTACTGGATTATCGGACAATAACCGCTCACGTACCGTCTCTAATAAGTGATACAGTCCAATATGTCCTTTAGTTAAGGCTTCATCATAAGTAGTCACCAATACAGTAATACCTACAGTTGAACTATCCGCATCACTAACAGAGTACGGATGCACTACTACCGCAGGGCATAATTTGCGCTTGTCTTCATTCTTATCCACTCTTGGTAAGAAACCGCTCCATACTCGAATAGGGCTCGTGGTAACATCACTGGTTTCATTTAGCTTGCGCAACTCTTTCATGAGATAGGTAGCAATGTCGTCTGATACGTCTAATGGTGTCATTAGTTACCTCCTAACGCGCGCTCTAATTCGTGATATAGGCGCTTTTCATACATTTCCATGCCTTCTTTTTGCATGGCATTCATAACAGTTTCATTACCAAACATTTGCGGTAAAGCCGGTCCATATATTCCCTTTAGTGGATATCTGTCCTTGCCTTGGCGTTTTATAAAGATACCGGATGTACTAACAAAGCCATTGGGCACCTTTGTTTCTGTACCTTTTTTAATCGATACAAACACACCTTTTCGCTTAAGTGATTTAATTTTGAAGTACTTTTGAGCGCTAGTATATCCACCTTTGATACGCATTTCTGTGCCATCATTCAATTTATTGATAGATACACCGGACTTTACAACCGATACACCTTTAATAGCATAGATATTCCGTAGTGCTTGCGTACCTGCTTTTCTTGCAGTCGTTGCAGCGCGCTTTGATGCGGCTTGGCAGACACGTCGAACTCTATCTTCTTTTAACGTTTCCAGTGCTTTTTCAATTGTTGCTACTGCACTTTTATCAAGTTCTAGCTCAACCATCCGTCAACACCGCCTCTAGCTTCTGCTCTTAATTCAATGGATACTAACCCATCTTCTTCCATTGCACTTTGAACGACGTAAACATCTCCGTCTAATCGGAATACGTTCCCCTGTGATGGAATTTCAGGGATGTCCGTTAATTTGCAATGCACAAATACAGACACCCCGTGCAATCCGTCATTTGATACGTGAGAGCCATTCGATAGGAATGACTCCCTCGCCGTTGGCGATTGGATAACCGCTTTAGCTACTGTGCCATTTAGATTATGCCCTTCGGCGAATTCGTCTTCATTAAGGAATACATCGTCAATATCGCTTTCTAGGTAATCTCTAAATCGCATTATTTTTTCACCGCAGCTTCCGCATCAACTTCAGGTAATTCCATTTCTTCTTCCGGTTCATCAGGAACGACTTCCAATGGCTCCGGTACTTCAATAGGATCATCTTCAGCAGATTCAAACTTTTCAGATTCAAGCAAGGATAACGCAATCGCTTTCTTTTTGATGTCGACTACTTCACCTTTGCCATACATCTCGCCTTCATGTGCTAAATAACCCTTTAATACTCTGATTTTCATAAGTAGGTTACCCCCTATTTAGTCTTAATAGTAGCCCAATCGTCGATAGTTTCAGGAATCAATACACAACGGGAGTATACAGACAATGTTAATTCTTGTGTAGCTTTATTAGCATAGTAGTAAGGAACATAAATACCTGCATATGTAGTGAATTGATTATCATCGTTAAGCAATGTTACTGCCGCATGTTGTTGACGACCACGACCTGGAACACCTAATACCGCAGCATCATCACCGATAAAGGATTTTAATCTGCCTTCATCATCTTGATATGTTTCAAGATATGCGTATACATCAATATTCAAGGACATGATACGGCCAACATAACGAACTTGTGGAGATAAGTATTCAGGCGCAAAGTTAAACATTGTCATGTTTTCACGATTAGGAATAGCCAACATTTTGTTGATAGCTGCATTATCAAGAATATATTTTTCAACATTCTTACCAACAACTAAAACAGTTGGTACGATACCTGCATTTTCCTGAATTTTTTCGGACGCCATTTTCAAGTCACCATAAATATCAGCGCCAGCTTGGTCCCATGCAGTAGTAGGTGTGATGTCTTGTTCAAATTCAAAATCAATTTCATCAGTTAGAACAGTTGCACCATCATCAGCATAGCCTTCAACTTTACATTTACCAGTGGTAAGCAAATCGGCCGCCATTTTGTTTTTACGATTGATGATTGTACCTTGCAAATAAGACAAATCTTCAGCTTGCATTTGTGCTGCACGTTGCGCAGGTGTCATTGTAGATACAATATTTTCCGCAAATGCACGTTGTTCTAGCTGCTCAGGATCAATTACTGTACGAGGGCCCATCATAGGTGCTTCATATAAAGCAATTTTAGAGCCGGCACGTTTAACATTTACACCAGATGCGCCACGAGATACAAAAGGTGCTAGAGTGCGACCACGTTTACGAGTTTCTACTGCGATTTTTTTAGAAGTTGCTACTGCTGGAACTTGTGGGAAGAAAGTATCGAGCAAGAAACTTGCCGGAGTTTTCATTCGTTCTACAGCTTGCATTAAAGATAACGTATCTTTGAAATCAATTGCCATTATATAGTTCCTCCTATTTAATGCTAGTTAAGAATAAGTGAGCGTCCTTGAAGTCCGCTTCATGATCATTAATTTTGTAAGCTTGGTCAACTACCAATACTTCACGATTAAAGCGACCAGAGACATATACAGTCACTACATTGTGATCAGTAGTTGTAGTAGTATCAGATACCACGATACCTGCAGGTTTACCGCTTGCAATTTTTTGGAATGTGCCAGCGTTATTTTCAAGAACTTGTCCGCGTTTGTACTCGCCAACTGCTGCTTTTACATTTTGAGTTAATACAGGCACACCGCCACCACCTAATAGGTAATCAGCTGCGACGCCATTTACTTGTTCGAAATACGCCATTATTTACCGCCTTTCTTAGCATTTGCATATGCTACAACTTCATCAACTGCACTAGCTTTAGCTACTGCATCATTAGTTTCTGGTGTAGATGCGCCTTGAGGTGCCACTTTATCTGCACCGGATTCCATTTGATCGATAACCAATTGTCGAATTTGGTCGACTACTTTGTTATCAGTTACAGGAATATCGGATACGGCGGAGATGAAAGGTGTTACTTCATCTACAGTTTTACCTTCTTTAACAGCCACATCTACTAAACGATTGATAACTTCATTGTTACCTTTTAGTGCGTTTAAGGTTTCAACGCGTTCGCGTTCTGCTGTTACTGCTGCATTTTCCGCAGATTCGTTTGTAGAAATACCGAGCAAACCTTTTAAGCTTGCCATGAATTGGTTTTCAGTCATAGGTTTCTCCTTACTTGTTAAAAATTGTTTGATTTTGGCTTCATTTTTGGCAGAATATTTGCAAGATACCTTGTTCACTATAACCATTCCGTTATTCATAACTGCACTATCTGTAATTGCCATATCTACTTCATCAATTAGGCCATAGGACTTCGCCTCGTCCGCTGTAAGCCACGTTTCGTCATCCATAAGTGTATTTATCTGCTCAGGTGTCAAAACATCGCTACGGCTCAAATAAACGTTTGCAATAGTTTGTTTAACACTTTCCAAATAATTCGCCATTTTAGTTAATCCGTCTGCGTCAAAGCTATCACCTAGAAATACAGATGGATTGTGAATCATGTAAAGGGCATTACTTGGCATGATCACCTTATCAGCCGCACATGCAATAATTGTAGCTGCACTTGCGCATAAGCCATCAATATGTGCTGTTACTTTTCCAGTATAGGCTTTGATCATATTGTGAATAGCTTGTGCTGCGAATACGTCACCACCTCCAGAGTTGATGCGCATTGTTAATTCATTACCATTACAACTAGCTAAGTCACTTGCAAATTCACGTGGTGTAATTTCATCGCCCCACCAAGAGGTCTCAGAAATATCGCCATACAAAATCAATTCGGATTGACCAGTACCATCTTGATTTACAAAATTCTTAACAGACCAGAATTTATTCATCCTCCTCACCTCCTTTCGCTTCAGATTTAGAGCCAACGGAAGGATTTACCGCATCAGCTAGCCCCATGCCGTATTTCTCCATGAGTTGCTTTTCAAATGCAAGTTGTGCAATATTTTCTTCAAGGTCTGTCCCTGTCATTTCAGCCGCCTCGCGTTCACGAGTAGAAACTCCATTCTCAACACGAAGGGTACTACCATTCATATCCTTAACAGGGTCAAGGATGGACATAGTTGGTCCAAACCAATCAGCATTGCACCATGCTTTTCGAATTAATGGATCATCAAAAAAACCAGGCGCTTCAATTCGTCCATTGGCTACGGCTTCCATTAGCCAAATCTCATAGATAGGCTGGCAGAAATCACGAGCGAACCACTTGCGCCGTAGTTTATACTCTTCCCACGCCTGTAGCATTGCTGCACGGCTCGCAGAATACGAGGAGTTGAAGTTCTTCATCAATACTTCGTAAGGCTGGTTAAGTGCAGCACCTACTTGTTTGATAAGTTGGGTACTAAATACTTCAAAAGTAGATTGGGCATTGGAAGCATCCACGCTCTTTACATCCACACCTTTCGGTAAGGCATTTAATGTGCCGGGCCCTAAGTTATACTCTGATACATCAACTACTGGTTCCGTTGGATCATCAACACCATTATCGGCCAACATATCATTTAACGACCCGGAGTTAGTAACGGCTTCAGTAAAGAATAGTGCAAAGTACGATTTAATAATCGCAGATGTAAGTTCTGCATTTGTGTACCGATAAACTTGCTTCAATGTTTCAATGACTGGGGCTAAATAAGGCACCCCTCTGTACTGCTCAGGTCTAGTATCGTTACTAATCTGTAATACATTTGGAATGCTTGTACGCTTTCCGTAGGCCTCAACCCTTGCCCATGACGTTAATATACTTGTAATTGGTTCGCCAGGTACCTGATTAGACACCCAGTAAGCTACAATTGCGCCGTCAGTATCAATTTCCACACCATTCAATATGCGATTTCCGTTATCTGAATTAAGTGCTTCAACTCCAGTTGGGTCGCCTGTAGCATACGTTGAAGTGGTGAGCGGGTTGCTTACTCTATTCCCTTCAATTAATTGAAGCCGTAATGTATATGGCATATCTGGCGTAGTGGGCTTACGTCTGAACACTGCAAAACTATCACCATCAGTAAGATACCCTTGATATGCGATACTTTGCATATCGTACAAATTATTTTTGCGATAAATATCACAGTCTTTTGAGTCTGCCCATAAATCGAACTCTGCACGCACCTTACGTGCCCACGCTCTGGCATCCTCTGCAGATATTCCCAAGATTTGAAATTTAGGTTTAGGGAATACATTGAGGCCTGCGCCAACGGTATGGGTAGTACTCGTGTTGATCGCAGCCGTGCCGACTGGTGTATTTATGGCTAAATCTGCAGACCTATCCCGCAAAGTTGATAGATTTGCGCCAATATCAGCCTTATAACCTAGTTTTTTAGGATTGTACCCCTTCAATGATTTGTTATTATGAGAGGCACCACCCTCACTATATCCGCTATTTTGAGCCCTCGGAGTGCCTATTTTAGCGCTAAATTTCTTGTTTTTTCTCGCCATTTTAGCCTCCTAATCTCTAAAAACTACCCGTTTTGATCTGTTTCCGCGCCCATTATCAGTGTCCATATCTGGTAATTTAGCACCCCGTGCCACTAAATCATCAATCATTTTTCTTACTTCAGCCAAATTTGCCCTTGTAAGAGTACGATTTCCGATTGTATAGCTTTGCCCGGTCAATATTGCTTCCTCAGCTTTGACGTACCATTCTAATCGCACATCAATCAGCCTTGGCTTTTTTGAATAACTAGTTGCCATACATCCTCCTAAATATCTGCTACTTTACTAGCTCTACGAACGCGTTTCCTCATTGGTTTCTTCCGCGGGTTAGTCGCTGTTGTAGTAGAATGGCCTCCGCCTTTGACTACTTCCGCCAATCTATCCCAGTCAGGATGGATTGAGTTCATACAAGCTAGGTTGTATACGCGTAAGTCCAAAGGTTCATTTCGAACTCCTGCAGTAGGTTCCCATATCTCGTGAATAACGCCCTTACGTTTTACTTTCTTTTTGTGTTCTGAAATAATCCCCTTGAAGTACAGTTCATCGTACCCTCTTGTTCCTAAGAATTCTTCATCCAACGGGAAATGAAAGTACTTAGCACCAGGTTCATCGATGGCTAACCGGTTCATTACCTGTTGTTTCCCATCGTCAACACCTAGCATCACAAGCGGAATCTTACTTCCTGAAGCTTTACCAATCTTATAATTTAACGGTATACCAGGTGTTCCGGCCGTACCTTTGATGGCAAATCGTTGCTTACTGAAGTTCTTTTCGCAATATTCATATACTTTGGAAGTGTAGTGACCGCCTGAGTCAATGAAAGCACGCGCTACTTTAAGGCCTGTGCCGTTCTTAAATCGGTATACCTTATCAAGCACCGCATCAAGTGCATCCCATGTTGCTTTATTATCAGGCTGACCTAAGATAACGCCCTTACAGATGCCCCAACATTCTTCACCATACCCCCAACCGGTGATTTCATACTCTAACCGATTGTCTTGTGTATCGACGGCACCGGTTAGCAGTAATACACCATCAGGAAGGTCTGCGCCGTACTTTTCACGGCGCCTAATGAATTGTTGATAGTCTTCGAATGCACCTTGTTGTGCATATGATTCACCGAAACGTGTATTCATAACTACCTTTTCACGAGTAGGGTCACCTTTAGCCTCTAGCCATTCCCTCATGATGTCATTCCATGTTAGCCACGGAGACGTGAATCCATTTACAAAAAAACTGCGTATGCCATTATGCAACGCAGCAGGGTTTTTCGATATGTACTTTTGAGGAACTTTCCGCATTTCGTCTTCAGAAAATGTAGATCCGCAATCTGGACACCGCCATTTTACATCACTAACTACTACAATCTTCCGACCTTTAGCGTCCTTATGTTCCTCTGTCTCACATTCCATCTCAGTATGTCGTATCAAGTGGTACTCACCACAATTAGGGCACTCATGTTGCCACTCTTCTTGTGTGCCTGTTTGATACTCTACATCGATTCGTGAACTACCTTCATTTGTTGGAGTAGAAAATAACCCCATGACCCTGTTCCAAAAAGTTGTCATACGTTTGGCAGCAAGGTCTACTGGGTCACCTTCTGTGCCAGCGCTATCGGGGAAGCGGTCTACTTCGTCAGCCAGTAGAACTCGCACAGGACGTGATGCCAATCCTGCCGGACTATTAGCACCGCACATGATAAGACGACCACCAGGGAAGAGTTTAGATAAGATTGTGTTCTTACCATCTCTTGTCTTGGCGCCGTCTTCTGATTTTGTTTCGTAGAATACTTGTGATAGTACTTTCGTATCACGGATCATCGGAGAGATACGAGACTTTGAATAATCTTGAGCCAATTCAATAGTCGGTTGAATCATCATGACCGCACATGGGTCAAGATGAGCGTATCGACCTAGCACATTATTCATTATGTCCGAGTTATGGGTAGGAATAAGATTACGGCCAGCTAGGAATAAATGTGTTGGACTATCGACTTCGATACACACTGTTGCACGATTCGTAACAGGTGTTATGGATACTATTTGTCTGCTAAAAGTTTCGTGTATCCATACTTTCGAATTTAACCAATAAATAATTTTATAAATTGATTTTGTTTCTAAGATAAAGGTGCCATCAGTATCTACATCAACATACCAATCATGATTTTCATCAGCAATTATAACTGCCCCGTCTGAAAACTTAACTTCATAGCAAGGTCTGTTATTCCACACTTCACTAACTGCTACTATTCGAACAGGATTACCATTTTCATCAAAAACTTGATCATTAATGGTTAAGTCGCCCATGCGTTTCCATCCTGTAGTTGTCATAATTGGTGTTTCTACATCAAGAGCCTTCCCGACCTGTGATGCTGACTTAACCACTACCCGATTGATACCAGGTTGCGTGAAAGCATCCATAATATCCTTTTGATATGGTGCTCTACTCGTTTTCCAACGCCCTGGTTCAGCAGAAAGGCCTTGTGATAGCATGCGATAATCGTCAGCCCATTGGCTAACACTGGTTTTTGGTAGTGGTTTTAGTCCCATTTTAGATACATATTGCCATAATTCTTTTGCCGTTTTCATGCTATCACCTCCTTTTTTGCATTAAAAAAGCGCCTAATTTGGCGCTTTTTCATCGTCTAATTCATCACTATCCATGAATAATGACGGCGTATATTCACTTAATTCAGATAATTTATCCTCAATTTCTTGCGTTAACAGGTTATATGCTTCCTCTTTTGTCACATTCTGTAGTTGTGGCGCCAGTTTTGTTGGCAATCCTAACAATTGAGTGCGCAAATTGACAAGCATTTCTGTCATAACCTGTTCTACAGTATCTGCTGAGTACACCTCGCCGTTCATTTTGGCTAGTTTCAACTCGGCAATCTTGCGTTTCGCGCGTTCATTTTTGGCCTTTTCAACCTCGAATACCGCATCATCGGAACTACTTACCTCTTCAGCAGAGGATTGCCCCTTATATTTGACATAATTGATAACGGATTTGATAACCAGGATATTATTCTTTTCATCGGTAGCTAAAACCCCTTCTTGGAGCAGTTGCGAAACACGTTGACGCGAGAGTCCAAGTGCTTTTGCCAGGTTCGACTGAGAGGCCGTTGCTGTTTTCAAATCATCTGTAATTTTCACTTATCAATCAGCCTCCTTTCATTACCTGTATCACTAGCAAGGTCATAAAAAAATTAAAATCTAGGCAATTTTTGGGGTCTCGGCCACCGCAAGAATTTATTTTTCTCTGGAAGAACCTACTCCAAAAAATTACTCAAAAATTCAACGAAACGTGTAATATTTTAAATTTATTTTTTATTATTTAGCGCGCGTACTGCCCCAAAAGCTATCTTAATACATCACGGCTGTTTCTCTTAAATCTGCCGTGTGAACGCGTGCATAATCCGCAATTGCTTTTGTGTGCGTGGTCGTGTGTGATATACGTTTGACACAGGCCGTCATATTCAATTAGTTGTGCTGTGCAAACGCCGTTCTTGTTATTCAGGCATTTACGTTTAATACATTTGACTTTTGTGCTCATACCTTCTCACCTTTAATATTTTGTACGCTCAAATCCGATGACTAGTTGGTTGTTGTTAGGCTATATAGTTATTGGAGGACTACTAGTTCCAGTCATCAGATGTCAGCGTACAACGATACAGGGCAAGCTCATAATGTATAAGCTTAGTATTATTCTGTGGACAAATTCGGCTCGCCCTGGTTTCATTGTGCGGTAAATTTCATTTTTACATATTCCCTCTCCTTAGCTTACGCGATCGCCTACATCATAAATACGGGCCCCTGTATTTACAATGCTACATACAACAAAAAGCACGGTCGTCATCACCGTGCTTTTTGCCGAGTTGTGTATAAGAGAGGATTTGTGTTAGATGACTAATGACACCTTTCACAACTACATTATACTATGTCAAGTCGGTTCATTTAAGTCCAAAATACTCCAAAACACTCCAAAGTACTCCACTATGAAAGGAGTTCCCCTAATTCGTTCAACGCTTTATTTTTTAAATTGAAGTAACTGCTCTTTTCGTAATATATCATCGCTTGTACTTTCTTAGGGAATGCCCCGTTAATGTACTCTTGCGATAATATAATACGCCCTGGTATACATTCTATCTTTTCGATCAAAGCCCTTGCTTCTTCCCTTTTAGCAATAAGCTTTGCTATCTCCCGTTTTTTGGTATCGACTGTATCAACAAGTCTAGCCACATCGCCTTCAAGCCCTACTGGAGTACCGCCCCCTGATACTCTGTCTTTGGAATAATCAATCGCCGATAGGGTGATGATATCGTACTGCAGTTTGCGAATGTCCTGCCGTAGCGATTGAATTCGAATGGCTATCATCTTTATATCTTGCAGATACGCAGTCGCCTTTTCTTTATAGTCACTCATGCTGCATTGCCCCTTTGATGTATCTATCCAAATACCATCTTGCTTTTTTTAGGTCTTCGAGTTTGTCACCCTTATACCCTGCTCGTGCAATGTACTTGATAACATTACCGAGATGATATGGAAGCTGTTGATCCTCGATAAAATCGATAACCTCAATCTTACCGCGCGTGTAGTGTGAAGGATGATTGATAACATCTTCTTTGAAGGCCTTAGCTTCAGACTCCTCGATAGTTTTGACTACCTTTTCTGCAATAGCTTGCACTTCCTTCTTCTTAGGTACCTTAGAGTATTTAGGTAGACACTCCGGACAATATTTAGGCCAACGACCTTGCGCTTTTTCTTTTTTGTGAATGAAGGTTGTGCCACATCCCTCACATGTTATCTCTTTACTCACGCCTGCGCCAGGTGGTGTCATAACTTTCTCACACTCAGGACAATAATCCTCGTGTGTTTTTACTGTAAATGTGTCACCGCATCGTCTACATTTCTTTTGCATTATTTATCCTCCTTGCTACCAATTTCCGCCAAATCCGAGGCAGCTTTTCGTTCCTCTTGTTTCAAGTAGTTTAAATAAAGTTGACGGAACTCGTCATCTGTCATTATTCGGCACACCTCCACGTCTATTGCTTCATATTGCCCCACATTAACCATTACTGCCCCGAGTTCAAGGTCAAATATATTCCCATACAAAGCAATCCACTTTCTACTGGCTATGCTCACAAGTACTTCTTCTATCGCCATTCGCTTAAGCGCATATGATGTATACGCATCCTCCTCTTTAGGAGGGCCAAAAGCGATATCAACTATGTGATACCCGCTGTAGTCCACGTAATTATCATCTGCTTTACTTCTAATGTTAATATCCATTATAGCTTTCATGTTTTTACTCCTTATACAATTCTTTACGATATTTAATAGCTTCTAAGAGGGCATCTTGCCCAGCTTCTTTACGTTCTAAGGCTTTCATGACTTGCTCGTCCATCGTGCCTTTTGTTACTAGATGGTGGATAATCACGGGTTGTGTTTGTCCTTGCCTGTGTAGTCTCGCATTAGCTTGTTGATACTGCTCCAGGCTCCAAGTTAGC
The DNA here is from genome assembly GCF_963522475.1 of uncultured Veillonella sp. Lineage (GTDB taxonomy): Bacteria > Bacillota > Negativicutes > Veillonellales > Veillonellaceae > Veillonella. The sequence continues at coordinate 20,408 of NZ_CAUQYW010000009.1, read as the reverse complement.
CCATACCATACGATGATATTACCGCCGGCTTGTAAGTTTAAGCCGTACCCCGCTGATGCGGGATGGGCAAGTAACATTTGAATGTTGCCTTTGTTCCACTCAGCTACATCATCATCGGTTTTAAGCTCGACAGCTTTTGGGAATGCGTCTTTAATCGATTGAAGGTCATGTTTGAAGTTATAGAACACTAACATCGGTTTTCCTTCGTTTGTCTCTGCCAATTCTTTCAATCGTTCAATCTTCTCGTTATGGACAACTACGATTTCACCATCATCGTTATAAATGGATCCATTCGCTAGTTGTAACAATTTACCGGCGAGTGCTGCTGCATTGAGGGCACTCACATCGTCATCACTGGCCAAGCTAAGCACGTGCTCACGTTCCATCTGTTTATAGAGTTCCCATTCTTTCGGGTTCATCTCTACTGTGATAACGTTTTCGATACGTTCAGGTAGTGTAAGATAGTCCTTCGCTTTTAAGCTCATACAGATATCTTGCATCTTACTGAATATCGCCTTATCACCGCCAGGCAGTAGTCGGTAGCTATACACGACGTGCCCGTTTGTTTTGTCCGGTGTAAAATACCGGGTGCGATATTCGGTAATCGTCTTACCTAATCGTTCACCGCCATCTAGTAGGTACATCTGCGCCCAAATATCAAGCAACGTATTCGGTGCCGGTGTACCTGTTAGTATGACGATACGCTTAAACAGAGGTCGAAGTTTACGAATTGCCTTAAACCGTTTAGCCTGTGGGTTCTTAAACGAAGAACTTTCATCGATAACTAACATATCGAAAGGGAACGATTTTTTCTTATGATAGTACTCATATAACCACTGCACGTTTTCACGATTTATCACATAAACATCAGATTCACTCTCTAAGGCGTGTATACGTTCCTTCTCGGAACCTAATACCTTAGCCACCGTTAAACGTCTTGTAGCACTCCATTTTTGCGATTCTTGGGCCCATGTAGATTCCGCTACCTTCTTAGGTGCGATGAGTAATACTTTTTTAATATCAAAGTAGTCATACATAAGCCGGTCAATCGCAATAAGGGTAGATATGGTTTTACCTAAACCCATATCCAGTAACAATCCGTAATGAGTGTTATCAATGATTCGTTGTATTGCAATGCTTTGATACTCGTGTGGATGAAAGTCCATGTATCGCCCTTTCCATATCTTCAACAAATAACTTGGCATCAGACATCCCGGTTACCACAAACACCAAAGCGCCTTGCTTTCGTAATCGTGAAATCTGTACTCGTTGGTTAGCCATTAGCTTCCCTTTTGTATCCTTTAGTTCGACGAATATAACACCGCCTCCAGGAAGTACAATAATCCGATCCGGGACACCATCATTTCCAGGTGACACGAATTTCATATATATACACCCCATTTTTTTGAGTTGATTTCCCAACCATCGCTCGATGTCTTTTTCTATCGTTCTCACCTCGTTCTCATTTAAATAATCGGCAACACGCACGAACCTATATGAATACTGGCTTCATCGAGGTTGTGTTGCCGATGTTGGCGTTTTTTTTGCTATATATATATATACGCGTATTTGCGTTTTTTACGCTTATATATATACACCCATTTATTCATATATTTATTATTTTTTATTAATAGTAATTAATCGGCAACATCGGCAACAAACAGTATTTAAAATAGACAATATCTACCTTTTTCGTGTTTCCGATTTTGTTGCCACACGTGTTGCCGTTGCCGATTTTTTAGATTATATCAAAATATATCGATGTATAGAGTTGAATAAAAATTATTTCGATACTTTTCAATATTAGAAAAATACCTAATCGGCAACAAAAATCGGCAACACGGCTATTTACGATTTTTAGCCATCGTTTTTGCTTTATTTTGGAGTGTACTGTCCTCCCTAATAAACGCTCTTTGCACACCATACATTTTTCCAAATCGCATCTTACCAACGCTCTTAGAATAAGGACTCCAACCTTTAATAGATTGCAAAATGTCAATGATTTCTCTTGCCTTTGCGTTCTGCAGGTTCTTCCTGTCGCCCTCCATTACTTCACACCATATCTCAAGGGCACAAACCCGCTCCCGCTGCACTGAACCACAATAATCGTCATCGCCATAATTCCGGATATACTCCCTGCGATCGTAGATATCTTTAGACTCCCAATCTTCAGGCAGTTCCATCTCTAGGTATTCCTCAATGAGCCCTACGAGTTCACCGCCTTCTGTATGGGATAATTGAATTCTAAGTGCTTCTTCTTCAAGTACTCCTTCAAGTACTAATGGTTCACCTTCAGTCCAGTAGTGGTAAGCTTCTGCCCATAATTGGTCAATTTCATCCTTTGACAAGTCCCAGGAGTTCTTTGTCTTCCGGTCTTTGTCTCCAGTAATTGGCCAAAATCGGCGGTTACCGGTACGGTCTTTTAAGAACATAAGATTGTTAGTGGAACCGGCGAATACACACTGGCGAGGATACTCTTCGGTGCGTCTACCATACGGAGAACGGAACCGGTCAGAGGTACGGCTGATAAAGGCCTTAACGATTTCATTATCGTTCTTGTAGGTCGGTGCCAGTTCGGCAAGTTCGACTATCCAAGACCCTTGAATTTGTTCCAAAGCATCTTTTGTTTTGATATCAACTAAAGAATTGTTGAACCATTTACGTCCTAACCGCTCCAAGATAAGGGACTTACCTAAACCTTGAGAACCGTATAGCACAATCGCCGTATCAAACTTAACGCCTGGATCCATAACACGAGCTACGGCACCACACATCCATTTACGGGTAACCGCTCGAATGTAATCGGTATCCTCGGCGCCGATGTAATCGATAAAGAGAGTATCAAGTCTACATTCGCCGTCCCAAGACAATTCCTTTAAGTACTCACGCACAGGATGGAATTTATTATCTTGCGTTACTTCCTGGAGGGCATCATCGATGATGCCTTTACCCTTGATAAGGTATTTAGTAGCGAAGTAGTTACGTAGGCACGCATCGTCGGTATCCGTCCAGTAAGGGGTTTCGTCCTTATCGCGCCACGGTAAATCGTCAATCACGACTAAGCGGTGTGCAAATTCGTCAAGTCGAATTTTACCTTTTAAAGAAGGGTCCTGTTTAAGTACTACTAAACAGTTGAACACATCAGACTCGGGAGTACCGTTTTTATCACGCTTAAGCTTCGATAAAAAGTCCTCGTCATCGTCTGTGATATCCTCGAACTCCATATCCGCCATACGTTCCTTATCGAGCAGGATTGGTGCTGCGCCGTCTTCGTTTACAAAGTCAATCATGTCTTTGTAGCTTGGTAATTTGGTGACGCTGGTCTCATCTGCTGGGTCCTTATCTCCGAATAAGTGGATCCGGACAAGGTCAAACGCATTAACGAGCTTGCCACTGATAGGGTCGGTCGCATGGTTGGAGTAAGCAAAGGTATCGTTATCGTAAATCACTAACCCACCTACTGAGCTACCGGCTACGTATGTGTATCGGTCTTCGACTGCTGTAGGTTCATAGACTTCAGGGAGAAACTTTCCTATCGCTTCCGTGATACTGTAGCATCTACAAAAGGCACCAATAAGGCCTTTTTTCTCTAAAGGGTTGCCTTGTTTCTTGGCCGCATCAAGGCGAATTTGTGATTCCTTTTCCGATGTTGGCCAAAGGCTCGTATCACGCCAGTCTCTGTAAGTACTCAAATAGGTATCTACTGAAACAAGTGAACCTTCGCTATGCTGGTAAACATACTCAACGTCCTTAGGATGGCTAGGCCAGTACATAAGGCGTTCAGCCTGGTGCGTAGAAGGGTCGAAGAACTCAATGCCGATGTTATCCGCAATCCGTCTCGAGACTGCCTGGTACTCATCTGGTGTCATAGGTCTATCGACGGGGATGATTACGCGATATCGTGGATTGTCAGCTGTGTGGCTGTGCGTACTATACAGTACGTATTCCATACCGCCTAATTCCATATCAAGGTCTACGATGAAATCTTCACCAGGGTTATCTGCATCAAGAGTAATCAAGTACCGCTCTTTAACAGCACCTCTAATCCGTCTACCTTTATTAGGAATATAACCACCTACAAAACCGCCGACGTCTTTCTTTTGACCTTGATCAGCCTTAGACATCTTGGCGTATTCAGCGGCCGTTTCATTCGTTACAGTAGGCTCGGCCAATTTACTGACCAAAGCACCCCAAGTCATTTTTTCAGACTTCCAGCTACGGGCGGAGCGACTTCTGCCCGTAGCTATGATGATATTAGTATCCATATTACATCGCTCCTCCCTTCGCAAACTGGATATCTCGTACATACGCCGGAACGCATAAGCCGTGAGATGTTACCCACTGTGTTACAGCTCCGTTGATATCGTGGTCTTCATAGACACCACGATTATTTTTAAGTTTAGCCTGGTGTATCTCTACGAAGTCGTCCGCATCACTCTTCGGATTAACTTCGATACACGCTACAGGCTCGTTACATTTATAGACACCTACGATAGCACACGTTTCAGCTTTTACTTTTTTGATATAGGAGCTAACACAGTTATTAAGCTGAATTCCCATATCAATGATGCCGTGAGTAGAACCGATGGCCATGAAGCGGTACCCGTTAACCATATCAGCTAAAGCGCGATGTGCTTTACGCTGCTGCACGATTTCGTCTTCCACCTTATCGAACTTTTGCATTCTCGAGATGGTGTCGTGTAGGTTACGCACCTGGATGCGACTGCCCCATACCTCTTTACGACGGCTCCTCGATAACTCAAAATACATATTAGCTGTATCTCTGATATCGTGATAGGACGGCGCATTTCTAATGAATAAGAACGCCTGGCGCTCACCGTATTGATGGCTAAGGATGTTAACAAATTTACGGATGACAGATAAATCACGGTCATCACGCCATAATGGCCAGGACTGAATATAACTTGTATTATCGGCGTTATTCTTGATAACATCGACCATAGCCTTTTGATAGTCCTTGTTCTTAAATAACGTAGCCATAACTTTGATGATCTTCGTATAGAAGAAAGGCCTATCGTGTAGTAACCGTCGAACCCATCGGGTATCAGGTAAGTTATGAGCCTTGATTAAGGCCTTTACAAAGGAATCACCTTTTATCGTTAACTCTAATACGTTATCCATACCGAGTGTCTCATTAGGGAATTTCCGATTATAGTAATCGTCATAATCTCTTTTAAGGCTATCATTGATAGCTGGTGCATCAGGGGCTTGTAATTTCCATACTAAGTTATGGAGTAGGTTATCGAAGGCTCCGTAATTGTTAGACACTTGTACGCCTTGTCTAATGCGTTTGACTTTATAACCTACGACCTTTGAAAGCTTCTCGAAGAACACTTCTTTTAATACCTTAGCGAAACGTTTCAGCTCTTCTTGGTGATTATGTAACCTGCAGTCAGGCGTGGCTACAAACCACTCTAATGATGAAGGGCTGTTGCTTAAACGCGTAGGGGAAACCGTCGATTCTTCGACGACATCAATGCGTGAGCGTTTCTTAAGTATGATAAAGGTTTTTCTTTGTTTAAAGTCAAACCGCACCACATCAATGACATGAGATTTATAGCCTTTGTAGATCATCCCTGTATCTCCGTCGGCATACACTGTGTCGTACTCAAATTGCACGTCCAGCTTATCGCCCCTATCTATAATTGATAGGTCCAGGGATAAAGGAACGGTGGCGCTATATCCAACTTCCGCAGTAAACCCTTTAGCGTGGATCCGCTCTCCACATCTTGGGCAATAGAACTCTTCTGATTCCCGGCAAGGCACTATTCCAAACCCATTAGATTCCATTGGCCAAAGATTAGCGAAGGAGTGTTCGCAAGGTACATGGTAATAACTTGCAGGGTTAAAAGGTGATACTTGATTGCGCCGTACCAGGTCGTACAGCCTTTGTACTTGTAGATTGAATAAGACCTTCATAAGGCGCTATCCTTTCTTATAACAAATCGTCTAAATCATCTTCTTCAGGAGTTTCCTCAACTACTGGGGCTTCTTTCTTTTTAGTAGTACGTTTACGTTTTGGCTTTTCTTCGGGTTTCTCTTCTACTACTGCTGGAGTAGCTTCAGGTTCTTCCACCTTAGGAGCTTCTGCTTTCTTGCCATTTAATATCTTAAGCGCGAGGTCGCAAGCAGCAATACATCCTTCGCAGTACGCCATAGCTGTATCTTTACGTTCACTAGCTGGTGCATCTTTTACGAGTTCGTATAAGCCGTCGATTGCTTCGCGTTGTTGTTGAATTTGTTGTTTTGAGAGTTTCATAAGAATTGTCCTCCTAATCCTTCATGTAGTAAGGGTTCTCAAACCCTGCTGCGTTTAATATGAGCCCTTCGTTCCAGGGTTCAGGTTCACACATAATATCTATTACTTCTTCTAAACTGCCTTCGCCTATTGGCGCTTCGATAACCACTTCGTCGTGGATATGGGCTACAATGTTGTATCCTGCTTTTGAAAGCCGTAGCATTGATGCGGCTAAGCAATCTCTCGCCACTGCCTGTACAATGTTTTCGACGAGCTTTCCGCCATAGGTTTCAACTCTGCCCCATGTATTCTTAACCTGATCCATACCGTCATACTCAATCGATTCGCTACCGAACCGGTTAAGCCCAAGTCTAGGTCTTGCATAAGCAAGTCTTCGACCGGACGGTAATTCGATGAACAGGAAGCCTTTCGATTTAAAGAATTTAATATTGCCTTGTCTAATTCGTACGGTTTCTCCTGTTTTCACTACTTGCTTTGCTGCGCTGTCTGCATCTTTCCAAAATTTCGTAATTCGTGGACTAGCTTGTCGCCAAGCTTCGATAATACCAGGTAGTTCCTTCTCAGGAATTTCTCCTTTTGAGTCCATCGCTTTCATAGCTCCTACACCGCCACCATAGCCGAGTGCTAATTCAGCTACCTTGCCTTTTTGCCGTAGGTGTCCATTAACACCGTGCTTCTCAACTGGTACGTGGAACATACTAGATGCGGATGCACAGTAGATGTCACCACCTTGCGCAAATACATCCTGACGCCATTTCTCGTGAGCAAGCCAAGCGATAACACGTGCTTCAATAGCACTAAAGTCAGCCACAATAAATCGGTGCCCGTCTTCTGCTACAAGAGCAGTACGGATAAGTTGCTTAATCACATCACCAGGATTTCCATATAGTAGGTCTAGCATTTCTACGTCTCTACTTTTAAGTACTTCCCGTGCTGTGTCTAAGTCTTCTAGGTAGTTACGAGGTAGGTTCTGTAGTTGTACTACACGACCCGCCCATCGTCCACTACGCATAGCCCCATAAAACTGAAGCATACCGTGGATGCGACCATCTGAACATACAGCGTTTTTCATGGCCAAGTATTTTTTGATGGAGGAATTACCGAGCACCTGTCTATTTTGTAGTACCTTGCGTACATCGGAGGGGATATCCTGTTCTAAGAGGCTTGATACATCGTCTTTTCGCAATGTTTCTAGATCATATCCTAGCCTTGCAGTTAGCCACTCTTTAAGTTGCATAGTACTGTTAGGATTCTCTAATCCTGTTAATATCTTGGATGACTCGGTAGCTTCTTCCACGATTTCGTCGTTACAAGCAAGCGCTGCATCGACGAGTTCCATATCTACTTTCACGCCTCGCCAGTTGATATCTTGGTCGAGTAACCAGTACCCGTGCTCGATAACCGGTGGTTTTAGCGAAAGTAAGCGTTTACGAATTGCCTTCTCAACCACTACGTCCTGGCGGTTATACTCAATGTATTCCGCCCATTTTTCAGGCGCATCCTCGGGCATATTTCGTGTCTTAGGATTCGTCTTAGTTGGTTTTCGTGGTACGGAAAAGAACTGAATTAATCGTTTACCTCTTGCGTCTTTGGCTTCACCTAATCGTAAAGCCTTAGACACATTATCGAGGCTTGCCGGTAAACTGCAGTATAACGCTAGTACAGAAGTACATTCCCAGTTCGTGTAATCCGCATCAGGGAAGTACTTTTTAAGACAAAGCATTTCGAATGCTGCGTTAAAGGCGGTCTTTGTAATTTCCTTGTTATACAAAGCGTCCACCACCCTTTCGGGTAGTGGACGCTTTGTCATATCAATTACTTCGACCGGTTCGTCATCGAAGCTATAGGCAAAGAGCAGTATTTCAAATGTTGTATCATCAACGTATCGCTGGGCCCCATATTTAATAGGGCAGTCGGAATACGTTTCCACATCAATACTGAGCTCCATATATGCCTCCTTAGATTAAATCGTCATCGTCTAGGTCGCCTAAATCGTCATCACCAAAGTCGCTAGCGGATACGTGAACACCACCTAGGCGGTCACCATCTTTAACTTTACGAACACCATTTAAGCCAAAACCTACACCTTTTTTACCATTGAAGTTGTAAGCGAATACGGATAATGCAACCTGCGCGTATACACCGGAGTAAATTTCTTCTTCGATATCGAATTGGTCCATCTTGATTTTGTCACGAGTGAATACGATAGGTTGCTTATCGCTATTCGCATTGATGAAGAACTTGCCTGCGTATGTTTCAGGTTGGTCTGCTACTGCTTCGTCTGTATCGCCATCGCGTAAGTTCAATTTAAGGTATGCGGCTTTACCTTCTACCTTAGCTACTGCTTTTGGATCAGCCTTAAGGTCTTCGATTGCTTTTTCAAAAGCACGGATTGTTTTCTTATCTGTTTTGTCGATGATGATTTGAGAGCTATATTTTGCTTTGCCATCATCATTTTTACGAGGTTGTGCGATATTTGCATAGGAAAGTCTTACGATACCAGTTGTTAATTTAGCCATGTTACTGTCTCCTTCTTTAAATGAATTATTTGTTAGCTTCTACTTCAGACATTAATTTGTTTACGAGTGCTTCGAGTTTAGAAATACGGCTTTGCGCATCTTTCGCTTCTGCTAGGTAGTCGCTACCTTTACCAGTTTTGAAAGCTACGTTCAATGTGAGTTGTGTTTCACCACCAAGACCAAGACTAACACCAGCACCAATCATTGTTCGTTCGTTTGGTCTGTAGAACGCACCCAACGCTACTGCATTTGCATTGCGGTAATGTCCATAAGACACCGCATAAGAGGCTTTGTCATTGCGGTTAAAGTCTAATGGATGTAAACCAGCTAATGCGGCACTAGATGCACCTAATTTATTAACACGTTGTCCGAGATTATTTACTTTGTTATTCAATTCATTATTAATCGCTGCTACGTTACCAAATTTACCTTTCAAGTCTGCAATATCTTTTGTATTGATATTCACTTGATTTTGAGTATTAGCTACATCAGATTTGATGTCTTTGTTATCTTGTTCGAGAGTTTGGACACGGCCTTCATGGTTAATCATTACTTTGCCATGATTATCAGTAACTTTGTTTAAATTACTAATAGCTTTTGTATTATTTGCAATAGCTTGTTCATGATCATTAACCACATCCCCTAACATATTTAGACCTACGGCAATATCTTTGATATTCTCTTTATTTTTAGCGATTGCTTTTGCGTTTTTATCAATATTATTAGCGTTGTTTTGAATTGCAGTTTTATTGTTAGCAATATTAGTAGCGTTTGTTTCTACTTCATCTACTACTGCGAATAATTGACTGCCATTGATTGCATAAGTAGAATCGCTAGAAATTCGACCAGCAGCAACATTAGTGATAGTTCTTTCTTTATTTGTATCGCCAATAGATACAGTACCTACAGGCATAGTTCCTGCAAAATTATGTGTTTCACTATTAATCACATAAGATGGAGTACCCATTACTGTATTCGCTTTAGAACTATGACCGATTGCTACAGACTCATCTTTGACTACAGAAGCACCATTACCAATAGCAATCGCATTATTACTATCTGTGGAGACACCATAACCAATAGCTACAGAGGATTCACCTTTGGTGATAACTCCATGCCCAATACCAATATTGTCTTTACGATGAGTAACAACTCCATTACCAATAGCAATATTGTTGTCAAAATTAGTAATAACGCCATACCCAATACCAATGCTATTCTCATGATGAGTAACGACGCCATTACCAATACCAATATTGTTAGTTAGATTAGTTGTAACTCCGTTGCCAATAGCGATATTATTGTCGTGATTAGTAATAACCCCCGAACCAATACCTACGCTATTGTTAAGGTTGTTAATAACACCCGAGCCAATACCTACGCTATTTTCATGGTTTGCAGTAACACTATTGCCAATAGCTACTGTGTTCTCAGAATGAGACTGTACATAAGCGCCAAAAGCAATAGAATTTTTACCATCTGCTACAGTAGAAGTGCCAATAGCAAGTGCGTTGTTAGCGTTGATGTTATTTTGGAAGCCCCATAATGCGGAGCTTGTAGACGTTGCGGAGATAGTATTATCTGTACCGCCAACTGTGTTATTACTAGTTGCGCCAGCTACGTTTACTGCTAACGCGGAAATTGCCAATGCTGTTGTTAAAGTTTTGTTCATCTCTTATACCTCATCTTCAAATTCATTCATCATTGTTTCAACTGTATTAATTGCTGGGCGTTTATCGCTTTCTGGTACAAGCGTAGGCTTGCCCTCCGGTTTATCGATATAGGCTTCTAAGTATTCGGCAACGCCCTTTTTGCCGAGTACCTTTTGTAGGTTAGTGATACCTTCGAGTTCTCGAGGCTTGAAGATTTCCTCTTCTTTGTAGCCGTTATCGAGTAATGTTTTAGCCGCTACCTCAGGATCCGTGATAGTACGTCTTGATGTACCTTCCACTAATTTATAGCCAGGCCATTGCTTTTCACCTGATAAGGCTTTTTCGTATGCAAAGTCGTAAACACCTTTAATCCATTTCGTGATTAACTCTTTCATCGCCAGGATGTCAGATACTTCTTGGTCAGTGAGTAATTGATTGAGCTTGCCTCCATTCTTATAGAATGTAGCAAGGCAAGTATCTGCTAGTGCTCGGCAGGTGTGTCGTGCTTTACAGAAGTTACAGTAATCGCAAGGCGTACATTCGCCGATTCCTTCCCAGGCACGTTGTGCGATGGGTTTGATATCTTCGCCCCAATCGAGCAATTCTTCAAGTGACATTTCATCGGTAGACACACTATCTAGCCTTGGCTGAACGATGGTCATACGAACTGTTTTAATGTCATATAAGTACTCGTTTACATCGTAAGCACCTAATGCATAGAGCCTCATTTGTGTATTTTCAACGGCGCTAACAGGAACGCCTTTACCATACTTCAGGTCAATCACTTCCAGGATGCCATCAGCTACGGTAACCATATCGCCTGTGCCGAAGCCCTCTGGAACCCACCTAGAGAAGTCAAGTCGTGCTTCAATCATAGCTTCCGCATCAGATGAACGGGCACGAGCCTCGTTCACCTTTTCTTCACAGATGTCTACATACCGATTAACCGCTTCTATCATTTCAGTAGAATAGCCATCTAGCTTAGGGGCTTTTTTGCCCTCAAGCTTATGCCGGAGGATTGCTTCTGCCAGGTCATGCGCTACAGTGCCTTCCGCAGCATACGGAGATTGTTCATCAGGGAACATCGCTTCTAGTCTTGCTGAAGGAGTACATACTAACCACCTGGCGCTACTGGATGCACCTAGTAAGGCGTGTTTCTTAGCCACGACTATTCACCCATTCCATAATTTGAATACGTTGTTCATCCGTAGCAGATGTTACCTTTTCTGCTCCAATGCTATCTAAGAAGGCTTTGAATTCGCCTTTAGCTTTCGTTTTATCGTCGGCTTTCGCCATTACGTCTTTTACTGCTTCACGAGTTGCTTCAAGGCTAGGAACTTCAACTTTAGGTTCTTTAGCTTTTTCAGGTTCCACTGTAGGCGCGGGTTCTTTTTTTACAGGTTCAGTTTTAGGAGCTTCCCTCTTAGCAGGTTTTTCGTCTTTAACTGGAACACCTACGATGGATTGATATAGGTCTTTCACTTCTTGTTCTAATTCAACTGCTTTATCTACTGTGATTTTTAACTCGATCATTGTTCTATTCCCTTTCGGTTTAACGATGTGATATACTTTAAATGGATATTTTTCTATGCGCCCTTTAGCATTGCCGTGCTTTGGGGTGCTTTTTTTTGTGCCCAGGTGCTCGCACTCATCAGGAATGCAGTAATCTCTATTAGGGCACGTTGTACAATCTCGCAATGTCCTCACCTCCTTTCACTAGGCACGTTTGGATAAACGTGCTATTCTATTTACACACGGGTGTATGTCTTTGCAGTTGTCACACACAATAAGGGGCTTACCAGTTAAGTAAGACCAATTTGTGTAAGGACTTTTAATCCTTTTATTACAGATGGAGCATCGCTTATTGTTCATACTCTTTTAGTTCCTCAATCCAGTATCCAGTGAGTAACCATAGAGTGATACCTAGTAACCCCTGGCACATACCAGTCCATAAATCGATACGGTCGATATCCATAGAACCAACTGCACCAACTACCAATATGGCTGCAATAATACGAATTACATAAATTACTTTCATCATATAATGTGTGCCTCCTTGAACTCTTTATCGATTTTGCTATCGGTCCATCCGAGTGTATTAGATAAGTAGTATCTAAAACCGTCCTTATCTATGGAAAAGGTTCTTCCCTTTTTCCCTTCGGTCTTCCAGCATTGGGCGAACTTGAACTTGTCTCGGGCGATGCATTCCCGAACTGCGGTTAATGTCCACCCGAGGACTGTGGCCATTTGGCTCACAGCAATAGTTTTAGTGATCATAAGTAACTCCTTCCTACCATCGATATGATGCACATCTTATTCATAATGTCCTCCTAAACGCTAAATGCTAGTCGAACCGTCCATACTAGGATGAATAAACTTATGCTAGAGGATATACCTAATGCTAAAATCCATAAGCATATAGAACATAATTCATAGAGGGATTCTTTATTCATAGCTACCTCCTATCTAATTTAGGGTTGTAGTAATCGGTTTCCCAAAAGTCGTGACTTTCAGTATCATCGACACACAACGCATAGCAGATACCAACGACCGTTGACATTTGTACTGACCGTCCTTTGATAGCTCGGTTTAACGTATCCATCGAGATTTCAGCTTGTTTAATCAGCGCCGTCTTAGTCATGCCTAACTCGTTCATGCGTTCCGTAATGGATTCGCCGAACATTCTGATTACGAATTGTTTCATAACCTATCCTCCGTAACGGTTTAACCGTAATCAACTATAAAAAAATAATGTCGTCATACGTCACATCAAATACTTCTTGTATCTTTTTTATGTGAGGAACATCAGGGTAAGAGCGTTTGCGCTCCCAATTCCCCCACGTATCAACAGACACTCCAATTGCTTTAGATGCCGTAAGTTGAGACCAGTTTTTTGAAGCCCTTAACATCTTTAATGTATACTTCATAAGCTACCTCCTTTCTCGATACTCACATCTTGTTTACAGTCATCATTCTACTACGGTTTATCCGTAATGTCCATAAACCAAACTTAAACTATCGTAAAATTTCCGTAAAATATTGATTTTATTACGAAAATATCGTAATATATAGGTATATTAATTAATATATTCTAGTTTTGAGAGGTTCTTATGGGTGATTTAGGTAACAAGGCTGTTATGGCCGAGAATATTCAACGACTAATGGATAGCCGCGGAATTGATCGCAATAAAATATGCGCTGATTTAGGGTTAAAGTATACTACGTTTACTGATTGGGTAAAGGGAAATACATATCCTAGAATCGATAAAATTGAACTATTGGCAAACTATTTTGGCGTTCCTAAATCTGAACTGGTAGAGAAATATACAGATGGCTATTACACCGACCCTGAAGCAGCTGAGTTTGCTGAATACCTACGCACACGTCCAGGGGCCCGTATGCTCTTCTCTGCAGCCAAAGACATAAGTAAGGAGGACTTAGAAAAAGCAGTTGAATATATAGAGCTTTTAAAACTAAAAAACAAATAATACACAAGGGAGAGTGTTATATTGGTTGTAAATTTGATTTACTGCGACTTGCCACATGCCAATGCCGTGTCAGAGGAATGTGAAGATATAGATACTCATAATATCTATATAAACAAAAACCTCCCGCATGACCGCATGCGAGAGGAAATAAAGCATGAGTTAATGCATATTATTAACGATGATTTTTACTTAGATGAACACGTTAATTTAGTCGAACGTATGGTTAGAATGTCTCAAGTTGAAGATGGAGACCTTAACGGAATCGACTTTTATCATCATATTATTTAACACAGGGAGATTTTAAAATGAAAAAATTGTTAGTATTAGCTGCACTAGTTACCACAATGAGTGTTTCCGTTGCATCTGCAAAGGAATTCAATGATGCACGTTGGCAGTGGTTCTATTCAAATTCTGACTACACAGGGAAAGTCGATTTAAACACATTGTCTTATGATCCTGAGACAGACACTGCCAAAGCGTGGGCTGCATGGATACGAACTACAGGAATTCAAGATTTAATTTCGTATAAGATTCATTTTTCAAATAATTCATTAGATGTATTCGATAGGAATACTTATATAAATGGATCTGATGAAATAAAGAGAAGTCAAAATTTCAATGGTCAAAATCATGTTGCTGCACCGGGCATGGGTGATGAAGCGCTTATTGCTTCTGTAAAAGGACTGGTAGGCCGTGATACTAAATTAGCAGACTACAAGAAACAAAAAGCAGATGAAGCACAGCTTCAGGAACAAAAACGCATTGAAGAGCAAAAAGCAGCCGAAAAGAAAGCTAAGCATGAACGTAATCGAGATATTTTAAGAGGGATATTTGGGATATAAAAGGATCTAATACAGGGAGGTTATTATTATGGGATTTTTTAGCAGTGAACCAAAAGTTATCGAAAGCCCTACAAAGGACTTTATGGGTCAACACTTATACCACTTAGATGGTAGAGGAGTTAATTTGTTTGTATATGATACCTGTGTTGTTATTGATCGCACACAAGGTGGTCTATTTAACTTGGGAAACCGTACCTACAAGATTATTCCGATAAAGAATATTTTGGCTATTCAAGTAAAATCTACGGGTGTTACTACTGGCTTTCTAGAATTTGCTACCTACGGGCACGAAAACACCTCTATGAAAGGCTTTGACCGTACCAACGATGAAAACAACATTAACTTCTCTAGTGAAGAATCTGTTAAAACTGCGAGAGAAATTGTTAAATTCATTGTTCCTAAAATCTGTTAGCAACTAAACAAGCCTCCTACCCTACTACTGGGTAAGAGGCTTTGTAATAAAGGAGAAAAATGGAAACACGTACAATAGTTATTCCTGAGATACCTTCAGGTCGTAAATACTGGTTCTTCAGGACAGAAGGTGGTGATTATTATCCTGACTTTAAAATTAATAACTTTATTGCATTAGGTTGGGATGACTTTTGCAATATAAATGAGTTAAAGAATATGACTGCTTATGACGATATTGAGGTACTAAAAAGTAAATTCAAAGAATCTTATCCTAATGAACGTCGCTTTGGATTGGCTGTTAATCAGATTCTTACATTTATCAATACAATGGAAATAGGTGATATTGTATTAATTCCTTCAAAAAATAGTCGGGATTTGGCCATTGGCGAAATTACAAGCGATGCCTATATTTATGCTGAGGATGATGACGAATTAAACGATGTAGATGATTTTCTTGATGATGAAGATGTTGGATACAAAATCTGTGGATACAAAAAGCGTAGAGACATAAAATGGATTACAACTATAAAAAAGAATAAGTTAGACCCTCAACTATTTAAACTAATGTGGGCTAGAAACACAATTACTGATGCATCATCTTATGATATGTATATAGATAGAAACTTACATTCAATTTATTATAAAAACAATAAGCTAAACGTAACCCTACACGTAGAACAAGAAAAAGGAATTTCTACTCGTAGTATGAACGCATTATTAAGCAATACGCTCTCTTATATAGATTGTTTTAACTTTGATGAAAAAGAAAATGAATTAGATGCACTAGAAATAAAAATGATGGTTGAATCTCCTGGAGTTATTCAATATATAGGAGGTGCTGCTGCTCTTACTATTTTACTTGGCGGTTTCTCCTTATTTGCATTTGGTGCAGACATTAATTTTGAAATTGCCGGCCAAAAATATTCAATTAATTCTGAAGGGGCCGTTAGTTTTTATAAAGAAATGAATAGACACGAAGAAGAAATGGCTAAAATTGAGTTAGAAAAATTAAAAAGCTCTATGAAAGATCTAAAAATTCAGACCCCAAAAGAGCTTCGTTAATTAATGTAAAGTTATTGTTACATTAGTTATAACTAATATTGCTGCAATAATACAAATTATATACTTAGTTATTTCAACACCAGCTATAGAATAATGCCAAATAGAAGGCATCCATATAAATGGTATCGCTAAAATTGCGGATAGTGCTGAAATAAATGTACAGTACCAAACAGCGTATCCAACATATTGATATAACATATTCATATGATTACCTTCCTTTCCTATCCTCATTATAATTCTTCCTAGCTAATCAGTGCAATACCATATATTGTAAAAAAAATAAGCCCCCACCGCAGTGAGGGCTACTAAAAACTACATACCTTAGAGGTATTTCATTTTTGTTCCAATATCATTATATCACATAAAACCTCTAAGGCGTATTTCTTATACCCAAATTTAAGCCAAGGAGGTTATTTTTATGGCAATGAAACGAGCCAACGGCTCAGGTACTGTATATAAAATGAAACATAAGCCACTACGCAAGCCATATCGTGCAGTAGTTACTTATGGCTACGATGAGAACGGTAAGTGTAAGCGCAAGACAATAGGATACTATGCAAAATCAAAAGAAGCGTGGGACGCCTTATCAGAGTATGGCATCTACCCAGAGAAGTTTGAAACTAAGAAGGTCCTATTTAGCGAATGCTGGCGGTGGATGATTGCAGACAAAGAACGGAAAGGAATAGACGTCAAAAAAGGCGGATATTCGACCGCACAAGCGAAGTTAACCTCGATTTGGAATAAACCTATACAAGAGATTAAGCTAGTGCACCTACAGGCTATAATCGACGAAAATAACCATTTAAGTCGTTCCTCTATAGCTATTATATTAAAAGGATTGAATGGTGCTTTTGAGTCAGCTATTAAGAACGATATCATCGTTAAGAACTACGCAGCACTCCTTGAATTAAAACCTGCAGAAAAGTCAGACATACATAAGCCATTTACAGAGGCCGAAATTCAAACCATATGGGAACATGCTCACATGGATATAGCCAAGCTCCTATTAATGTATATCTACTCCGGTATGCGCCCTATTGAACTACTATCCATTAAGATGGAAAACGTCCACCTGGATGAACGATATGTCATAGGCGGTGTTAAAACAAAAGCCGGCAAGGACAGAATCATACCCATTGCAGATTGTGTTATGCCTTTTTACCGCGAAATTTACGCCAAGGCGAGCGTTTCTAAATCTGATACACTTATCCCTCCTGGGTACACATCAAAGTACCTAGGAAAGCCAATAAAACGATTTTGTAAAGAGGTCGGTATATCTGACCACTTACCACACGATACTAGACATACGTTTGTAACCTTGGCCAGTAATTATGGAATGGATCGTTATGTGCTAAAAGCTATCGTTGGCCACACACAAAGTAAAGACATTACTGCAGATGTGTATACGCATAAAACGATTGAGCAGTACATCGAAGAAGTAAATAAAATACCGTCATCATTTAGTTAAAGGTTGTGCAACGGTTGAGCAACGCACACAAATTTTAACTATTTTTAAAAGAAAAAGCACAGTACCTATACGCATAAGTACTGTGCTTTGTGCATTTGTAGAACTGTATGTCTTATTTGGAGTACAATTCGACGATAAGTGTTTCGTTAACTTCGATAGGAAGTTCTTCACGTTGAGGAAGACGAGTGAATGTAGCTTTGAAGCCTTCCAAGTCTTTTTCAATGTAAGGAAGTTCGAAAGAACGAAGTTCTTGGAAGTTAGTTTTGAACATTTCGTTGTCACGAGATGCTTCGCGCAATTCGATTACATCGCCTGGTTTGCAGGAGAAGGAAGGAATGTCTACGCGACGACCGTTTACCAAGATGTGGCCATGGTTTACCATTTGACGAGCTTGACGAATGGAGTTACCGAAGCCGATGCGATATACAAGGTTATCAAGACGTTGTTCCAAAAGGATCAACATGTTTTGACCTGTAACACCTTGCATTTTTTTCGCTTTATCATAATAGCGTACGAACTGGCGTTCTAGCAAGTTGTAGTAAGCTTTAACTTTTTGTTTTTCTAATAATTGTGTGCCATACTCAGACATTTTTTTCTGACGTTGGTCTTTTTTGACGCGATTCAAGGCTTTTGCGTGACCGAATACGTTCACACCAAAGCGACGACAAAGTTTGAATCGAGCCTCTCTTCTCGTTGCCATGTGATTATCACCTCATAAGATTAATATAAACTTGTACCTACACATAATGGTACTCATGTATAATATCATTTTCATTTACTTATGTCAATTATTGATAATGGTGAAAGTCATTGAAATAAGTGCATAATAGCGAACTTATACCATACTTTTTTGCGATAATATTGCTCACTATATCGATTGTGCATGCTTCATCATATTTTATAGATTTAGATGAAAAAACAATTATTCTATGCTACAATATTAGTAAGAAAGGTAATAGGTATCATTGGAGTTTTATGTCAATATTGGGGGAATACTATGAAAGAGTTACCTACAATGCAAGAGCTACAAAGTTTTATTACCTATAATAAAACAGGAAGCTTTACATTAGCTGCACAATCTATGAACATTACACAATCAGCTTTCAGCGCTCAAATGAAAAAATTAGAGCGTCTAGTTGGTGTGAAATTAATATCCCGCTCTACAAGAGGTAGCCGTTTGACGCCTGAAGGTGAATTATTCCTACCAGAAGCAGAGCAAGTTCTTGATACATTAGAACGCGCTATCCAATCAATTCGTTTAGCCAGCAAGGTAGAGCGTCCAATCTTAAATATTGGTGTATTGCGTAGTTTAGGGGACATTCGTCTTAACGGATATGTATCCCACTTCTTCCAAAACCATCCTGAGTTTTCTGTCAGCATTTATGACATGGAAGAAGAGGAGTTAATGCTCGACTTACGTGAAAATCGTATCGATATTGCATTACTCTATTTACCAAACAACAAAGATATGTCCGCATACGAATCAACTGCCCTTAGAGAAGATGAATTCGTATATTATGCACCAAATTTAATTGATAGTATAGAAATAGCTAGTTTGAAGGCTATCCAGCAACACCCCCTACTTATGTATCCTCCTAAATACTTTATGTATCGCACATTAAAGAACTATGTAGGAAATGGGCAACAAAACTTACACATCCGTGGTAGCCGCTTATCTAACCCATATACAATGATTGACTACTGTAAAAAAAATAATTCTGGTTGTATCGTGGCACGTCAAATTTTAAATTCTTTAAATATCAGTGATGGCTTTATACCTTTAGAAAAACCATTTAAACTTCAAGTGTGTTTCGCCTTTAAGAAAAATAATTCTAAATCCGAAACAATGCATACTTTCATGGATTATGTACATAGCGAATCACCAGCACGTTTATAAACGCGAAACAAAACCCGTACGCATATTAGTGTACGGGTTTTGTTAATTTCGTTTACTTACGCTTTTTTAACGGCTATATTTAATATATTTTTCTTTACGACTAGTAACTATCAACCTTAGCCTATTAAATAATTGCTCTCTACCGTAACAAGTTGTAAAATAGAGAATAGATTTCAATTAATATTGTGAGGTTACTATGATCTTATCTATTTTATTTTTCATACTAGCTGGTATAGCTGAAATTGGCGGTGGCTATTTAGTATGGCTTTATATGCGCGATGATAAAAGCCCTGTATATTTACTGGCTGGTGCCATCATCTTATTTTTATATGGCCTTATCCCTACCTTCCAACCAGAAGCAAGCTTCGGTAAGGTTTATGCAGCCTATGGTGGCGTATTTATTGCTCTTTCTATCTTATGGGGTTGGCTCGTCGATGGTTTGCGACCAGACACATATGATATCATCGGCGGACTTGTATGTCTTGTGGGCGTTTATATCATCATGTATGCACCACGTTAATACCATTATTTTTATAACAAAAAGCGGTTATCCTAAGATAACCGCTTACGTTGGTGGACGATGACAGGATCGAACTGCCGACATCCTGCTTGTAAGGCAGGCGCTCTCCCAGCTGAGCTAATCGTCCATATGGTGACCCGTCCGGGAATCGAACCCGGGATACCGCCGTGAAAGGGCGGTGTCTTAACCGCTTGACCAACGGGCCATATGAAATTGGCTCCTCGAGTAGGACTCGAACCTACGACCGATCGGTTAACAGCCGATTGCTC
>NZ_CAUQYW010000008.1:0-97329 GCF_963522475.1 uncultured Veillonella sp. | reverse complement strand
ATTGCTATTGCTATTGCTATTGCTATTGCTATTGCTATTGCTATTGCTATTGCTAAGCAATTATACTCTAAACTCTACAGTTTCAGTATCATCAGCATGATCTTGACCATCCATATAAGCAATAAGTCGTTCTAATTCTGTTTCAGAAGAAAAGGCAATTTCAATCTTACCTTGAACCTTTTTACCAGAACGGAACTTAATGTTTACAGGAGATCCTAAGCTAAGTTTTAAACGATCCATAAGAGCACGTACTTCTGCAGTACTTTGTGGCTTAACAGCCTTTGTCTTAGGAGTTTTATTTTGCATAGACTTCACAAGAGCCTCTGCTTGACGTGCACTTAATTCGCCCTCTTTAATACGTTCGGCAACTTCAATTTGTTGTGCAGCACTACGCAATGCCAACAATGGACGCGCTTGACCTACTGTTAAGTCGCCTTCAATAAGATCTTTTTGTACAGAATCACATAATTTTAACAAACGAACCATATTTGCAATATAAGAACGACTGCGACCTAAACGAGCAGAGATCATTTCTTGTGTTTGTTTATAAGTATCCATTAGGCCTTGGTACGCCAAAGCTTCTTCAATTGGATCCAACCCTTCACGTTGTAAATTTTCAACGAGAGCCACTTCTGTCATTTCTTCTGTATTATATTTCTTTACAATAACTGGTACTGTTTCTAAACCTGCAATAATAGCAGCACGATAACGACGTTCACCAGCTACAATTTGGTATTTATTCTTTTGTTTACGTACTACAATTGGTTGAAAAATACCAAGATTTTTAATAGATTCAGCTAATGTAGCTAAACTATCCTCATCAAAGCTTTTACGAGGTTGATCTGCATTCGGAACTAACTCAGAAATTGGTAGTTCATGAATTTCCTTTTCAGGTAATACAGACTCGACTGTGTCCACCTTCATTAAATTTCCAAGGCCCTTCCCCAAGCCGGATGATTTACTTTTCTTACTTTTAACTTCTCTAGGCATAACTAACCTCTCTCACCTTACATATGTGACTATATATCAATTTGTAACACTCAATTATTTAATAGCCAAGGTATTAGTCTAGTCATTTTAGCTATTTAACTATACAATTAGCTATCTATTGAACTATTTATTTATCTTTTGAAGCTTTAATCACTTCTTTAGCTAGTTTAGTATATACGTCGGCCCCTTTAGATTTTGGATCATATACGATAATAGGTTCACCATAACTTGGAGCTTCGCTAAGACGTACATTACGAGGAATAATAGTCTTATATACTTTATTACCAAAGAATTTCTTCACTTCATCAGCAACTTGAATAGATAAATTTGTACGACCATCAAACATAGTTAACAAAACACCTTCAATTTCAAGATTTTTATTAGATGTTTGTTGCACAATTGTTATAGTTTTTACTAATTGACTAACCCCTTCTAATGCATAAAATTCACTTTGAATCGGAATTAATACGCTATCTGCCGCTGTAAAGGCATTTAATGTTAGCAAACCAAGGGATGGCGGACAGTCAATAATGATAAAATCATATTCGTCACGTACTGGTGCCAATGCCTTTTTCAACATTGTTTCACGTGAAACAACTGAAACGAGTTCCACTTCTGCACCAGCTAATTGAATTGTTGCAGGCGCTACAAATAGCTTTTTAAGCATTGTAGGCTGAACAATATCAGCAATAGGTTCACCATCGATTAGAACATCGTGTACACAGAGTTCTAAATCATCTTTTTCAATACCTAAACCAGAGCTAGCATTACCTTGTGGATCTAAATCAACAAGCAACACTTTCTTACCAGCATCAGCCAAACAAGCACTCAAATTTACGGATGTTGTTGTTTTACCTACACCGCCTTTTTGATTAGTAATAGCTATAACTTTGCCCACTTAATTCACCTCACATGTTCGTTCAAAATATTTCTTTTTAATTATAACATAAAACAACGATATTTACGGTAATTACAAATCAAATTCTCAAAAAACATCTATAATTTTATCTATTAAACGCATCATTTAATAATATACACAATTTAATATTAGCAAACAATATAATTTAACCTCATTTTGCATCTCTCAAATATACAAAAAGAATTTTGATTGTTTCACGTGAAACATTTAAATGCAGTCAAAAAACTTAACTTGATCTATATAAAAGTATTTACCACAAAAATTTTATAGTAAAAAAATAAACTTGGTATATAAATATATACCAACCAGTTAAAAATACATAAGAAAATTTTATGTATTTTTTGTTTTCAAAAATAACTAATTAAAAATATAATTATACTAATAAAAATAACTAAATTAACAAAGTAATTGATCACAAAATCTAATAAATCTTTATGACTAATAATTAAAGATCAACATCAAGACAAATTGAATATATTGAGTAAATTTACAAGCAAAACAATCAAAATGTTTCACGTGAAACAA
The DNA here is from genome assembly GCF_963522475.1 of uncultured Veillonella sp. Classification (GTDB taxonomy): domain Bacteria; phylum Bacillota; class Negativicutes; order Veillonellales; family Veillonellaceae; genus Veillonella. The sequence continues at coordinate 94,895 of NZ_CAUQYW010000008.1, read as the reverse complement.
TTTAATATAAAGCTGTAAGATTATTAAGCTAATGTAATAGTCTAAAATATATAAAACATTATCAATGATAACTTTTAGGATTAAAATATAATTTGATATAGCTTGAAGCTATATCAATACACTAATAAATTATATGAGAATACAGGCCCTATATACTTTGACAGGCATTATCTATATCTATATACTATTAAATAGATAGTAATAATATTTATAGACGTAAAATAGATAAATCTTGAGATTGATCTAATCTATAAACAATATACTAATGATTAAGTACACGCTCTACGGATACGCAGAGCTTTTTATTTTGAAAAGGAGGCGTTTCTATGCCCATTTATAACGGAATGCTTCCTGCCATCGATAAAACAGAAGTAAAACGATACGCAGGACTTCGTCACGCAGAGGATTTTCCGCAACAATATGTAGACGAAGCATGTAAGGAAATTCAATTATTAGCTACACCTAAAGGTGTATATCAAGAATATGATTATGATGCAGAAACAAAAACAGTTTTGAGCAATCCACCACTTAAAATTGAAGGTTCCATCATTGAAAAACATCTTGAAAAATCTACAAAAGTTTATGTATTAGGCGTAACAGTAGGTGAAGATGTAGAAATTCGAAGTGAACAGTTATTTAAACAAGGTAACTATACTGTAGGTTTACTACTTGATGCAGCGGCTACAACAGCGGTAGAACAAGTAGCGGATCAAGTAAATGAAGTTATCAATACCATCGCTAAAAAGCAAGGTTATAAACCAACATGGCGCTTTAGTCCTGGTTATGGTAACTGGCCATTAGAAATTCAGCCTCAATTAGCTAAAATTATTAAAACAGAGATGATTGGATTACAAGTAACGGAGAACTATTTATTGTTCCCACGTAAATCTGTAACGGCTATTATTGGTTTAATGCCAGCTAATCAAGATATCAATACAAAGCGTGGTTGCACATCTTGTTCCCAAAAGGATTGTGCATCTCGTAAATTACCAGAAAAGGCATCTATAACCACTAATAATGAAGAAGAAGAAAGCTGTAGTAAAACGACAGCCGAAGCCTCTGGTATCGCTATGAAAGGGCAACCAACAGAATAATGTTTCACGTGAAACACTTTAGAATTTAGGATGATAAAGGAAGATGTTTATGTATATATTTGACGGTGCTATGGGCACAATGCTTCAAGCTGCAGGCTTGGAAGAGGGCTATTGTCCAGAATTATTTAACATAGAAAAACCAGAAGTAGTAAAGAATATTCACGCTCAATACTTACAACATGGCAGTGATGTTATTACTACCAATACATTCGGTGCTTGTGGTCTTAAGTTAGAAGATTATGATTTACAAGATCGCGTAAGAGAAATCAATATTGCAGCGGTAAAAGTAGCAAAAGAGGCTATTGCAGAGGTTAAACCATCTGCCCGTGTAGCTGGTTCTATGGGTCCTACAGGTCGTTTCTTACAACCATTAGGCAATATGAGCTTTGATTCTATTTATGACACGTACCGTGAACAAGCAGATGCATTGATTGAAGGTGGCGTAGATTTCATTATCATTGAAACTATCATCGACGTACAAGAAATGCGCGCCGCTTTATTAGCATCTCTTGATGCTCGCGAAGCAGCAGGAAAAACAAAAGAAGATGTACAAATCATCTGTCAGTTTTCTTTCAGTGAAGACGGTCGTACTATTACAGGCACACCCCCAGCAGTTGCAACTACAATCGTAGAGGCAATGGGTGCAGATATCATAGGTATCAACTGTTCTCTTGGACCTGAACAAATTACACCACTTATCGAGGAAATCGCTAGTGTTACAAACTTGCCAATTAGCTGCCAACCAAATGCAGGCATGCCTCAATTAATTAACAAGCAAACTGTATTCCCACTTGCAGCAGAAGAAATGGGGCCATTGATGCTTCCAATCGTAGATGCAGGTGCAAGCTATGTAGGTGGCTGCTGTGGTACAACACCAGCTCATATTCAATCTATTTCCGATGCTGTGAAAGCACATACACCTAAAGAGCGTGCTCATATTGAACCTAAAACAATCATTACGAGCCGCACTAAATTGTTGGAATTAGGTCATCATACAAAACCTCTTATTATCGGTGAACGCATCAATCCTACAGGTCGTAAAGTGCTTGCTCAAGAGTTACGCGATGGCTCTTTCATTCGTGTAAAACGCGATGCATTAGACCAAGTAGAAGCAGGTGCCGACATCCTCGACGTAAACATGGGCGTAGCAGGTATGGACCAAACACCATTAATGGAACGTGCTATCTTCGAATTATCCATGCTCGTTGAAACACCTTTGTCCATCGATACATTGGATCCAGCAGCTATGGAAGTAGCTCTTAAAAACTATCCAGGCCGCGCTCTTATTAACTCCGTAAACGGGGAAGAGGAGTCCATCACTCACGTTATGCCATTGGCTAAACGTTACGGTGCAGCATTGCTTTGCTTGCCAATCTGCAGTGGTGACCTTCCTGAAAAAGCAGAGGACCGCGTTGCTTTAGCTGAAAGTATCGTAAATCGTGCTTATGGCTATGGTCTTCAACCTCATGACTTATTACTAGATCCATTGGTATTAACACTTGCCAGTGGTGAAGATAGTGCACGCCAAACATTGCGTACATTACAGTTATACAAAGAGAAATTTGGCTTCCCAACAGTAATGGGCTTGTCCAACATCTCCTTCGGTATGCCACAACGTCCTTACTTGAACGGCCAATTCTTAACAATGGCTTTAGCATGTGGTTTAACAACACCAATTATGAACCCTCTAAACTACCCAGCGAAAAAAGCATTTGTTTCTAGCACTACATTATTAGGCTGGGACCCAGGTTCTGCAGAATTCATCAAAGAATACGGCTATGAAGACGAAACAAGTGCCCCTGGTAACACTGCTCCAAAAGGTCCTGAAAAGAAATCTTTCGACAGCAATGATCCACTCGCTAATATCCGTGCTTGCGTAGAGCAAGGTGAAAAAGAAGCTATTATAGATCTTGTTAAAAAAGCCTTAGCAGATGGCATTGATCCATTGGATCTTACTAAAAAAGGTCTTTCTGAAGCGATGAATGTAGTAGGGGATAAATTCGGTTCTGGTAAATTATTCTTGCCACAAGTAATGCTTGCTGCTGAAACAATGCAGGCTGCTTTCAACACAATTAAAGAAATTATTCCTGCTAGTGAAAGTTTAGATAAAGGCACAGTTGTTGTAGCAACAGTTAAAGGCGATATTCACGATTTAGGTAAAAATATCGTAGCGGCCTTGCTTGAAAACAATGGTTACAAAATTGTTGACCTTGGTAAAGATGTTGATCCAGAAGTCATCGTTCAAGCTATTAAGGACAACAAAGCGGCCCTCGTCGGTATCTGTTCCTTGATGACTACAACAATGCCTCAAATCGACAATACTGTTGCAGCTATTCGCGCTGCAGGCCTTAATACTAAGGTCATGGTTGGTGGCGCCGTAGTATCTCAAGAATACGCAGATCAAGCTGGCGCAGATATCTACGCTAAAGACGGTATCGCTGCAGTTAACCACGCCAACGATTTCTTTGAAACTTTAGAGAAATAATTTGTAATAAAGAGGTACATGATGACATTAAGAGAGAAACATCAACAAGGGAAATTCACCATCACTGTTGAATTAGACCCACCAAAGAGCAGTTCTGCTCAAAAGGTATTTGACCAAGCAGCCCGTTTGAAAGGGAAAGTAGATGCCATTAACATCGCTGACAGCCCTATGTCCAAGATGCGTATGAGCCCAATTTCCTTGTCCTATTTATTACAACATAACGAAGGCATTGAAACTATCTTCCACCTTACATGCCGCGACCGTAACATCATCGGCCTACAATCCGAATTGCTAGGCGCTGCAGCACTTGGCGTAAATAATATCTTAACCCTTACTGGTGACAAACCAGATAATGGAGACCACCCATTTGCACAATCCGTATTCGAAGTAGACTGCATGGGCTTACTCAATATCGCTAAAACATTAAATGCTGGTAAAGACTTGGCAGGCAATGATTTAGATAAGCCTACAAACTTCTACATTGGTGCTACTGGCAACCCTGGTGCACCAGACTTAGAAATTGAACGTCAAAAATTAGCAGCGAAAATTAAAAATGGTGCACACTTCGTACAAACACAACCAATTTACGATTTAGAACAAGCAAAACGCTACATCGATAAAATGTCCGAGTTCGATATACCTATTATGCTCGGTTTAATTCCACTTAAAAGCTTCAAAATGGCTACATATTTACACGAAAAAGTGCCTGGGATTAACCTTACACAAGAAATCCTAGACCGTGTAGAAAAAGGCGGAAAAGAAGCGGGTACAGAAATCGCTATCGAAACTTTGGAACAAATCAAAAAAATCGCTGCAGGCGTACATATTATGCCTTTAAACGATATCGATACAACATTACATATCATTGACCATGTATAAATCATTGTAAAATTATAAAAGAACACCTTTCCCACGGACTCCATAGTAACCCTAAGTCGTCCTTAGGAAAAGGTGTTCTATTTATCTTTATATACGACTTATATAGTGAATAAACTATGTAATCCTGTTGTAAACGATATCCTTGAATAGGCTAGGGAAGATAGGAAAAAGAGGATGCAAATCTTAGATTTGCATCCTCTTTTATATAGGTATCAATTGTAATCTATTATCCGCTATTACGTGATAGCACTATTAGATTACACTAACGGTTTGTCTTTAATTTCTTTTGGCTTACGTGGGTATTGTTTCGGTGTTTTACCTGTTTTCTTGATATACAAGATTGCTCGTTTATCATCTAAGGTTGGTAGAGTAACGGTTCGTACTTCTTCAATCTTTGCTTTTAATGTGCTAAGGGCTTTATTGGATTCTCCCACTTCTTCTTCGTAGATAGCACCTTTTAAAGCAATAACGTAGCCACCTTCTTTAACATATGGTACAGTCCATTCTAAAAGAATGGGTAATCTCGCCACAGCACGACTCGTAGCAATATCAAAGCTTTCACGATAATCTTGATGACTAAGATCCTCTGCACGGCCATGTAAGGTAGCACAGTTAATCAATTTAAGCTCATCTATAACGGATTCAAGAAAGGTAAGACGTTTTTTCAAAGAATCAAACAAAGTGACCTTAAGACTACGATCATAGATAGCCAATGGAATGCCAGGGAAACCAGCACCAGTACCAACATCAATAATGGCCATGCCGGATTTAATAATATTTGGATCGTAGCAGGAGAGGGAATCGATCATATGCTTAACAATGACCTCTTTCATATCTGTGATGCCCGTAAGATTGAGGTATTTATTTGTTTCAATCATGCGCGCATAGTACACGTAAAAGTCCTTTGCCTGCTCTTCCGTACAAGGCAAACCAAATTTGGTCATTTGCTCCATCATGTATGAAACAAATTCAGACTCAGGTGCAATAGGCACATCGTATTTCTCTTTCATAAGTACTCCTAATAAATCATTCGATATTTATATAATACTAAAAGTAATCCACATATATGTAACAAAACTCATGTCATATGACACATCATATAGGCAAAACTATGTATTTAACAATATATGAGATATCAAAATAGTATTTAGATTTTCAGATGCTATAAAACTCAAAAATTTGCGTTATATGACGCTTTTAATCCATTTTATATAAGTTTATATACGAAAACTAATAATATGACCATATAAACAAAATACTTAAGTCATTTTTCTTTATATTATAGCATATTCTCAAATCATTCTCATTTATAAGCAAAAATATAGGACCTGCGTAATATAAAATAGGGTAGGGGAGAAATATTATATCTATATTATCATTTAAAACAATTAATTGAGAAATCGGTCCATCTTTTTAACCTATTTTGTTAACCTTTTACCATATCCATTTTCAATTTCCTTATACATCTTTTTATCAACTAAATTTCACAGTTTATTTCTAATTTATCACCATGAACTTTTCTTCACTTATAGAATATTTTGTCTATTCTGAATGTACACTTAATGTATTTCTCTAGTGTACATATTTTATAGATAGAATAATAAAAGTTTTATAAATATTCATATAAATATACATACTAGCTACTTAATAATATGTATACAAAATTATATCTTGTTAAAATATATATCAAGGTATATACTTTTATTAATAAGGAGGTGATATGTATGACCACAGCAAAGCTATTTGAAAATGGCCGTAGCCAGGCTGTACGATTACCAAAGGAATTTCGATTTAATGGTGATGAAGTAATCATCAACAAAATAGGAAATGTAGTCTTACTTATGCCAAAAGATGATGAATGGGCAGGATTTGTAGCTGGTTTATCATTATTTACAGATGATTTTATGTGTAACGGACGGGAAGATATTGATTATCAGGAGCGTGAAACCTTATGAAGTATATGTTAGATACTAATATATGTATTTATGCTATCAAACAAGAGCCAGAAGTTGTACTACAGAAAATATTGAAACATCATCCTTCAGATATATGTATTTCATCAATTACATATGCTGAACTAATGCATGGTGTAGAAAAAAGCCAATCAAAAGATAAAAATAGATTAGCTTTAACACTTTTATTATCACCTATACAAATTATTGATTTTGATAGTCACGCTGCTGAAGAGTATGGAAAAATAAAAGCCGATTTACAATCACAAGGAAAAATTATTGGTCCTATGGATTTACTCATTGCTAGTCATGCAAAATCAAAAGGTCTTACTATCATTACTAACAATACAAAAGAGTTTAAAAGAGTTAATCAATTAGAAGTGGAAGATTGGTCTAAACCATTAAGCTAATTAAACCTGTTAAGTATTTACTAAAAAAAGCTAGTTAATCATAAGATTAACTAGCTCTTTTTGTATATAATCACATCTATTATTTGCTTCTATTGTATTGTTCCAATTGAATTAGCAGAACAGATACGTCCGCAGGGGATACGCCAGAGATACGGCTTGCTTGGCCGATAGAGTGAGGGCGGATTTTATTGAGCTTTTGTTGAGCTTCAAGGGAGATACCCTTAATTTGTGTGTAATCCCATTCTTTTGGAAGAATTTTTTCTTCTAGTTTACGAACCTTATCGACTTGGTCCATTTGTTTTTTGATGTACCCTTCATAAGTAATGGAGATATCAACAGCTTCTTCTACATCAGGTGTATAGCGTTTTAAACCAAATGCATCAGCTACGATAGCGTAGGAAAGTTCATTACGTTTTACTAAATCATAAGCGTGAATACCTGTTCTAATAGGTGCTGTACCTAAGCTTTCAAGCAAAGCTTGTGTCTCCTTAGATGGATTAACAGGTGTATTTCGCAACATATCCATTGCTTCGTCGATAGCCGCTTTCTTTGCTGTAAATTTAGCCCAACGATCGTCTTTTACAAGACCAATTTCACGGCCTTTTTCAGTAAGACGCATATCTGCATTATCTTGGCGAAGCAATAAACGATATTCGCTGCGACTTGTCATCATGCGATATGGTTCGTTTGTACCTTTTGTTACAAGATCATCGATGAGAACACCGATATATGCTTCGGAGCGAGCAAGGATAAACGGTTCTTTACCTTCAAGCCATAAAGCAGCATTAATACCAGCCATTAGACCTTGTGCAGCGGCTTCTTCATAGCCAGATGTACCATTAGCTTGACCAGCAGAGTAGAGGCCTTCAATATGTTTTACTTGAAGGGCTGGTGTCAATTGTGTTGGGTTCAAGCAATCGTATTCAATAGCATAGGCAGGGCGCATGATTTCTACATTTTCAAGGCCTGGAATGGTGCGAAGGAATGCATATTGTACGTCCATTGGAAGGGAAGTACTCATGCCCTGCACATACATTTCGTTTGTACTAGTACCTTCTGGTTCTACGAATAATTGATGACGTTCTTTATCTGCAAAGCGTACTACCTTATCTTCGATAGAAGGGCAGTAACGGGGGCCTACACCTTCAATTTTACCGCTATACATAGGAGCACGGTGAATATTACTCGTAATGATTTCGTGCGTTTCTTTGTTAGTATAGGTCAACCAACATACGTCTTCATTGCGATTGATCCATTCATCCATAAAGGAGAAGGAGTGATGATGTGTATCTCCTTCTTGAACCTCCATATTTTCAAGATTAAGCGTGCGTTTATCTACACGGGCCGGCGTACCAGTCTTAAAGCGCATCAACTCAATGCCATTGTCGAGCAAAGATTGAGAGAAATGTTCTGCTACGCGTTGACCATTTGGGCCACCTACATAATCGATATCGCCGATGAGGATTTTACCTTTCAAGTAGGTACCTGTACAAAGAATAACAGCCTTAGCGCCATAGAATTCGCCAAGTTCTGTAACAATACCTGTTACCTTGCCGTCCTCAACCTTAAGCTCTGTTACCATAATTTGCTTAACATTGAGGTTCTCTGTATTTTCAATAGTTTGTTTCATCAAATGTTGGTATTTAATTTTATCAGATTGGCAGCGCAAGGAATGCACTGCAGGGCCTTTACCCATGTTGAGCATACGCATTTGAATAGCCGTAGCATCTGCGTTAATACCCATTTGACCGCCTAAAGCGTCAAGTTCATAAACAAGATGGCTTTTACCAGGACCGCCAACGGCAGGATTACATGGCATAAGCGCAATGTTATCTAAACTGATAGTCGCCATCAACGTGCGATGACCCATGCGGGCAGCGGCGAGAGCCGCCTCACAACCAGCATGGCCACCACCGATAACGATGACATCATAATTATCTACTGTGTACATATCAATTGAATTCCTTATATTTATTACTTATCTTATTATGAAAGTTTAAATCACTTACCAAGGCAAAAACGACTGAATAGTTCGTCGATCATGGATTCACGAATGGTATCGCCTGTGATGTCGCCTAGTAGTTCCCAGGCGCTGCGCAAATCGGTAGCGACAAAATCTACTGGCATGCCCATGTCGATAGAGGAGAGGGCTTCTTCGACTTGAGTTTTTGCTTGTTCCATGAGGCTGATGTGGCGCACATTACTGATCATGGCGCTGTTGTCTTGTTTAACACGACCGCCATAAACGAGTTCTTGCACCCATTTGGAGAGAACCGCAGATCCTTCGCCGTCTTTAGCGCTAATGCGTTCAATAGCTGTAAAAGTCCCGTGTTCTTTAATATTTTCGTCTGTAACGACTTGTGCCACATCGGACTTATTGAGGAGTACGATGGTATTCAAACCGCTGACAGAGGTCAAAATTTCGATTTCTTCAGGGGTTAATGGAGTAGACCCATCAATAACGCAGAGTACGATGTCTGCTTTATTAATATAATCGCGAGCACGCTCCACACCGAGGGCTTCTACCGTATCTTGAGTATCCCGAATACCTGCCGTATCGATGAGGCGCAATGAAATACCTTCTACGGTCATATATTCTTCAATACTATCCCGCGTCGTCCCCGGAATATCCGTTACAATAGCGCGGTTTTCGCGCAAGAGAGCGTTCATAAGGCTCGATTTACCTGCATTTGGACGACCTACGATAACCGTCGTAATACCATCGCGAATGAGGCGACCTGTATTAGCCGTAGACAACAAATCGTCCATAGCTTTCAAAATAGGCTCTAGCTGCTCACGAACCTCTTGGCTCGTTACATCCTCAATATCCTCCTCAGGATAGTCGATAGTTACCTCTAAATGAGCAATCATGGCGATGAGCTGTTCACGCACATCTTTTACAAAGGACGAAACTGTGCCGTCCAGCTGCGATACAGCGAGAGAGAGGGAGTCCTCTGTTTTCGCTTCAATAATATCAATGATCGCCTCTGCTTGGGTGAGGTCGATACGTCCATTCATAAAGGCACGCTTCGTAAATTCGCCGGCCTCTGCCATGCGCACATCGTGATTTACGAGCAATTTCAAGATTTGTCGAACCGGCACAATACCACCGTGACATTGAATTTCCACCACATCCTCTGCCGTGTAGGAATGAGGGCCTTTCATTAATAATACAAGAACCTCGTCGATGGTCTTGTTCGTTGCAGGGTCCACAATGGTCCCATATTGAATCGTTCTATTTTGGCGGTCCATCAAAGGAACGGTGCCAGCGCTCTTGAACAGGCTATTTACAATAGGAAAACTATCCTTGCCGCTGACCCGAATAATACCAACCCCGCCAATGCCGGGCGGCGTCGCAATGGCCGCTATTGTATCATCTATATACATACATATCTCCGTATTTCGATTATCTAGTATTTGCTTTTGTATATGTTCTTCGCCTGTGAAAGTTAAACTAAACTAATCTTTGCATGCGAAGATTAACTTAGGTTAGCTTTCACCATAACCTAAAGAATAAAGGGGGCAGCCCTCAAGCAACCGAGAATATCAGTCACTTGAAAGCTGCACCACTATATTATTTTTTGTACGTAATCACAACGTGACGGAACGGTTCGTCCCCTTCACTGTTAGTAACAACGTTTTTATCCCCTTGAAGGGCAGTGTGAATGATTTTACGTTCAAAAGCATTCATCGGTTCTAAGGAAACCTTTTGGCGGTTACGTTTTACCTTAGAAGCCAAGCGTTTCGCAAGATTTACCAATGTTTCTTCTCGGCGAAAACGATAATTTTCCACATCTACAACGATATGGCAGTGGCCAGACACATCCTTGTGCGCCACGAGATTTGTTAAGTATTGAATAGCATCCAATGTTTGACCATGTTTACCGATTAAAATACCTAAATCTTCGCCGTGCACTTGGAATGTAATCTTATCTTTAGTCATCATTTTTTCGATAACTACAGTGAGGCCCATTTGTGTAAACATATCATCTAGGAATTGTTTACCTTTTTCAGCAATTTCTTGTTGATCTTCTTTTGAAAGTTCCTTTTTAGAAGGTTTTTCTACAACATCACCTTCAGAAGTTTCAACTGCTGTATCTTGTACTTCTGTTTCACTTGTTGCTATCGGATTGGAAGCAACAGCTACAGATTGTTCTTCTACATGAGCTACTTCTTCTTGCGTAGCAGTTTTAGCTACAGATGTGAAGAATAAGCGAACAACTGCTGGTTTACGACCAATGCCCAAGAAGCCATTAGAAGGTTGTTCCAAGACTTTAGTTTCTACCAATTCTTGGCCTTCTGCAGCCAATTGAGCTACACCTTTGGCAATGGCATCTTCAATGGTTTTAGCAGATACATCGATAAATTCCATAATTGCCTCCTACTTAGCGTTCAAATTTTTGTAAATGAAGTGCTGTTGAATCAATTGGAATACGTTAGAAACTACCCAGTAGATAACAAGACCAGATGGGAAGTTCAAGGAAATATAACCAATGAATAGAGGCATAAAGATTGTCATAATCTTTTGTTGTTGTGCAGCTGCACCAGTTGCACCATTACTAGTTTGACGAGACATAAACCATGTGGATAGTGCACTCAAAACTGGCAATATGTACATTGGATCTGGTTCGCCAAGGCTAGGTAACCACAAGAATTGTACAAAGTTTGGATCATAAGGATAGTCTTTCAACGCCCAGTAAATAGCGATCAAGAATGGCATTTGCACCAATAAAGGCAAACAACCAGCCAACGGGTTAACACCCATTTCTTTGTACAATGCACCCATTTCTGATTGAAGTTTTGCAGGATCATTTTTATATTTATCTTGCAATTCTTTCATACGAGGCTGTAATTCTTGCATAGCCTTCATAGATTTAATTTGCTTAACAGTAAGTGGTGCCAAAATCGCTTTAATAACGATTGTTAAAAGGATAATAGCCACACCGTAGCTTGGATAACCTACCATTTGAGTCAATTGGAACGCATAAGTTACCAATGTGCTCATCAAGTCAACAATAGGTTGAAAAATACCACTTAAAAAGTCCATTGTTTCTCCTTTTTCTTACAGTCCGAAACCGTCCTTTGCGCATCTATATATCGTTATGGTATGGTCTAAATTTCATCCATACAGATGCTCAGGTATTTCCAAAACTGTGCTAAATAGTAATGGTGAAAGTTACTTTCACAAAACGCAAAACTAGTCTAATCCCAAATAGATTATGGCACTGGATCGTAGCCACCCTTATGGAAGGGGTGGCAGCGAAGAATGCGTTTTAATCCCATCCAGCTACCTTTCAAAGGACCATATTTTTCGATGGCCTGTAGAGTATATGTGGAACATGTCGGATAATAACGGCAACATCCAGGTTTTAAGGGAGATATGGCAAGCTGATAAAACCTAATTAATAGTCGTAAAAGCGTGGTTATACAGCGTTTCATAGAAACCTCCATATACACAAAAAAGGACCAAAGCCTTCTAACTTGTGGTCCTATTTATTATTTTGTATCAACAATTTGCTTTTTCGCAAGAGATACAAAATTTCCTTTTCCGCTTTTTCGTAGGTAGCGTTTTTCAGAGGGCCACGTCCAACAATTACGATATGATACCCTTCGCGTATGGCATGTTGATTGAGGCGATATACCTCTTTCATAAGCCGTCTAGCTCGATTGCGCTCTACAGCACAACCAACCTTTTTGCCGGTTACAAAACCAATGCGCGTAGATTGCTTCGCCACGGGCATACGATAAAGTACACACATACGGCCTACTTCGTATTTTCCGTGCTTATACACAAGGCGATATTCATTATTGTGCGTCAGTCGTCTTGCTTTTTCGAGGCAATAATCCATATGCATTGTCCTTAAGTCCTAAGAATAGAAAAACTTGGCAGCAGCGCCAAGTTTTTTCTCCTGCCTAACAGCTATTATATTATGCAGATAAGCGTTTTCTGCCTTTTGCACGTCTTCTTTTTAAAACGAGACGGCCACCGATAGTTTTCATGCGTTCACGGAAACCATGGGTACGTTTTCTCCAAAGAGTATTTGGTTGGTAAGTACGTTTCATTAGTAAAACACCTCCTCGTCATTTGTATTGTTTTACTTATACCATAACAGGGTAATTATAGAGTTAAAACGTAAATTTGTCAATATAATAAAGGCATTCTGCTTGTGAGTTCTTGTATTTCTGTAATAATTCTATCACACATTTCAACCAGTAATTGATGTTACGTTTCCAGGGGAGGAATATAGGGCTCCTTCATCGCTCCATACTAACCGTAAAGTCGCTCAAAAGGACCCTATATTCCATCCCTAAGTAAATCCTAATGTCACCTTACACACCACTACACGATGTAAACGTAACATCAATATCAGCAACACAAGAACTCACATTCTAATCTTTTTATATAAGACACATTTACATTTTGATCTCTATTTGGAAGAGGAGAGGAATAGATGTGGTTTTCTCCCTCCACACGTTTCGGTCAAAAATCCACATCTAACACTCCTTCTTAGAAAAATCACTAGTCTGTCATTTTTTATTTTATATATAGTTTTGATTATCTGAAGGTTGATGCTGTTATATTCATCAATTACTTTTTCATCTATGTGTATTGTAAACATAAAAATTATCTTATTGGAGGAAGGGAATGAAAACTACTTTTCGAGCGACTTGCGTCAGAATGGAGCGATAAAAGTAGTTTTCATTCCTCCCCCAAAAGTAATTGATGAACAAGATATGAGATAGTTACTGAGTTATTAACATTTCTCCTTCAGATAATCAAAAGTTATCCACAGAATAAATGACAAACTAGTGATTTTTTGGTACAATCATACTTGAAATTAGGAAAAAGTATATATTTTTATAAGTTTTTATTGGATAACTTTTAAGGTTATCCACATTTTTTCTCTTTTGACCTGTGTAATCTATAAAGTCAGTTATTATCTGGTTGGAAGAGAATTTTATTTTCACTTATTCACAGGTTGTGCACAGGTTATTCACAGGAATAACAGTTTTTTCCACAGCTTTCACAAGAGTTATACACATTATTCCTAAAGTTATACACATTTATCGCAATAGTTATACACAAGAGGCAAGTCATGCAATCATTTGATTTGAATAATATATGGGAACATATATTGCAAGAGGCGAAAAAGAACATGCAACATTTGCCTGACGCGTTGTACTTGCGCGTCACGTCATCGTTGATTCCCATGTCTCTCGAAAGTCATTCGATCCATATAGGGGTCATGCAAACATTTGTTAAAAACTTAATCGATCAGCAGCCACAGATCAGCAAGGCTTTGCAGGATGCTATTACTACGGTTATCGGTTCCCATCGGGATATGGTGTTATTCGATTTCAATCAAGAAAGTGTAGATACTACCTTTGTTGATGAAAGTCTCATCGATGATGCACCTGTAGTGGCACCGCCGATGCCATTACCTCCAGTAGTAGAGGAAAAAAACCAGCAAGACGAGTTCTATAAACCAATCTACCAAGAGCCGGTCTATATCGACCGCACACCAGCACCTGTGGAAATTCCAGATGAACCAATGGTAGCGCCTACTAAAACGACTGAAACTACAACACCTACATTACAATCTGATAATGTACCTGTGGATTTATCCTTATCTAACCTTAATCCAGCATACCGTTTTGATAACTACGTTACAGGCAACGCGAACCGCATTCCATTTGGGGCAGCTCAAAATGTAGCTGAGTTCCCAGGCGGCGACTATAATCCACTCTTTATCTATGGTCCATCAGGTCTAGGTAAAACGCATTTGATGCACGCCATCGGCAATGCTATCAAGGAAAATCATCCACACATGAAGGTTATGTCCATTACGAGCGAAAACTTTATGAACATTTTCGTCGAAACATTGCAACGTAACCAAGGTAAATTATTCCGCAACACGTTCCGCAACATCGACGTGCTCATGATTGACGATATTCAGTTCCTTGAAAGTCGTGAAAGTACGAAAACTGAGCTATTTAATACGTTCAATGAGTTATTAAATAACAACAAGCAAATCGTCCTCACCTCTGATACGATGCCAAACGATATGGAGCAATTCGAAGACCGTCTTCGTTCTCGTTTCCAAGCTGGCTATATTGCTACCATGGAAAATCCAGATTTAGAAACGCGCATTGCTATCTTTAGATCTTTGCTGGAACGAGAATATAAGAAAAATCGCGTTATCCGCATCGATAACGACTCCATCAACTACGTGGCGTTACAATTTAGCGAAAATGTCCGAGTGTTACAAGGGGCTTTCACAAAACTCATCGGCACCGCATCCATCGATCAACGTCTTGAATCTATCGATTTAGAATACACTAAACAAGCCTTGGCTGGCCTCGTTCATACCGAAGAGGTAAACATAGTAACTATTGAAAGTATCCAGAATTTTGTAAGTTCTTATTTCAATATTAAAAAGCAAGACTTGCTCGGTAAGAAGCGTAAGGCACAGTTCGCATTCCCACGGCAAATTGCCATGTATCTATGCCGTGATATGATCAATGAAAGTTATCCGCAAATCGCAGCAGCCTTCTCTCGTGACCATACGACAATTCTCCATGCGTACGATAAAATTACGAAGGAAATTGAACGAAACGAAGAAACTAAGAACATGATTTCTGAAATTAAACAGAAATTAACAACTTGTGGATAACTCTGTGGATATATTGTGCGTAACTTTGTGGATATCCTAAAAACCGCACTCTGCTGTGAGTATGTGGATAAGTGGTTACAAATTATCAACATAGTTATACACAACCGAGAAATCGCACGGTTAGTAGCGCTAATTCACTTTTACACATATGAACAGGCCCCTACTATTACTACTACTAAAACTAACAAACAATCAAAAAACCAGTAGAAACAGATCTATCGCAGAATATCTATAGAGCATCTACGATAGCAAACATAGAAAATTACAAACAAGACAAGAAGTTATTAGTGCTTCTACATTATATGGAAATCATAAAGGAGTTATAAATGCATATTACATTCCCAAAAGCAAATCTCCAAAAAGCAATCAACGTATTGCAAAAGGTATCTCAAAATAAAACAAGTTCCAACTTACCAGGTGCTATCTACATGACAACAAAAAATGGTCAAGTAGAATTGCAAGGTAACGACTTTGAACTCGGTATTCGTTTAACCATCGACGGCGACATTAAAGAACCTGGCACATTAGTAGTAGGTTCCCGCTATTTCCAAGAATTAATTCGCAAATTACCAGGCGATACAATCGAGCTTTATAAACCAGAAGATGGCAATTCTTTAACAATCACATCTGGTTCTTCCGAATTCAATCTTGTAACATTACATCCAGATGATTTTTCCTTGGTAGAACAAATACATGACCAAGATCATGTAAATATCGATAGCTTTGCTATGAAAGAACTCATCGATTTAACAAACTATGCAGCTGCTACTGACGAAGATCGCCCTGTATTTACTGGTGCTCTTCTTGAAATTAAAGAAAATGAAGTCACTATGGTTGCTACTGATACACACCGCATGGCTGTTAAAAAAATTACTATCGATGAGCCAGCAACTACGCCAATGCGCGCTATCATTCCTACAAAAACATTGGCTGAAGTATCTCGTTTGTTACCAACAGATAATCCAGCGATGATCAACATCATTTGGAACCGCACTCAAATCGTGTTCAACTTTGAATCTATTTATATTATTTCTCGTTTAATCGAAGGTACATATCCTGAATATGAAAAGGTTATTCCTTCCCAATTCGACTCTAGCGCTGTTATTGACCGCCGCGAATTCGCTGGTGCCGTTGATCGCGTATCCTTATTGGCTAAAGACATTAGCTATAACGTAATTCGTTATGATTGGGCTGAAAGTAATGTAACATTGTCTACTCAAAATACTGAAATTGGTATGGCAAAAGAAGACGTAGCTGTTGAATTTAAAGGAACTCCTTTTACAATCTCCTTCAATGGTCGTTATATCTCCGACATCTTGCGCCACAGCACAGGCGACAACATTCATTTGTTCTTAAAACAAAACGGTCCTGTTGTCATTCGCCAAGACAATAATCCGAACTATACATACGTAGTAACACCAGTTCGTACGAACGCTTAATGAATTAATATACATATTTTTATTAGGTAATGATGATTAAAAGTCATCGTTACCTAATTCCCATATAGTTATAATTTGTCCACTATAGGAGGACGTTATGAAAGAGCAACAGCAGGTACCCATTCATACGGAGTACATTCAAATTGATCAGTTGTTGAAGTTAGAAGGTATCATCGAAACAGGTGGTCAAATTAAATCCTTTATCGATGAAGGCATCCTTACTTTGAATGGTCAAGTTGTCACAGAAAAACGCAAGAAGTGTCGCGTTGGGGACGTGATTTCTTGCGAAGGTCTCGATGTAGATCTAGTGATTACTCAAGAGGAGGCATAATCAGTGAGAATTGACTCACTGCAATTATTCCAGTTTCGTAATTACAAGGATGTACAGATTCAGTTCAATCCGGAGATTATCGTTTTGCATGGTACTAATGGGGCTGGTAAGACGAATATCCTCGAATCGATTTATGTGGGTACCATTGGTAAAAGCCATCGAACCAATGATACATCGGATATGCTCATGTTTAATGCTGAGGAAGCAGGCATTGTTGTTAAGTTCGAGAAAAAGGATACACCTCAAAAGGTAAATATTAAGTTATTCCGCCAAGGCCCTAAGGATATTCGTTTAAATGATACGAAAATATCTCAAAAAGAACTGATTGGTACATTAAATACAGTTATCTTCTGTCCTGAAGATTTACAGCTCATCAAAGGAACGCCGTCAGGACGTAGACGTTTTCTCGATATGGAAATCTCTCAGACGAGTGCTACCTATTATCATCAGTTGATGCAGTATAATCGGTTATTACAGCAGCGCAATGCGATCCTTAAAGAATATAGAGGTAAGCAGAACATTCCTCTTGAAGAATGGGATTTGCAATTAGCAGATATGGCGAGTTTTATCGTAAAGAAACGGTTAGAAAGCTTGAAGAAAATAAATCTTCTCATCGATTTGATGAACCGTAAATTGACGGGTGGCCTCGAGAATTTGACCATTGGTTATGAACAGCCATATATGGATAATGGATCCTTAGAATTTACAAAGGAAGGCTTTTACGAGCGCATTAAAGCAGCGTTGCCGCAGGATCGTCATCGGATGACCACCAGCGTAGGTCCTCATCGCGATGATTTACGATTCTTTTCCGATGCGATGGATTTAAAGAAATTTGGATCCCAAGGACAGCAACGAACGGCTGTATTGTCCTTAAAATTGAGTGAGCTTGAGTTTATTAAGTCCGAGGTTGGGGAATATCCAGTTCTTTTGCTCGATGATGTATTGAGCGAACTTGATGAATCGAGACGAGTGAATTTATTGCAGTTTATTCATAAACGTATTCAAACATTTATTACTACTACAGATATTCACGATTTTAAAGATTTGAAATCTGTTCAATTTATTTCTTGTGAAGGGGGAAGGGTTCAGTATGGACAGCCTTGATCTTTGTTTACCAAAGGCCTTATCAGAACTGAATTTACTGGAACAATATAAATTAAATACCCTCGTTCACAAGTGGCGTCAAGTTGTGGGCGATGTCATAGCTGACCATACGAAAATTGTGTCTATCAAGCCGCCAAATATGGTTATTAGTGCAGATAACTCCATGTGGATGCAGGAATTACAGATGCAAAAACGACGTATCATCGAGGCGATAAACAAATATTACCATCAAGAGGTCATCACCGATATTCGCTTTATTATGAAACGTCAAAGTTATGTGAAAGCAAATACTGATACATCTATTTCATTGCCTGATGAACAGATTATTACAAAACGTATTAATTTTGCAGACATCGTACTTTCAAAAGAAGATGTAGAAGCCATCGATAAATCCTTAGAACAAACAGATAACGAAGAATTACGAGCCGCTTTCAGAAAAGTACAAATTACGTCTCGAAAGCGTGAAATCTATTTAGAACAGCATGGCTATCATCGTTGTAAGCGATGTGGCATGCATATGGAATCTAAAAAAGAAATCTGTCCGACCTGTGAATATGAATTGCATCGCGCTCATATTAAAGACATTAAGTCTGTTATTAGAAAGTATCCGTACTTTAAATACAGCGATTGTCAGCAGTTTATACAGTGTACCTTCCCAGATTTTGCAGAAGCTATGCGGGAATCCATATACTTTTACTTAGATAAAATTTATAAAGGGTCTATTAATCGCCGTCACATGTTTATGGTGGCTATGCTCATTACTCATAAGAAGCCTGATGAGCTAACGGACCAACACGTTATTAATTTGTGCAATAAATATCGATCTAAGTTCCTTGCTGAAGAAGAACAGCTCAAAATTGATGCCCTTAATGGGACATTAGAAAAGTAGAGGAGGAATTCCTATGTACGTTCATATTGGGGATACTGTTTCCGTGCCTATTGAATCTATTATTACGATGGTGCACGCCAAGGGCGGAAAATCACATAAAAGTCCTATTCATAACTATGAAAGCTTAGAGTATATCGCCATGGTACCAGAGGAGCAGATCAAGACCTATGTGGTCACTGATGATTGCGTTTATGGTTCTGGTATTAGTATTAAGACTTTAATGAGACGAATTGACGAGTTTTATAGTATAATAAAGAGATAAGATTTATTCTGTACATGTGTTGTACCAAATTTCAATCCAGTACAGTGTGATAGATTGTTAGGAGGAGTTTGTTTCATGCCTGAAGAAAATTATGGCGCTCAGAATATACAGGTTCTCGAGGGTCTTGACGCGGTACGTAAACGCCCTGGTATGTACATTGGTAGTACGTCCATTCGCGGTTTACATCACCTCGTTTATGAAGTAGTAGATAACTCTGTTGACGAAGCGCTCGCAGGTTACGCTACACATATCGAAGTATCCATTAATAAAGATAACAGTATTACTGTTGTCGATGATGGTCGTGGTATCCCTACAGGGATGCATGAATCCGGTATGTCTGCAGTAGAGTTAGTATTAACAAAATTGCATGCTGGCGGTAAATTTGGCGGTGGCGGTTACAAGGTTTCTGGTGGCCTTCACGGCGTAGGTATTTCTGTAGTAAATGCGTTGAGTGAATGGACTAAGGTTCAAGTAGCTCAAAATGGTATAGTTCAAGAGATTTCTTTTGCTCGTGGTCATAAAACTTCTGAGTTACATGAAATCGGTAAAGCAGAAGGTACTGGTACTACAGTTATCTTCAAGCCAGATGCTGAAATCTTCGAAACTACTATATTCAACTTTGATACATTAAAAATTCGTTTACAAGAATTGGCATTCCTTAATAAAGGTCTTCGCATTACATTGAGCGATTTGCGCCAAGAGGAACCGCGTGTTGAAAGCTTCCACTACGAAGGTGGTTTAAGTTCTTTCATTGCCTTCTTGAACGAAAATAAAGAAGTGGTAAACCCTACTGTTATCGATATTGAAAATACAAAAGACGACGTAGTTGTAGACGTAGCGTTGCAATATAACGATAGCTACAGCGAAAACTTGTTGTCCTTCGTAAATAATATCAACACTGTTGACGGTGGTACTCACCTTTCTGGTTTCCGTGCTGCTTTGACTCGTACCCTCAATGATTATGGCCGTAAATCTGGCTTGATCAAGGAAAATGAGTCAAACCTTTCCGGTGAAGACGTACGTGAAGGTTTGACAGCTGTTGTATCTGTAAAAGTATTGGAACCTCAATTTGAAGGTCAAACAAAAACTAAACTTGGCAATAGTGAAGTTAAAGGTATTACAGATGTTATCGTATCTGATGGTCTTAGAACATTCTTTGAAGAACATCCTCAAGATGCGAAGAAAATCATCGAAAAAGCAACTATGGCAAGTCGTGCTCGTGAAGCAGCTCGTAAAGCTCGCGACTTAACTCGCCGTAAAAATGCGTTAGAAGTATCTAGCCTTCCTGGTAAATTGGCAGATTGTTCCGAAAAAGATACATCTATGACTGAAATTTATTTAGTCGAAGGTGACTCTGCGGGTGGTTCTGCTAAACAAGGTCGTGACCGTCGTTACCAAGCGATTTTGCCATTGCGTGGTAAGATCCTTAACGTAGAAAAAGCACGCCTTGATAAGATTTTAGCGAATAACGAAATTCGTTCCATGATTACCGCTTTCGGTACTGGCATTGGTGAAGAATTCGATATTACCAAATCCCGTTATAATAAGATTATTATCATGACAGATGCGGACGTTGATGGTGCTCATATCCGTACCTTATTATTAACATTCTTCTATCGCTATATGAAACCATTGGTAGAGGAAGGTCATATCTACATTGCTCAACCACCTTTGTACCAAATTAAGAAGGGTAAATCCCATTGGTATGTATACTCTGATGCAGAGCTTACAGCTAAACTTGATGAAGTAGGTCGCGATGGCATTACAATTCAACGTTACAAAGGTTTAGGTGAAATGAATCCTGAACAATTATGGGAAACTACAATGAATCCTGAAAATCGTACGATTTTACAAGTTAGCTTAGAAGATTCCATTGAAGCTGACAAAATCTTTACCGTTCTCATGGGTGATAAAGTAGAACCTCGTCGTAAATTTATTGAAGATAACGCAAAATATGTGCGTAATCTAGATTTGTAAGAGGTGAACCATGGATAATAATCAAAATAATAATGTAGAGTTTACCTCTAATAAAGATCAACATTTAAAGCGTTCCTTAAAAGCACGTCATATGAATATGATTGCTCTTGGTGGCGCTATCGGTACTGGCTTATTTGTAGCTGGTGGTGAGGTAGTAAGTACTGCAGGCCCTGGTGGTGCTCTTGTAGCATATGGACTGATTGGTCTTATGGTTTACTTCCTTATGACATCTCTTGGAGAAATGGCTACGTACTTACCGATTCCTGGTTCATTCGGTACTTATGCAAAACGGTATGTAGATCCTGCTTTTGGTTTTGCATTAGGTTGGAACTATTGGTTTAACTGGGCTATTACATTGGCTGCTGAAGTATTAGCAGGGGCTCTTATCATGAAATATTGGTTCCCAGATGTGCCTGCTATTGTATGGTCTGCTTTGTTCTTGCTCGTTTTATTCGGCTTGAACTATTTATCGACTCGTTCCTTTGGTGAAAGTGAATATGTATTCTCTAGCATCAAGGTTATTACCGTATTCGTATTCCTGTTCTGTGGCTTTATGCTTATCTTTGGTATTGGTGGTACATCTCCAGGCTTTACGAACTGGACAGTAGGGGAAGCGCCATTTGTAGGTGGTTGGGAATCTATTCTTGCTATCTTCATGGTGGCTGGTTTCTCATTCCAAGGTACTGAACTTATCGGTGTAGCCGCTGGTGAAGCAGAAAATCCAGAAAAGAATGTGCCAAAGGCGATTAATTCTATTTTCTGGCGTATATTATTGTTCTATATTGGTGCTTTCATAGTTATCGGTTTCTTAATTCCTTATACTGATCCAAATTTATTGAATTCTAGTGTAGAGAATGTATCTATTTCTCCATTTACACTCGTATTTGACCGATTTGGTTTTGCTTTTGCTGCTAGCTTTATCAATGCTATCATCTTAACGGCAGTACTTAGTGCTGGTAACTCTGGTCTTTATTCTTCTACTCGTATGCTATATGCACTTGCTAAAGAAGGGCAAGCACCAAAAATCTTCACTAAGCTTAATAAACATGGTGTTCCAGTGCCAGCGTTAATTTTAACTACAGCAATCGGTTTATTTGCATTCCTTACAAGCTTTATCGGCGAAGGTACTGCATATACTTGGATTGTTAATATTTCCGGTCTTTGCGGTTTTATCGCATGGGTTGGTATCGCTGTTTCTCACTATCGCTTCCGCCGTGCCTTCATTGCACAAGGTAGAGATCTTAAAGAATTACCTTACAAAGCGTGGTTGTTCCCAATTGGCCCAATCTTGGCGTTCATTCTTTGCATCATCATTATTGCTGGTCAAAACTACTCTGCTTTCACAGGCGATACAATCGACTGGTATGGCGTATCCGTTGCGTACATCGGATTGCCAATCTTCTTCGCAGTATACTTAGGTTACAAATACATCAAGAAAACTAAACTTGTTCCATTAAAAGAGGTTAACCTAGACCGCGATTTTGATCGATAAAAACATATAATTAGACCTGTTCATTATGAATGTAGTGAACAGGTCTTTTTTTGTGATTGTATTTCTGTAAAAGCCTTGCTATAATAAATCAAAATATATTGTAGTCAATTAGAAAGGATACAATTATGATTATTACTACAACTATGCATATTGAAAATAAACCAGTTCAAGAATATAAAGGTATCGTATTTGGTGAGGTCGTAGAAGGCCGTAACTTTGTGAAAGACTTTATGTCTGGCATTCGCGACATCGTTGGTGGCCGTAGTGGCAGTTATGAAAATTCTTTGATGAATGCCCGCCAAGCAGCCCTTGATGAAATGTCTCAACGTGCTTCTAAAATAGGTGCTAATGCTGTTATCGGCGTATCCTTCCAATACAGTACAGTAGGTGCAGAAAATGGCATGCTCATGGTCACATGCAATGGGACGGCCGTTGTAGTTTAATAAGTAATAAAAATCCCCCTATAAAAGTATTAGAAACTTTTATAGGGGGATTTTGTATTAGGTTTAATTTTATATTACTCTTTATTATCTTATTTTATCTTATACCATGTTGCGTACATGACTGGTAATACGATAAGTGTTAGCACTGTTGCTACTAGTAAGCCGCCGCTAAAGGCGATGGCAAGTGGGCTCCAGAATACAGATCCCATAAGAGGAATCATGCCTAAAATCGCTGCGATAGCGGTGAGCATGATAGGACGGAAACGAAGTGTAGCGGAGTTGATAATCGCTTCAAGTGGTTTTTGTCCTTCTGCTTTATGGATTTCAATTTGGTCTAACAAGATAATGGAGTTACGGATGATCATGCCCGAAAGGGCGATGATACCTAGAATAGCCATAAAACCTAATGGTGTTCTCGTAATATTGAGAGCTAATACGACGCCGATTAATCCAAGAGGCGCTGTGAGCAAAGCCATAATCATGAGGGCAATACGCTTTAATTGGAACATGAGGATTGTCATGATCACAAAGAGCATAATTGGCATTGGTGTTGCTAAATTTTGTACAGCTGTAACACTCTTTTCAGCGGCTCCATCAAGTTCAATGGTATAGCCTGTAGGCAAGGAGTCGCGAATGTCTTGTAAGGATTTATAAACTTCTTTTGTTTTCGCATTGCCTAAGACCCCGGCTTTTACATTGGCGTGAATACTGATGGTTGGCATCATGTTGCGATGCCAGATGATACCATCCTCTTGTGTCATGGTGATAGTTGCAATTTGGCTAAGCGGTACATAGGAACCATTACCTGTTTGTATCGGTAAGGAGGAGAGGGCACTTAAGTTGTGTTGTTCATTGTCTCCTAAACGGAATGTAACAGGGATAGTTTGGTTACCTTCGTAGTATTCACCAGATTTTGTACCTGATAATAGACTTTGTAAATGTAAAGATACAGCGTAGCTATCGATGCCAAGTAATCGAGCCTTGTTAGGGTCGATATGAACATTGGCTACTGGTTCCGTATCTGGCCAGTCAAAGGCAATATTCTGTAAATCCTTGTCACCTTGCATTTTGCTTTTTACTTGGTTCGCAATGTCTTTTACCACCTTTTGATCAGGACCTGCTACGCGGAGCATCACTGGATATTTAGATGGTGGCCCAATTTGTACAAATTGAGCATTTACGAGGGCTGAAGGAAATTCTTCATTTAAATAAGAAGTTAATTCACCATAGAGTTTATCTCGATCCTCTAAGGATTTTGTAACGATAACGTACTGCAAGAAGTTATTTCGTTGCAACTCAGGTTCTAAGGTGAGAACGAAACGCGGAGAACCTTGTCCTATATAGGATGTAAAGGTTGAAATGTGTTCGTTACCTTGTAAATGTTCATCGATGATTTTTGCCTGATTTGCAGTGTATTCAATAGATGAACTTTGAGGAAATTGCATGGATACGATGATTTCATTACGCGTTGATGATGGGAAAAATTCCTGCTTGATCAATGGTAGTGAAAGTAGGGATAATACAAAGGCACCTAATGTGATGAGTAATACTACCTTATGATGTCCTAAAGCCCAATGTAACAGTCTTTCAAATTTATCATAGAATGTAACATTGAGATTGTGCATGATATGGTCTCGTTTGGTCCATTCGGATTCAGGTTTTGGAGCCTTGTTTTCTATGATTTTGTAGCCGAGAACAGGGCTGACGAGAACAGAGGCGAACCAAGATAGGATGAGAGCCATAAATACAACGATGGATAGAGATTTTGTAAACTCTGCTACCATACCTTGGGCTAATGCTAATGGCAAGAAGCCAGCACAGGTAATAAGTGTACCAGATAGCATAGGGAATGCTGTTGATTGGTAAGCGAAGGTAGCAGATCTAAAGTGACCCCAACCTTCTTCGAGCTTAACGCTCATCATTTCTACTACGATGATGGCATCATCTACGAGAAGGCCTAGTGACAAGATAAGAGCACCAAGGCTAACCTTGTGCAAATAGATTCCGCTTTCATACATCAAAATGAAGGTCGTAGACACAACAACTGGAATCGTGAGTGCTACAACAACGCCTGTACGTAAGCCAAGAGATGCAAAGCTTACGAGCAATACGATGGCAATGGCTTCAAATAGAGATTGAGAGAAATCGCCGATAGATTCCTTAACGATATGTGGCTGATTTGATACTTGATTAAGTTCAAGGCCTGCAGGAATAGTTTTCTTCAATTCTGCTAGCTTTTTATCGATAGCTTCACCAAATTCCACATTATTGCCACCTGCATCCATGGAGATAGCGATGCCTATAGCTGGCTTACCTTCATAGTAGAACTGCGGATTACTAGGATCTTGATAAGTCATGGTTACATCAGCCATGTCGCCAAGGCGCAAGGTTTGATTATTAATGCGAATAGGCATATCTTGTACGGCTTGAGGGCTATCGAATAGACCGTTTACTCGAAGATATACATTATTTGTGTCCGTTGTAACCATACCAGCTGGCACCATCATACTTTGCTGTTTGATAGCTGTTAACAGCTGTTGTGTACTGATTTTATAGGATGCTAGTTTATCCTTATTAATCGTTACATTAAGGGTTTGTTGTTGAACCCCAATAAGGCTGATTTTCTTAACATTAGGAACAGATAAAAGCTGACGTTTTAAGTCTTCCGCTTGTTGACGCTTTTCTTCATAAGAAAATTCATCACCGCTAATGGCGTAAATAATGCCGTATACATCATCGAATCTATCGTTAATAGTCGGTCCTTGAACACCCTGAGGTAATGATTTCCATTCGTCGTTAATCATGTTCCGCGCTTCTTCCCAAGCGGGGCGGATTTTATCAGATGGTAGGTTTTCTTTCAGATTAATATAAATAACTGATTTGCTGCCATCTGTGAAAGATTTTGTATAATCGACGCCCGGAAGATCGCGCAGTTTTTCTTCTAATTTGTCCGTTACCTGATCCGACATTTCTTGTGGGGAAGCCCCTGGCCAAGCAACGCCGACAACCATGGTGCGCATCGTAAAGTCTGGGTCTTCCATACGTCCCATGTGGTTGTAAGAAAAGATACCAAAGGTGAGTAGCACAGCCATGAAGTAGTAGATAATGGACTTGTGTTTGAGGGCCCATTCGGCTAAGTTAAATTGTTTCATTGACTAACCGCCGTCCCTTCTTGTAATTGTTGAGTGCCTGCGGTGATGACAATGTCGCCCTTAGTTAAACCAGATGTAACGATGACGGAGTTTTTACCAAACTCACCAGTCTTAATAGGCACGAGATGAGCCTTCTTATCGCGGA
This sequence comes from uncultured Veillonella sp., assembly GCF_963522475.1. Lineage (GTDB taxonomy): Bacteria > Bacillota > Negativicutes > Veillonellales > Veillonellaceae > Veillonella. Next base: position 68,166 of record NZ_CAUQYW010000008.1, on the reverse strand, counting down.
TAATATACACTGCATTATTACCGTTAGAGTCTTTTACAAGAGCCGTCAATGGAATAGAAATATTGGTACTATCTGTGGTAGATAGATTTGCATTGACAGTCATGCCTAGTTGTACCTCTTTAGGTGGATTTTGTAAGGTAATTTTTACGGTATACGTTCTTGCTACAGGATCAGGAACTGGTGAAATTTCACGGACTACACCTTGTACGGTTACATCAGGTAGAGCCCAGAATGTAATAGTAGCAGGGCTGCCCACATGAACCTTGGTCAACTCTTGCTCAGGAAGGGCAATGACTGCTTCTGGGTCGTGACCGGCCGCTAAGGTGCCAACGCTTTGACCCGCTGCTACGACTTGGCCTGCTTCAATATTGAAAGCAGTAATAATACCTGTATCAGGGGCCGTCAAATTGGTATAGCTATTTTGATTGCTACTCAAGTTGAGACTCGCCTGTGCTTGTTGTAATTGAGCAGATGTGGCATTCAATTGGTTTTCTGCTTGATCTAATTGCAACTTACTAATCGCTTGTTGAGCATAGAGCTCGCGATATCGTTTCGCATTGGTTTCTGCTAATTCATAGGCCGATTGAGCAGCTTTCACAGCACCCTCAGCATTTTGTACTTGAGCTGATGTATCTGAACCATTGATTTGAGCAATTACTTGGCCTGCTTGTACAGTATCACCGACATTGACAAATTTGTTGATGATGCGACCCCCAATTTGAAAGGCTAAGTTTGTTTCCGTTTTATTATGGATAGTGCCTGAATAGCCAGCACTAGTAGTACCAGATTCTTCACCGATGGTGATGGTGCGTACCTTGAGGCTAGTATCCTCAGATTGCTTTTCAGATCCGCAACCACTGATTATAGCAGTCCCTATTAAGAGGGCTCCTATGGTTGCTATGACTTTTTGATTCATAGAATCTCTCCTTTATACCACACATAAGCCCTATGACACATAACTACATATAGGTAACATTTATAGGACTTTATATTTTATGAGAATAGATCTAATTTAGATATTAGAGTTATTTTAGATAATAGCTCTATTAGGTCTAATTATATATTTTATATAATTTAATAATACTATATTTATATATAAACTGCTAGCCTATATGCTTAAAATATAAGAATTATCTATTTATTTTTCAGATTTAGATATATTGAAAGATATATATTTGTAGAAATGGATTATTTTGTGATAAGGATTAAGGGATACAAAAAAGTGAGTCCTTCACAGGAGAACTCACTCTTTATAAATCTACAATGCTCATAAGTCTACAAGCTAGTAGGTATTAATCTTTTTCTTCTGTTTCTTGTACTACGATAGGTTCTTCATAGGTTACAAGAATCTTATCGATACGGGTGTTATCCATATCTACCACCTCAAAGGTATAGCCATTCCATTTTGCTTTGTCTAATTCTTTTGGAATGCGGCCAAAGAGAACGTTTAATAGACCGCCCATCGTTTTGTACAAGTCTTTTTCTTCACCTGGTAATTCTTCATCGATGTGGAAGAATTCTTTGAATTCGTCTACGTCGAGAAGGCCATCTACAAGCCAGGAACCATCTTCACGTTCGACGATTTTGTTTTCTTCTTCCTTGATTTCTTCTTCACCAGAAGGCATGAGACCTACGATTTCTTCCATAATGTCATGTAAGGTTACAAGACCGCTGAAACCGCCGTATTCGTCGAGAACGATTGTTTCGTGAACTCCTTCTGTACGGAGTACATTCAATAATTTCATGAGTGTAATGGATTCTGGAATGAGTAATGGTTCTTTCAAACAAGATTCAATAATATCATGAATGGAGCGTTCGCTAGGACGTTGCATGATTTGAACCAATACGTCAGATACAGTTACGAGCCCCTTTAGTTCGTCCAAGGAATCAGTACCTACAGGAATGCGATAATGGTTAGCATTTTTGAGGACTTCCATAATTTCATCCTCTGTGCCATTAAGGTCAATCCATTTGAGCTGCGTACGAGGTGTCATAATGTCGCCAGCATTCATATCTGCAAGGTGGAAGATATTTTCTACGAGGATAGGTTCCTCTTCTTCGTAAGCACCCATGGCAACACCTTCGGTGAGCATCTTGTTGATTTCGGACTCTGTAACAGGAGCCTCTTCTTTCACAGTCACGCCTAGTAATTTTAAGAGAAATTCTGTGGAAACTCCGAGAAAACTAACGATAGGTTTCAATACTACAGATAACCAGTAAATTGGTTTTGCCACTACAACAGCAATGCTTTCAGGACTATTTAAAGCCAAACGTTTTGGTACGAGCTCGCCAATAACGAGGGATAAATAGGTGATAATAGCAACGATGAGTAAGGAGCTAATGGATGCTGCATAGGGCTCAATACTTGGAATATTAGCTACTAAAATTTCTTCTAATGGACCAGAGAAGGTCGCACCAGAATATAAACCAGTTAAAATACCAACGAGAGTAATTCCAATTTGAATAGTAGAAAACATATTATTTGGATTCTCTGCTAATTCAAAAGCTTTTTTAGCACGCTCGTTGCCTGCCTCTGCCATTTCCTCTAATTTTCGTTTCTTCGCATTGACGATGGCCAATTCCGTCATAGAGAACAAGCCGTTGGCGATAATTAATACGATGATAATTATAAAATCTAAGGTCAGATCACTGTCCATGTAAATAGATACTCCTTTTATATAATTCTGCACATGAGAATATTAAAATATTACTCTTTAGTATACCATATTAGAACGATACATGTGAAAGCACCTCATAGTACATATAGATGCAAGTGAAAATATAATAAAAGCACCCCATAGGGTGCTTTTATATAGGGTCTATTTTTCTTTAGTTTGGCTAAATAACCAGTCTCTAATGCCTTCGATATTATAAGCTACAGACCATGTGTACATGTGGTTGCCATCTTTAAATACCGTGTAATTAATAGGAGCCTTTTGATCGACTGTAGCTTTCACCAATGCGTCGAATTGTTCCGGTGTAGAATGGCTATCCCACATAGGAGAGGTTGCAATTTTAGTGCCTAAGTCGGCCCAATTTTTAGTAGCTATATTCATGCCAGGATATGCTTTGTCATCGCCTTCGGATACGAGAATCCACAATTTTTTATCCTTTAATACTTTCATTTCCTCCGTATTCCATTGGCATGCTACGAGGAATTGAGCAGTAAACAAATCAGGATGTTTGTCGCTAATAGCAATGTTTGCCATACCACCTTGAGACTGACCAGAACCGTAAATTCGGTTCTTATCAATTGGATACGTAGCGATGACATGATGTAATAGATTATCTACTAAGGTAAGACCTGGAGTCCATTCATTTTTATCGGTAGTCATCATACCAAGTGTATCTACTAAATCTTGAGTGTATTGAGGGGCAACGATGATAGCTTCATGTTTTGCTTGTTCCTCAGGGCTCGCGAAAACTGTAGCACCATTACCTTGGAATAGTACCGTGCGATTATCATTGATATTGGCACTGGAGTCAGCTATGAAGAAGTATAGAGGATATTGTTTTGATGCATCATAGTTTTTCGGTAAAAATATATTGTAAGGAATGCTATTACCCGTAGTTGGATCTGTGTAAATATATGTTTTAAAATCATCCATAATAGTAGATGCCGTAGATGTATTGATTACGCTCGTTTGTGAAGGGCCGTATATAGTACCTGTTTTTGTCACTACCGGTTGAACTTGTGTGACTGTAACGTTTAAATCAGGCAATTTACGATTGGAACGCAGCGGTGCATCGCCGCCTACAGCACTATTATTTTTAGGTTTATTAGAGCGTGGTGCTAATACGAATGGTGTAGAGTTTTCATATTCAAATTCCACTACAACGTATTGATCAGCTGCTGTAGCTTTAGAGTTTTTGTCTTTTTTACTAGTTTTGACTGTATTTGTTTGTCCTACTGTTGTATCTATTTGAGGGGCACCATTGTGCAAACCTTTAGCTGTAGATTTGTAATTTTCTTTCAGTTCAGGCACAGAATTAGTATAGATATTGTTGATTGTTTTGCCTTCTACCGTGAAAGTATTGAGCGCTAGTGCACTTTCTTGGATTGCTTCTGGATATTTGATGATAATAGCCGCTATTTTTTCACCATCACCATAAATTTTTGGCACTGCCGTTACAGATTGCATGCCGTACGCTTCTGTTTGATGAGTCTTAGCTTCAGAAGTAGCAGTGGTAGAGCTTGTACTAGAAACAGTAGTAGCCATGTCCGTAGCAGCTAGTGCATTTGTCGTGGAAAGTGTGCCTAGCACAAGGGCCATTAATAAGATTTTATTCATTATATCTCCTTATTTTACAGCATTTATCAAAATATTGATTAAATTATATAATAAAATTAAATTTAGTGCAATTTATTAAAATTTGTGTAATTTATAATTACATATATTGGATAGATAATCTTTATTTATTGATTGCATAGGTAATATTTATTATTGATAGAGAAATATAATGTAATAGGAAATTAGTAGTAGATTTTGTAAGATAGTATAATAGAAACAACAACAATATAACATGGCGCAATATTTACGATAGTTGGGAGTGTATCAATGGCAACCGACCAAGAATGGGAAAGTATATTACAAATAAAGACAGCAGGTCGCGATGATAGTCGGTCTGATACGGAGCATCATCCGTACGAGCCGACAAATTATTGCGTCCTCGAGCGCTTGGCGAACAGCGATCATATCCACAAGAAAAATACCCTCATCGATTATGGTAGTGGCAAGGGTCGTGTCAGCATTTTTATGGCCTACCAAACGGGTTGTCATTCTATTGGTATCGAATACGATGAACGATTATATGAAAAGGCTCTTATCAATGGTGAAAGCCCAGCTGCTCGCAACCGTGTAAGTTTTGTTCATGGTGATGCGGCGCTTTATGAATTACCAGATCAAGCAGATCGATGCTTTTTCTTTAATCCCTTTGCACTCCATACGATTAAGCGGGTCTTAGGAAATATATTTGATTCCCTGTATCATCATCCTCGTGAAATTAAGCTTTTTTTCTACTACGTAAATGAAGAGGTAGAAAACTTCTTAAATAACCATGTGCGACTCGAACAAGAAGAACCTATCGATTGCAGCAATCTATTTGAAGAAAGCGATGAAAAGGAACGAATTTTAGTGTATTCAGTTAATTTATTTTAGTGCATTGATTATTAAGGAAAAAGCAGATAAATTCTGCTATAATAATATATTAGAGATTATAAAATCAAATTATTTTTTATGGTTCTATACATTGATTCGTATACGCTAATGTAGTGGATAGGGCTGAGTGTATTGAAGAATGGAGGTACCCGTGGAAATCATCGATACAGCATTGATTGAACGTATTCGTAAGGCCTTAATTAAACGATATGATCGAGATCAACAGATTCAACAAATGATTGAAGAAATCGGTGCTGAAGAGGGTCTCAATGAGTCCGAATTAGCTATTGTCTATCAAGCATATTTAGAGGTTAAGGAACGGATATACTACACATCCTCTCTCGTTGATTTATGGAATCAAATTGAAGAGGTTCAAAAAAGAATGTCTATGCTACATACCTATGATTCTCTTGAACAGGATTTATTTGGCGATGTACTAGGCGATGGTAAAGACGATAGCATTATTTATGATAAATCCTATATTGGCAAGGGTGCTAGCCATAATAATGATTTGTACGCTATGGAACAGGTGCAATTATCCGATATTCCTGTACAACATGATTCTACAATGGGTATGAATCATATCAAGTTGAATGAATTACATTCTATGGGTGGGCTTTTTACAGGTTCTGGTGAAAGCTCTCATCATAAAGTATCTAATTTTGATGAAGATGTAGTAGAGCATATGGATGTTAATTCTTTAGATGGTGTGGAAAGTTTAGAAGTTCGTCATTTGGATGAAGAAAATAAACATAAATCCTCAGATGATGTACTCAATGATGATATTGATAAGGATGAAGATGACATAACTTCTATTGATCCGTATACAGCGGTAAATGCTTTGTTATTTGGCAAATCTGGTTTGGATTCTGATAAATCTAATAAGAAGATGGAAAAGCTTCTTAAAAAACAATTGAAACGCGTAGATGATGAATGGGCGCGTATCAATGGGACTGATGATAAGTCTAAAAAATCCAAAGAAGATAAGAAATCTAAAGAGGGAAAAAAATCTAAGGACGAAAAGAAGTGTAAAGAGGATAAAAAAGGCAAAAAAAATAAAAAGTCTAAAAACTCTAAGGAAGATAAATATTCTAAATCCGAAGATAAGTTAAATAAAAAGAAAGACAAGAAAAAAGATAAGAAGAAGGATAAAAAATCCAAAAAGGATGAATCCGAAAAAAAGCAAAAACGATAGTTTCCGTATGGAATAGTAAGGGCTATAAGAAGGCTCAGGAGAGTACTAGTGCTAAGAAATTGGCAAGTACTGGGACTATCGACCGTGGATGCGGTAAATGTAAACGGTGTAAGGGGCCTAAATGTAAGAAATATCCAACATAATTCTAAATAGAATAGTTTGTAAGGATTATAAAATCTAAACTGTGTTTAGAATGATTAAAATTTGGGCAGTATAGAATGTAGTTTTGTTATATATCATTATAGTTTGGTTATATGTAGTGGTTAGGATATGTAGCATAGTAGTTACGTTATATAACAATTAGGTTATAGGACAGAACAGTTAGGGGTTAATGATGAACCGATGGCAACGATTATTTGAAGGAATAAAGACGGAGATTAAGGTATTTATCTTTTTCTCTGCTTTATTGACTGCATTTAGAATCGTGTTTCTTGCAGTATTTCAATCACAACTAGCTTCAGTGACGATGGAGAATATCCTTACGTCCTTATGGCTAGGCTTTAGATTGAGTCTCAAGACCGTCGGTTCTTTGTGTTTAATAGGCTTTTTAGGAGGCACATTGGTGCATACCTTTGTACCGAAATGGCCATCTTTGCGTATTAAACAGGTTATATATTCCATTGCCACTGTATTATTAACATTCTTATTCTTGGGACGTATTCCGTTCTATAAGATTTTTAATTCTTCTTATAATGCGATGCTCATCAATGGTAAGAACGATGATATCGGTGCCATTGTTAATACAGCCATCAATGAATATAACGCATTGATGTATATCGTTGGAGCCGTTGTGTTGAGCGCAGCCCTTTGTTGGTTCCTCGTCAAATTTTTGGCGTGGGGTACAAAGAAATATAGTGATTATGCTAATACTCAATTAGGTTGTAACACTTGGTATCCTAAGACGAAGAAAACGCAATGGATTACAGGAATTGTATTGACTGTAGTTATCGGTATATTAGGACTGTTCTTTAGATTTGGCGGTGCTTTTAACTATACGAATTCCATCAACTGGGAAAGTGCGGCGCGCCTCAGTTCTAATTTATTAAACGAAACTATCCTCGATGATGTGCAGGCACTTTATCGCGTTAAAAGCATCGCTAAACGTGCTGCAGATCTAGAGGTTATCAATTTAACGCCTCAAGAATTGAGCGAAAAGATTAGTGCTGTTGGTGGTACATATAATGGTAAAGATTTTGATGGTTCTTTCACAAGAACTATTACAACCCAACGTTTAGAGGAGCAACCGCAGTCCATTAATATCGTTCTCGGTGAATCCTATGGTTTGTGGCCATTCCTCGCTGAATACAATGAACCTGGTGCGTACCTCGTTGAACAAGGCCGTAAATACGCTGCTAGCCCTCAAGCGATGGGAACACAGCTAGCGCTTGCTCAAGGTACAGGTACCATGCCAGCTATCAATGGTTTATTAACTGGTATGCCTGATACAGGTCTATATCCGAACTACGAAGGTGAAAGCTTCAAACAACCGTATGGCTTAGGCATTGGTTCTGTTATGAAAAAACTAGGCTATAAAACAGTATTCTGGTATGGCGGTTTTAGTACATGGCAAAATGTTAAGAACTTTGCTCTATCTCAAGGTTTTGATGAATTCCATGATGCTTCTGAAATGCCAAGTGATGAAAGTAATGCGTGGGGCGTAGCCGATAAGGATATGTTTAAAGCGATTTCCGCGTACATGGATCAACATAGAGGGGAAAAAATCCTCAATGTAATCATGACCACATCTAATCATCCTCCATATAGCGTTAACGTTGCTAAAGAGGGCTATGATGTGAACAAGGTAAAAGGCCATTTGCCTGATACAATCGCTGAAACAGATAAAGAATTGAACGAAATGGGTCATATTTGGTATGCAGATCATGTAATGGGTGAATATATCGCTAGGGAAGAAAAAGCAGATCCATCGGCACTCTTCGTTATTACTGGGGACCATAGCGAACGTTTTACCTTTGCTCGTGAAGTAGGTCCTAATGTGGCGTCTACGATTCCAATTATCTTTTATGGTCGCGGCATTCATAAAGATTGGCTTGCTCCTAATGCCTTTGGTATGAGTATTCAAATCATTCCAACATTGGCAGAACTTGTAGGTCGACCTGGTCAAACCTATGAAGCCATGGTGCCAAGCTTGTTTACACAAGAGAAATTTGTCTTTAATCATAGACTCTATCTAGATAATAGTGGAAAACTCATGGACCAAGGTACAAATATGCCTCAAGCTTATGGTGATATGATTAAAAACATGCGTGAATTAGCGGCATGGCGGATTAAACATGGGGATGTTATACAGTAATTGTAAATAGTATATAGAATTAGTAATTGGGAGTTTTTCTATTTATGAATGCATCTAGTTTTTCTTACGAAAAATTCTTTCATGGTCATTCAGTTATGTTTATTGTTCCTCACGAAGATGATGAGATTAATATGGCTGGTGCCACTATATATGGGGCGATACAAGAAGGGCTAGATGTATATGTAGTTTTTCTTACAAATGGTGATTATGAATATACTTTTGATGTGCGATGTAATGAGACATATCAAATGGCTAAAGAAATTGGATTACCTCAAGAGAATATTATTTTCTTAGGATTTGGCGATTTTATTGGTCATGAAATTATTTATAATAAATCAGCAGTTATTACGAGTCATGCTAATCATAATCAAACATATGGAGCTGATTTTGCTAGTTTAGTAATGTCTAAGCCCAAACTATATTCTTGGAATAGTATTGTAGAATCTGTGATTGATGTAATTTTATATTTTAAACCAGATACAATTATAGCTACGGATTATGATACTCATGTAGACCACAGATTATGTGCATTTGCAGTTGAAAGTGCAATGGAATGGATTATAAAACATACTGAGTTTAGACCTCAACTTTTAAAAGGTTTTGCTTATGCTACAGGATATGAAACGATAGATGATTACTATAATAATCATCTATTATCTACTGTAATAAATAAAAAAGCATTACCAACTGATGAATTTAGTACAGGAAATCCAACTTTATCTTGGATACATCGTCTAAGAATGTCGGTTCCTCAAGCATGTCGAGAAAAGAAATTAATACAAAATCCTATTTTTAAGGCTATGGCGTCTCATGTGAGTCAACAAGGGTATAAACGTGGTTCTCGACTTATTAATGGTGATCAAGTATTTTGGAAAAGAAGAACTGATAATATAGCTTTACATGCAGATATAACAGTTTCATCTGGGAATGCTAACTATCTCAATGACTTTTTACGTTTTAACACTGTAGATGTCAAATCTAATGTATATGATGCAAATAACTATATGTGGATGCCATCAGTAGATGATACAAAACGTAAGGTTCATATTTCTTTTACAAAAATTACCCAAATACAGGTAATTCAGTTATTTGGTAGTGTACATAAGTCTCATGAATTATACTCTATTCGTATTGAAACTAGTGCTGGTAAACATGTGCAACTAGATGAAATTATTCATATAGGGCAGGGTATATCTTATATTTTTGATAAACCATTATTCTTAGAGTGGATTGATATATATATTGATAAACAATGTTTGGGATTATCTGAAATAGAATTGTATAGTGCTAATAATGATATATATGATTATTGCCATATATTAGCAGATAATCATTTTATGTATAATTGGGTGGTATATCCAGGTGAAAAAATTCCAATGATTACGCCTTATATTGAAAGTCTTAGAGAAGATATGACTACATATGGTAAAACAAGACGAAAAAATTCTTATAGGTGGCTAATTAATGGTAAATATGTAGATGATTGTGCATTACAGAGTACAATTGAGCGAGAGTTAAGTACTAGTTCATTACAATTACGATTAGAGTCTAGTGATGGATCAGTTTTTTGTGAGTCTACGATTCGTAAGGGCAGTTTTAAAGATTGGTGTTCTTTGAAATGGAATCAATTACAAGATAAATTGGCTTATGTAAGGGTTAAATCGAAATATAAACAGGGATATAAAGCGGCACAGGCATATAAACAAGAAGGTGTATAATTATGGAGAATCAGAATAGACCATTAGTATCAATTGTTATTCCTGTGTACAAAGCAGAAGAATATATTGGTAAGTGTATTGAAAGTTTACAAAATCAAACATATAGTAATTTACAAATCATATTGATTGAAGATAGTTCACCAGATAATAGTGGACAAATTTGTGATGATTATGCAGCAAGGGATGATAGAATTACTGTTATTCATCATGAGCGTAATATGGGTGTTAGTAAGACGCGTAATGATGGACTTGCTATCGTAAAAGGGGAATACATTGCCTTTGTAGATGGTGATGATTACGTAGCACCGACTATGATAGAAGATTGCTTATCAACAATTAATGAGAAACAAGTAGATGTAGTTGTTTTTGATATCGCTGTTGTAGAAAATGGCAAGATAAGTCCACGACATATGGATGAACATTATTTCATAGATATTAAAAGTGCGTATACAGCATTGATTGAAGATAAAATTCCAAATTATTTATGTAATAAATTTTTTAAGGCAAATGCATGGAAAGAAATTCGATTAAAAGAAAATACAGATTTTGAGGACCTTATGATTATGCCGTTGGTCTTTAAAAATCTTTCATCTGTTTATTATTTACAAAAATCTCTTTACTTTTATAATTGTGATAATGAAAATTCAATTACAAGTAATTGGAGTGCAAAGAGCAAATATGGGTTATTTTGTTCATATTTATATCGTCAACCATTAGCTGAGGAACTAGGTATGACAGACTTTGTGCGATACTGTCGTCATAGAGCCATTCGCAGTGCTGTTGGGGGAATTGGTTTTAACCTAGCAAAACCAGAATTACAAGAAAAACAGATAGAGCATATGCTAGAGTATTTAAAACAAGAGGAACAGTCTTCTGATATGCCTGCCATAGGTGCTAAATATCAAGTGTTATTATACGGTGCACTCCATGCTCCAATTATCTCAAAACTGTATGGTCATATGATGTTTGGATTGGAACGAATCAAGAAATCTTTATAATTGAATAAGTAATTAATTTTATATCCGGATTGAAATTATATAAATATCGAGGCAACTTATGTCAACAATTACGGCTATTATATTAGCTCGCAACGAAGAACAGCATATAGCAGACTGCATAAAAAGTATTCAATGTGCAGATGAAATACTAGTTATAGATGATGGAAGTACGGATAGAACCATTGAAATAGCAGAAGATTTAGGTGCTAAGGTTATACCACATCCTTTAAATGGAGACTGGTCACAACAACGACGCTTTGGTATTTCACAAGCTCAGAGTGAATGGATTCTATTTGTTGACTCTGATGAGCGTGTATCACCAGAGTTAGCAAAGTCTATTCAACGAGCTATACACGGTGAACCGAAGGCTTATTGGTTACATAGATATAATCTATTCCATCACAATCAGGCAACCCATGGTGTGGTGAGACCTGATAAGGTGTTACGATTGATGCCTCGAGAGGGTGCAACTGTGGAAGGTGCTGTTCATGAAGCTTTTATTAGTCCTTATCCACAAGATACATTAGAGGGAAAATTATATCACTATACGTATGATAACTGGCATCAATTCTTTGAGAAGTTTAATAAGTATACGACGGCAGCAGCTAATAAATACAAGGCACAAGGGAAATCTTGTAGTTTTTTAGGGGATATTATATTGCGTCCAACATGGGCATTTTTTAAGATATATATTTTGCAAGGTGGCATATTAGATGGAAAGATAGGTTTTCTATTATCGATCTACCATATGATGTACACCATGACGAAATATGTAAAATTATATTATTTAAACAAATCTGATGGGCAATTATAATCAGTAATTTAGTATAGTAGATTGCTGTGGGGGAGTATTGTTCTTGAAGTAGATATGGAAGTATGAATGAGTGAACAATTTTTTCTATCCCTACAACAAAATATAAAACTAATGCTTTGGGCTCCTATATTGAGCACCATCTTTCGAATTATATTTATGATCGTTTATAATCCTTACCCTACATGGAAGGGACGCTGGAAATCTGTATTAGGTTCGTTGCGTTACGGCTTCTGGTGGGGTATGGATTTTGATGCTTATGTATTCTTATTACCCTTAGTATTAGTGACGCTCCCTGCATTATTATTTGATGAGTATCATCAAATAGAAGATACTGTACGGTTAGTGGGATTAACTATTTATTCCTGTGTATTATATGTAGCCTTTGCAGGAAAAATGATTTTCTACAAGCATTTCCATGATACGTATAACTATATGGTTCATTATGGAAATCATGCAGAGAAACGTAATTTAATTGATGTATTCTTTAATCAAGATCGAGGAATTCTCGTCATTTTAGGCTTGATTCCTATTACGTTTATATCCTGGTACATGGGAGATTTCTTCTTATCCTTGCCATCTATACCTTATCCAACTATTGAAGGAACTTGGCCTACTGTAGCTTGGAATATAGGTCTTGTGGCTGCCTCCGTTTTGGGGTTTTATTGGTTCCGCTATGGTGGAACACTATCTCACGATGATAAACCAGAATGGGATACGATTCCTACAGTGGTAAAAGAGGATATATTCTTTGCTCGTGCTACAGTGCCAGATCTATGTGCCTTAGAAACGGTGCTAAAACATCCACTTCGTGATGAATATACCGCATCTGCTGAGGACATTGATGACGCGATTCACCGTATTGTTCCTAAGGAATATAAAGATTCTTGGCAGGATTTGAATACACCGCTTCATGCATTTAAGCGCGTTGCATCAGGTCCTCGTATTGATAAACCACAACATATATTCTTTATTGTTGGTGAAAGTATCCCGCAATGGTCTCTTGATAAACCTTATAAGGAACTCAATATATGTCCTGGTTTATGGGATTTTAAAGATAATCCACATACGGCGCAAGTACCTAATTTCTTGCCTGCCGGTAATGTATCTCGTCCATCCATTGTGAGTCTGCTATCTGGTGTCTATGATGCGGGTATGGAAATCAATGAACGGGAAGCATTTTGGCATGAACCATTGCCGACTTCTTTGGCATTTCAAATGAAGCGTTTAGGTTATGATACGATTTACTGGTATGGTGGCAATGCATCGTATGGTAACTTTAATCACTTCGGTAAGGCTCAAGGATTTGACCGCGTAGAAAGTGCTTCCGTTTTTTGTGGTCCCGATGCACCTAAGACTTGGGTAGGCGTTTATGACCATGTATTTTTAGAACATATCGAAGAGGAAATCAAATTATTAGAACATCCTACATTCCATTTTATTTACACCACATCTAATCATGGTCCTTATAAAATGGAGGATTCTTTATTAGATTATGATCCTGAGAAGGTCATGCCAAATCTTGGGGATGATTTAAAATTCAATAAGAAACGCAATAAGGAATTGGCTACTTATCGTTATAGTGATAAGGCGATTTTTAACTTTATAAATGCTATGAAAGAGGCCTTTCCAGATAGCTTATTTGTTGTCACTGGTGACCATTCTAATCTATTTGGATCTTTGAATAATACATCCTTAATTCAACGGGATTATACCTTGCGCGACACATTTTGTACCGTAGGATTGTTACAACATCCTGCTTTCAACAAAGATACGATTACGGCGTCAATTGGCACGCATATGAGCCTCATGCCTACCATTATTGAGGCCATTGCACCAAAGGGTTTCGAATATTATTCCATCGTACCGTCATTATTTGATGAACAGCCAGATACGTTGGTTACGCCGTATCAGTGGATTACTCCACATAGGATGGGTGATGTTCGTATGGACTATGGTGAAAGTAACATACCGTCCTATAAACCGGTTAAGCTAATTCGTCCTATTGATAATCATGCTGACGATGCACGAGATTGGACATTGATGACTATGTGGTTCATTAACCACGAAAAGACATTGTTTTCTAAAAAATAGATGAAAAATAACTGCATATATGATTAAATGTATATAGTTAATTACAGTATATATTTAAAGGAGGGTATCTATGTCGATACTGAACGTAGTAGGCGCCAAAGTGTGGGGTGGCGGAGAGCAATATGTATATGATATTTGCCAACAATTACAACAACGACATAGGACTGCTCATATTTTAGTAGACCAATCAAATGTAGATATGCAAGAACGGTATGCGCAAGTAGGACATGTGATGACTTGCAATTTATATACTTTGAAAGGTTTTCTATCTATAAATGCAGTGGCAAAAGAGGTAAAAGAAAAAGGTATTAATACCATCATATGTCACTCTGGTAAATATATTTTATTTTGTATTGCGCTAAAACACTTAACAGGTGCTAAGTTAGTATTTATCAAGCATAATCTTGTGGCTGGTAAGACCGATTTATATCATAGATGGATTAATGAACAAGTTGATGCCTTTGTATGTGTATCTAAACTTGTTTATGATGACCTTATGACACCTGTCATTAAGGATGCTAGCAAGTATTATATTGTGTATAATGGTATCAATCCTAAGCGTTTTCTATCCTTTGCAGAGGGAGTGCCTATGAAAGATAAGGTAACTACCTTTGGTTATTGTGCACGTATTACAGAGCGAAAAGGCTTATATTTAATATTAAAAGCTCTTGAAGAAATTCATCACAAGAATTCTACAGTACGCTTGCTTATATCTGGAGCTGGTACAGAGGACCAAATCAAAAAGTTAACAAGCTACATGGATGCTCATCAAATGCATTCTTATGTTAAATTTATAGGCTTTACGAGAGATATTGAAGCTTTGTATAACTCCATTGATTGCCTATTATTACCAACTATTACAAGAGAAGCTTTTGGTCTTGTTATTTGTGAAGCCATGTATTGTGGTGTGCCTGTAATTACAAGTAGTTCAGGAGCACAAAGAGAAATTATTGATAATGGCAGTTCTGGATTTATTGTAGATCCGTTAAACGAAGATACCTTACAACAAGTTATGGAATACGTAATGAGTGATTCTGTGGACTTACCAAAGATTATCACTAATGCACGACATGTTGTGGAGCAACGATTTATCATTAATCGTGTAGCAGATGAATTAGTTTCTATTATAGATAATTTACATTCCACTAATCATTGATGTTACAGTTGTTAGTGGATAGGAGCATAAGATGGGATATTTACAAACACAATGGCAGCGAGGTCGCAAGATTTACGGCAAGCGCAGTTGGAGAGAAACACGTCGCACTTTCCTACATACAATGCGCTCCATACGAAATAAACGAGAAATAGAGGCACTAGAGAACTATTTTGTAAATTATACGTCTGATCCAACCTTATTAGACCGTCAAGTCGGTTTATTTGAGTTGATGACAAGATACTTTTTATTTAAAAGCTCAACTCCACAGGAACGATTAGAAGCTATTATTAATCATTTTGATTATTTAAAAACTGTATTTATCGACGATGCTATTCGTGAAATGTACTCTGTAGATCCAGATAATATTTATGACGATGTGAGTCGTATGAATCGTGGCTACATAGTATGGGAATCAGAATACCTTGATATGGTAGCTCGCTTATACTATGGACCAGGTCAACGAAAAGAAGGCTTTTTGACCTTGTTACTAACATTGGGCAAACAAGGTGTATATCATGCTAACTTCCGCTTTGGGAAAGGTTTTAATGGGGAGCCTTCAATGTGGATTGGCACGATTCAAGGGTATAAGGATGGTCTTGATAATGCTAAAACGGTTACTAAAAAGATGTTTGGATATCGCCCAAAAAACTTTATTATGTTCCTTTTGCGTCATATAGCAGCCATTTGTAAGGTAGAATCTATCTATGCTGTATCTGATGAAGGTTTTTATGCTAATACACATTTAGTTCGGGGTCATCGTGCTAAAGTTGCAGAGCTAGATCCATTATGGGAGGAATCTGGTGGTATAGTATGCAGCGATGAACGGTTTTTCAAAATTCCATTAGAAGAATACCGTAAACCAATTGAGGAAATCAAATCTCAAAAGCGTAGCCAATACCGAAAGCGATACGATTTACTCAATCAATATGAACAAGAAATTCAAGATCATGTAAAACCATTATTGCGAGTAAAATAGATATTTATAAAGTAAAAGAGTTGTTAATATAATGAAAATTAGATTGTAAATATTTAGGGATAAAGGGGTTAGTATGCAATCTTGGATACTTAAGAATTCGGAAATGATACTGACAGTACTCATTTCGATTATGATATGTACAACAAGGTCATCCATGGCGCTAGGGAATTTGCTGTATGGACTTATTGTACTCGTTACACTTATAACTTGGTGGTATAGGCGACATGAAATATCTATACCAAATTCAATACGTCAATATAGATGGGCCTATTTAGGCATGCTACTATGCGTATTGCCGTCTGCATTAATTAGTACGGATATAGTGGTAACTACCAAATATTTTTTTAATATTTGGATTTGGAAGGTATTAGTTATC
This sequence comes from uncultured Veillonella sp., assembly GCF_963522475.1. Lineage (GTDB taxonomy): Bacteria > Bacillota > Negativicutes > Veillonellales > Veillonellaceae > Veillonella. The sequence continues at coordinate 51,372 of NZ_CAUQYW010000008.1, read as the reverse complement.
GTACCAATTCTGTTATGTATTAAAAGTTCTCAGAAATTATATGCAATATTAACGGTTTTCTTTTTGTACATGGGGATTGATGCTATATCTGCTTTTATACAATTATTAATAGGACATAATTTATCTTCTGGGCGCGCTGGTGGTGTTGTTAATGGTTCTGTTATGGGTTTAGCTATGTTATTGACTTTTACATTCCCATTAGCTCTCGTTGCTATGTTTGATAAGTCATTTCCTAAGTATGTGAGATTATCAGCTCTATTCTCTACATTAGGTATACTATTAGGGATGTGGGGAAATCAGAGTCGAGGCTCTTGGTTATTTAATAGTGCTAATGGTATTCTTATCACTTTGCGTTATTGTTTTGTTAATATCCGTTATTTGTTGTTAATAATCGTAGCTACTGTAGGTATAGGCTATATATTTACTTCTAACCAAGTCTATATGGATCGTTTTAAAAGTACTTTTAATATAACTACAGATGAATCTAATTTAGGCCGTATCTATGTATGGGAATCGGATAAACAGATGATTATAGATCATCCTGCGACGGGGGTAGGTCCTGGTTTATGGCAAAAAACATATCGAGAGCACTATAAATTAAAAAAAGAAACTCAAGATTTGGGGCACTCTCATAATAATCTATTACAAATAGCTTCTGAATCTGGCATATTAGGTCTCATTGGCTTCTTAGGATTCTCAATATTTGTAATTTGTAAATCTCTGAAAAATTATATTAAAATAAGAAATCCTTATGATTTATCAATCCTTATAGGTTTTATTAGTTACTTATTCCTATTTGGGTCTGTTGACTATACGTGGGGGAATTCATCTGGTATTCGCATATTTTGGATTGTTATGGGCATTATGATTCAACTAAAAATAAATGAGAATGATAAAGCTGTTTAGGAAGTATTTACATATTATTTAATTGCTTTTTATGTCTGATTTAAATAGATTCAAAATTTCCTAAAAACTACATAAAAGATAGCTAAAATCTATGTTTTTTCATAGTTTAAGACATTTAAATATGATACAATATAAGTAATTATTAGTACATTGTATTCGTATATAAGAGAGGTTGTTTTCTTTAAAGTTAATTGAGAAAACAACCTCTTTTTTAAAAATTGGGGTATTAGTATGAATCGTTCTGAATGTAATAATCACAATAAGTTACTTATTAGCAAAATAATAGTGCTTATAGCAGATTATGTTGCTATTGTTTTGGGGACGTTAGCAGCTTATTATTTGCGTTTAAACTTGTCGTTTTTACCGGTAATCTCACATTTTGAGATAGATGAAATTTATGTATATGGTATTATTCCGATAGTATTTTTATCTATATTACTTTTAAATAATACATATTCGGTAGTATCTACCTATTGGGATACGATGAAAAATCTATTCCGTAGTATAACTATTGGTGTAGTTGTATCCATTGTTCTTATGTATACAGGTCATGTTACTAATGATGTGTCTCGCCTATTTGTTGTTTTTGCATATATACTTATTTTGTTATTTATTCTTAGTGAACGTTTTGTTGTTGGAAAAATACTTTCTAAGGCTGGATATCTAAAAACACCAGTTCTTCTTGTAGGGGCCGGAAAAACAGCAGAGCTTGTAAAGAAATCCTTAGATCGAATGCCGATTGCTACGTACAAGATTATTGGTTATGTAGATGATAATCCCAAATCCTCTTCCATTGCTAAAGAGTATCCATGTCTTGGTGCTTTTTCCGATGTGGAAGATGTTATTAAAGATACAGGCGTACAAACAGTTCTTATTTGTGCACCAGGGCTAGAACCTAAAAAGCTAGTTTCTTTAATCAATCATTTACAGCTATTAGTAAAACGAGTAGCCTTTGTGCCTGAATTATTTGGTTTGCCTACAAGTAATATTACAGCTCGTGGCATGATGGAAGAACAAGCTGTTGTACTACGTGTACAAAATAATCTAGCTCGTAAGTCAAACCGTATTATAAAACGCATCTTTGATATTGTAGCTACTGTATGTGGAGGCATCTTGATTTTACCAATCCTCGTTATTGTAGCTGTATTGATTTATCTAGATTCTCCAGGTCCAATCGTATTTGGTCACAAGCGTGTTGGCCAAGATGGAAAAGAGTTCCCATGCTATAAATTCCGCTCTATGGTGCCGAATGCACAAGAGGCATTGGAAATTTATTTGAAAGAAAATCCTGCAGCACGTGAAGAATGGGAACGAGATTTCAAATTAAAGAATGATCCTCGTGTTACTCGTATTGGTAAATTTCTTCGCAAAACGAGTCTTGATGAATTGCCACAATTGTGGAATGTTCTCGTTGGTGATATGAGCCTCGTAGGTCCACGTCCTATCGTGCGTGATGAAATTGTAAAATACGGTGACTACATCAACGACTTTTACCTTGTACCACCAGGAATTACCGGTGTATGGCAAGTTAGTGGCCGTAGTGATACTACCTATGAAGAACGTGTTTTAATGGATTCTTGGTATGTTCATAATTGGTCCGTGTGGATTGATATTGTATATCTTTTGAAAACTGTGTTGGCTGTCGTTAAATCGAAAGGGGCCTATTAATTTATTATTTTAATAGTAGGAGGATAAGAAATATGTATATAAACCCATTAATAAAAAATTTAGAACGTAAATATCCTGATAATAATAGAAATAATATAGTTAGATTAGATATGAATGAAAATCCAGGAGGCTTACCAGTTGATATTGTTGAAGTCATTAAATCTAGAATTACACCAGAATTTCTAGCTACTTATCCTAATAAAATTCCATTAATTGAGTCTTTGTCAAAATATCATAATTTATCTATGGATAATATAGCAATTACAGATGGATCAGAAATGGCTTTGAAATATATTTTTGAAGTATTTGGTAAACCAAACTCTAATTTTATTAGTATTTCGCCTACCTTTGAGATGTATGGTGTATATGCAAAAATGTATGGTTTAAATCATGTAAAAATTGATATAGATAAAAATTTTGAAATAGATTTTGATTCACTTTTAGATAGTATTGATAATAGTACTAGTATAGTATCTTTACTAAACCCTAATAATCCAATTGGTAGACCATATAATAATAATGAATTTATAAAAATTGCGGACAAAACAAAATCTGTAGGTGCTTTGTTAATTATAGATGAGGCTTATCATTATTTTTATAAACAAACACAAGCGCATTTGTTAAATCAATATAATCATATTATAATTTTGAGAACTTTCTCAAAATTATTTTCTATAGCAGCATGTAGAATTGGTTATGCATTAGCATCTAGCGATATTATTACTATGATCAATAATGCACGGCCAACTTTTGATACAAACTCAATTGCATTATTGTTTGCAAATGAGTTGATAAATAATGAAGATTTAATAAGTAAATTAATAAACGATGAGTTACAAGGAAGAGATTACCTTATAAGCTGGTTAAAAGACAATAACTATAAGTATATATATGATGGCGGGAATTTTATAACAATAAAAACCAATCGTGATGCAGAAGTACTCGCATCCCTTTTATTGAATGAGAAAAATATAGCTATAAAAACTTCTAGTTATGATATTTTAAAAGGTTATATTAGGGTTTCTACTGGCGATATTAAATTTATGAAACTTTTTATTGATGCATTATCTGAATTAGATAGCTAGGTTATGTATATTATAAGAATAAATAGTTAAGGTCTTTTTGAGGAGTTTATAATGAAGTTGGTATGTCATGTTCATACTAAATTTTCTCATGATAGTATTTTGCCTTTTTGGCTTTTATATAGCTGCTGTCTTTACCATGGTATTACTCATATAACAATAACAGAACATAATAATTTAGATGGTGCTATTGCTTTTAAAAAGTATTGTGAAAAAAAAGGAAATAAAGTATATGTGATTTTAGGTGAAGAGATTATGACAACCCATGGTGAGATAATAGGGTTGTTTTTAAATAATAATATAAAAGCGGGTTTATCACCTAAAGAGACTATTTTTGAAATTAAAAAGCAAGGTGGAATTGTGTATATTCCACATCCATATGATGAGAAGAGATATAAAACTGTATTAGATGAATGTTATATACAAGAATTTAAGGACTCTATTGATTGTATAGAGGTTCATAATGGTAGAAATATTGACATTAAATATGATAGCAAACAGAATGAAATAGCAGATAAGTATAATTTACGAAAGGTAATTGGTGGTGATATACATACATGGATTGAAATAGGTAAAGATTACATAGAATCTGATATAAATCCAGAGACGCCAACCAAATTTATTAAGGCTATAGAGCAGTCGCATTTTATTTGTTCACCGGTTGTTCCAATAGCTCATAAGTTCACTGTTATTGATAGATTATTATCATTTATTCAACGGGGAGATTTCAATGGATTATATAGAACTATCGTTGCACGACTTAAAAAAAATAAGCTATGAGTTGGCTAGTGTTGTGGATGAAACATATAAGCCAGATTTAGTTCTGTTTATTGCAAAAGGTGGATATTTGATTGGTAAACATATAGGGGATAAATTAAATATACCAATTGTTCCTGTATACGCAGAGAGAAAGACTAATTCTATAAAGACAATGATTTCTCCTATACTAAAACTCTTACCTAAATCTATAAAATTATTATTACGAAAATTAGAATTAAAGTCTGGTGTTCATAGTACGATTAAGGAAAGAAATATATCATTTCCTGATTCATCTATTATTAATATATTAAGTAAATCAAATCACTTATTAATTGTTGATGACTCTATAGATACGGGTGGGTCTGTAATTTCTATTTTGAATGAAATTGATAAATTAGGTTTATCATTTATTGATATTAGAGTTGCCGTTTTAAACCTTTTTGAAGAAGCAAAAGATAAAGTACCAAAGTGTTACTATTTATTTAATGATTCAATTATAATGACACCTATGTCAAATGACTCAAAAGAACATAGTAAGTTTATTAATTTATATGCTGAATATTTTAATGAGAATTGGACAAAAAATGAAAGAATTAACTATAGAAGAGTTAAAAGAAGTTGAATTAAATATTCTAAAGGATGTAGCTAAATTTTGTGAAATAAATAAAATTCAGTATTTTTTATGTGGTGGGACTTTATTAGGTGCTATTAGGCATAAGGGATTTATTCCTTGGGATGATGATATTGATATAGCTATGCCAAGATCAGATTATGAAAGATTTTTTAGTCTTTATAATGGAAGTAACAATAGATATAAAGCTGATTCACTAGAAAATAATAATAATTGGCATATGTCATTTGGAAGAGTTGGTGATATAAATACTGTTTTATATGAACACACATTAAAAAATAAATATAAAAAATATCATGCATTTATTGACATATTTCCTGTAGATGGAATTCCCAATAATCCTATTAAGAAAAAATTATTATTATTAACTCAGAAATTTTTAGGTATCATAGGAAATGCATCAGCTTTTTCATATACACCAAGTAAACACTTTTCAGATTCAAAAGAGAATAATATAGAGTTAAAAAATAAAATTAGAACTTACGTAAAATATATTTTTATAACATTGTGTAAAGGACTAAATACGCAAAAGATATTTTCTCTTGTAAATAGTATATCCAAAAGATATAAGATAGATAATTCTAATGTTATTGGATTAACAGTTTATGTCTGGAACTGGAAATTTGAAATATTGAATAAATCATCAATTCATTCATATGTTAAATTACCTTTTGAAGATACTTACTTTTTAGGACCAATAGGCTATGTAGAATATTTAGAGAATACCTTTGGTGATTACATGACACCGCCTCCTAAGGATAGAAGAGTAAGTCATCATAATTTTAATGTTTATTGGAAAGAGTAATAGATTTTGGGGGATTAGAGGGAATGTTATGAAAAAAGTAATAACATATGGAACATATGATTTATTTCATGAGGGACATTACAATCTATTAAAAAATGCAAAAGCATTAGGTGATTACCTTATTGTTGGGGTTACGTCTGACTATTTTGATAAATCTAGAGGCAAATTTAATGTTCGTGATTCCTTGATGACGCGCATTGATAATGTGCGTGCTACAGGTTTTGCAGATGAAATCGTAGTAGAAGAATATTTTGGCCAAAAAATAGATGATATCAAACGATTTAATGTAGATATATTTACTGTTGGATCTGATTGGGAAGGCTATTTTGATTATTTAAATGAGTATTGTAAGGTAGTTTACCTACCAAGAACACAAGGCATTTCTAGTACTCAAATCAGAAATTCTGAGAATGTTAGATTTGGTATTATTGGTAATGAAGTTATTTTGGATAGATTTTTAGATGAGTCTAAATTTGTTAGTGGTATTGAAATTATAGGTGGGTATACAGAGGCAGATGCGGTTGATACCATATATAAATCATATCAGTTTAATGATTTAGAGCAATTTGATTCATCTGAAAAGTTGCTAGATGAGGTAGATGCGGTATACATTAATATGCCTTTATCTAAACGTGGTACTTATATCGAAAAAGCATTACAAGCCAAAAAGCATGTATTAACAGAATTTCCATTTAGTAGTGATCTTGATGAAACATTACGTTTAATGGACTTGGCAAAATCTTCCAAATTAGTGTTGATGGAAGGCTTGAAAACGGCATATAGCCCTGCCTTTAATAAGTTAATTGCCATGGCTCGTAGTGGGAAAATTGGTAAAATCTTTAATGTAGAAGCTAATTTTACACAAGTTTTGGGAAATGATTTGGCTAATCAGATTAGAATAGCTGGTGGTAGTATTTTATCTTTAGCATCCTATCCATTATTAGCAATCTTTAAACTTTTAGGCTTTAATTATAACCGCGTTGATTTTATAAGTCATAAGATTGATGATGTCGATATTTTATCGAAAATTAACTTTCTTTATGATGATGCAATGGCATCTGCTACAGTAGCTATTAATGCTAAGGCAGAAGGTGATTTAGTTATATCTGGTTCTAAAGGATATATCTATGTACCAGCTCCTTGGTGGAAAACAGAGTATTTTGAATTGCGTTTTGAAGATGTAAACTTAAATCAAAAATATTTCTATAAATTTGAAGGTGAAGGTTTACGATACGAAATTGTTGAGTTCTTGAAATGTATTAGAGAAGACTCTGAGAGCTTCTTGATGAGTCATCAAGATATGATTGAAGAAGTAAAAGTACTTAATAAATTTAGAGTTAATGATAGTGTTATTACTATTTAGTGGAGTTATATATGAGTCCTGATCTTTATCAAGAGAAAAATACTAAAAAAAAATATGATAAATTAGCTTTAATCTTTATTTTTTGTATTATTTTATTTATAGGTTTTGGTAATGTAGCGCATCCTAGATTTATTAACATTATAGGAACAAATTTTGCTGGAATACTTTCTTGGTATTTCCTTGTTGGATTAGGTGTATATACATTATTTTTACAATATATAAAAAAGATACCTATAGTAGATAATTCAAAGTATTTTATGATTAGATATCTTGTGCTTTATATTGGTGCTATTATTTTATCACTATTTATTGGGATATATACATATCCATATTTTGATACTAATTATTTTGTTAATACAAGCTCAGAATCTTTTGGATTTATTAATAATTTTTCAAATAAAGTTGGATTAGTAGCTAATGATCAGTTGGGCACAATTATTTCTTTTGTTTTTCGTAATCTAAAAAACTCTATATTAACAGTTATATATACCTTTGGTGGTTCATATATTATGTATTTATATATAAAGCGTGATTTTGATAAATACTGGAAGTATATTAATCTAGCTGTGATAATATCGAGTCTTATTGTTATTATAGTGACAATTATAGAGATTTTATATTATTATGGAAACTCATATGCAAAGGATTTATTAGTTACGATTACTCCATATTTTCATGTGATTAAGAGTGATGATAGCTGGTGGCCTCCATTATTATGGGATAAACAACAAATTAGAAGTATTTTTTCAGAACCATCTTATATTGGTAATTATATGGCTTTTGTAATACCTTTTATATGGGGAAAGTATTTAGCATCTAATTCAAAAAAATATACAATTTTTTATGGATTCTATAGTCTCAGCTTAGCAGTGATCGTTTTTTTATCACAGGCAAGAACTGCTAATGCTGTGTATTTAGTACTTTTGGCACTACTATTATTTTGGTCTATATTTATCCATAGAATATTTATAAAAAAAGTTTTATCTATTATTGCAGTATCTATTATTGCATTATTCATTTCTATTTCTCTTATTAATGGAATGACGGTAGATGTTAATAATAGTCATGTTAATAATTTACATGTAGAAAAATATTTAGATAGTAATTTGAACTCATTAAATAAAAATAATACACGTAGTAATGGTGCTAGATTTGGTTTAATTAAAGCTAGTCTCCAAGTATCTAAAGACCATATTTTTCTTGGCGTTGGACCTGGATTTAGTACATTATATATGGTTGATGTATTTGAAAAGGAAGATAATGATAATGGAGAAATTAATATGTGGATAGATACTGTAAAATCAAAAGGTATTTTATCTAAAAATATTAATGCAATGAATGATTATTTGACTAGACTTATGGAGCAAGGTATTATTGGTAGTATTATATTTATAATCCCCTTTATTATTGCTTTATACCGATTATTTTGTAATAGACGAAATCTAAATAAAGGTGATCAAATAAAATTATCTGTAACACTATTAACATTATTAGGTTGTTTGATATCTAATATTAATGAGTCTTCTACTGTAGTTTATTGTACTTGGGTAAGTTTAGCCATAGCATATGCTTTTACTTATAAATTTTCTAAGTTAAATATGTAAAAAAAGAAGGGATTAATAAATCTAAAATGAATTATTTTAGTATTATCATTCCTGTATTTAATAATACAAATGAAGAAATAGATCGTTGTTTACAAAGTATATTGGATCAAACATATAATCATTATGAGATTATTATAGTTGATGATGGAAGTAATAGAGAGTGTGCAGCATATTTAGATAATTATAAAAGAAATAATATAAGTATATATCATAAAACTAATGAAGGTGTATCTAATGCACGTAATTATGGTTTAAAATTTAGTCATGGAAAATATATAACATTTGTAGATATAGATGATATAATCTCTAAAACTATGTTAGAGGAAGCAGATAAAATATTATCTGAAAATGATATAGATATTTTGTATGGTTTGGTTGAATACGTACATGATATTTCATCTATTGAATTAAATAGGGATTTACACAATAATTTTAAGCTTTTATCTTTAGAAGATAAAAAGATGCTTCATACACATATGTATCATTTGGGTATAAAGCAATTTTGGAGAAGTAATTCTTATGTTTCTCGTGGTCCAGTTGCTAAAATCTTGAAAAAAAGTGTTATGGACAATAATCTTTTTAATGCTTCTCTTATTTTTGGTGAGGATGAAGAGTGGAATTTTAGAATATTAGAATCTCAAAACTATAATATGGTAATAGCATATAGTACTTGGTATTATTATATATTTACACAATCATCTACATTACATAGATTTAGATTAAATTTTATTGAATTATCTGAGCAACGTTTGAAAATAATGCAGTCATTTATCTGGAATACTAATGACCAAGTTGAACTCATGAAAGAAGGCTTTAGTGTAATAAAAGAAATTTTTTATAGATACTATTTTAGTAAAGAAAATACACAGTCTTTCTTTTCTATAAACGAAGACTTTAATCAATTATTACGTCGTGAAATATGGAAATCAATTTTTAGATTTGATCTAGTATATAAATTTGATATAGGTCTTTTAATAAAATATTTTTTATTATACTTACGTATATTACCTCTAATATTATATTTGTATAATATTACAAATAAGAAGGTGCGGTAATATGAATCAAACTCTTTCTACACAAAGAAAACTAGGAACATTATTATCATATGCTATGTTGCTTTGTAATACTATTATCAATTTAGCGTATGTCCCAATTTTATTAACTTTTATAGGCGTTTCTGAATTTGGTTTATATAGATTGTTAGGATCTATAATTGCATATTTTAATGTTTTGGATTTTGGATTATCTACTACCATTATTAGATTCTTAGTAAAATACAGAGTTGAAAATAATCAGAAATGTATTGATAAATTAATAACTATGTCATTAATCTTATATATGATAATAGGATTAATACTATGTTTGATAGGTTTGATATTCTACTATTTTATTCCTACTATTTTTAGTGATAGTTTGACTCCAGGTATGATAAATAGTGCTAAAACTATTTTCATATTATTATTAATAAATCTTCTTATGTTGTTTTCTTCAAAAGTTTTTGATGCAATAATTATTTCGAAAGAACGTTTCGTTTTTCATAGGCTTATAAGTTTATTACAAATTATTCTTCAACCATTCTTTATAGTTGCTACTGTATATTTCTATCCAACAGCATTAAGTGTTGTTATAGTACAAACTTTATTTAACTTAGTATTAGCAATTATAAAAATCATATATTGTAAATATAAATTAAATATAGTATTTAGATATTATGGTTGGGATAATAGTATTATTATTTCAATTCGTAATTTGTCAATTAGTTTATTTATTGTTTCTGTGGTTGATCAAATTTTTTGGCAAAGTAGCCAGTTATTAATAGGCATGAAAATAAGTGCAGCTGCAGTAGCTGTTTATGCAATAGCTAGTCAAATTTATATTAATTATATGAATATATCTTTAGCTATCTCCGGAACATTATTACCAAAAGTTACAACAATGGTAGCTGAGAATTATGATAATGAATCATTTCAAGAGTTATTTTTACGTATAGGTCGACTACAATTTTATTTGCTTTCTTTTATTACAAGTTGTTTCATTATATTCGGGCATGGATTTCTTCACTATTGGGTTGGTGATGAATTTAGTATAGTATATTCAATTACACTATTAATAATTATTCCATTTACAATAGATTTAATACAAAATGTAGGATTAGCAATTATGCAAGCTAGAAATGTTTTCCATATAAGAGCTATGATATACACATTTGTGGGGATACTAAATATTATTTTGTCGTATTATTGGATTGATTTATATGGTGTTATTGGAGGAGCACTTGCTACAGGTCTATGTATGTTAATAGGTAATGGGGTTTTAATGAATATATATTATCAAAAATATTTAAAGTTAGGTATTTTTAATTTTTGGAAAAAAATTTTTCCTATCTTATTTGTATGTATATTAACAACTTTTTTTGGCAATATAATCTTGTCTCAAATAGATTTACAGAAATCAATTTATATATTTATAAGTAATATTGTTTTTTATGCTTTGGTTTATTTTATCATTCAATGGAAATTTAATTTCAATTCCTATGAGAAAGGACTTCTTTACAGCATTGTGTCTAAATTTAATAGATAACCTCTAACGTTTTTCTAACAAACTTATTATTTAAAATATAACATTCAACATGTCAAAATACTCAAAAGAAGTTTGATCTACACACATTTTCTTGGTCACATATTATTTATCAGCTTAAACACATGGATGCTTCCCTGTATTTTACAGGAGCATCCATTTTGTTTTTTTCTGGACTCTTCTGTTGTTGTAATAGTGAATGTATTCTTATATCGCTGCTGCAAAAGCATTAAATGATGAATATTCTCTTTCAAAACCATAATATATTTTCGTTTTTAATCTACCAAAAAGGTTTCCATCACAGAGTTATCATAACAACTTTCTTTTCTAGACATAGACTAAATAATGCCATGTTCTTTAAGTGCTTGCCTAAAATAGGCGATAAATAGCATTTTCTCCACGAGAAATTAAATTGAGATATATTAGTAGTCCTTTTTGTAATGGTGTAGTTGTACTAAAATCTCTATTGGCGATATTTTCTGCTTCTTTACCCACTTTCTCTTTGTAAGAGTGATACTTTTCCTTCGGTAGCTTTCCTACGAGTCCAATAGTATGCATAAGTCTTTGTACTCGTTTATGGTTAACTACAAATCCTCGATTAAGAAGCTCTTGGTATACATGCCGTACACCATACCGACCTTTATATTCTGTAAAAATCTTTTGGATTTCATCTTTTAGCTCTGTATTCCTTTTATCTACAAGATCTACTTTAGTAAGTTCAAAATAATAGGTAGATTTGGCCATTTTCATAGCTTTTAAAAGATATTTTAGTTGATATCCTTGTTTTCGGAGCGTTTTAATAATCGCTGCTTTTTCGACTTGAGACGCGCAGCTTCCTTTTTTTCTCTCAAGGCAATCTCTTTTTTATGAGTTCATTTTCAGCTTTAATATAAGCATTTTCAGCTCATAAGCCAACTAGTTCCTCATATTCGCTTTCTTTGAGCTTTCGAGGTGAGATAGTCTTCGGTACTTTCATTTGACAATCCTTTGATGGTTGCCCCTTAGGTTTATTAATAAGACCATTGTATCCTAAAGTTTTGTATTTATGAATTCATTGATACGGTTGTCCAGTAAAGGGGGGATATATATCAAAGATAAATAGCCTTTTCTTTTACATACTATTAAACATTCATTAAAACCTTCGATATATATTAAATTCGTTTATAATATTTAATTTTTGTTATATTGACCGTATATATATAAGTATATATAATGAATAAGAAATATTTCATGAAGATTTTTTTCATGAAACTTAAATGTAGATTTGTATATATGAAAGGGAGTAGTAGACTATGACTAAAGAGTTATTGACTAAAGTCGTTGTCGGTGGTGTTGTGCTATGTGGCGTATGTGCGCCTAGCTTTGCAGCAGACCATACAACAGATACAGCAGCTGCAAATGGTATGAGTGCTGTGGTAGTGTCTTCAATTAATGAATCTATGCATGGTGATCATGCCAAGGACTGGATGAAACGTACTAATGTAGGTGTTACATTCCAACATCATTGGAAACCTCAATATCATATTGAAACTGTTCAACCATTGGGGCATTTTGATGAACAATCTAAGCATGTAATCTTTACGCAAGATCGTATTGCTAATGAGAGTGATTTTGGTACGACGTTAAATGTTGGACTTGGTTATCGTGTTCTTAATGAAAGCGAGACTCGCCTTGTCGGTATAAATACTTTCTACGATTATGGTTTTAAACGTCATCATGCTCGAATTGGTGGTGGCGTAGAATATTTCACAGGCCAAAATGAATTCCGAGCTAATGTGTATAAAGGTTTGTCTGGTGAAAAGGAAATTGATGCAACAAATCATATCTTTGAAAAGGTTGTAGATGGATATGATGTTGGCTATGCTACTACTTTCAGAAATGCTCGTTGGGCGCGTGCTTATGTAGAAGGATACCATTGGGATTTTAAACATCATGACGACCAAAATGGTTTTAAAGTAGGCGCAGAGCTACAAGTAACCCCTAATATTTCTGTTGATGCGGGCTATAATAAATCTACACATCATTCTGGTGATGCGTATGGTAAGATTATGTACACATTAGGTAAAACTGACTTTGCTCTCTTTGGTGGTAAACATAGTGATGATTCTGTTAGCACTGTACGCTCTAAAATGCTTGATAAAGTACGCCGTAACAATAATATCGTTGTTGAACGGTATCAAAAAGATGCGCCAACTGTACAATCTGATACCGTTACATTCTCAGTTCGTGTACGCTAAGGAGGATCAAGTATGCTAAAGAAAATTACGAGCATTGGTATTGCTGCATTTATTCTTGCTAGTGGTGTAGCATCAGCTAAGATTATTAATAGAACTACTGAAATTGATGGTAATATTTATGGGGCCGCTATCCATAATACAGATCCAAGTATAGGTTGGGTAGATATTGGTATGCCTGTTGCACAAGTGGAAGGTGTGCCAAATGTTGTTAAAAGTGCTAATGACTTGCCTGTAGGTCATTATGATAAAATCCGCTATGAACATGGCCCATTCACATTTAAGGGATACATAGAAGTTACTGATGACCAACCGCAATATAATGGTATTTATACAACTACAGGTGACTATGATTCGATTTACCATGGACCAAAGTTTAAAAAGACTGATGATGTTGGACAAGCTCAACCTACTCTTCTTGGAATAACAGGAACAACGCATAATCAAACTGATGAAGATAATGCGTTGGGTCCAAATGGTGAAGGTGTTTATAGTTACCAAACTACACCTAATCGCCAAATTGATGAAAGTGCTATTAGCTTAACTATTACTGATGTTAATGGACAACATAAAGCAGACCGTACAGATATATCTGTTGTATTAGATAAATCCTACCTATGGTTTGGTAATGGTTGGGTAGATGTAGAGGGAGATAATCATCCAGTAGATGTTTCTTTTGTTGGTACAAGCACAACTGAGGCTACATTGACATTAGGTAGTCATGCAACTAATCCAGATAATGCTGGAGATACATTGGTTTGGAAAGAAAATCCCGATGGCTCAAAAGTGATTTATACAGATAGTATTGATGCACCAGAAATCGATTTTGATCATGAATAAGAGATAAATTTTTACCTCTCATATACTCATTAATAACACAACAGAATCGTCTTATAGGAAAAAGGGTTCTATAGTAAATATTTGCATATGAACTGTAAAAACGGAAATTTTTATTCTGTTTTTACAGTTCTTTTTTTGTTGTCAAGTTTACGATACACTATTGACCAGAAAAGGAGAATTAATTATGAATACGCCCTTGTTCTTTTAGAAGAGATTTATAATTAAAAATTTAAAGAATGTTGAATATGGTCATATTAAATTAAATTTAGATAAGAAATATTCTGATATGTATAATGGCACAGGAAGAACGGTTTTGATTAATGCGATTGATATATTAAAACAGTTATTGATGGGTCAGAGACTACGAAATTATTTAATTGATTATATTAATATCAATAGTGAGTTAGCAGAGCTCTCTTTTGAATTTTTCATACAAATTAATGATGTTAATATACATGTATGTTACGATATAAAATTAGCTAGAAATAAGGTTACTACTGATAGTAATGCAGACAACATAGATTCTATAAAAATATCAAATGTAGAGAATACTTGTAATAGCAATGTTCAGAAGAGAGAATATAAATACATTGAGTACTAATACAAGTGGTATATGTAATGGTATTCCTTATAAGGTATATTATATGTTTTGTAATTTAGATTATGTATTATATAATCTTCAAAATGCAAATAATAAGGAAAAAGAAGAGAATGCATTAGAGTTTTCAGAAAGATATATAAATAATATTTATGAATTTATACATTTTCTGCGTAATTCTGATTTTTCTCGCTGTTCTGAATCTTATGAATTCTCTTGGAAGTTTATTAATCTTCGTTTCTTTCATATCATAAATTTAAATACTTATTAAAAACTAAATAGACTTTATATTTAATTTATTGCTCTATAACTGTAAAATTTTGTATAATTTATTTGTGAATGAAAAGTTCATGAATAAATTATATAAATGAATTTAATTACATTACATTATATGTTAGTGGAGTATTGGTATGAAAAAATATGTCTTATCTGTGGGAGACAGAAAGCCTGTACATATTGAAATTATGAATGTTGATGATAATGTGCTAGTTAGTGGAGAATTACGTACATATCGACTTGATTATGATATGGAAACGAGTGCGGTTATTTTGCGTTTTTCACTGCAAGAATCAGATATGATATATTCTTTACAGTTAGGTGAAGCTGAGGATGTGTTGGCAACAGACTTTATGACTCCCCAAGAAATATTCTTTACAATCGTAGGATTCTTAGGTGAGATTATTCATAGTGCGAAATCATTTGGACGTACGTTGGCTATGAAGCTTGATAATGATGCATCTCGTGTGTATGTGAAAGATTTGTTGCAATCTAATGATAGCTATCGTATATTTATGGGAACACTAACATATTAATATAAACATATTTTACTTATTCATAGAACTTATAGAAAAAGTTTAATTGAAGACAGTAGTTGTAAGAGGTAAGATTCATACAACTGCTGTCTTTTTTGTATGCCTAAATTATGTCACTACATTCTCATATATATCTTGTATTTTATGGTGTATGTGCTGATAAATAGGTGCAGTGCCTTATTATATAGCCGTTAGACGTAATAGCTATCTATCTCATAGTTTGGAGAGACATTGAGGTTTATAGAATGAGAGGTTGAGAGCATGAGAGAGAGCAATATTGAATTATTGCGCATTGTTTCGATGGTGCTGATCATTATGCATCATTTTACTGTACATGGTAGTTTCCCCTTTACCCCAGATTTGACGTTTAACAAGGTGTTCTTGCAAGTTTTTGCCCTCGGCGGTAAGGCTGGTGTAGTGGCTTTTGTTATGATAACGGGGTACTTTATGGTTTCTAGCAACTTCAAGCTACATAAGTTTGGGAAGTTAGTAGGCCAAATATGGTTTTATAGTCTTGCCATGTTAGGTGTGGCAGTGGGATTAGGTCTCGATACGGTTACGCCTTACAACGTAATGCTTGCTATATTACCTTTTGGATGTATGAGTTGGTTCGCTCAAACATTTTTAGTTCTCTATATAGTAATGCCTTTTATTAATCGCGTGCTACATCGGTTGAAGCATACATATTACCTTATACTACTAGCCGCTTCGATGGTAATTTGGTTTGTCATACCTACAGCTCTTAATCTATGGCCTGATTTACCACATACCACCTTTGGTTTTAAGCATATTTTTTCCTTCATTGTATTTTATTCAATAGGGGCGTACATCAAGCTATATGGGTCCTCTTTTAAATTATTTGGATCTCATATAACACGAAAAACGGGGATAATATTGAGCAGTATAGGCATATTAGGCGCCTTTGGAGGGGACATCCTTGTAGATGTACTGGCCACAACAGACCCTGCGTATATGAAACAGATTTTCTATTTTACCCAAAATGACTATGGCTTTTTCCAGTTACTACTGGGCATAGGTTTATTTATTGTTTTCTTGAAAGTCAAGATTACCTATTATCCGTGGATCAATACGATTGCCTCTACAACCTTTGGGATTTACTTATTACACGATAATAAGCTAGTGATGCATTATATGTGGGATTATATTTTTAGTACTTATCAGTATTATGACTCACCACTATTACCACTATATGCGATCTTCATCGTAGCAATCATTTTCATAGTTGGTATGGTCGTTGATTATATGCGGTTAGCTTTCATAGAAAAACCTATTATGAAACGCATTACGTTATATATTGAAAGTAGTCAATCGTGGATGGAGAAGAAGGTGCCATTTTAATGCGAATCTCACCGTTTTTTGGTATAATAAGCAAGTATTCCAACGATAAAACGGAGGTAATTCTAATGCGTAAATTTTTATATATGATATCGGCTCTACTTGTGTTGACTGGTTTTAATACACATGATGTAGAAGCTCGTACGGATGTATATGCTACAACCTATAACGGCAATAGCTGGTATGTAGACCAAGACTCTGTAAAGCGAGTAGGGGATGTACTCAATTTCACCGTATATACTACATCTGGTCTTAGCTATAAGGTAACATCTAGCGATAGTAATTATTACAATGCGGATGTATTCTACTATAACAACAAACTTGTTTCAGACAATGGTCAATCCGTCTGGAAGTCCCCAGGTATGATGGCGGCTATGCGCGTGGCGCGTAAATAAAAAATAAAGGCAGCGGTTTAAGCGCTGCCTTTTTTACTATAGTATCGTTTATCCGTATTTGACGATATATAAGATTAATCCTATAATATAAACAGATAGCCAAGCGAGTAGATCCGTCGGGCTCATCTCAAGAGAATAAATAATTGATGAAATGGCCTTTCAGTTACCTAATTATCTAGGGATAACGAAGGGCTATTTGTCTTTTCCAAGACAAATAAGCGCCACAAGTGCACCAAAGGCAATGACAACGGTCATTGCCTCTAGAGTTATCATGATTAACTCATAATCACTCATAGACACCCCTCCCTTCATTGACGAAGAGAGGCCCAACCTCGATTGACTATCCTAAGACAATTATATGGCGAACATATAATCGAATCAATAAGAATCTATATATAGAAATATACAAAAATATATATACGTATACATTAGCAGTAACTATAGTTACTGCTTTTTTATATTGGTGCGCTGTTTTATGTGGCAAAATTCCCTCATATTTACAAGAATACAAATATTAAATATAATTAAATTATTTAATAATAGTTTATAGTTAGTAAATGAGAGAGGATTTATATGAAACGTGTATGTAAAGCAAACTTATCCTTGGCGATTGCTCTAACGATTGCTAGCTCTGTGGTGCCCTATGTGATGGCAGAGGGTATGACGATTACTGCTACAAATGGTGGGTCATTCAAGGCTGGCGAAATGACAAACTACATATCTACAATTGAAGCAGATAATGGTGGTACAGTCAGCATTGATAAGGCTGTTGCCAATATTGGTTACAATAATAAGCCGTTTATAAGCAGCAAAGGTGGCAGTAAGGTAACTCTTAAGGAAGGCGTTTATGATGTTCGAAATGTGAGCACTCCTATTGCAGTAGCTCAAGGTGGTACTGTTAATATTGGCGTAGACGGCAACAAAGGTAATTTTATCGGTAACGACTTGTCTTTGGTGGGTGATGTTATTGTTAAAAGTGACGCAAATCATGCATCTGAGATTAATATTGGTATTGATGGGAAGGAATCTCTTTGGGATGGTTTAGCATTTAATCTAGCTGACAAAGATGCAAAGCAACCAAGTCATATCAATGTATTCCTTGGTGACTATGGTTCTTGGGAGCTTTTCTATCAAGGCGGCTTGCATGAAGGAACATTGGATAGTAGCACGCAACCTAGCCACGTTCATCGTCTTGTAGGTTCCAAGAATCGCAACTATGCGAACATGGTAACCCAAAGTGAGCATAACAAACTCTATGTAGATAAGCTGGAAGGTCATGTAAACTTTATTTACGATCCTAATGATGAGACTGGAGATACTGAGGATCCAAGCTATCAACCACCAACTAAAACCTATAATGGTTTGACGCCGGATTCCTTCTGGGGTGGTGATATTCACATTACAAGTGCAGCCCCTGGTGCAGCAGCTCATGTGTACACTACTCAACGAGGCCTAGACATGTCCTCTGAGGCTAATATGAATAAGATTTTAGATAACTTAGCTCACAAGATGTACTATCATAACTATGTAAATGGTGAACGAAACCTTCAAGGCACAGTAGCCATTGCATCTAATGGTTCTGAATCTGGTCGTTTTAAAGTCCTTACATCTGGACATGCTAAAGAAGGCGACATTACATGGCAAGCAGATAAAGATGGTCAAGGTAAATACGTATATGGTGAAAATAAACCAGCACCGAAACCAGAGGTGAAACCAGAACCAGCTCCAGCTCCAAAACCAGAGGTGAAACCGGTTCCAGCACCAACACCTAAATCTGAGAACAACGGTCATATTCACGTTATCATGGGTGATTTTGATACACCTCATATGCGCGGCACACGTTCTGCCATCATGAGTAATATCAACGGTTGGAGAACATTGACAGATAATATGTATCGTCCACGCGTATTGCAACAAGGCGAACCAACAGGTATTTGGGCTCGCGTTGGGGGCGGTAAATATAGCTTCAATGCAAAAGATATCGACACAGATACAACGTATACACGCATTCAAGGTGGTTACGATGCTAAAACAGGTAGCGGTTGGACTGTAGGTGGTCAAGTTTCTTACCTTCGTGGCAACGATGATTACGTATTTAATGGTACTGGCAAAGAAAAAGCCTTTGCTGTAGGTGCGTACGGCTTGAAAGATCTTGGTAACAATCAATACATCCACATCGAATCCCAAGTAGGTCGTGCTTCTAATGACTTCACGGCTCGCAATGAGATTGGTGAAAGCCTATCTGGCGAGACTAAAGCTAATGCTTTCACAATTGGTGCGCGCTATGGTAAAACTGTGAAGCTTTCAAATGGTACATATATTGAACCACAAGCACAATTGAGCTACACTCACTTCGGTGGCGATAGCTTTAATGCTGGTAGCATGCATGTAGAGCAATCTGGTGTGAGCAGTACGGCAGGTGGTCTTGGCCTTGAAATCGGTAAAAACTTCGGTGCAGGTAACATCTATACTCGTGTTGGCGTTAACCATGCCTTCTCTGGAACAGTGAAAACTGCGTACACAAGTGGTGCTACTACTAAATACACATCCGAAGACATGAAAGGCACTTGGACAGATCTAGCATTCGGTGGCCGCTATGGCTTCAATACAAATAACAGTATCTTTGCTGATATTAGTACAGGCCTATCTGGCGACTATAAAGCAGGTTGGTCTGTAAATGCTGGATTTACACATAAATTCTAAATTATTATGTACATAGTAAATAAAAATGGCCCCTATTAAGGGGCTATTTTTATTTATATATTTTCTATTTATAGATTCTTATTGATTCGCTTATATGTTCTAGTTTTATAACTCAATCATTAATATTTTAAATTATTTTAAATAAAATTTGAGAAATTCATTTACAATTCACAAAAAATAGTGTATTATTTTAAATATATTTTAAAAGTGTTGGATGTGAGTTCTTAATAAAGTGAGTATATATCTATCTTTTCATATAAATAAAGACTAATAAATCAATTTATAGATATATTCATTTATGAAGAGACTTTCACAAATGTGAGTGTAATTGTATTAATGGTTGAGGTGTAAGAGGATGAGAGGTAGAAATAAGATTTTATTATCTGCTGTTATGATGACTTTATTGTCATCTACGATGGCCGTGCCAAGTACATGGGCTGCAGCAGGTCTTAATTCTGATGGACAAATTTTTGCGACTACTGCAGATAGTAAATTTGAGAGTACTGGTAATGCAACTGTTAAAGGTGTAGTAGCATCTAATGGTGGTCAAGTTACGATTGGTTCCTTGGATACTCCTAATACAGCTCAATTGCCTAAACGTTATCGTCAACCAGCTTTCATTACAGGCATGTTGGATAATAGTTCCATTCAAGTGGATGGCGGTGTTATGGATGTGACTACTGCACCATGGGAATCACCATATCCAGTAGCCTTTTCTTATAATAGTAAAGTTAATCTTGGTATCGATGATGCGGGTACTGTAAAACACAAAGTGTTTAATATGCAAGGTGATGTGTTGGTATCAGATAAAATGATGCCTCCTCATCAAGAACAGCAACCATCTGTGATTAATATCGGCCTAGGCCGCGCTCATAATAGTCCTAACCAATTTTCTGGTAAGGCTGTGAACACCTTAGAAGATAAGGGTGGCGAAATCAACATGACCTTTGATGGTGGCATGTGGAGCCATGATAACATGGGCGGCTTGGAATCTTTCAAAATTGATGGTAAAACAGAACGTAGTAGTATTAACAACCTCACAGGTACTCGTACGCGTGAAGGTTTCAGCCGCATTGCACAAGATTCCCGTAGCGATATTCATGTGAATAAATTGGATGGTCATATCAACGTTATTTATGATATGACTAGTGGAACTGGTTTGAATTTAGGTAAACCAGGTTCCCAAAAAACTGGTCTCGATGCAGCAGATATTGAGGGTGGTAACTTCATCGTAAAATCTGCTGCAGCTAACTCTGGTGTGCATGGCTATGTGACAGGTGATCATCTTGATACTTCTTCTGAAAGTAATGTAAACAAGATTTTAGATAACTTGGCACATAAATTCTACTATGAAAATTATGTAAAAGGTGAAAGAAACCTTTCTGGTACAGTATCCATCGCTTCTAAAGGCATTGTGTCTAGCTTCCAAAAAGAATTGACTACAGACCAAAAAGAAGGGGATATTACTTGGAAAGACGGCAATGGTCAAGGGTCCTATGTGGCACCAGAACCAAAACCTACACCAACTTTGGATCCTAAGCCAGTTACACCTGTAACTCCAGATCCTAAACCAGTTACACCAGTAACTCCGGACCCTAAACCAGTTACGCCTGTAACACCAGATCCAAAACCAGTTACGCCTGTAACTCCGGACCCTAAACCAGTTACACCTGTAACTCCGGATCCTAAACCAGTTACACCTGTAACTCCTAATCCTGTTATTCGTGGTGCTTATGATACCCCTCATATGCGTGGTATTCGCTCTGCTGTAGTAGGTAATATCAACGCTTGGCGTACAGCTGACGATATGTATCGTCCTCGTGTATTGCAACAAGGTGAACCTACAGGTATTTGGGCTCGTATCGGTGGTGGTAAGTACAGCTACTCTGGCAGCGGTATTGATACAGCTACAGATTACACACGCATCCAAGGCGGTTATGATGCTAAAATCAGCCGTGGCTGGACTGTAGGTGGTCAAGTATCCTACCTTCGCGGTTCTGAAGACTATGTATTCGATGGTTCTGGTAAGGTGAAATCCTTCTCCGTTGGTGCCTATGGTTTGAAAGACCTTGGTAAAGATCAATATGTTCATGTAGAAACTCAAGTAGGTCGCGTATCTAATGAATTTACGGCTCGCAATGAAATTGGTGAAGCCATGTCTGGCGATACAAAATCCAATGCGTATAGCATCGGTGTTCGCTATGGCAAAACATTGAAATATGCTAATGGTTTCTATGTAGAACCACAAGCACAATTGAACTTTACACGCTTTGGTGGCCGTAACTTCAATGTAGACAATGTATCTGTTAACCAATCTGGTGTAAATAGTACTACTGGTAAGCTTGGTCTTGAATTGGGTAAACAATTCGGCAATGGCAACCTTTATACACGCTTTGCAGCAGGTCATGCTTTCACAGGTAATGTAAAAACTGCATTCTCTAGTGGCAATGTTGTGAAATTAACAGAACAAGACCTCAAGGGCACTTGGACTGAATTAGCATTCGGTGGCCGTTATGGCTTTAATAGTAACAATAGCGTATTTGCTGATGTTGCGACCGGTTTGTCTGGCGATTACCAAGCAGACTGGGGCGTAAATGCAGGATTCACGCACAAATTCTAATATATAGGAAAGTATGTGCATTGACACATAACTTTTCGAACATAAATTATATACTGTAATCATGGCCATATATCTGTATGTCCGTATAGATATATATTTCCTTCACATATATAACCCCTTACATATATACAACGTATCTATCTATACATCTACATAGCATCCATATGCAACTTCCCCTTATTATCATGCAATTACAATCCTTAAGGATGCTATGCTCCCCCCTCTTATCGCATAAGTGTATGGCCTATTTTATTATATTTAGACATCGTCTAAATGTAATATACTAACCTTCTTAAATACAATGCAAAACCACCCTCTTGGAAAACAAGAGGGTGGTTTTGTATTTAGTATGTTTATTTTCTAAAGTATCCAAGATATTCTAGATGGATAAGAACTTCTTTTAAGTATTGTTCTGTTGGGACTTGATATGTGTAACCGTCTTTCGTAGTACGTTCTACAGTTAGACCATTTTCATCCATAATTTGTAGTAATGTATCACGTGTGGTAGGTTTAGTTAGTAACTTCGCAACAAATAGTACGCCATTATCGATACGTTCATCAATTTGGTTATACATATTGCCAAAGGCCGTATATTGGTTGCCACCATCTTCTATGAGTGTTTTCATATAGTTGACGAAAGGCTCAGGTATATAGCTTTCATTTTCAACAAATGGGAGGATAGGATAGGCTTCGCCACAAATGTTGAGATTTCCTGTGATAATTAGGACTAGTAGGCGTCGATAGAGATGATTGTTATCAATGTTATATCCTGGGTACTTACTATTGATATGATCTATAATATCTTGCACTGTAAATTGTTTAGCAGTATCCATTAACTCTTTGATTGCAATATGGACTGTATCGGTCCAGTCGGATGGAACACCTTCTTTATTGGAAGAGGTCGATACATAGTATAGGCTATTTAAAATATTGACCGTTACTGTCTCATCATGATTGATCTTTGATTCATTGGATTGTTTTGTTAATAGACTCATGCGGAATTGTGTATCATATACATAGTCATAAAACTGTTCCTTATCAATATAGTTACTATTGGATAAGGTTCGGATATTGTTCGCCACATCATCTGCTAACCAAGATATAAATGATCTTTGTAGTGCTTCGTCACCAATATAGGCACAGCCTTGTTTCTGAGCACGTTCTATAAATTCAGATACGTAAACAGGATCATTAAAGGCTTCTAAATATTCATGGGCCACATAATAATCATTAGAGTTCAGTACTCGTTGAATATTATTAATTTTATAATCTGATTGAGTACGAGAACGTTCATCACTATTCATGGTATCTGCTACCATTTTCAACACATTTTTTGTATATAATGTACGTTCTAATAGATTTTGATCCATAGCCCGTTTTTCCGAGTACAACATAATATCCCGCAATTGCTCTAGGCGTTTCCAACCTGGGTATGTGTTATAGGATACATAAGCGATACCGTTATCGGATAAGTTCACATTACAGATACTTAGAATTTTATCCTTTACTATATCAGGAACCCAAGACCAGATGCCGTGGACGATGATGTAATCAAAGGTACCAAAGCTTTCATCAATGTCGAGGATATCTTTTTCTAATAATGTCACATTGGTGAGGCCTATGGATTGTATAATTTCATTGCCGTGTTGTACTTGTACGCCTGATAGGTCGATGCCTGTGAAAGTTGCTTCTGGATAGTACAGTGCTTGCGGTATGAGATTACCGCCACAGGAGGCACCTAATTCAAGAACGCGGGCACCCTTGATTGGTGCAGGAGTAAGACCATACATTTTAGCCTTAGCTTGCAAATTATTAATATTCGTACTAGAAAAAGGCTTGGATACATAGAGGAATGAATCATACGAGTCCTTTAGCTCATTTATATTGACCTGTAATTCATCAGGTATAGTCGAATGATTGGTAATTACTGTATTCTTTTTTGTATTTGTTTTTTGTTTTATATCTTGTTTTCTCATATACTAACCCCTGAAATAAATTTTTGAGTATATAACGTTGGGTATAGTATAGCATATAAAAAGAACTGCATCCTCAAATTATTTAAACTATAGGGTGCAGTTCTTAATGTTTGTGTGCTTATAATTGTATTATTTATTTAATTTTGCCATGAGTTGATGTACAGTTTTTTGTAGCTCTTTATTTTGTGTTTCTAACGCTTGTACACGAGCTTCAAGGTTTTGATTATGACTAGTTACCTGAGATTTACCTGGTTTATAGGTAACACCTACATTAGCCATAAGGTGGCTATTGAGTGTTACACCAGTAGTGAACAATAGATTGTCTCGATGGTAATAGCCAACGCCAAGAGCGAGGGCATTGGCATTTTTATAATGGCCATAGCCAGCCATGTATTGCACACGATTGTCTGGGTCATAAGCCATTGGGTGTAATGCAGCTAATGCAGCGGCACGAGCATCGCCCTTATTGGATTCGGATTCAACACGTTGTACATTTTGCTCTACACGACTGATGGAGTCATGTAGTTGTGCATTTGTACTTTGGTTAAGGGTATCGATCATTTGGTGAACCCCATATAATTGGGATCCGTTGATGGCATCTGTAGAAGTGGCGCTGACACGACCAGCTGCTACATTTGTAATAGTACGTTCCTTGTCTTTGGCACCTACGGATACGGTGGAGATAGGGGTAGTGCCTGCATAATTTACTGTTTTTCCATTGTTAAAGGTATAACTCGATGTGCCCACAACATCACCATCTGTAGAGTCATTACCGAGGATTACGGCATTTTCCAAGGATGTAGTCACATTGTTACCCATAACAAAAGTGTTGTTTCCTGAGATGTGGTTATAGTTACCAATGCTATAGGATCCACTCGCATCGATGGCCGTTTTATTGTATTCGCCTTGACCAAATACGCCAGATTCGGTGGCCTTATCGGATAAGGTGTTAAAGGAACCGATCGCGAGGCCCTTCTTGGCATTTACATTCGTATAATGACCGATGCCGAGAGTAAAATCGCCTTTAACAGAGGAACCGGAACCAATGAGGACGGAATTGTTAGCCGTGCTATTTGCCCCTTGGTAATGACCAATCCATACATTTTTTGATCCTTCAGATTTTTCACCCGATTGGGTACCCATCACAATAGACATGGTTTGCTTTGCATTGTTCGCTGCCATGGCACCGGCAATGACGTTAAAATCACCTGTGCTGTTCATGAAGCTTTTACCGCCTAAGGTAATATTGGCGCCCCCTTTAGATCCGTTACTAGCTAACGCACCGATGGCTACATTGTTACCATTCGCGTTAACACTGTTAACAACTTGGTGGGTACTATTCGCTGCGCCTGCCGCTCTACCGAGCGTTACATTACCGTCGTTAGTAAATGTAGTTCCTACAGCACCAACGTTTCCGTTGTTTTCTACAATGTTGACAGGTGCTACGGGCTCTGCCGATACAATTCCCATAGATAATGCAGAACACACAATACCTGTTAATACAAAATGTTTCTTACTCATCACAATACACTCCTTTGCATATTAGGACTTCATAAAACTTTCATATCAGTTACGATTTCATAATAATACGGAATATTCATATTGTAAATGAATATTTTGTATATTATGGGGCATAAATACACCATAAATGTATATTTTAGAGAATGTTTATGCAATGGTATAAAAGCGTTTAACTCGAAACGGAAAAGGTTAATCTACATAGAGAAATTTCTCTATAGTTTTGCCTATTTATGGCTTTGATTTCTTGACAGTAGTATCCATTATTCGTTACACTAATATATATTTCATTTATTGTTCATGAATTTTATGTGTAGAGAGTAATGAAGCGTATTGTGTGTATTGCTTTAGGTGCCCTATTGTGTTGTGTGGGTTCGGCTGAGGCAGAAAAACAACAATTACATACAGATAAGGGAGTAGTAGAGGACTTTCATATTACACCGGCATCAACGCCAGATCATATGATAGGTGAAAGTGGACCGCTCATTATGGATCGGCAAGATGCTAAGACGGTGCAATATAGTAATGTTGATGCCGTAAACCGCGCTATCAATGCAGTAGCTATGTCGAATGTGTCTAATGCTATGTATGGCTCTAAAGGAAGACCATGGATGCGACGTACTACATTGAGCTTCCAGTTCCAAGAGGGATGGAAGCCGTTGTATTCGGTAGAGACCGTACAACCGTTAGGCCATTATGATACTACGTCGCGAGATGTATGGTTTACACAACAACGTATATCTCGAGCATCAGACATTGGTACGACCCTCAATGTAGGTGTTGGTTATCGACGTATCTCCAAGGATGATCGCCACCTCTATGGTGCTCATCTATTCTATGATCATCGGTTCCTTCGTCATCACGATCGTCTTAGTGCGGGGCTTGAATATATGTCTGGTGAAAGTGAATTCCGTTTTAATTGGTATGGAGCAGCATCAGATGAGCGCATTCTCGATGCAAACCTTCATACCTTAGAACGTGTGTCCAATGGGTATACCATAGAATATGGTAAGACCTTTAAGAATGCTCGTTGGGCTAGGGTGTATCTCGAAGGATACCATTGGGATCAAGAACGACAGGCGGATAAGAATGGTTTCCGTATAGGGTCGGAAATGCAACTTACACCACGTGTATCTATAGATATGGGATATAATAAACCAGAGCATAGCTCTGGTGGTGCATATGGCAAGATTACATTCCGTTTAGCAGGTGCTCCGATGGCCTGGTATGGTGGAAAACATCATTTAGAAGAAACGGTAAAAGTGAGAGATAAGATGCTTAACATGGTAAGACGTCATAATACGGTATGGGTGGAGTAATTATGAAAACATCTAAAATCTTATTAGCAGCTATGGTTTTATCCACAGTAGCTACAGGGGTATTAGCAGAAGAAGTTAAAACTTGGAATATTGTTCCTACTAATAGAGATGATAATGAAAATTATCATGTAACTTTAAACTACTTAAATAGTCGTCCAGAGTCATATGCGAATGTGGACACCAATCTAGATTTTATTAGAATTCATGATAAAAATGATCAAATAACAGAAATTAGTGGTGGATCTGTATCAGTACATTCAAAAGACAGACATACCCATAACGATTTATACCCTGGCTACTTTAGCATGATTGGTGACAATAATAGCTTTGAAGCTCGTACTGGATATTTACGCCTTCTCAATGGACCAGAAAATGGTGACACTGAATTAAATGGCCGTAATATTACAATTATGAGCGTCGATGGTGATGAGCGATATGCAAAATTTGGTTTAGATGAAATCAATGCAGGCAATCAACAAATCAACAATGTGAAAGCTGGTGTTGAAGATACTGATGCAGTGAACGTAGCTCAACTTAAACATTTACAAGATCAAATCACAGCATCTTCTAGTGTTACAACTATAACAGCTGGTGACCACATTAAGGGCGTCCTTTCCAAGATGGATAAACGCATCGACAAATCTGTAGCAGGTGCTGCAGCGTTGGCGGCTTTACATCCACTTGATTTTGATCCAGATGCTAAATGGGACTTTGCTGCAGGATATGGTCACTATCGCGGTGGTGATGCGGCAGCTATCGGTGCTTTCTACCGTCCTAACGAAGATGTACAACTTAGCATCGGTTCCACAGTAGGCAGCGATGAAACAGTATTCAATGCTGGCTTGTCTGTGAAAGTAGGGGCTCATAGTGGTGTATCTCGTTCTCGCGTAGCGATTGGTAAAGAGGTATTGGCTCTTAAGAAAACTGTAGCTGAACAAAATGCACAAATCCAAAAATTGACTGCATTATTGAACGATGTAGCTGGTACTAAGATGAAAGCTGACCACACTACATTATTCCCAGATGTGGCTGCAAACCATTGGGCATATGAAGCGGTAAGTGATTTATCTCGCCGTGGTCTCGTTGAAGGCTATCCAGATGGCACATTTGGTGGTGACCGCTTGTTAACTCGTTATGAATTCGCACAAATTGTATACCGTGAATCCAAGACGGCGTAACAGTAGATGATCGCCTCGTTACTGAATTCAGCCCAGAAATGGCATTGTTCCGCGTGGACACAATAGCAAAAAACGCTCAAGGTGAACCAACAATTGAACGCGTTCGTGTAAATAAAAAATAGAATAGGTTATTACGTAATTACTGGCTACTACTTAATTATATTTAGAAGTGAGGGAATCTATGTAGTAGCCAAATCAAAAAGCGTAACTGATATAGACGGCACTCTATACCAGTTACGCTTTTTTGTGTGATTAAGTTTAATTTCATCAATACTTCATATATAAATTGATACATGAAAAAATAGTGAATCAGTCTATAAAAAACTACAATAATCTAAAATAGAAATTCTTCGATCATCGATATTTTAAAGATAATATATAAATGCGTTTTGAAATCGATAAAAATCAATGAGATTAAATCTATTAATCGTTTATTTATAACTTACATTAATATAAATATGGAAAAAAACTGTATTGCATAGAGAAAATTAGATTGAGCTTTATAAAATAGAATTAAAACACACAAAAAATGAGTAAAAAAACACCCATATATTAAATTTTCTTTAACAAAATAAAGGTTCTAGTAATAAACTTTATGAATTATGATAAAAACATGAAGGAAGCTATTTACAACATTTTCGATATATGATATTCTGTTCATGACACAAAATGAAAATAATATGAAAGACACTCAGAAAGCCATTAATTATGGGATATTTGGACTTTTAGTCTTTTGTATTTATTGATTATTATTTATAAGGATTGTAATTGTGTCTAGTTTAAGAAAGGGGTTCATAGAAATATGAATAAGATCTTTAAAGTAGTTTGGAGCAAATCTAAAGAATGCTACGTAGTAGTATCTGAAGTTGCTAAAAACAATGGTGGTAAGAAAAAAGTTCTTGCTAGCGTATTAGCTGGTTTGGCTATGGTTGGTGCTGGTGCAGTTGGAACAGGTGTTCAGGCAGCTGATTCAAACTCAGCAACGACAATGAATTCATCCAAACAAATTAATGTTTGGGCTACAACAAATGAAAATAATGCTACAGCTCGTCAACCAGGTTCTGGTACTGCAAATGCTAATGATGTAAGAGAATCTCAATATGGTGATGAAATTAGCGTTGCCATTGGTGCAAAAAATGTTGTTAGAAGTACTGATACTGCTAACCAAGGTGGCGGTAGTTCTGTAGCTCTTGGTAATAAAAACACTTTGAAGGGTAACCGTAATGTTGCTGTTGGTACTGGTAATAAAACTTATGGCGAAGATAGTATCGCGGTTGGTAGTAATGTAACAGTTGCTACAGGTCGTGGTATTGCGATTGGTAATGATTATCAAAGTTCCCATACCATTGCATATGGATCTTCTGAACCAAGTGAAACTGGTGTGACAGGCAATGCATTTGCACTTGCGATTGGTAATGGTGCACAAGCAGACGGTCGAGCTAATCATGCTTCTGGCGGTATCGCTATTGGTCAAGATGTTAAGGCAACACATAATAATACTATTGCTATTGGTGTTCAAACCACTGCATCTGGTAGTAACTCTACTGTAGTTGGTGGTAGTGCTGTTGCAAGTGGTTCGTCTAGTGCTGCATACGGTACGCAATCTAATGCTAAAGGTATTGGTGCAGCAGCAATTGGTCCGGGTGCTACCACTGATGGCGATGGTGCAACTGCTTTAGGCCGAGCATCTTCGGCAAAAGCAGAAAGTGCAACTGCCCTTGGTCGTAATGCAGAGGCAACTATTGCAGAAGGTGTAGCTCTTGGTTATAAATCTGTAACAACTACTGCTGCTGGTGTACAAGGTTACAACCCTGCAGATAGCCGTACTAACAAATACAGCACTCAATCTGGTGCAGTTGGTACATCTACATTAGCTGCTGTATCTGTAGGTAATGGTACAACTGCAACTCGTCAAATCACAGGCCTTGCTGCAGGTAAAGAAGATACTGATGCTGTTAACGTAGCTCAATTGAAAAACGTTAACTTGAAATATGCTGCTGATACTGGTAACAGCGATGTATTGTTGAAAGACGGTACATTAACTGTAAATGGTGATAATGACATTATCTCTACTTCTGTAGAATCAAATGGCGCTATTAAAGTTACAGCTAAAAAAGGTGCTAACATCACTACTAACAATGATGGTAAAGCAGTAGCTCCTACTACAAACGGCATTGCTACAACTGACAATGTAACTCAAGCAATTAACAACTCTGGTTGGAAAGTAACTTCCGCTAATAATGGTGGTACTACAAATGGCACTACTTCTGAAAAAGTAAGGCCTGGCAACACTGTTACTTTCAGCGCTGGTAAAAATATTGTATTAGACCAAGCTGGTAAACAATTCACATATTCCTTGAATAAAGACGTTGATTTGACTAACGGTGGTTCTTTAACAATTGGCGACACTGTAATGAATAACGGTGGTATGTCTATCACTGGTGGTCCATCTGTAACTAAAACTGGTATCGACGCTGGTAGCAAAAAAATCACTAACGTAGCTAAAGGTACTGATGATACTGATGCTGTTAACTACAGCCAAATTAAAGATTTAAGAACTGAAGTTAAAGCTGGTACTGGCGTAAATGTTGCTAAAACTCAAGGCGCTGATGGCCATGACATCTATACAGTAAGCTCTAATGCAACAGGTGGTACAGCTTCTACTGAAAGTGTAGTTAAAAAAGCAGCTGCATCTGGCGATACTAACATTGCTGATGTTTCTGTTGCAGGCGGTAAAAATGTAAATGATCCTGGTGCTCAATACGAAGTATCCGTATCTAAAAATGCTGTTAAAGATGCAGCTCGTGAAGCAGTAACAGTAAATAATGGTGGTAACACAGATAATCCTATTACTGTAACACCTACTGATGATGCAAGTAAGCATAATACTACTTATGCAGTAACATTCGATGGTAATAAAGCAGCTAAACAAATTCCATTGACTTATAAAGCTAATGGCACTGGTGACAAAACTGTTACATTAGATAAAGGTTTGAACTTCACTAATGGCACAAACACAACAGCAGCAATCGATAACGATGGCGTTGTTAAATTCAACTTGAATGACAATGTAGCTCTTACTAATGCTGGTTCCTTGACTGTTGGTGATACTAAAGTTAACAATGATGGTCTTACAATTACTGGTGGTCCATCCGTTACAAAAAATGGTATCGATGCAGGTAATCAAAAAATTACTAACGTATCTCCTGGTACTATTAGCAGCACATCTACAGATGCTGTAAACGGTAGTCAATTGTACACTGTAGATCAAAAATTCAATAATACTGTTAAATTAATTGGTAATGCTGGCGCTACAGATGGTCAAGCATTGAACAAAGCTAATGGTTTAAGCTTTGGTGTAATTGGTGCTGATAATGGTAAATACATCTCCACATCTGCAACTGGCTCTGACGTAACTGTTGATTTATCTACAGATGCGAAAAAATTGTTAAACAATACAGTTGAAGTTCAAGGTAAAAATGCTGCTACAGTAACATCAAGTACAGTAGCAACAGCAGATGGTGGCACTAAAACTATCTACACTGTTGATGTTGCTAGCACAGGTTCTGTAGCAAAATCCTCTTGGAACATTAAATCCTCTGCAGATACTGCTAACGGCGGTGCTGAAGCAACTGGCCATGAAGCAGCAGCGAAAAATATTGCTGATACTAATACTGTAGAAATGAGTGCTGGTAAAAACTTAACAGTTAAACAAACTAGCGATGCTAATGGTGCTAAAGTTGAATTCGCGTTGAATAAAGACCTTAAAGATCTTACAAGCGTAGCAACTGATAAAGTAACTACTAAAGAGATTACTTTAAAAGATCCTAACGGCACTGGCGAAACAGTAATCAAGAAAGATGGCGACCGCATTACTTATAGCAATGATGGTGGTAATACAGTTAATAAAGTTGCTAATCTTAAAGATGAAAAACATATCGCACCAGGTAGCTATGCTGTACAAAATGACGGCAGCGTAACAATGACTTACGTTGATGGCAATGGTGACCCAGTATCTAACGAAGAAGCTAAAATCACTGGTATTGCTAAACAAGATCTTTCCAACATCGATAATGCAGGCAAGAACGTAATCACTGGTCTTGGCACAGTTGTTAAAGCTGGTGACAATGTAACTGTATCTGAAGCATCTGATACTACAACAGGCCAAAAAACTTACACTGTAAATGCTGTAACTCCAGCTGTTTACACTAAAAAAGATGGCACCAAAGTAGTTAAACGTCCAGATGGTACTTTCACAACAAACGTTGATGGTTCTGCTGGTAATAATGTAGATCCAAGTGATGTTATCGTATCCTTCCAAGATGCAGCTGGTAACACAACTGGTGGCAACTCCATCATAAACAACGTTGGTTCTGCTATCGACAAAACTGGTACATCTACTGGTGATACATTCTTAACAAAACTTGACACTGCAGCTACTGATACTCCAAACGCAGCAGTTAACGTAAAAGACCTTAAAAATACATCTGATGCAATCATCGGTAAAGGTTTGAAATTTGACGCTAACGAAGGTGGCGAAAAAACTAACAAACTTGGCTCTAAAGTAACTATTCAAGGTAGCGGTGCATTAGCTGCTGGTAAAGCTTATGCTGATGAATACAACACAGCTAATATTAGAACTAATATTGAACAAGGAGCTGATGGTAACACAACAATTAATGTTGGTTTAGCTAAAGCATTAAAAGACATTAATTCCATTTCTAATGGTAATTCTTCTATTACAATTAGTGATGTTCCAGCAGGTACTTCAACTCCAGCTGTAACTATTTCTGGTGGTAATTTATCCATGGGCGATGGCACAACAAATAATAAGATTGTGAACTTGGCTCCTGGTACAGATGATAATGATGCAGTTAACGTAAAACAATTAAAAGATACTGAATTGCACATCACTCCTGGTACATACACACCTGATGCTAATAAAAAAGTTAAGTTGACATATACTGATGGTAATAACCAAGTAGTAAATGGCAAAGAAGCTGTTATCGACTTATCTGGTATTACAACTGGTGGTACAGCATCCTCTTGGAATGTTAAATCCTCTGCTAATACTACAGATGGTGGTGCTGTTGCTGATACTCATGACGCAAATGCTCAAAATATTGCTGATACTAAAACTGTGGAATTCCAATCTGGTAAAAACTTAGTAGTAAAACAAACTAATGATACTGCTAACGGTAATGCTACTGTAGAATTCTCCTTGTCTGATAACATTACAGCCGGTAAAGATGGTGCTAATGGTAAAGATGGTTCTGTTGGTGCAACTGGTAAAGATGGTGCTTCTGTAGTTCTTAACGGTAAAGATGGTTCCATCGGTATGACTGGTCCTAAAGGCCAAGACGGTAAAGATGGAATCAACGGCCGTGATGGTGCTAATATCTCTATCACATCTGCTAAAGGTGAACAAGTTCTTACTAACCGTGATCCTGCTCATAATAGTGATACTGATAAAGCTGAACGTATCGTATATGTTCCAAAAGATGCTAATGGTAACCCTATCCAAGGTGCTGATGGTAAGAACATTGTACGTGAAGTAGCTACTATGGATGATGGTTTGAAATTCACTGGTAATAATGAGTCCACTGTAAACAAACAACAACTAGGTTCTTTAGTAAAAGTTCAAGGCGAAGGTACTAAAGAAGGTACTGATACAGCTGGCGCTAAAGAAATCCAAACATCTGATGGTACTAAATTTGAATCTGCTAAAGATAACATCGCAGTTGAAGCTGATGGTGCAAACACATTAACAGTTAAGTTAAACAAAGACCTTAAAGGTTTGAATAGTGTAACAACTGAAAAAGTAATTACAAAAGAAATTGACTTATCAGATCCACATGGTACCACTACTGCTACAATTAAGTATGATGACAACCGCATTACATATACTAATGACGGTGGCCAACATGAATATAAAGTTGCTAACCTTAATGATGAAAAACACATTACTCAAGGTGTATATACAGTAGGCGATAAATCTATTGATTCTAAGGCGGCTAATGATGAAGTAACATTGACTTACACTAGTGGTTATGATGAGCTTATCAGAGATAAAGATGGAAACCCTATTACTACTAAAATTAAAGGCATTGCTAAATCTGATCTTTCCAATATCACTGATGCAGGGAAGAACGTAATCACTGGTCTTGGCACAGTTGTAAAAGCTGGTGATAATGTAACTGTTTCTGAAGCATCTGATGCGACAACAGGCCAAAAAACTTACACTGTAAATGCTGTAACTCCAGCAGTTTACACAAAAGCAGATGGCACTAAAGTAGTAAAACGTCCAGATGGTACTTTCACAACTAACGTTGATGGTGCACCTGGTAACGATGTTCCTGCAAGTGATGTTATCGTATCCTTCCAAGATGCAGCTGGTAACAGAACTGGTGGCAACTCCATCGTAAACAACGTTGGTTCCGCTATTGATAAAGCTGGTACATCTACTGGTGATACATTCTTAACTAACCTTAACAATGCTGCTACTGCAACTCCATTTGCTGCAGTTAACGTAAGAGATCTCAAATCTACTGCTGATGCATTGAAAGCGTCTGAATTGCATATCGCTCCTACAGCAGTTAAAGCTGGTAGCACTGAAGCTAAAGGTGGCGTAGCAAATGGTGCTGAAAACGTATACAAATACGATGCAGCTACTAAGAAAGTTACATTGACTTACAACGATGGTAATGGCAAAGCAGTAACTGATACTAAAGCTGTTATTGACTTCACTGACTTGAATGTTCCAGCAGGTGGCAATAACTACGGTTTCAAAGCTAATGCAACTGCAAATGGTGGTACAGTAGAGGGTACTGCTACAGAAACAGCTGTTGAAAACGGCGGTACTGTTAACTTTGCAGCAGGCAAAAACTTGACTGTAAAACAAGATATTGATACAGCTAACAAAACTCATACATATACATTCAGCTTAGACAAAGATTTAACTAACTTGGATAAAGTTGTAGTAAATGGTAAAGATGGCATAGCTGGTAAAGATGGTGTAACTATAGTTGGTCCTCAAGGTGCTACTGGCGCTACTGGTATTCCAGGTACAAATGGTATTGATGGTAAAGTTGGCATCACTGGTAAAGACGGTAAAGATGCTGTATCCATTGCTGGTAAAGATGGCGTTGGTACAATTGGCTTAACAGGTCCTCAAGGCCCTGCTGGTACAAACGGCAAATCTGTAGATATCTCTACTGAAAATGGTACAAAAACATTATTTAAACCAGAAGCAAACAACAATGATCAATCTCAACGTATCGTATATGTACCAAAAGATGCTAATGGCAACCCATTGAAAGATGCTGATAACAACGATATTAAACGTGAAGTAGCAACTATGGATGATGGCTTACGCTTCACTGGCAATAACACATCCACTGAAAACAAACAAAAACTTGGTTCCTTAGTTAAAGTGGAAGGTGAAGGCGTTACAGAAGCACAAGCTAATAGCTTCCAATCTGCAGCTGGTAACATCGCTGTAGTAGCTAATGGTGCTGATACATTAACAGTTAAGTTGAACAAAGATCTTAAAGGCTTGGACAGCGTAACAACTAAAGAAGTTAAACTTGGTGATGCTAATGATAATATCTCCATTAAGAAAGATGGCGATCGTATCACTTACAGCACTGACGGTGGTACAACAGTTAATAAAGTAGCTAACCTTGCAGATGAACAACACATCAAAGATACTACATACACTGTAGATACTGACAAAAAAGTTAAATTGACTTATGTTGATGGCAATGGTAAAGATGTAACTGGTAAAACAGCAATTATCGACTTGTCTGGCTTGCCTGTAGGCGATAAAGATACAGATATGCGTATCAAAGAAGGTGACTACACTGCTAAAAATGGTTCTGTAACATTGAACACTGTTGATAAAGACGGTAATCCAGTAGCTGGTAAAGACGTAGTAATTAAAGGTATCAACACTAATAATTATCAAGCTGGCGATAATGTTACTTTCACAAATGATGGTAGTACTGATCCAAACGGTAATCCAATTGTAAAAATCAATGCGAAGGTATCTACTGAACAAGTAGTAGCAAAAGCTGGTAATGATAACTTGGCAACTGTAGCACCTGCAACTGGTTCTACACAAGGTGGTAAAAACGCTACATACGAAGTAAATGTAGATAAAACAAACCTTGAAAATAAAGCTGAAATTTCTTACAAAGCTTCCACATCTAATGATGCTGGTAGTCAAACAGCTAAGAAAACTACATTGGCTGACGGTTTTGACTTCACATCCGATGACCATTCCGTAGCGATTACTACTGGTGCTAATGGTAAAGTTAACTTCAAAGTTGATACTACTGGCATCCAAGGTAAAGCGTTCAACCTTAATGTAGAGAAAGAAGGTACTGGTAAAGTAGAAAACGCTCAAACTGTAGCGACTACTCCTTCCGTAGAAAAAGGTACTAAATTCGTAGCTGGTAACAACTTGTCTATCCGTCACGATGCTATCAATGGCGATGCAAACTACGATCACAAAGTAACATATGCGTTGAATAGCGATCTTAAAGGTATTACTTCCATTACTAACAATGGTGGTGCTACTATGAACTTCGGCCCTAACGAAATTTCCATGACTGGTGGTAACCTCAACATGGGTGATAACAAAATCACTAATGTTAAGAATGGTACAGATAAATCCGACGTTGCAACTGTAGGTCAATTGACTAAAGTTACATCCAACGATAACTCTGTATCCATCAACAAATCTACTGATGCTGATGGCGCTCCAGTTTACGATCTTTCCGTACAAGGCGGTCGTGACCCACGCGTTGATGAGTTAGGTGAAGAAATCGGTCGTGTAGGTGCACAAGGTGCAGCTCTTGCAGCATTGAAACCTATCCAATACGATCCATTGGAACCAACTCAAATCATGGCTGGTTATGGTAACTACCGTGGTAACTCCGCAATTGCAATGGGCGTTGCTCATTACAAAAACGAGTCCACATTGATGCATGCTGGCTTATCCTGGGCTGGTGGTTCCCGTCATATGATGGCAAACGCTGGTGTAACTTGGAAAGTTGGCAACCGTGATAGTGAAGCTGCTGTAGCAGATCGTTACCGCAAAGGTCCTATCAGCTCTGCTTATGCAATGCAACAAGAAATGGCGTCCGTTAAAGCACAAAACGCTGGATTAAAAACAGAAGTATCTGATTTGAAAGCTGAAAACGAACAAATGAAAGCTCAAATTGCTGCAATGATGGCAAAACTTGGTATGTAATCATTTGTGAGTACAATAACTAAATAAATGAAGGTCGGTATGCGCTACCTCGTGTAGCGCGTGCCTACCCATATTATTTGTGAAAGCAGTGCTTTCAGATATGAATGTAAAATACGTGTGAAAGATACTTTCACCATAATCTAACGATAGAAAAGAGGAATATAGAATGAAAAAATCTACATTACTTGCTTGTGCAGCGGCTCTTGTTATTTCTACAGGTGTTGTAGGTGCACAATCTGCTCCAACATATGACGATAACTTAATTTTACGTAACCCAGTATCTGCGCCTGCATTGGGCAACGTAGTATTGGTTCCTGTGGCTAGCCCACAAACAGTGTCTGCTGTTCATGATTATGTAAAAGCTTGGCAAAATGCAGAAATTAACATTGCAAAAGCTAAAGTGAAATACGACAAGCATGAGCAAATGACTAAAGCTGAAAAAATCTGGTTACATTCCTATGATAAACATAATTACGCTGACTACTTCCGTACACATTCCATCGGTCGTGTACATGGTCAAGAAGTGTTCTTGAACTGGAATGGTGAAAACCGTAATAAAAATGAATACGAATATTTCGAAATGCCTAAATACAATGAAAAAGATGGCTTCACTAACAGCTATGGTTACAATGTATTGCGCGGCATGACAGATCGTATTAATGAAATCATCCAAAAACAAAAAGAAGTTGGCGGTCCTATGACTGATGACGAAGCACAAGCATTGGAAGATTCTATTTTGGATGTAATGGCTAAAGACCAAGAAAACGTTTCTAACGAAGAACTTCGTCACTACATGAACGAAACAGTTTGGTTTGCAGCTAAACAAACAGTTAAAAACAAAGCAAGTGAAGAACCTACTGTTCAAGATGAACACACTGTAAATCTTCGCGAAGCTATTAATCGCCCAGCTAACCAAGAAACTAAAAAAGTAGACTTACGCGCTGCGATTAATAACAAATAAATTGGTATTAGACTTTTCTTAGTGTAATATTTGCTAAGAAGTAGTTGATCTATATACAGATATATCTGTACCATACTAACTACATAAGGCCCTTGTAGGTCATATGAGGGCCTTGATGTACCCTGGAACCCCGACTAGGGCATACAATCCTTATACAAATAACGCCATCCTTTGGATGGCGTTATTTTTTATGCTCTATTGGTATTTGATAGTTTAGTCATCATTGTATTCGATTTAACATCCCTCTTATTTTTATAAGAGGGATGTTTTTTATAAACAAATATAAATTAAAATATCGGTTTTGAGGAAAATATTTATGTATTAATTTTTCTATAGTTCATGAAAATACTGTAAACACTATATTATTCATTAATTTCGATTTAAAAAGTTTATATTTAGAAACATGAAGATAACATAGATCTTTCTATAGGATTTTAACATAATATAAACTGATAATGATGAAATAGATCAGTATCTTATATAAATGATTTATATTATATATAATAACTATATTATAATAGCTGTATTTTACTTGACGTGTAGATAATTACTCATTAAATAAACTCAAATTTATTTAATTTATAATTCTAAAATTTTCTTTAATAATTTTAAGGATTTCTATTTACATTTAGTTTATAAATTGGTATTATATAAATATCTTAATGAAGAGTAAGTGAACGTGTGTCATAAACAATTCATGAAACAAAAAGTGTATTAATAAGGCATTTAGTGTTTTCTTTATAAGAGAGAAAGGGGTTCATAGTTTCTATGAATAAAGTTTTTAAAGTCGTTTATAGCAAATCTAAAGGCTGCTATGTAGTAGTTCCTGAAACCGCTAAAAATAATAACGGCAAGAAAAAAGTATTAGCTAGCGTATTGGCTGGCTTGGCACTTGTAGGTGGTGCAGTTGCAGGTACACCTGCTAATGCATTTACATCACCCGATAATTCAGTTGATGTTACTGCTGGGCATGTTGTAGCTGGTAATAATAACAATGCAGCAGGTGGTCGAAACGTAGCTATTGGTTACAATAATACGACAACTCATGATGAAACCATTGCTATTGGTAGTGATGTATCTGCATTGGCAGGTCATAATATTGCAATTGGTTCTGGTGGCACTACTGCACAATCTGCACCAGGCAGCACTGGGTCTGCAGCCATTGCTATTGGTTATAAAGCACAAGCTGTATATGGTGGGGATCTTGGTGCATATGACATGATTGCTATTGGTAATCAAGCTAAAGCAACAGCTAATGCAGGCACTGCGATTGGTACATTATCTAAAGCGACTGCTAATAATTCCACAGCTATTGGTAACAAATCCCAAGCTACTGCATCTGGTGCACTAGCTATCGGTCAAGTAACTAATGCTAATGCTCACGGCGCTGTAGCAGTAGGTAATGGTGCACAATCTAATGGTGTGGGCTCTACTTCTCTTGGTCGTACAGCTAAGGCAACAAATGATGGTTCCGTTGCTGTAGGCTTTAATGCAGAAGCCACTGGTGATCATGCTATTGCTATTGGTGGTGATGGTAAAGGTGCAGCATTTACTGATAGCCCTAATACTTTTGCTGGTTTAAACCAAAAAACTACAGCAAGTGCAACTAATTCTATTTCTGTAGGTCATAATGCACAAGCTAACATCGCTGACGGCGTAGCTCTTGGTTCTTCTTCTGTTACTACAACAGATAAAGGCGTTCTAGGTTATAACCCATCTGATCCTCATGAACGTAAATATACTCGTTTGACTGGTAACGTACAAACAGCTACTACAGCTGCTGTATCCATCGGTAACGGTCAACAAATGACTCGTCAATTGACTGGTCTTGCTGCAGGTACTGCAGACACTGATGCTGTTAACGTGGCTCAATTGAAAAACGTTGGCGTTGCTGTAACTGGTAACACTGGTAAAAGTGACTTCTTAACTGATGGCGGTAAATTGAACGTACTCGGTACAGGTCGTGTGTCTACAGTAGCAGCTCATGACGGTCAAAAAGACTCCAAAATTTCTGTAAGCTTTGATGACACTGGCATGGTAAAAGCTGGCAAAAACGTTACAGTTGACGAAAAAACTGTAGACGGTCGTACTACTTACACTATCAACGCTACTAACACTGCTGCTAAATATGACTTCTTAACAAATGCTAAAGCTAACGGTGGTAACTTGGATGGTACTGCAAAACCTGCAACTGTAGCAAGTGGTAATACTGTTAACTACGCAGCTGGTAAAAACTTAACAGTTAAACAAGATATTGATCAATCTATTGGTGAGCAAACATATACATACTCTTTAAATAGTGATCTTGGTGGCATTACTTCCATCACTAACAATGGTGGTACTACTATGCACTTTGGTCCTGACAACATCAGTATCACTGGTGGTAACTTGGATCTTGGTGACAACAATATTACTAACCTTAAATCTGGTGGCGATGTAATCAACAACGCAGCTAACATTGGTGACGTAACTCGTATTTCCAAAGCTAATGAAAAACACATTAAACCAGGTGAATACGCAGTTGATAACAATGGCAAAGTAACAATGACATACGTTGATGGTAACAACAAAGATGTTCCTAACGAAACTGCTGTTATCACAGGTATTACTAAACAAGATCTTTCCAACATCAACAATGGTGGTAAGACTGTTATTAAAAACCTTGCTAAAGAATCCATTGATATGGAAAATGGTAAGAACACAACTGCTTCTCACCGTGATGTAAATGGCGTTAAAACTTTCAAAGTAGACGTTGAAGGTGACTTGAACGATATTACATCCATCACAAACAAAGCTGGCGACGGCAAAGTTGTATTCGGCGGTAACCAAACTGTAAACGTAGCTGGTGATCATAATATTAGTTTGAACGCTAAAGCTGGTGATATCACTGGTTTGACCAATGTAACTTTGGATGCTCCTGACTTCGCAACAAGAGGTCGTGCTGCTACTGAAGAACAATTGAAAATCGTAAACAACGGTTTCAATAACACAGTTGGTTTGACTGGTAACACAGGCGCTACTGAATTACAAAAATTGAACAAACAAGGCGGCTTGAGCTTCGGTGTGGTAGGTGCTAACAATGGTGAGTACATCAAAACAACTGCATCCGGTAGCAATGTAGTAGCTGACTTGTCCGACAGCGCTAAAAATAAATTGAACAGCACTGTTGAAGTTCAAGGTAAAAACGCTGCGAAAGTAACAAGCAACGTAGTTCAAAATGCAGACGGTAGCAGTAAAACTATCTACACTGTAGATGTTAACAACGTAACACCTACTGCAGCTTCTACTGAAAAAGTACAAGCTAAAGCAGACGTAGCTGGCTCTAGCGACAAAAACATCG
Source organism: uncultured Veillonella sp. (assembly GCF_963522475.1). Lineage (GTDB taxonomy): Bacteria > Bacillota > Negativicutes > Veillonellales > Veillonellaceae > Veillonella. The sequence goes on along the minus strand of NZ_CAUQYW010000008.1, from coordinate 8,871 downwards.
CTAAAGTATCCCCTAAAGCAGGCGATCAATTCGGCGAAGCTGGTGCAACTTACGAAGTAAACGTATCCCGTAACGACGTAAAAGATGCAGCTCGTGAAGCAGTAACTGTAAACAATGCAAATAATAAAAACAACCCTATTACTGTTACACCTGTACAAGATGAAACAAACCATAACACAACTTACCAAGTAACATTCGATGGTGACAAAGCTGCTAAACAAATTCCTTTGACTTACAAAGCGAATGGCACAAACGAACAAAAAGTTACATTGGATAAAGGTTTGAACTTCACAAATGGTAGAAACACAACAGCTTCTGTAGATGCTGAAGGCGTTGTTAAATACGATGTGAATAAAAACTTGGTAGATATCAATTCCATTTCTAACACTACAAATGGTCCAAAAATGGAATTCGGTCCTAACTCTATCAACATCACTGGTGGCCCTATTAACATGGGTGACCAAAACATCACTAACCTTAAATCCGGTGGCGATGTAGTGAATAATGCTGCTAACATTGGCGACGTAACTCGTATTTCTAAAGCTAACGACTTGCACATTGCTCCAACATCTTCTAATCGTCAAGGTGAAACTACTACATCTTACGCTTACGATGCAGCAAGCAAATCTGTAACATTGAAATATAACGATGGTAACGGTGTTAACCAATCTGGTACAGTGGCGAAAATCGACTTGTCCGGTTTGGCTGATCAAATCAAAGATGGTTACTCCTTCTCTACTGACGCTAAAGGCAATGTAGTTGGTAACCATGCTGTTACACCTGTAGCAAATGGTAAAACTGTTTCCTATGCAGCAGGTAAAAACTTAACTGTTGCTCAAAATATTGATAATGCAACTGGTGAACATACTTACACATATGCATTGTCCAATGATGTTGATTTAACACCAAATGGTTCCTTGAAAATTGGCGACACTATTCTTAACAATGGTGGCTTAACAATTACAGGTGGCCCATCCGTAACTAAAACTGGTATCAACGCTGGTAACTTGAACATTACTAATGTGAAAGCAGGCGTAAACGATACTGATGCAGTTAACGTAAAACAATTGAAAGATGCTCGTACAGTAGTAACTTCCAACGATAACTCCGTAACAGTTAACAAAACTGAAAACGGCAACCAAGTTACTTATGACTTGCATGTAGCTCCAGGTGCTGCACAATCCGTATGGAATGTGAAATCCTCTGGTAATACAACTGCTGATTCCGAAACTACTGCAAAAACTATCTCCGATGGTAAAACAGTTGAAATGGCAGCAGGTAAAAACTTGACTGTTAAACAAACTAGCAACAACGACGGTGCTAAAGTTGAATTCGGTTTAGCTGGTGACTTGACTAACATCAAGACTATTAAAAACGAAGGTCCTGCTACTTTCACAATCGGCGGTAACGAATTCAAATTTGATGGCGGAAATGTGAACATGGGCGACAACAACATCACTAACCTTAAATCTGGTGGCGATGTGATCAATAACGCTGCTAACATTGGCGACGTTAAACGTATCTCCAAAGCTAACGACATTCATGTCAAAGACAAAACATACACAGTGAACGCTGATAAAACAGTTACATTGGAATATGTTGATGGCAATGATAATACAGTGAACAAAACAGCTAAGATCGACTTGAGCAACTTGCCAACAGGCGATAAAGCTGCTGTTGAAAGCGTAGTTAAAAAATCTGCTGCAGCAGGCGACACTAACATCGCTGACATCACTGTAGCTGACGGCAAACAAACTGGTGATGCGAATGCTAAATACGAAGTAAATGTTTCCCGTAATGCTGTTAAAGATGCAGCTCGTGAAGCAGTTACTGTAAATAATGGCAACAAGACTAACAACCCAATCACTGTTACACCTGTTCAAGATGAAACAAACCATAACACAACTTACCAAGTAACATTCGATGGCGATAAAGCTGCTAAACAAATTCCTTTGACATACAAAGCGAATGGCTCCAACGACCAAAAAGTTACATTGGATAAAGGTTTGAACTTCACGAATGGTTCCAACACAACAGCTTCTGTAGCTGCTGATGGCGTAGTTAAATACGATCTTAACAACAACGTAAACTTGACTCCATCTGGTTCCTTAACTATTGGTGATACTGTTGTTAATAACGGTGGCTTGACTATCTCTGGTGGCCCATCTGTTCTTAAAACTGGTATTAATGCTGGTAACTTGAACATCACTAATGTAAAAGCTGGCGTAAACGATACTGATGCAGTTAACGTTAAACAGTTGAAAGATTCTCGTACAGTAGTAACTTCCAACGATAATTCCGTAACAGTTAACAAAACTGAAAACGGTAACCAAGTTACTTATGACTTGCATGTAGCTCCAGGTGCTGCACAATCCGTATGGAATGTGAAATCCTCTGGTAATACAACTGCTGATTCCGAAACTACTGCAAAAACTATCTCCGATGGTAAAACAGTTGAAATGGCAGCAGGTAAAAACTTGACTGTTAAACAAACTAGCAACAACGACGGCGCTAAAGTTGAATTCGACTTAGCTAACGATATCAAGATTGGTAACGACGGCAAAGACGGTAAAGATGGCGTTGATGGTAAAATCGGTGTAAACGGTAAAGATGGTTCTTCCGTTGTGATCAACGGTAAAGACGGCTCCATCGGCTTGAATGGTAAAGACGGTAAAGATGGTCTTACTATGAAAGGCGAAAAAGGTGCTGACGGTGTAACTCGTATCGTTTACGAAGATAAAACTAACAATAAACATGAAGTAGCTACATTAGATGATGGTTTACGTTTCGACGCTAACTCTGGTGGCGAAAAGAAAAATAAACTTGGCTCTAAAGTAACTGTAAAAGGTACTGGCGCTAAAGCTGATTCCGAATATGATTCCTCTAACATCAAAACTAGCATCACTCAAGGTGCTGATGGTAACAGCGAAATCAATATCGGTTTGGCTAAAGACTTGAATAACATCAACACAATTAAGAATGGTGGCAATGCTACTTTCACAATTGGCGGTAACGAATTCAAATTCGATGGCGGCAACGTGAACATGGGTGGCAACAACATCACTAACCTTAAATCTGGCGGCGATGTAATCGATAACGCAGCTAACATTGGCGATGTAAAACGTATTTCCAAAGCTAACGACTTACACATTGCACCAACTCAATCTAATCGTGCAGGTGAAACTACTACATCTTACTCTTATGATGCAGCAGACAAATCCGTTACATTGAAATACAACGATGGCAATGGTGCTAACCAAGCTGGTACAATCGCGAAAATCGACTTGTCTGGTTTGGCAGATCAAATCAAAGATGGCTACTCCTTCTCCACAGATGCGAAAGGTAATGTAGTTGGTAACCACGCTGTAACAGCAGTAGGCAACGGTAAAACTGTATCCTACGCAGCAGGCGATAATTTGACAATTACTCAAAATATCGATAATGCAACTGGTGAACAAACTTACACATATGCATTGTCTAATGACATCAAAGTTGGTAACGACGGTAAAGATGGTAAAGACGGTGTTGATGGTAAGATCGGCGTAAACGGTAAAGATGGTTCCGCTGTTGTAATCAACGGTAAAGATGGTTCCATCGGCCTTAATGGTAAAGACGGCAAAGACGGTCTTACTATTAAAGGCGCTAACGGTCAAGACGGCGTTGACGGTAAAAACGGTCAAGACGGCATGACTCGTATCGTATACGAAGACAAAAATAACAACAAACACGAAGTGGCAACTACTGACGACGGCATGAAATATGCTGGCGACAATGGTCAAACTGACTCCACTAAAGTTATCGCTAAGAAATTGAACCAAACATTGGATATCACTGGCGGTGCGGACAGCACTAAATTGACTGAAAACAACATCGGCGTGAACAACGTAGATGGCAAATTGAAAGTTCAATTGGCTCAAAACATCAACTTGACTCCAGCAGGTTCCTTAACAATTGGCGATACTAAGATCACTGACGGTGGTTTAGTAATCAACAATGGTCCATCCATTACTAAAGGTGGTATCAATGCTGGTGACTTGAACATCACTAACGTGAAAGCTGGCGTAAATGATACTGACGCAGTTAACGTAAAACAATTGAAATCCGCTAAGACAGAAGTTAAAGCTGGTGACAATGTAACAGTTGATAAAACAATTGGTGCTGATGGTCAAAACATTTACACAGTAAATGCAAAAGCAACTAACCTTGGCGATGCTGAACTTAACTACACAGCTAACGGCGGTGCTAAACAAAAAGTTAAATTGTCTGAAGGCTTGAACTTCGTTGACGGTAACTACACTAAAGCTTCCGTTGATGCAAACGGTGTTGTTAAATACGACGTAACACTTGGTAAAGTGAGAGACGGCGTTGACGGCAAACCAGGCGTAGATGGTGAAAATGGTATCGCAACAGTTAAAACTGTAGTTGATACAATCAACAACTCCGGTTGGAAAGGTGACGTTACTGGTAACACAGTAGGCGCTCACAGTGCAACAATCGTAAAACCTGGCACAACTGTAAACTTCGGTGCAGGTAAAAACTTAACTGTTGAACAAATCGTTGATGCAGTAACTGGCAACCATACTTACAACTATGCATTGTCCGACGATATCAAAGTTGGTAATGATGGCAAAGATGGTAAACCAGGTGTTGACGGTAAGATCGGTGTAAACGGTAAAGACGGTTCTGCTGTTGTAATCAACGGTAAAGACGGCTCTATCGGCTTGAATGGTAAAGACGGTAAAGATGGTCTTACTTTCAAAGGTGCTAACGGTCAAGACGGCGTAGACGGTAAAAACGGTACTAACGGTATGACTCGTATCGTTTACGAAGATAGCAACAACAACAAACACGAAGTTGCTACTACTGATGACGGCTTGAAATTCACTGGTAACAACGAAAGCGTTGTAAACAAAAACAAACTTAACTCCACAGTTAAAGTTAAAGGTGAAGGCGTTACTGAAGAGCAAGAAAAAACATTTGAATCTGCTGCAGGTAACATCGCTGTAACTGCTGATGGTAATGATACTTTGAACATTCGCTTGAATAAAAACATCAAAGGCATCGACTCTATCCAAACTAAGGAAATCCGCTTAGGTACACCTGATAACTACACAACAATTAAGAAAGATGGAGACCGCATTAAATATGGCGACAAAACATTCGCTAACACTGACGATATCTGGACAATCCAAGCTAATGGCACAGATGTTCCAGCTAACGGCGGTAAAGTAAATGTTAAAGGTGCTGACGGTATCACAGTATCCAAATCTGCTAATGGCGAAATGACAATTAGCGGTGCTGGTCTTGGTACAATGAACAGCTTCAACGTTAAATCTTCTGGTAATACTACTGCTGATTCTGAAAAAACAGCTAAGAGTATTACTGATGGTAAAACTGTTGAATTCTCCGGCGGTAAAAACCTCACTGTAAAACAAACTAGTGACGACAAAGGTGCTAAAGTAGAATTCGCGTTGAACAACAATGTAGATCTTACTAATAAAGGTTCCGTAACAATTGGCGATACTAAGATCACTGATGGTGGCTTAGTAATCAACAATGGCCCATCTGTAACTAAAGACGGTATCAATGCAGGTAATAAACAAATTACTAACGTTGAAGATGGCGTAAACGATACTGATGCGGTTAACGTACGTCAATTGAAAGCAGCTAAAACTAACCTTACTGATGGTCAAAACACTAAAGTGACTGGCGATGGTTCTAAAAACAATCCTTACAAAGTTAATGTTGAAGGCGATTTGAACAAAATCACTTCCATCACTAACAAAGAAGGAGATGGTAAATTAGAATTCAAAGGTGACCAAGTAGTTAACGTAGCTGGCGACAACACAATCAAGCTTGATGGTAAAACTGGTGATGTTACTGGTTTAACTAACAAAACTCTTGATTCTGCTGACTTCGCAACTAAAGGTCGTGCAGCAACTGAAGAACAATTGAAACTTGTTCAACAAGAAGCAGCTAAAAAATCTACTGAAAAAGTACAAGCTAAAGCTGATGCTAATAACATCGCTAAAGTAGCGCCTAAAGCTGGCGATACATTTGGTGCAGCTGGTGCAACATACGAAGTATCTGTAGATAAAAACGATGTAAAAGATGCAGCTCGTCAAGCAGTTACTGTATCTGGTGATAAAAAAGCGATCACTGTAGACGTTCAACCAAATGCTACAAACCATACAACTAACTACCAAGTTAACTTCAATGGTAAGGAAGCAGCTAAACAAATTCCATTGACTTATAAAGAAAATGGTGGCAACGCTAAAACAGTAATGTTATCTGATGGTTTAGACTTCTCCAACGGCGTGAATACTACTGCTCACACTGGTGCGAACGGTAAAGTATCCTTCGACGTGAAAGGTGATCTCACTAACATCACTTCCATTTCTAACAACTCCAATGGTCCGAAAGTATCCTTCGGTGGCGATACTGTAAACATCACTGGTGGCAACCTCAACATGGGTGGTAACAAAATCACTAATGTTCAACGTGGCACTAATGATACAGATGCAGTAAACGTTAAACAATTGAAAGATTCCCGTACTACATTGACATCTGATGACCAATCCGTAGTATTGAAGAAAACTGAAACTGCTGATGGTGGCTTAAACTACGACCTTTCCGTAAAAGGCGCAGTTGACCCTCGTGTAGATCAATTGTCTGAAGAAATCGGTCGTGTAGGTGCACAAGGTGCAGCATTGTCCGCATTGAAACCTATGCAATACGATCCATTGGAACCAACTCAAATCATGGCTGGTTATGGTAACTACCGTGGTAACTCCGCGATTGCAGTGGGCGTAGCTCATTACAAAAACGAATCCACAATGTTCCATGGTGGCTTGTCCTGGGCTGGCGGTTCTAGCCATATGATGGCAAACGCTGGTGTAACTTGGAAAGTTGGTAACAGAGATGCTGAAGCAGCTGTAGCAGATCGCTACCGTAAAGGCCCTATCAGCTCTGCATACGCAGTTCAAACTGAAATGGCTGCAATGAAAGCTCAAAATGCCGGATTAAAAGGTGAAGTATCCGACTTGAAATATGAAAACGAACAAATTAAAGCTCAAAACGCTGGTCTACAAAGTGAAGTAGAAGTATTGAAAGCTCAAATGGCTGCAATGATGGCGAAAATGGGTATGTAATTAGTTAGACTTTCAAATAAACTAGGTATCAAAACCTAGGTGTTACATGGATACAACTGGTAAGGGCTCCTTCGGGAGCCCTCATCCAGCACATTAATTCGACTATGGAAAGAGGAATAGATATGAAAAAATCTACAATGCTTGCTTTCACAGCAGCAGTTTTATTGAGCGCAGCATCCTTTACTGGTCATGCAGCTAGTGCTCCAACATATGATGACAACTTAATCTTGCCTAACCCTGCATCTGCACCTGGTTTGAGCAATGTTGTGTTGGTACCTGTGGCTAGCCCACAAGTAGTACAATCTCTTCATGATTATGTAAAAGCATGGGAAAATGCAGAACAAAAAATCGCTTTAGCAGAAGCAAAACGCGATAAACATGAACAATTGACTAAAGCAGATAAAATTTGGTTACATTCCAAAGATAAGCATAACTATGCTGATTACTTCCGTACGCATTCCTTAGGCCGCGTACACGGTTTTGAAACAGCTTTAAATTGGAACGGTGAAAATCGTAACAAAAACGAATACGAATACTTTGAAACACCTAAATACAATGAAAAAGATGGCTTCGTAAACAGCTATGGTTATAATGTATTGCGTGGCATGGTAGATCGTGTTAACGAAGTAGTACAAAAACAAAAACAAATTGGCGGTCCAATGAATGATAACGAAGCACAAGACTTAGAAGATGCTATCTTGGATGTCCTTGCTCAAGAGCAAGAACATGTATCTAACGAAGAACTTCGTCATTACATGAATGAAACAATTTGGTTCGCTGCTAAACAAACAGTTAAAAACAAAGCAAGTGAAGAACCAACTGTAGCCGATGAGCACGTAGTAGACCTTCGCAAAGCTATTAACGAACCAATGGGTAGCAATGACTACAATAAAGTAGATTTGCGTAGCGCAATTCAACAATAAATAATAAATACTTATAGCAATGTAGGTATTAAAGCCTTGTCTTCTCTCGTTAAAAGGCTTAGTTGATCTCTAATACATACTAATGGTATACGTGTATCCCTTTCATACACGTGTATCTACAATGATACAATGGCCCTTATAGTGGGTTATGAGGGCCTATTGTACCCTGGACCCCCGACTAGGGAACACAAATCCTTATTAAACAACGCCATCCAAACGGATGGCGTTGTTTTTATATATGTATTAATAGATGGATCTATATAAGATAATTTAAACATATTATATATATACTATATAAGGAAATAATTGTGTAAGAATATAGGAAGATAATCATGTAAGAATATAGGGAGATAATTATGTAAGGCTATAGGAAAATAATTATTTAAAGATACTATATATGGTATATTAAGTATTTAAATATACTATATAAAGAAAAGTAGAAAAAAGTTTGTAAAATTTTAAAATTAGGGGTTGCACACTGTAGTTCTTTGTACTATAATAGCAATACAGTCGTTTGAGGCGACTGTTTATTAGTTAGCAAACACTAGATAAAATCTATGTTTGTTGATAATCGTTTTAGAATGTAAATGTAATTCCTGACTGAAATAGAAATTACAAAATTCTAAAAAAGATTATAAAAAGATGTTGACATGAACGTGACAACATGTTATTATAATCTAGTCGCCAGTTGGTGAAACACTTCAAAAGAAAAGTGCTTCGAAGCTAGATATAATCTAGTTTGACTGGTACAGATCTTTGAAAACTGAACAATGATAGGTAATCAATCATATGATTGA
>NZ_CAUQYW010000007.1:0-118043 GCF_963522475.1 uncultured Veillonella sp. | reverse complement strand
CGAACTTGAATAAATCTTCAGAGAATCTTGAAACATATAAAAACTTGAGTAATCTGTACCAGCCGACTTATCAACTAGTAAGTGAAACTATAAATACTATGAAAACGACAGATGCTGAAGCAAAGGCGTTATTCCCGTTTGTAAGCAAAGTGGAAGGTATGCCTTTTATAGATAATCTAGAACAGACTAAAGCAAGTCGCTATATGGTGATCATCCATACCACATCCACTGTATCTGATGCAGATTCAGAACGAATAAAAGCTTGGCTAGAGGCTAAATTATCAGCACCTGTAACTATTTCTATCGAGCAAACAAGGTCAACTCTATAAGTTGATTTTTTGATTTTGATTAGATTGTTTATTATATAGAGCGATATTAATAACGGTACTAAGTTTGATTGTACCTATTAGGTATATTACCTAGTAGTACGGGGAATCATCTTAGTACCGTTTTTATGTACTTGGCATAGCTAAATGTAATTACTCTTATCTTGCTATAGATTAAAGTTATATTAATACATATATAAAATCTATTATACGAGTAGGAATTAAATTGATATACTTACTACATCGAAATTATTAAATAATCAAATGTAGATACTTGATAAGAAAAATAGATTTATTATAATATCTACAAATGTTGTATACGTATGAGTCCTCGTCCGAGATGTAGGTTTTCATCGTAGATAGGAGGATTACATGAAAAAATGGTTAGCATTAGCAGCGACGGCCGTACTAGGTGCGTCCTTATTGATTAGTGGTTGTGGCTCTTCCACAAATAACGCGAGCTCTAGTGGCTCTAAAGAGGTATTAAAGGTAGCAGCAAATCCTGTACCTCATGCTGAAATATTAGAACAAGTTAAACCTATTTTGGCTAAGGAAGGTGTAGACTTACAAATCGTTGAATTTACAGACTACATCCAACCAAATATGGCTCTATCTAGCCATGAAGTAGATGCAAACTTCTTTGCAAACGTACCTTACCAAAATAACTACAATAAAGATCATGGTACAAACTTTGTAAGCTTTGCACCCGTTCACATCGAACCATTGGCTATCTACTCTCAAAAAATTAAAGACTTGAAAGACTTGCCAAATGGCGCAAAAGTAGCTATCCCGTCTGACCCAACAAACAGTGCTCGTGCACTTCTCTTGTTGCAAAGTGCTGGTCTAGTAACATTGAAAGATCCAACTGGTTTGACTAATACAGTATTTGATGTAACTAGCAATCCTAAAAATATTCAAATTACTGAGTTAGAAGCAGCTCAAATTCCTCGTTCTATCCAAGATTTAGATGCTGCAGTAATCAATGCTAACTATGCGTTGCCAGCTGGTCTTAATCCTACAAAAGATGGCTTATTCGTAGAAAAAGCTGACTCTCCATATGCAAATCTCCTTTCCGTTAACCCTGGTGATGAAAATAAACCAGCTATCCAAAAATTAGCTAAAGCATTACAATCTCCAGAAGTTAAGAAATTCATTGAAGAACATTACAATGGGGCTATTATCCCAGCGTTCTAATATACGGTGAATAAAATTAAGCAATTATAAAGAAGTTGGGGTACCTCAATTATGAGCGTACCCCAACTTTTTTATATATTTTCTACTGTATCTTATAAAGTTTTCTTATTAGATCTAATAAGAAAATCCTTTATTTTTAATTATTTTCTCTATAATCGAAGCAGATTTTAATAATTCTTTTTTTATCTTGAGTATATGTTCTGAAGACGTTGTAAATGTTAGAAAACTTACACTAAGAGCTGCCACAATTTTACCATTTTGTCGTATTGGTAAAGCAATACAACAAGCATGTTTGGTGATTTCTTCGTTTTCGTATGTAAATTTATCTTTATTATTATGAATATTTTGGAATAATTCTAATGGTGTGTGTAGTGTATGGGAAGTAAATAGTTGAAATGGCTCTGGAAATAATTCTTCTAATTCTTTTAAGTCTTTGTCAAATAATAATGCTTTACCAAGAGCAGTTGCATATGCTGGTAGTCTTTTACCGACAGATGAAATGAGTTGAATAGGATTAGTCGTAGTTATTTTTAGTAAATACATAATTTCATTGCCCGTTAAAATTCCTAAATGGCATGTTTCGTTACACTCAGTAGATAATCGTTTAATTTGTTCTTGTATTAAATCTAAAGTAGTATTAGTAGAATCGTACATACTGCTAAGAAATAAAATCTCTTTGCCCATTGTATATAATAGAGTTTCTTTAGAAAAGAGGAGATAATTCCGTTCACATAATGTCTTTAAGATAGGAATTAAAGTGCTTTTTGGACAATGTATCATATTTGATATTTGTGATAGACTGAGTCCTGATTGATTTTCAGCAATAGTCTCAATAATTTCTATAACTCGTAAAGTAGGATTATGTAATTTATCTTTCATCATATTGTAAGTCCCTTTTGATAAATATCTTTAATATAATAATAGCTTTTTTAGCTTAAATTTCAAATAGCATTTTAGAAACATTTTTAGTTTTTAAAATGCTTTTTTTTAGTCTAATATTGAATTTATACTAATATACTCAAAGCTTTTATAATTATTCGTTCGTATATACGAATTATGTTGACATATACGAACACCAGGAATATTATAGGATTAACAAGAGAAGTAAAACTATAAAAGTTTATGGAAATTTATCTATTTTATAGGAGGAATTACTATGAATGCAATTCATGTAAATAATTCTGATAATGTAGGAACTGCACTGACTTTACTTCATAAAAATGATAAAGCGTTAGAGGTTACTATCCAAGAAGAAATACCAAAAGGGCATAAATTTGCAACAAAAAATATTTTAAAAGGCCAACCGATTATAAAATATGGTGCCCATATTGGTGTGGCTAATAAAGATATTAAGTCTGGCGAATGGGTGCATATTCATAATATAGATGGTGAAAGAGGTCGTGGAGATTTAGATTCAACTCTTAAAACCATTAAACAAGATGGTAATAGGTCACATTCGATAACAAATAGCTCTAAGGAATATAAAATTACTGGATTTAGAAGACCTGATGGAAGCTTTGGATTCAGAAATCATGTATTAATAATTCCAAGTGTACATTGTGCTAACAAAGTTGTAGAACGAATTGCAAATGAAGTTAAGTATAGTGGAATATCATCATCCTCTGATTCTAAAGTTGTTTTTGTTAATCATCAACATGGATGTAGTGAATTAAGTTATGATGCGACTCAGACACAAGATGTATTGGTAGGATCTGGTGCAAATCCAAATGTGTATGCCGTACTAGTTGTGGGGTTAGGATGTGAGGTAGTCCAAGCCGAGTCTACAGCTAAACAAATTAAGACACGTACACCATATAAAAGAGTTGAATATTTTAATATTCAGGATTGTGGTGGTGTTAACGCTAGTGTAAAAAAAGGTGTAGAGATTGTAAAAACTATGTTAAATCAAGCTATGGCAGTTAAACGATCAGAAGGAAGTTTAGCTGATGTTGTTTTGGGAACAGAGTGTGGTGGCAGTGATAGTTTTTCTGGCTTGAGTGCAAATCCAAGTTTAGGGGCCGCCTCCGATATTATTGTTAATCATGGTGGAAAAGTTGTTTTAGCGGAAACTACTGAACTTATAGGGGCAGAACATATATTAGCTGAAAGAGCTTGCAATACTGAAGTTCACAAACAAATTTTAGATACTATTAGAAATTTTGAACAAACGGTTATTGATTCACATGCAGATATTAGAGGTGCTAACCCTAGCCCAGGTAATATAGAGGGAGGGTTAAGTAGTATAGAAGAAAAGTCCTTGGGATGTATTTATAAAGCAGGAAATACCACTGTAAACTCTGTCATAAACTATGCCAAGCCAATTACAGCTGATGGGTTAACGTTTATGAATACTCCAGGCAATGATATAGAACAATTAAGTGGTATGGCAGCTGGTGGCTGTAATATTGTCGTTTTTACAACTGGTAGAGGCACTCCAACGGGTAGTCCAATTGTTCCAACAATAAAAGTAGCTTCTAATACAGATACGTTTATTCATATGAATGATTCCATTGATTTAGATGCAGGAACTGTTGTTAGAGGGGAAAAAACAATACAAGAAATGGGGGTTGAAATTATAGATGCCATTGTAGACGTAGGCAATGGACAGGAGACTAAGGCAGAAGAGAATGAACAAAATGATTTTTCGATTTGGCGTTTAGCAACAACAGTATAAAATGATTAAATTTATTATTTTTAGGAGGTAAGTATCATGGATTTACAATTAAAAGGTAAGGTTGTTTTAGTTACTGGTGGTGGCAGTGGTATAGGCAGTGGTATTTCTCTTAGATTAGCTGAGGAAGGTGCAATACCAGTTATTTTAGGAAGATCCCCATTGAAAAAAGAATTTATAGAATCGATGGAATCGATTACCAATAATTATGAATTTGTTCAAATCGATTTAAATGATACCGATAAAATTAAACCAATAGTTGATTCTGTGGCAAAAAAATATGGTGGTATTTATGCTGTTGTTAATAATGCCGGTGCAAATGACAATAAAGCTATTGAAGAAACAAGTTGGCAAGAGTTTGAAAAAAGTTTGCATGGAAATTTAACTCACTATTATGAATTAGTACGTTCTGCATTGCCATATTTAAAAGAAGTAAAAGGCTGTGTATTAAATATTGGTTCTAAGACTGCATTGACTGGACAAGGGAAAACTAGTGCGTATGCAGCTGCTAAAGGTGCTATTTTAGGTTTAACTCGTGAATGGGCAGCAGCATTTTTACCATATGGTGTTCGTAGCAATGCTATTGTAGTGAGTGAATGTTGGACACCACTATACGCAAATTGGATTAAGACTTTTGATAATCCTGAAGAACGGAAAAAAGTGATTACTGATAAAATCCCATTTGAAAGACGGTTTACTACAATAGAAGAAATTGCTAATACAGCAGTTTTTGTTATTTCTTCTTTATCTTCCCATACTACAGGACAATGGATTTTTGTTGATGGTGGATATGTACATTTGGACAGAGCGTTGAGTTAAATCACTCAGCGCTAGGAGGTGGAATTATGTCTACTGATAAAACTGTAAAAATAAGTGGCAGTAAAATTAAGTTAGCTTTTTGGTTGGTTACGATCTTATTCTTTATGTGGGGCGTTAGCTATGGCTTAATTGATGTAATGAATAAAAACTTTCAAAATCAGTTAGGTATTACAAAAGCCACATCAGGTTTATTACAGGCCGCATATTTTGGAGGCTATTTCGTAATAGCTACACCAGCAGCTTTAGTAGCGAGAAAGTTTGGCTTTAAGGGTGGCATTATTATGGGGTTAGCACTTTATGCAATAGGTGCATTATTAATTATTCCTGCTAGTAATGCGTATAGTTTTTACATGTTTCTTGGTGCCTTTTTTATCCTAGCTTGTGGTTTAGGTAGCTTAGAGACTAATGCTAATCCTTACATTACTAAATTAGGTAGTGATAAAGATGCTGCTTTTCGTATTAATGTAGCTCAAATTTTCAATGGTATTGGTCAATTTTTAGGACCTATCATTGGTGGTGCGTTATTTTTATCTGTTACACATGGTGGTGATGTAGCAGATAATATGCATAGTGTACAAATGGTATATGTTGGAATTGCCGCAATCATTATTATTATGTTATTGCTTTTTGTATTTAATAAATTGCCAGAAGGATCCGAGATTTCAGGAGATACGGGCTCAGCTGAAGATAATGAAGTTAGTTATTCAAAACTCTTTAGTTATCGCCATTTTAGACTAGGTGCATTATCTCAATTCTTCTATATTGCCTCCCAAGTTGGTGCAGGAGCATTCTTTATTAATTATAGTGTAGATCATTGGCCAGAATTATCTGATTCTCAAGCGGCATTTTTCTTTAGCATTGCTTTAGTTGCATTTATGGTAGGGCGTGTTGTTACTACACCTTTATTGAAAAAATTTAGACCAGGGTGTGTTTTGGGAATTTATTCCCTTATTAATGTATGTATTATGATTTTGCTTAATATTGTTACTGGTAGTGCATCTGTTTTTATTCTTATTGCATCTTTCTTCTTTATGTCAATTAGTTTCCCAACTATTTTTGCCCTTGCTATTACTGATATACCTGATGCATTGGTTAAAACAGCATCTAGCGTTTTGATTATGACTATTGTTGGTGGTGCTATTATGCCATATTTCATGGGATTAATTGCTGATCATCATAATATTGCTTATTCTTTCTTATTACTAATACCTTGTTTCTTGTTTGTAGCTTGGTATGGATTTTTTGGAAGTTGTCCAAAGAGTATCAACCGTAATTAGTATTATATGAGAACTGACTCTGATTGCGATTCTATTACATACATAATCTAGTTAAAGGAGAACTAATAATGCTTGAAATTGTCGATAGCCATTTTCATATTTGGGATTTAAATATCTTAAATTTACCTTGGTTAAATTCTTGTGCTGGTGTTATAAAACGTAGTTTTTCGATGGATGACATCGTAAAAGCTTATGGACAGTATGATTTCAATTTTAAAGGTGGTGTTTATGTAGAAGTAGACTGTGATAACGCAATTCAAGAAGATGATTATATTTTCAAATTAAAAAGTCCATATATCTTAGCTCGTGTTATGAGAGCTCGTCATCTATGTGAGCATATGCGTTTGCCAATTGGTATTGTAGGAGTTAGAGAACCACTTCATATTGATAGCTCTCCTCGTGGACGTTGTTTAGAACGTAGTTTTATTCAAGGCTTAGAAGTTTTAGCTAAACAAGATTTATTATTTGAAAGTTGTAATCGTGTAGCGGAATTAGAAGACTTATATAATGCTATAAAACAGGTGCCAGAAGCTAAAGTAGTAATTAATCATTGTGGTAATGTAAAGACTCTAGATGATAATTATAAAAAATCAATGACTAAATTAGCTTCGTTACCTAATGTATATTGTAAAGTTTCAGGGTTTCCAACTGAAGATAAAATATTTGTTAAAAATCTTTTGGATTTTATTGCCGGCACTTTTGATCATTCAAGATTAATGTATGCATCTAATTATCCTGTAGTTAATTTATATTCATCGTTTGCAGATCATTTGAATTGTGTACGTGAATACTTTAAGGATGATGTAGATGTTTTTGGTAAAACTGCTAAAAAGTTATACAAAATTAATCCGCCACAGCTTTTTGCTTCTGTTATTAAATTACGTCCAGAAAAAGCAGAGTATTATAAAAAATTACATGCTGACCCATTTTCTAGTGTTAATAAAATGATTAGAGAGTGTGGTATTACAAAATATAAAATTTGGAATCGTGATGACTTGTTATTTTCTGTAATGGAATATTGCGGAGATGATTTTAATTATGATATGGAGAAGATGGCAAAAGATCCCGAAACAAACCGTTGGTGGAAAGAAACAGACCCTTGTCAAAAGAGAATTGATGGCGCGCTGAAGAGTGAATGGTGGGCAGATATGGATTTGGTTTATGATTTAAATAAATAAAGGGAGCGATATATATGAGTGCTAAATATTTATGTCCTATATTAACATCTTTTAATGATGACAGCACAATTAATTATGAAGATATGCATGGATTATATGATCATGTGCTGTCTAATGGCATTGATGGTATATTGATTGGTGGTAGTGCAGGCGAATTTTATGCATTGAATTATAATGAAGCTGAAGAATTAATCTCAGATGCTGTTAATTATATTAATCATCAAAGTATTGTAATCGCAGGAACTGGCCGTATGAATCGGATGGAAACAATAAACCTTTCTAATTTTGCATTGGAAAAAGGTGCTGATGCGGTTATTATTGTTGGACCATATTACAGTGCATGTAGTCAAGAAGATGTTTTTAATTATTTTGACGATATTTTAGGTCATATCTCTGGAAACGTATATTTATATAATTATCAAGATCGTACTGGTTACGATATATCTGTTAATACAGTGTTACGATTGTTAGAAAAGCATAATAATCTTATAGGTATTAAAGATACTCATCCAGTTTCGAGACATAGTCAAAAATATATTAATGAAATTTTACCTAAATATCCATCTTTTGAGGTCTTTACTGGTTATGATACTAACTGTGTTCCTGTAGTTATATCTGGAGGTGCTGGTTGCATTGGCGCATTATCTAATGTATATCCTAAATTATGCCATGATTTAGTTTCTTCTTTAAATAAGGGTGATTATAACAAAATTGTTGAAATAGAAAGAAAAATTGATAAGTATGCATTATTCTACGAAGCATATACACCGTTTAATCCACTTATGAAATGGGCTTTGAATGAAATGGGATATTCAATCCAGGAAAATTGTAGAGTACCTATTAGTAAATTAACAGCAGATGTAAAAGCAGATCTTGATGCAGTTGCAAATCGTCTTTGGAGAGAATGATGGTATGGAGGTAGAAAGATGAGTAAACGTATAATTCTCAATGAAACTTCGTATTTTGGTAAAGGTGCAATCAAAGAGATTGTAAACGAACTTAAAGGACGACATTTACAAAAAATCTTAGTTGTGACAGGGGAAAATCTTCTTAAATTTGGTATAGCTACTAAGGTTACAGATTTGCTTAAGAATGCTGGTATTGATTTTGAAATTTTTACAGATATTAAGCCTAATCCTACCATTGATAATGTTAAAAGTGGCGTTGAGTCCTGTAAAAAGTTTAATGCTGAAGCTATTGTAGCTATTGGTGGTGGTAGTATTATTGATGCTAGTAAAGCTATTGGTATTATTATGACTAATCCAGAGTTTTCAGATGTTAGAAGTTTAGAAGGCTTGGCAGAAACTAAAAATAAATCATTACCGATTATTGCAGTTAGTACAACATCTGGCACTGCGGCTGAGGTTACTATTAATTATGTTATTACTGACGTTGAGAAAAAACGTAAATTTGTTTGTGTAGATTCTCATGACATTCCAGTTGTAGCAATTGTTGATCCTGATATGTCGGCACCTATGCCTCAAGGCCTTTGCGCATCGACTGGAATGGATGCATTAGTTCATGCAATAGAAGGATATATTACTAAGGGCGCTTGGGAATTAACGGATATGTTGCATATTAAAGCTATTGAATTAATTGCAAAATCATTGCGTCAGGCTGTTGCAGGAGATTTTGATGCTAGAGAGGAAATGGCTTTAGCTCAATATATTGCCGGAATGGGCTTTTCTAATGTTGGTCTAGGTATAGTACATTCTATGGCGCATCCACTTAGTGCTCTTTATGATGTTCCTCATGGTAAGGCTTGTGCTATGATGTTGACAGCAGTATTAAAGTTTAATGCTAGTTCAACAGGTAATAAATATAGAGAAATAGCTCGTGTTTTTGGCGTACAAGGTCTTGAAAAGATGAATAAGGAAGAAGCTGATAAGGCTGCTATTGATGCAATACAACAACTAGCTGATGATGTGAATATTCCAAAACATCTTAAAGATGTTGGTGTTAAGGAGAGTGATCTTAAGTTTTTAGCCGAATCAGCTATGGCTGATGCATGTACACCAGGCAATCCTAAGGATCCAACATTAGATGATATTATTAATATTTATAAGTCTATTATGTAATTTTAGTTATTAAATCTGACTGAACATGAAAAGTAGGCAGTAAAACCTAGAAATATGGTTTTACTGCCTACTTTTTATAATTGAATTTCTAAAGGATTTGTATATTTTTTTCGGTATGAATGTGGTGTTTCCATAGTTGCCATTTTAAATATTTTACAAAAATAACTAGTTCTATTGTAACCTAAAGTTTTACTAATCTGATTAACCGTTAGTTGGGAATATACTAATAGTTTTTTTGCTTCTTGTATACGTAATAACGTTATATATTGTACTACTGAAAGTCCTGTATCATCTTTAAAAATTTTAGAGAAGTAAGATTCGCTTAAATGAATATGTTCTGAAATCCTCCTGAGTGACACGCGTTTACTTAGGTTTTTTTCTATATATAACATAGCTTTTCGAATCTCTGGACGATTAATAGGTCGTTCTGATTCTACAAAGTCTGGTAATTGTTCCAATGGCATCTCTTCTGCTACTAAATCGTTAAATGGAAAGTAATGCTCTACCAAAATCCGTAAAACTTTTGTAGCACTGTAAATTTGTTCTGCTGTAAGAACAGGTAAAGTCCGATATAAGGAACGAAGCTTAGTATCCTCATGCCAATCTGTTTGGGTAGGTAAAATTGGCTTAATTGTAGTATCCTCTGTTTTCGTTTGACCTGCCATTATAAATCCTAAAATTGCTCCGTCTTTCATAATTGGTACGGAGAAATCTATGAGGCCCATGTGACAGCGATATGGGCAGGAGGATAGTTCTTTAGTAGCGTCTAACCCACCATATAAGTCACATTGATTACAACGCTTGGCATAAATTGGATTGCGCCTAACAATCTTACAAAATGGAGAAAAGTTATATTCTTGAGATAAGACTTTCCCTCGATTATTAACAAAAATGGCTGCAATTTTTGTTATGTTTGTAAAATCACGCATAATTTCGTTAATGAGTTTCGTATCTGCATTTGTACAAATCATGGTGAAACCTCCAATCACAAATAACGTGTTAAGAGGGCTAGTAAGGACACCGCTGAAAATAGCTTTACTTGCTCTCTATCTAATGGACAGGCTATAAACCTGGAAAAGAGAAAAGTGACATACCATCTAAAAATCATATACATATAACATAGCGTTATCATTAATACTTATTCTGCTTTATGTATATAAGTATAACAGAATTGTAGTATTTTAATAATAGAAAAATCGTATTTTACAAATATACATAAAAAAGTTGTATTTAATTATTTTTATAATAAAGATAGATAAAGCCTTTATATTAAATGTGTTTGGAAAGGATTGATCCCAATGGATAGCGACTGAATAGGACGGCATGCTCTATAGAGATATATGGTGTATAGGAGTTAATGTTGCATACATATGAATAGTTAAATAAACAATTAAAGATATAAAATGCTACACTGTAACATAGTTTCCTGTACAATAGATACTTTCATTATACGTATGGAGGGTATTATGGCGATAACATGTGGATTAACTGAATTTGTAGGGACTAGCAAAACTGGTGATACTATAGGTCTCGTAATTGCTAACGTAGATCAACAAGTTTTAGATGCAATGAAATTAAAGAAAAAATATCGGTCAATCGGTATTTTAGGTGCTCGTACTGGTGCAGGCCCACATATTATGGCAGCTGATGAAGCAGTAAAAGCAACAAATACAGAAATCGTTAGTATTGAGTTACCTCGTGATACTAAAGGTGGCGCAGGTCATGGTTCATTAATTATTTTTGGCGGTGACGATGTATCTGATGTAAAACGAGCTATTGAAGTGGCATTAGCTGAGGTGGAGCGCACGTTTGGCGATGTATACGCCAATGATGCTGGACATATTGAACTTCAATATACAGCACGTGCTAGTCATGCAGTAAATACAGCATTTGGTGCACCTGAAGGTAAAGCATTTGGGCTTATTGTAGGTGCTCCAGCTGCTATTGGAGTAGTTATGGCCGATGTAGCTGTTAAATCAGCAAACGTTGATGTAATTGGTTATGCATCTCCTTCTGCAGGTACAAGTAATTCTAACGAAGTAATTTTACAGATTTCTGGCGATTCTGGGGCTGTACGACAAGCAGTTATCTCTGCTCGAGAAGTAGGTAAACAATTGCTCGGTACGATGGGTGACGAACCTGTGAACGGAGCCCCTTCCTATATCTAATCTGAAAGGATGGTATGCCCTATGAAATCAAAACGTTTTGAAGTCTTAAGTCAACGTCCTGTCAATCAGGATGGTTATGTAAAGGAATGGGTAGAGGAAGGTTTTATAGCCATGGAATCTCCTCAAGATCCAAAGCCTAGCCTCAAAATCGAAGGTGGCCGCATCGTAGAACTCGATGGTAAACGCCGTGAAGACTTTGATCTTATCGATACATTTATTGCAAATTATGGTATCGTTCTCGATGGTGCTCAAGAAGCAATGGCAAAGGAGTCAAAAGAGATTGCCAATATGATGCTTACACCTTCAGTACCTCGTGAAGAAATCGTTAAGATTTGTAAATCTATTACTCCAGCAAAAATGCTTGAAGTTGTTTCTTGTATGAACGTTGTTGAAATGATGCAATGTATGCAAAAAATGCGTGCTCGTCGTACAATGGCTAACCAAGCCCATGTAACGAACGTAAATGATAACCCAGTACAAATAGCAGCCGATGCCGCGGAAGGTGCACTTCGTGGGTTTGCAGAAGAAGAAACAACTGTAGCCGTTGCACGTTATGCACCACTTAATGCTATCAGCTTACTTGTAGGCTCTCAATGTGGTCGACCAGGAGTATTGACTCAATGTTCCCTGGAAGAAGCAACAGAATTAGAACTTGGTATGCGTGGCTTCACAGCTTATGCAGAAACAATCTCAGTATATGGTACAGAAGACGTATTTACCGATGGGGATGATACACCGTGGTCTAAAGGATTCCTTGCATCTGCTTATGCATCTCGCGGTCTTAAAATGCGCTTTACTTCTGGTACGGGTTCTGAAGTACAAATGGGCCAAGCAGAAGGTAAATCTATGTTGTATCTTGAAATCCGCTGCCTATACATTACTAAAGGCGCTGGCGTACAAGGTATCCAAAATGGTTCTGTAAGCTGTATCGGCATTCCAGCAGCTGTACCTTCTGGTATCCGCGCTGTATTAGCAGAAAACCTTGTAGCAGCAATGCTTGACCTAGAATGTGCATCTAGTAATGACCAAACATTCAGTCATTCTGATTTGCGTAGAACAGCTCGTACATTGATGCAATTTGCACCAGGTACTGACTTTATCTGTTCTGGTTATAGCTCTACACCAAACTATGACAACATGTTTGCGGGGTCCAACTGGGATGCAGAGGATTATGATGACTGGACAGTTATCCAACGTGACCTCAAGGTAAATGGCGGTCTTATCCCTGCTCGTGAAGAGGAAGTAGTAGCGGTTCGTAATAAAGCGGCTCGTGCACTACAAGCTTTGTTCAAAGCCTTAGGTTTGCCTCCGATTACAGATCAAGAGGTAGAGGCTGCTACTTATGCTAACGGATCTAAAGATATGCCTCCTCGTGATAAAGTTGCAGATATTAAAGCGGCTCAAGATTTGTTGAACCGCGGTGTTACAGGTGTTGATTTTGTAAAAGGCTTAGCTAAAGAAGGTCATCAAGATGTAGCACAAAGTATTTTGAACTTATTAAAACAAAAAATCTCCGGCGATTACTTACAAACATCGGCCATCTTTGACCGTGATTTTAATGTTATCTCTGCGATTAATAATAGAAATGACTATCAAGGTGTTGGCACAGGGTATCGTGTGGAAGGTGAAGATTGGGAACGTATTAAAAATATTCCAAACGCCATTGATCCACGGGATATATAAGGAGGTGTCATGATGGCTGAAATTAACAGAGATGTATTACGCTCTATTATTCTAGACGTTTTACAAGAAATGGGTGGTGTTCATGAGGCACCACAATTTAAGGCTAGTGTTGGTAAAAGTACAGCACCAAGTGCAGTGCCTAGACATGAAGACCCAACTGGTGACGATAGCTGGCTCCAAACTGGTGGTCCTGCACAACCTGGTACAAGCGCAGATGAAGTTGTCATTGCTGTTGGTCCTGCCTTTGGTCGCAGTCAACGACAAACCATTGTTGGTGTACCGCATCAAGAGGTTATTCGCCAATTAGTTGCTGGTATAGAAGAAGAAGGTTTAAAAGCTCGTGTGATCCGCGTATACCGTTCCTCTGACGTAGCAGCTGTAGCCGTTGAAGGTGATTCTATTTCTGGATCCGGTGTATGTATTGGTATTCAATCTAAAGGTACAACCTTGATTCACCAACGGGACTTACAACCACTTTCAAACTTGGAATTATTCCCTCAAGCACCGCTATTAACAGCTGAAACATACCGCGCTATCGGTAAAAATGCTGCTAAATATGCTAAGGGCGAATCCCCAACACCAGTACCAACATTGAACGATCAAATGGCTCGTCCAAAATACCAAGCATTGTCTGCGTTGCTTCACATCAAGGAAACTAAGCATGTAGTAAAAGGTAAGCCAGCTGATGAAGTTCGTGTCACTGTATAAGGAGGTTTACTATGGCTAACGAATTAGAAGCCTTAATTCGGCAGATCGTATCTGAAATAGAAGGGGCGAAAGACAGTACGACACAGTACTCAGTGCCTCATACACCATCTACAACTAATACAGTAGATAGAGTGGTTACAATCGAAGATTATCCGATTGCTAAAAAACATCCAGAATGGATTGATCTTGGTCAAGGTCGCGACTTAAGCCATATTACGATGGATAATGTAATGGCAGGTCACATCACAATGGATGATTTGAAAATATCGCCATCCATTTTGAAAGCTCAAGGTCAAATTGCTAAGGCTGGGGGCCGAGATCAAATTGAACTGAACTTCTCCCGTGCTGCAGAAATGACGAAAGTTAGTGATAAACGTTTACTTGAAATGTATAATGCACTTCGTCCGTATCGTTCTTCTAAACAAGAACTATTAGATATTGCTAGCGAACTTGATGGTTTAGGTGCTCCAATTTGTGCAAACTTTGTACGAGAGGCTGCAGAAAACTATGAACGTCGTAAAAAACTGAAAGGTGATAATTAACCTATAGGAGATGTCATTATGAAACGAATTGTTGGCATCGATATCGGAAACTCTACAACAGAAGCGGCCTTGGCCGAAATTCATAGCAATGGAGAGGTAAAGTTCTTATCTTCTGCTATTGCCAGTACTACGGGTATTAAAGGAACGCGCGAAAATATCGTAGGCCTTATGGATGCTCTCAAGTCGCTAATCAAGTCTGCTAATCTTACACTACGAGACATTGACTTAGTTCGCATTAATGAAGCTACACCAGTTATTGGCGATGTGGCTATGGAAACTATTACAGAAACAATTATTACAGAATCAACTATGATAGGCCATAATCCTAAAACACCAGGTGGCTTAGGTCTTGGAGTAGGCTATACGGTTCCTATTGAACAACTCATCGACAAGCCGCAAGATCAGCCATACATTGTGGTAGCTCCCAAAATTATTGATTTTGAATTGGTAGCACAGCTTATCAATGCGTACTGTAAACGCGGCTATGATATTCGTGCTGCTATTCTTCAAGCCGATGACGGGGTACTCGTTAATAATCGATTAGATAATAAAATTCCTATCGTAGACGAGGTTGCGTATATCGATAAAATCCCAATGGGTATGCTTTCCGCTGTAGAGGTTGTAGAACCGGGGCAAGTGGTATCACAATTATCTAATCCTTATGGTATTGCCACTGTATTTGAGCTTTCACCAGAGGAAACAAAGAATATTGTACCAATTGCTAGAGCTCTCATCGGTAACCGGTCTGCTGTAGTTATTAAAACGCCTGCAGGGGACGTTAAAGAACGGGTAATACCCGCAGGATCCATTATTGTTCAGGGAAATGACCGAACTGTATCCGTAGATATATCTGCTGGGGCAGAGAAAATCATGGAAACTGTTGAATCCATTCATCCTATCGAGGATATCAGCGGTGAACCAGGTACGAATGTAGGCGGTATGCTTGAAAAGGTTCGCCTCACGATGGCTCAATTGACGAATAAAACGTCGCAAGATGTATATATTCAAGATTTATTAGCTGTAGATGTGGCTGTTCCTATTAATGTGAAAGGTGGGCTCGCAGGTGAGTTCTCTATGGAACAGGCAGTAGGTATTGCCTCTATGGTTAAGTCTGATCATCTACAAATGGAAATCATTGCAAAGCAGGTAGAAAAAGAATTAGGCGTGCCTGTTGAAATTGGTGGTGAAGAGGCTGAATCTGCTATCTTAGGGGCTTTGACTACACCAGGTACCGCAAAACCAATGGCCATACTCGATTTAGGTGCAGGCTCAACGGATGCATCCATTATTAACCAAGAAGGTAAAATTAAGGCTATTCATCTTGCTGGTGCAGGAAATATGGTAACTATGCTCATTAATTCCGAACTTGGTTTAGAGGATATACATATTGCAGAAGCTATTAAACGAGATCCATTGGCTCAAGTACTCAGTGTATATCACATTCGTCACGAAGATGGAACGGTGCAGTTCTTTAATGAACCACTTTCCGCAGCATTGTTTGGACGCGTTGTTATCGTAACGCCAGATGGACTCGTTCCTGTAGAGCGCGATATCCCTCTAGAAACAATTAAGCGTGTACGTCAAACAGCAAAGAAACGGGTGTTTGTTACTAATTCACTCCGCGCTCTGGCATCTGTTAGTCCTACTCATAATGTGCGAGATATCCCATTTGTAGTTATCGTAGGTGGTTCTGCATTAGACTTTGAAATTCCTCAACTTGTAACGGATGCACTTTCACAATATGCGTTAGTGGCAGGTCGAGGCAATATTCGAGGTGTCGAAGGAGCACGAAATGCGGTAGCAACAGGATTAGTATTATCCTATGCACAGAAGGGAGGCCTATGATGGATCAAAGTATCATCAGTAAGCCAACCATTTTGCTCTATGCCACACAGTATATCAGTGAAGATATACTAAAACCTGTTCTATATGGTATTGAAGAAGAAGGTCTACCTGTTGTCATTGAGTCCCATAATGGTACTCATATGTTATTGGCCGACCTAGCATCTCGTAACTCAGCTTTGTCTGTAGGTATAGGCATTGATGATGAGGCTATTGTGTTGACCTATAAAAATATACCAGCTCATCAATTTATCTACCGACTTAGTGGTTACAGTCAATATCCAGATAGCTTACGCACCTTGGGTGTTAATGCAGCTCGTCTTGTAAAAGGAAATCCTTTTGTTTTTGATAAACGATTGGAAGTAGCCTTTTAAATACAAATGACTTGAGAGGTGGTGCATATGGCTATTTATACGAAAACCGGTGATGCAGGTACAACGGCCTTATTTGATGGCACTAGAGTACCTAAGAATTCACTTCGTGTGGACACATATGGGACCTTTGATGAATTAAATGCTCAGGTTAGTGTATGTGAGAAGTTAGTCGTCTCACCAGACAATAAATATGTGCTTCACGCAATACAACATCAGCTATTTCGCTTATGTGCAGAGGTAGCAACACCTCATGTGGAACATCTTAGTGAAAGTAGTAATCTAATTTCACAGCAAGATATAAGCGAATTGGAACACCTGATTGATGACTATACAAAAAGATTGCCACAGCAACATAGCTTTATATTAAGTGGAAATTATTTATCTGCTGCAGAGCTACATGTGGCGCGTACTATTTGTCGTCGTGGTGAACGATTGCTTATAAGCTTAGGTTCTGTAGAACCTATTCGCGATGAGGTTCGTAAATTTATTAATCGACTATCTGATGCTCTATATATCATGGCTCGCATGGAAGACTATGTACAATTTGTGGAAACAATTGTGGAACGGGTTTCAGAACGCGTTTCAGAACGTGTAGTAACTAGTCAGGCTGAAATATTAAGAGAAACAAATCAATGCGTAAATAATATAGAGCAAAATACTGAAAATGGAGTTTATAATATGTCAACTGGAACAGAGTTAGAGCATATTATGATGAAGCTTTCACAATCGGCAATGGACTACGCTCGGTCCATAGGTGTACCTATCGTTGTATCTATAGTAGATACAAATGGTGTATTAATGTATTTCCTACGTATGTCAGATGCATTGCTCATTAGCAACGACATCGCACAGGCAAAGGCGTACACTGCAGTAGCGCTTAAAACAGCAACTCATGAAGTACATCCAAGCGCACAGCCTGATGGCGATTTATTCAACATAGAATCCATGGTAAATCGTAAAATCTGTACTTTTGGTGGTGGGTATCCAATCATCATTAATGGAAAGATTATCGGAGGACTCGGTGTTAGCGGTGGTACTGTGGCACAGGATATGGATATTGCATCTCACGCATTACAATCTTTGTAGATTTATGAGGTGAAAACCATGGATGTAACGCAAATATATATTAGTGAGTTTATTGGTACTGCCGTTTTAATCGCATTTGGTAATACTATAAATGTTCTTCGAATTAGTAGCACCTTAACTATATAGCTAGAGAATATAAAATGCGATGAACTATAGTAAGGCTGAATAGGTTAAAAATATATTTTGAATTAGGAGGAGATTATATGGCCTTTCAAGAGGTAATTGATGCAAAACAGCGCATCATACAAGAATTTGTACCCGGAAAGCAGGTTACGATAGCTCATGTTATTGCTAATCCTAAGCCAGATTTATTTAGAAAAATGGGGCTTGAGGAAAAGGGGCGCAATGCCATTGGAATTCTTACCATAACACCTGGCGAAGGGACCATTATTGCAGCCGATATTGCAAGTAAATCTGGTGATATCGAAATCGGTTTCATCGATAGATTTTCGGGGGCACTTCTCATAACTGGTGATGTATCTGCTGTTGAATCTGCTTTGCGCAGCGTAATTGAAGGTCTGCAACGTATATTAGGATTCTTCCCAACGGATTTAACAAGATCCTAATGAAAGGGTAATTATGAGTACCGAAAAGAAAGAAAAACGCATCCTTCTAGTAGGGCGTAGCGGTTGTGGTAAGACTACATTAGCAGATACGATTACTCATGGCTCGGCTACGTATCATAAGACACAAGCCATAACGAGAGTGGGAAACTTCATCGATACCCCTGGAGAATATATGGAGAATCCTAATTACTATCGAGGTATTATCTTGCACGCCTATGACGCGGACTTAGTGATTTTCATGATTCCTGCAGGTGATGAAACAACCATATTCCCACCAAACTTTGGAAACTCCTTAAATCGCGAGGTTATAGGGGTTGTATCAAAGGTAGATACGGGTAAAGATGTTGAGGCGCCTCGGCGCAATCTTAAACTAGCGGGAGCCACTAATATTTTTGAAATATCAGTTCACGACGAAGAGTCGTTAAAACAATTATGTAACTACATATACGGTTAGTTGAAAGAAGGTTTTTCCATGGACAAAGTGTTTGAAGAACAACTTAATCAATTTATTTTAAATAAGGCGATCATTCCAAAAAGCTTGGGTCTATGGGAACGATATTTCAAAAAAATGTGTCTCGCTTGGCAAGATATGAAACCTGAGATTCAGGCTCAGCATATTATCTTTTCTGCAGATAATGGTATTTCCGTAGATGGCTTAATCGGTTATAACTATGAGATTACTCGTAAACAGTCTCAGAATATGATTGATGGTAAAAGTGCAGTTGCTAATTACTGTATCTTTAACCATATTCCTTATGAAGTGGTAGATGTAGGCATTGCTTGCCCACAAGGTATTGGGGTCAATCGAAAGGTTGCTCAAGGCACAAAGAATATATTAGATGGTGCTGCTATGAGTGCTGAAGAATTTGATTTAGCGTACCAAGCGGGATATAACCGCGTTGTCTACTATGCAGAATCGGGTATCAATCTATTTTCCTTCGGAGAAATGGGTGTTGGGAATACGACTACTTCAGCAGCTGTCTTAAGTGGTCTTACAAAACTAGACCCACGGATAACCGTAGGTCCTGGATCTGGCCCTGATGAAGAGGCGTACATGAATCAAAAACGAGAGTTTGTACGTACTGCATTATCTCATCATAAGGGACACTTAAATAGTCCTAAAGAGGTAATTAGCCGTGTAGGTGGCTTTGATATAGCCGCTATTACAGGTGCTATGGTAGCTTGTACAGACTTACATATTCCGTTTGTTATCGATGGGTATATTACAGCTGTTGCAATGGCCTGTGCTACTCAAATGAATGGAGATGCTCCATTATATGGTATTCCATCCCATTATTCTCGTGAGGTAGGAATGGCCGCAGCATTGGCCTATGCAAATATTCGTCTTGATGAGGTTCCAATCCATGGACAAATGGCATTAGGTGAAGGTACAGGTGCTGTACTCATGGTACAACTACTTAAAACAGCACACTTTGCCTTTATGAATTTAGGGACCATGGTGGAATTATTAGAAAAATAAATTTGTAATCTTTGTACTATGTTTTGTAAAAGGAGAGAAAACAGATGACACAAGAAGCATTAGGTATGGTTGAAACTAAGGGCTTAGTAGGCGCTATTGAAGCAGCTGATGCAATGCTTAAAGCAGCTAATGTGGAACTCGTAGGCAATGAAAAAATTGGCTCTGGTCTCGTTACTGTTATGGTTCGTGGTGATGTAGGTGCTGTAAAAGCTGCTGTAGATGCAGGTGCAGCTGCTGCAGAACGTGTAGGCATTGTTATTTCTACTCATGTAATTCCAAGACCACATAAAGATGTAGAAGGTATTTTACCAACAAAGGGTGAATAATTATGACCGATACTAAAAGTATGGTAGATGAGATTTTAAAGCGCGTATTGATGCGTATTGATAGTGCTGACTTAAGCAAAAATACAGGTGTGACAGATAATGTATCATGTGCTTCATCACCTGTAAGTTCATCTACGGTAAGTCAACTACAAACTTCTATAATTACTGAACACGTAGGTAGCACTGCAACAGGCGATACAATTGGCCTCGTAATTGCCAATGTAGATAGTCAAGTATTGGAAGCTATGAAGCTTACTAAATCATATCGATCTATCGGTATCTTAGGTTCACGTACAGGTGCAGGGCCTCAAATCATGGCTGCTGATGAAGCTGTAAAGGCGACGAATACGGAGATTGTTAGCATTGAGTTTGCTCGTGATATGAAAGGTGGAGCCGGAGCTGGTTCCCTTATCATATTTGGTGGCGATGATGTATCCGATGTAAGACGCTCTGTAGAAGTAGCATTACGTGAATTAGAACGGACCTTTGGCGAAGTATATATGAATGAAGCAGGTCATGTGGAAATTCAATATACAGCTCGTGCAGGGGAAGCTTTAGTTACAGCCTTTGGTACACCAGAAGGTAAAGCCTTTGGGTTGATAGTTGGGGCTCCAGCAGCTATCGGTGTAGTGATGGCAGATACAGCAGTTAAATCAGCTAATGTAGATGTAGTAGGTTATCAATCTCCATCGAGTTCCGCTATGAGTAACGAAGTTATTTTACAAATTAGTGGTGATTCGGGTGCGGTCAAACAAGCTGTAAAAGCAGCACGCGATGTGGGCTTAACCTTACTCGAAACTATGGGAGAAAGACCTCAGAATAAAGGTAATGCTTATATAATCTAATGAAGGTTATGTAAACTACGTGCGAATCATCAAAAAATATATACGTTGGGAGGTGGCATGGTGAAAGATTCACTAGGGTTACTAGAAGTAGCTGGTTTACTAGGGGCTATTACCGCATCAGATGCAATGGTTAAAGCTGCAAATGTACGGTTAATAGGCATAGAAAAGGCGAGAGGTCTTGGCTGGATGACCGTAAAGGTTGTAGGCGATGTAGCCGCTGTTGAAGCGGCAGTACAGACTGGTGTAGCTATTACAAAAGGTATGAACCTTTATATTGCTCATAAAGTAATTCCTCGACCTGCAGAAGGCTTGGTAGAATCCTTTAATGATGATTTTACAGAGAAGCCAGCTAAGGTAGCTGATGAAATAGAGAAACCCCAATTAGATGAAAAGGTTGTTGAGATGTTAGATGAAATTGTATCTACGATTATAGAACCGAAAAGTTCTAAGTCCACAGATACAAAGAAAACAACACCAAAGAAAAATCCTAAAAAGAAATAAAGTAGTAAATAATAAAGGAGATTATCATGAATAACGCATTAGGCATGGTAGAAACAAAAGGTTTAGTAGGCGCAATTGAAGCGGCTGACGCAATGGTAAAAGCAGCTAACGTTACATTAGAAGGTACAGAAAAAATCGGGTCTGGTCTTGTAACAGTAATGGTTCGCGGTGATGTAGGGGCTGTAAAAGCGGCTGTTGATGCAGGCTGTGCAGCAGCACAAAAAGTAGGCGAAGTGGTATCTACTCATGTAATTCCACGCCCTCATAGCGACGTAGAATTGATTTTACCTAAGAAAGGATAATAGCTTATGGATCGGGAACAGATTCGTGCTATCGTACGAGAAGTGATCGAAGCCATGTTCGAATGGTCCATTCCCGTAGGTGTGAGCAATAGACATGTCCATCTATGTCAGGAGGATTGGGATATATTATTCCCTAATCAGGCAATTACTAAGAAAAGTGACTTAAAACAAACTGGAGAGTTTGCTTCAGAACAAACAGTTACTTTAGTGGGGCCTAAAGGAGTCATTCAAAATGTCCGAGTACTAGGTCCTCTTAGAAAGCAGTCTCAAGTAGAGGTATCTTTGACCGATGCTCGTACATTAGGCATAAAACCTCCTATTGTGCTATCCGGTCATTTAGAATCAGCCGTAGAGATTACTCTATGTACTGAAAACGGGGAAATCACGAAACCTATTTGTATCGCTGCAAAAAGACATATTCATATGTCGCCTGATGATGCAAAACGGTTTAATGTAAGCGATGGTGATAGCGTTAATGTTGAGCTTCAAACGCCAGAACGCACTACTGTATTTGGTGATGTTATCGTTCGGGCTGTGCCTGGTTTTGTCTTAGAACTCCATATTGATACAGATGAGGCAAATGCTGCCAATGTACAAGGTGCAGTGATGGCGAGAATTGTACAGTAAAGTAGGTGATATGATGAAAGGTTTGAAAAAGGCAAATAATACCTTGCAAGAGTTCTCTGATCTTGTAGAGTCCAAACAAGTGAGCTCTCATAATCAAAAGAATTTGCGTGTAGGCATTGACCTTGGTACATCATCTATTGTCCTATCTGTAGTAAACGATAAAGGTAAACCTATATATGGTGCTTTTGAATATAACGAATCTATTCGAGATGGCCTTGTAGTTGACTATGTGGGAGCTGTTACAATTACGCGAGCGTTAAAAGCTAAGGCAGAAGCGGCCTTAGGTACAGAACTTGTATATGCCGCAGCAGCTGTTCCACCTGGAACGATAGGCAAGAATAAAGATGTAGTAGGGCATGTTCTTGAAAGTGCCGGTTTTGAAGTGACCTGTATTCTAGACGAACCTACCGCTGCTGCTAATGTGCTAGGAATCACCGATGGTGCTGTTATCGATGTCGGTGGTGGTACTACGGGCATAAGCATTTTAAAAGATGGCCGAGTTGTATATACCGTAGATGAGCCTACAGGGGGCACCCATATGAACCTTGTTATTAGCGGGACCTATGGAATTTCTATCTCTGAAGCGGAAGCTTATAAGCGCAATGAAGCTAATAAACGCGATGTATATGCAATTATACGGCCTGTTGTCGAAAAGATGGCAGCTATTTCTAAGCGTGCGTTACAAGAAGGTGGCTATGAAAGGGGGACTCCTATTGTTGTTGTAGGTGGTGCTTCTAATTTTGAGGAGTTTACTAAAACTTTCAGTCAATATATAGGATTACCCGTAGATAAGCCGTTATATCCAGAGTTTGTAACGCCCTTAGGAATTGCCATAGGAAGTGAGCATTAATATGGATGTATTAGTTAAACTGGTTCTAGAACGCCTAGAAAAGCGCATGACATCCACTGCAGTATTTATGGTCACAGAGTGCAATAGTTATGATGAACATATATTGCTGCAGAATCAACTCATTTCTTTTGCTGGTATAGATTATGGTCATATACGAGAGTTAATGAGCGATACATTGGTGCCTTGGGTGGCTTGCCTGCATCGTTCATTAGCGTATGACTGTGAGGTGACAATACGCTTAGCCGTTCCTGTAACCTCGTTGATGAATCCATCAGTCATTCTAGATTGGCCTATTAAATTTCTAGATAAATTTGGTCATCCTATATATGCCAGTCATCAAGCATGGATAACTGCTTCTTTTGTAAAATCTTGTGAAAGTCAGTCTATTATCGTCATATATAGAGGACAACGATTCACTATGGCTGCTCATGATGAAATTGAGCGCTTAGATATCACAATAATTGAAGGGAACGAGAAGTATGCAAGTCGGTAAAGTAGTGGGTAGTATCGTATCTACTCAAAAGCATGAATCTCTAAAGGGAATGAAACTGATGATGGTAGATATTCTCGATGGAGGACAAGAGTTGACGGGGCGCATAGAAATCGCCGTCGATACAGTATGTGCTGGTGAAGGTGAATATGTGCTTCTAACTCGAGGTTCATCGGCACGGCATATTTTCGAAGATGATAAAGGCACCGCAGTAGATTGTGCTATTGTGGGAATTATTGATAGTTTTGAAAAGTGATTGTATAGGAAATAGCTGGTGCCAGAGTTAAACCTAGTTATTGTGTCACATCATGAATGTATCCTTGATTGTGTACACCGTTAGTTGACATGGTCATTGCATCAGCAATGCAACCTATATGGAGGTTCATGATGGAAAACAATACACAGTTGAAAGAAATGATCCGCTCCATGGTTATAGATTTACTACAGGGGCAAAAGCAAGGAACAGCCTTATCACAACCGGTTAAACAAGCAGCTAGAGTGCAAGTTGAACCCGGTGTATTTGATACGGTTGATGAAGCTGTTCAAGCAGCAAAAGCAGCGCAAGCGCGCTTTGAAGATTGCACTTTGGCAACTCGTGAAAAGGTAATAGTAGACATCCGTGCTGCTATGCGTCCACGTGTACAAGAGTTGGCTCAAAAAACTGTTGAAGAAACAGGAATGGGGCGCGTTGCAGATAAAGTACTGAAATTAAACCTTACACTCGATAAAACACCAGGTGTAGAAGATCTCATTACAGAATGTGAAACTGGTGATAATGGTATGACATTGTATGAATTGTCTGCTTACGGTGTTATCGGTGCTATTACACCAAGTACAAATCCAGCAGAAACGTTAATATGTAATACCATCGGTATGTTAGCAGCAGGAAATGCAGTATTCTTTAGTGTGCATCCTGGTGCTAAGCAGCTTAGTCGATTACTAGTTAGCGAACTTAACCAAATCATTGCTGAATCGATTGGCATTGAAAACCTTATCGTTACACTTCGTGAACCATCTATTGAGTCTGCTCAAGAGATGATGCTACACCCCGATGTGAGCTTATTAGTTGTTACTGGTGGGCCTGGTGTAGTAAAACAAGCGCTTCAAAGTGGTAAAAAGGTTATCGGTGCTGGTGCTGGTAATCCACCGGCATTTGTAGATGAAACAGCAGATATTAAAAAGGCTGCTCAAGATATTGTCCTCGGTGCTAGTCTAGATAATAACATTCTATGTATCGCCGAAAAGAGTGTCGTTGCCATGCGGCAAATCGAGCCACAACTCGTTCAAGAAATGGTAAAAGCAGGGTGTGCTCTTATTGAAAATCAACAAGATATCCAACGTTTGGTAGATTTAACAGTTTTACCAAATGGAACACCAAATAAAAAGTTCGTTGGTAAGAATGCAAGCGTTATTCTTGATGCGGCACATATTACTTACAATGGTGATCCTCGGTTGATTATTATGCGCACTCCAAAAGACCATCCGTTTGCAGTGATTGAGATGTTGATGCCTATTTTGCCTGTTGTGACCGTAGATAGTTTTGATGAAGGTCTTGATGTATGCTTAATGTTAGAAGCAGGTTTACATCATACGGCAACAATGCATTCCTTAAATATGGAACGGCTCAATCATATGGCACGTAAAATGAAAACATCCATTTTTGTAAAGAATGGACCATCCTATGCAGGTCTTGGTTTTAGTGGTGAGGGTACGACAACATTTACAATTGCTACGCCTACGGGGGAATCCACCACATCGGCTCGTTGCTTTGCAAGACGTCGTAGATGTTGTTTAACAACAGGATTTAATATTCGATAGGTGGTGAGCATATGAACAAATGGACTTTTCCAACAAAAATTTATGCGGGAAAGGATTCGTTAAATCGCCTTACAGAATTTAATGATGAATCTATTCTTATTATATGTGATCCATTTTTGAAGAATTCTCCAAATCTTACATATGTTATGAGTTTAATGGAAAGTAAAAATAAGGTAACTGTTTATACAGATGTAGTACCTGATCCACCGATTACTCATGTGGCAAAAGGAATTGAATTTATGGAAGGCATTAAGCCATCTATAATTATTGCTATAGGTGGAGGATCTTGTATTGACATGAGCAAGGGAATGGCTTATTTTGGTCGTAAACTAAAGCATATGGATATTAAATCTTTTATTGCTGTACCTACTACTAGTGGAACAGGATCAGAAGTGACATCTTTTGCTGTTCTTACTGATAGTGAAACACAGATTAAGTATCCTATTATAGATGATGCGGTGCTACCAGATGAAGCTTTATTAACACCATTATTTGTAAAAACATCTCCACCAAGTGTTACCGCATATAGTGGTATGGATGTGCTTGTTCATGCATTGGAAGCTTATGTGGCAAAAGAAGCAAATAACTTTACAGATGCTTTAGCTCAAAAGGCTATTGAGTTAGTGTTTGAGTACTTACCGAAGTGTTATAAATCAACTGCTACAGAACAGGATAGAATGTCTATGCATGAGGCATCATGCTTGGCGGGACTCTCTTTTAACAAGGCGGGTTTAGGTATTGTTCATGCGATGGCTCATCAATTGGGCGGACAGTTTCATGTTCCTCATGGGCTTGCAAATAGTATGATTTTGCCATATGTTATCGTTTTTAATTGTGTCCATAATACTAATGTAGCAAAAAAATATGCTCATTTATCTGAAAAACTAGGTTTTACATCCTATGAATCATCGGAACAAGAAAAGTTGTCTGCACTCATAGAAGCAATCGTTAGACTACAACATTCCTTAGACTGTCCAATGACACTTACCGCATTTGGTGTGGAACGAGTAACATCTGAAGCAAAACTTAATCTTATGGCAGATAGAGCATTAAAGGATATGTGTTATCGATTCAACCCGTATCCGGCAAATCATGATGATCTTGTTGGATTATATAAAAAAGTTCTGTAAATACATATAATGTATAAAAAAGAGATTTTAATGAATATCATTAGGATCTCTTTTTTATATTTTATACATAGGATATTCAGTTGTTGCGATTATATTTTATCTTTAGTCTATATGGTATATCTTGTTATTTATTATTAAAGATAAATTATTATGTAGCAGAAAACACAATATTTTCCATTTTAAAATGATATAATATTTTGCATATCCTATCGTAATTTAGAAGTTTATTCAAATTTAGTCATATTTTATATAACTCTTTGTAATATAGAAAAATATAGATTTTATCTATATTTGTTGTATAATATATATAGGATATTTAAAAAATTAGATGTTTTTGTGAAAGCGTATCCTTATCTAAGTTTAATTAGATGTTTGGTACATTTTATTTTAGATTCATGTTCAATGTACTACTTTCGCAAAATGAGTATGATCGTATGTGGTCATACATTTTTTTGAAAAGAGAGGTATTTATGCAACACATGCTACGCATGGGGATTGACGTGGGGTCGACAACTGTTAAAGTTGTATTATTAGACGAACACGATAACTATTTGTATAAAAAGTACATACGCCATTATGCGAACATTTTGGACACCGTATATACCTTGCTACAAGAGGCTCAAGTGGGCCATGAAAATGATCAAGTTCACGTGTGTATTACCGGTTCTGGTGGTATGGCGATGGCGGATAAGGTACGGATTCCTTTCGTACAAGAGGTTATTGCTGAAACGAGAGCTATAAAAGCGTTGTATCCTGAAACTGATGTTATTATCGAACTCGGTGGGGAAGATGCGAAGGTTACTTACTTAGGTCAAACTGCAGAACATCGTATGAATGGTTCTTGTGCTGGTGGTACAGGTGCTTTCATCGACCAAATGGCCACTTTATTGCAAACGGATGCATCTGGTCTTAACCAATTGGCTATGAATGCTGATACGATTTATCCAATTGCAGCACGCTGTGGTGTGTTTGCTAAAACAGATGTACAAGCTTTGTTGAACCAAGGCGCATCTCATGAAAATATTGCTAAGTCTGTATTCCAAGCTATTGTAAACCAAACAATTGCGGGCCTAGCATGCGGTCATAAAATCGAAGGTAATGTAGCATTCCTTGGTGGTCCATTGACATTCTTGTCTGAATTGCGCCAATGCTTCTGCGATACCTTAGAACTTGATGAAGCACATCGCATTATCCCTGAAAATGGTGAATTATTCATCGCTTTAGGGGCGGCTTTGATGAAGGAAGACTGTCGTGAGATTACGGTTGGTCAATTAACTAAGGAAATTGGTGCCCTCATCGGTATTCCTATGGAGGCTACAGATCGTGTAGAACCTCTATTTAAAAATGAACAAGAATTAGAAGAATTCCGCGCTCGTCACGCGAAGGCAGTAACGCCAAAAGCGAATATTGAAGATGCGCAAGGTCCTTGTTACCTTGGTATTGATGCTGGTTCTACCACTCTTAAGGTAGTTCTCATTAATAGTAATAAGGAAATTATATTCTCTCACTATGGTCCTAACCATGGTAAACCTTTAGAAAAATCTCGTGAAATTATCGAGAAAATTTATGAACTGTTACCAAGAGGCGCTTATATTGCGCATTCTGGTGTAACTGGTTACGGTGAAGCATTCCTTAAACGTGCCCTTGGCATCGATATCGGCGAAGTAGAAACAATGGCACATTATCGTGCAGCTCGTTTCTTCTGCCCTGATGTTTCCTTTATCTTGGACATCGGTGGTCAAGATATGAAATGCTGTAAGGTTCGTGATGGCTATATCGAAGATATTGTATTGAACGAAGCCTGCTCTTCTGGTTGTGGCTCCTTCATCGATACATTTGCATCTGGTCTACGCATTCCTATTGATCAGTTTGCGAAGGAAGGGTTGTTAGCATCTTTGCCAATTGACTTGGGATCTCGTTGTACTGTATTTATGAACTCTAAGGTTAAGCAGGCTCAAAAAGAAG
Source organism: uncultured Veillonella sp. (assembly GCF_963522475.1). GTDB lineage: Bacteria > Bacillota > Negativicutes > Veillonellales > Veillonellaceae > Veillonella. The sequence goes on along the minus strand of NZ_CAUQYW010000007.1, from coordinate 89,197 downwards.
GTGCTACGGTACAAGATATTGCAGCAGGTCTTGCCTATTCTGTTATTAAGAATGCCCTTTACAAGGTTCTTAAGGTAAAAGACCCTAAAGAATTGGGTGATCATATCGTTGTACAAGGCGGTACATTCTACAATGAATCCGTATTGCGTGCCTTCGAGAAATTGATGGGCGTAGAGGTAATTCGTCCTGACGTATCTGGCTTGATGGGTGCCTATGGTATGGCTCTTCTCGCTGCAGAAACAGCAGAAGAATTACAAAAGGATCATAGTACATTGTTAGATAGTGAGGGTCTTAATTCTTTACAGGTATCTACGACAATGCGCAATTGCGGGCTTTGTTCCAATAACTGTATGCTTACTATCAATGCTTTCTCTGACGGTCGTACATATGTAACAGGCAACCGCTGTGACCGTGGTGCAGGTGGTATGATTCAAGAGGAACGTAAAGCAGTTCCTAACTTAGTAGAAGTTAAATTGCGTCGTTACTTTGACTACTACTTAAAGAAAAATATTCCTGAGTTTGAAGGTAAAATGCGTGTAGGTATTCCTCGTGTCCTCAATATGTACGAGGATTTCCCATTCTGGTTTACATTCTTTAATACGCTAGGCTATGAAGTAATCCTTTCTGACTACACTACAAAAGAACAATACAACAAGGCTATCGATACGATTCCATCAGATACAGCTTGCTATCCTGCAAAAGCGGTTCATGGTCATATTCGTGATCTTGCGAATGCACAAGTAGACTTTGTTTGGTACCCTTGTATTCAACATGGACCTAAGGAATTTAGCCGCGACAATAATTACCACTGTCCAATGGTTATTTCCTATCCAGAACTTATCAAAAACAACATGCAGGAGGTTCTGGGAGATACTCCATTCCACGCACCATTCTTGCCATTAGCTGATAAGAAATCTCTTGTTCCTGCTCTTGTGAAAGCATTGGATTTCTTGAATCTCAAAAAGAAAGATATTGCTAACGCTGTTGAAAAAGCGTGGGAAGAACAAGAAAATTGTAAGGCTTCTTACCGTGAAACGACAAAGAAAACAGTATCTCGCCTCGTAGCAGAACAAATTCCTACTATCGTATTGGCTGGTCGTCCATATCATTTGGACTCTGGTATTAACCATGGTATCCCAGAGCTTATTACATCTCTTGGTATGGCAGTTCTTACAGAAGATGGCGTTGCGCCACTTGGGCATGAAATCAAGCATCTACGTGTTGTAGATCAATGGTCTTACCATAGCCGTCTATACCGCGCTGCTGAATTTGTAAGTAGAACGGAAGGCTTCCAAATCGTTGAGCTCAACTCATTCGGTTGCGGTCTCGATTCTATTGTAGCGGACCAAGTAAAAGATATACTTTCAGCAAACCACAAAATTCATACCTTACTCAAAATTGATGAAGGTACAAATCTTGGGGCTGTAACGATTCGTTTACGTTCCTTGCAATCTGTAATGGAACGTAGCTTGCGTCGTCATCACAATCCAGAGGCACCAGAAGTGGTGGAAGAACAATTGCCAACCTACGATTATAATCGTGTTGTGTTCACGGAAGAAATGCGTAAGACCTATAAAATCTTGGTGCCACAAATGTCACCTTTGCATTTTAGCCTCTTGGATCCAGTCCTCAAAAATGAAGGCTATAACTTTGAAATGTTGCCAGCTCCAACGCGTGACGATATTGAAGTGGGCTTAAAATACATCAATAATGATGCATGTTACCCTGCGATTATCGTTGTTGGTCAGCTCATGTCAGCACTATTATCTGGTAAATATGATATCAATAAAACGGCTGTTATCATCTCTCAAACTGGTGGTGGTTGTCGTGCTACAAACTACATTGGCTACTTGCGTAAAGCATTGATTGACGCTGGTATGAAACAAGTGCCAATCCTATCTCTTAATGCAAGCGATATGGAACGTCAACCAGGCTTCAAGTTGACAAAAGGTTTCTTGCATCGCATGATTCAAGCCGTTGTTTACGGTGATGCCCTCATGCAATGTGTATTGGCTACACGTCCATATGAAACTAACCCAGGCTCTACAGATGCATTATGTGATTACTGGATTAAAAAATTACAGCAAAACATTACGTCTGCAAGCCTTCGTCAGTACAATAAATACATCAAAGAAATCATTCATGACTTTGATAACTTGCCGGTTAATAAAGATGTACAAAAACCTCGTGTTGGTGTGGTAGGTGAAATTTACGTTAAGTTCCATCCAAGCGCTAACAACCATATCAATGAACTCATTGAAAAAGAAGGTGGCGAAGTTGTTACATCTGGCTTATTAGACTTCTTCTTGTACTGCGCAATGGATAGCACATACCGTGCTAAACACCTTGATGGTACATGGCTATCTGGCTTCTTCGGTACATTGGCTCGTGAAGCTCTTGAACTCTATCGCTTGCCATACGCTAAAGCCGTAGCAGCGTCTAAACACTTCGACCCTCTACAACGTATGACCGATGTAGCAAAAGAAGCAGCTCAATATATTGGTCTTGGTAACCAATGCGGTGAAGGTTGGTTCCTTACAGGCGATATGATTGACCTCATCGAAAAAGGGGCAAAACAAATCGTATGCTTGCAACCATTCGGCTGCTTACCAAACCACGTAACAGGTAAAGGTATGGTGAAAACACTATCCGCTGCCTACCCAGATGTGCGCATTGCTGCTATCGACTACGATCCAGGCTCCAGTGCAGTAAACCAAGCAAATAGATTGAAACTACTACTATCGACAATGTTTGAATAAGTAGTTAGTGTATTGTGAATTTTCACTAAACTAATAGTTGTGTAACTCGATGGAGCTACTGTAAATAAGTAATAAGGTCCCTTACATTTTATAATGGGGCCCTAATACAACTGCATATTACTAGTATAGAAAAAATACAGCCCTCTCTTGGCTCAGTACGTCACTACGTTCCGTAAAATCGCTGCAGAGAGGGCTGTATTCTTTTCTATATACGCTAATTATGAAGATGTCCCATTGAAAATAAAACTAGTGCAGATATGGATAGATGTAAGGAGATGTGGCTACGGCATATCTCTTTTCCCTACAATCAGTTGGACAGCGGATTTCCTTTATTGTGCCTTATATTTTCAGAAGAGAAAGAATAGTGCCAAGTCGATATTATATAATCTGTAATACATATAGTTTATTACTTTGACTGATGCTCTTATGTCGTAATGGGACGCCTTCATAGAAAATGTTAATAAAAATAGCACCACCTTTTTCGCAGCGATTTTACGGAACGTAGTGACGTACTGAGCAAGAAGAAGGTGGTGCTATTTTTATACTTAAATTTATTCAATTGTAATTGGGCCCCATTACGACTTAGAGCGATAAGGGTTATAATATTGTATTAACTAATGTAATAAGACTGGCACTATTCTTTCTCTACCAAACCATACAAGCACAATAAGGAAAGCGCTGCACATACTAGCATTGTAATCCCCATTGGTATACCCGTATGATCTCCTCCTATACCAACTAATGGCGATACAATACCTGCTGCAAACATGCTAGCAAAACCGAGTATGGCAGAGGCACTACCGGCCATTTTCCCGTAGCTAGTCATCGCCATAGAGAAGGAGGCAGAGCCGAATAGGGATACAGTGCATACAGTGAAGAAAAGTATGATTGTAACAGGGATAAGTGGCCACTCGAGAAGCATGGCTACTAAGAATAATAAAGAGCCGATTGTAAGTTGCCATAGGCTAAAGGTAAGTAATTGTTTAGATGTTATAACATTACTAATACGACCACTAATGGCACTAGCTAAAATGATACCGCAGCTATTAATACCGAATAAATAGCTAAACTCTTGAGCAGATAGTTGAAAGATATTTTGATACACAAAGGAAGAGCCTGAGATGTATGAGAAGAATGCACCAAAAGCAAATAATTGTATTAATGTTTGTCCTAAAAAAGGTTTATCTTTGATGAGTTTGATATAATTTTTAACTGCTGTACCTATGCCACCTGTGATTCGTTTCTCTTTTGGTAAGCTTTCACGGAAAAGAAAGGATCCTACTAATAGAATAGTAGAAAAGAGCGCTAAGATTACAAAGATTACACGCCATGTAGTGAAGAAGAGCAGTTGACCACCTACTAAGGGTGCAAGTACTGGTGCTAACCCATTAACCATCATGAGCAAGGCAAATAGTTTGGTAAGTTCTTGACCAGATGCAAAGTCTCGGGTAATAGCTTTAGAAATAACAACTCCTACAGAACCTGTTAAACCTTGTAAGAATCGACCCAGTAAAAGTATTTCGATACTAGGCGCATAGGCACATATAATACCAGAAATAACACATAGTAAATTACCTATTATAAGTGGTAACTTACGGCCCATTGTGTCGCTAATAGGACCACCAAATAATTGACCTATAGCAACGCCAAAGGTCATAACACCAATAGTCATTTGAATATTAGATGCTGTTGTATTCAATTCGCCAGGCATAATTGGTAATGCAGGTAAATACAAATCTGTTGCGAGCGGTGTTATGGCCGTTAACATGCCTAGGAATATTACCAAGATAAAGGGAACCTTAGCAGAATTTTTTGAATTCATAAAATCCTCCTATTTTAAAATGTAAAAAATAAAAGCCTGCGAATCACACTTCGCAGACTGCATTTAATTTTATCTATTTGATACGATGTATTGTAACATGATTGGTAGATAATTTCTATAGATTTTTCTTGTTAAGAATTATGATTTGATATCTTTTCTCTTATCAATTACAATAATTGATATTATTTATATTTAGAATATCAATTCAATTTATGTGTGTAGGAGAGAATTATATGAAAAAGATGGCAAAATTTTTGATTTTAGCTGTAGTGGCTGTACTAGAGACTACTGTAGTTTCTTCTGTAGAAGCTATTAGTTCTGATGAGGCTGTACAGAGTGCATTAGCTCGTGTGCCAGGTGCAACAGTTGTAAATGTAACCGAGTTCAATCGTGATTATGATCATGGTCGTTTACAGTATGAAGGTGAAATTCATTACAATGGTTATGAATATGACTTTAAAATTGACGCAGATACAGGCACATTTATAAAGTGGGAAGTAGAGCAAGAGATTTACTAACAGACAGGAAAATTATAATACGTAATAATATTACTAAACTCATTAAGTTATATTATTGGTAGTATTCGGATATGTGGCAACAAAAAAGAACAGCTCGTGAAGAGCTGTTCTTTTTTTATTGTTACCAATTCTTAGAAGAAGAAGTGGTGAATTTCATGAATGAAATGTTGTCCGAAGAAGGAGATAGCACCATGCATGATGATGAAGATGATGAAGTATTTGAACGCGCTGTTCATAATAACACTTGCTTCAATTTCATGTTCTAAGTTGTGAGCTTCTTCAGAGCTGATTTCTTTGTGATTTTCAAGGTATGCTTTCAATGCAGGACCTACAGCACCAATAGAAATCGCGATAGATTGTGGGGACAACATTTTGCCGATACCAGCTGCACCGGAGTTAACAGCTGCTAACCAGAAGCCAAGGTCTTCGTAGTTTGTAGGATCTAAGCCTTGAGCTGCTGCAATTTGAAGTGGGCCAAACAATACGTTGGAGTTTGTACCGGAACCTGTTAAGAAGGCACCTAATGCACCTACGATAGGAGCGAATAGAGGGTACAAAGAACCTGTACCAGCAACCATTGCTTTCGCAATGTCTGCAGTCATACCAGAGTATGTCATCAATTTAGCTGTCATAACAACTGTGATGATTGTAATGTATGTGAATTTCAAGTTTTTAACTGTGCTACCCAATGTACCAAAGATTTCACCAGCTTTTGCTTTTTGGATGAAACCACCAACGATACCAGCGATGAAAATCATGATACCAGGAGTTGCAATCCATACGAATGTGTAAGGTTTTGCACCGGCACCTTGGTAAATAGGTACAGATGTTTTGATGGATGCAAGAGGACCATTAATTGCAGGGAACAATTTAGAAGTTAATAACAACAATACGAAGATTAAGATGAATGGCATTGCAGCGATTAAGCCTTCACTACCAGATACTTTTGGAACTTCGCCAGTTTGTTTAACCGCGTATTCAGGATCATTAGGAGGCAAAATTTTTGCACAGATAATGATTACTGCCATGATAACGATAGATGCAGAGATTACGGATAATTCTGGACCCATTACAGCATTGATTAGAGTTTCCGGAACTGCTAATGCTAAACCAGAAAGCAATGTTACAAGGAATACGCCTTTTAACGCTTTAACGCCGCCACCGATAATCATAACAACGAAGAATGGAGCGATAAGGTTAAGCAAGAATAATTGTACGGAAATGAATGTACCTAAATGGCTAGGATCAAGGTTTGTTAAGGATGCCAATGTAGTTGTTGGAATACCGATAGAGCCAAATGTTGTTGGTACAGAGTTTGCAACGAGACATGCGATGATAGATTTTAATGGGTCAAAACCTACGGCAACCATCATAGCAGCTGGAATTGCAACAGCAGTACCGAAGCCAGCCATACCTTCCATGAAGGCACCAAAGCCCCATGCAAGTAACAATGCAAGTACACGAGTATCAGATGTTACAGAAGAAAGCATTGTTTTAATAGTTTCCATTGCTTTCGTATGTACTACCAAGTTATAAACGAAGATAGCAGCTGTAATAACTAATAGGATAGGCCAAATTGCCAAAGCGGCACCTTCAAGGGCACCAGTGACCATAATGAATGGGTCGGATTGGAATGCTGTAATAGCGATAATGAAAGAACCGATTGCAGCAACGCTTGTTGCTTGCCATGCAGGTAATTTCAAGATGGATAACGCTACGATCAACCAAATGATTGGAGCTAGCGCTAATAGAACGGTGAGAGCACTCATTTCTAAAATCATCCTTTCAAGAAAAATAAAAATATATGCTTAACAGGACGATGTAGCAATAATCAATTTAATTGATAAATAAATCGCTATTATATTAAGTTGTAAAAGTTCAGTAATAATAAAAGATTACAATAAAATAACAGATATACTTATCATAAAAAATGATATATTTCTTAAAAATTTTTAACCTCATTATATATATGAGGTTAAAAATATAAGAGAGGGGACATAAACAGTGTTTATGTCCCCTTCTTTACTGACTACATGTCCATGTTAGGGCCTTTGTAAGCTCTTAGGTATTAGTAGTTACCTTTGAACATTGTAGCAGGAGCTTCTGGTACATAATCGCCGAAGTAGGATTTGAAGTCTAAACCTAATTCATTGCAAAGGTCTTGAACTTCAAGCATTGTACCGTTAAGTACAGGGATGCCTTCAGCTTTAACTTTAGCAACAGATTCATGTTCTTTTTCGCCATGAGTGTAGATGCGGTCTTGACCTTGAGCTTTAGGAGCTTCACGTAATTCTTGTAAGAATTGGGAGAAGTGTTTTTTGATTTCAGCTGGGTCACCGAAGAATTCAGGGTTAATAGCCATGAAGCCATGACAGATATTGGATTTACCACCAACCATACATTTGTTGGAAGTACCACCTTGGGAAAGAATGGAGGAGAATAATTCAGCAATCATACCGTTACCATAACCTTTGTGGCCGCCAAGAACTTCTGTAGCACCACCTAAAGGAAGGATGCCGCCGCCTTCATGACGGGAGATGTTGCCCAATACTTCAGCTGCATCAGTGGAAGGAACACCGTCTTTGTTAACAGCCCAACCATCTGGAGTAGCTTTGCCCATTTTGTTGTACATTTCAAGTTTACCACGAGTTACAACTGTAGTGGAGCAGTCAAAGAAGAAGTCAACTGGATCAGCAGGTACAGTCCAAGCGATAGGGTTAGAACCAAGCATAGCTTTACGAGCATATACAGGAACCATGATTGCTTCGGAGTTTGTGCAAGAGAAACCAATTAAACCTTGGTCAGATGCCATTTTAGCATAGTAACCAGCGATACCATAGTGATTGGAGTTACGTACGGATACGATACCAACACCGGATTTTTTAGCTTTTTCAATAGCCATTTCCATAGCTTTGTGGCCCAATAATTGACCCATGCCGTCATGACCGTCGATAACAGCGGAGATTGGAGTTTCTTTTACGATTTCAGGTTTAGCGTCGATTTTAATCAAGCCGTTGGAGATACCTTTGTGGTAACGTACCATACGTTGCATACCATGGCTTTGAATACCGAACAAGTCGGAAGTCAAAAGTACGTCTTGGATGATGTCAGCTTCTTTTTCGGAGAAACCGAATTTTTGGAAAGCGTCCATGCAAAGTTTGTGAAGTGTTTCATAAGGGAATAGCACAGTATTTTTTGCGTCTGCCATTGTTAAAACCTCTTTTCAGAAAATATGACCTGATATAGCTAACTCCACTTTATAATATCAACGAATGTGATATGATGTCCGGTGAGTTCTATATCCTCTCAAATGACAATGTCAGTATAGCACAGAAAGAAGAGAGATTGAATAGTCTTACAGTCTGAAACACATTACTAAATACGCATACGTAGGGGTGATGTTTATCACATATTCTGCGGATAGTTACTGAAACATCTGATTATATCTAAAACTATATGGTTATGACTTTTAGTTATAACTAGATTATTTTTTTATAGATTTATAGTATTTTTATAGAACTTATTAGTATATCTGTTTAGGTTTTGGGCAAGAATGAGAATAGATAAATATCGATAAACCTTGAAATATTCAACATTGCATATAAAAAATAGTGATAAGAATATAAATACATTGTGATAACTAAATGTATTGATATGCAAAATATACAATATTTTATATGCTTGTAGTGAGAGAAAATGTGTAAAAGATTATATTATGTGAGTAATGCTGTATTATAATATATATACATAATTCTATGTTCTATAGTTTATACGATTGATAAGCGAGGTGCTTATTTTGAAAGAATATAATTCAGTATGTCCTTATGATTGCCCAGATGCATGCGGTCTAATTGTATCGGTTGAAAATAATAAAGTAGTGTCTGTACGCGGTAATAAGGAACATGCTTTTACCCGTGGCACATTATGTCCTAAAATGGCGCACTATGAAAAGGTTATCCATTCTCCATTGCGCTTAGAACATCCTATGAAGCGTATTGGCCAAAAAGGTATTGGTGAAGATCAATATGTGCGTATTAGTTGGGATGAGGCGCTAGATACAATTGTAAAAAATTTCAAGAATACTATTGATAATTATGGTAGTGAAAGTATTTTACGTTATTCCTACGCAGGAACAATGGGTGTTATTCAGAGCCCTGCTGCAGATTACTTTTTCCGACGTATTGGGGCAACAGATCAAGACCGTGGTATTTGTTCTCCTGCAAAACAGGCGGGATTCCGGTCCGTTTATGGTGATACATTAGCTATTAAACCGCAAGAGGCACAACATAGTGATTTAATTGTTTTGTGGGGAATTAATGCAACTGCTACAGATGTCCATATTTTACATGATGTAAACGTGGCGAAAAAGAACGGTGCTCGTGTTTGGATTATTGATACTCATAAGACCTATACTTTTAATCAAGCTCATGAACATATCTATGTTAAACCAGGTAGTGATGGAGCACTTGCATTAGGTATGCTTCACATTATTCATCGAGATGGTTTAGCGGATATAGAGTTTATTAAGAAGCACGTGCAAGGATTTGATAAGCTTGTAAATGAAGTACTACTTGAGTTTACACCTGAAAAGGCATCTGCTATTTGTGGCGTTTCCGTGGAACGTATGACTGAGTTTGCCCACGCATATGCTACAGCTAAGGCTCCTTTTATACGTCTTGGCAGTGGATTATCCCGCTATGGGAATGGTGCTATGAACTGTCGTACTATTAATGCTTTACCTGCTGTAGTTGGAGCTTGGCAACATCTGGGAGGCGGCTTGTTATCGAGTGCTAGTGGTAGTAAGTTTGTTGGTAAAGATATAATGCAACAAGCTCATGTACATGCCCCTGCAAAGCGATTAATGCCCATGATAAAATTAGGCGAAATGCTTACAAGTCCATCAGGTACTGCAGTACATAGTCTCTATGTATTTTCTAGTAATCCTGCTATAACAGCACCTGATCAAAATATTGTGCGAAAAGGTTTGATGCGTGATGACTTGTTTACTGTAGTTCATGAACGATTCTTTACAGATACATGTAAATATGCGGATATCGTTTTGCCAGCTACCACATCAGTTGAACATGATGATATATATAATTCTTATGGGCACTACACTATTGGAACCGGATATAAATTAATTGATCCGATTGGTGAATCTCGCTCTAACTGGCAAGTAATTTCTGCATTAGCTAAACGTATGGGACTTGACGATGAATTTTTTAATCTTAGTGAACGGGAATTAATAGAACAAATTGTTCGTACATCAAGTCGTATATCTGATGCTGATCAAGATGTAATCCTGCAAGGAGAACCAGTAGAGATGACGTTGCCAGAAAATTATAAGTTAGATTTTAAAACGCCATCTGGAAAAATTGAGTTATATAATCCGCAAGATGAAGAACCGCTGATTCGTTATTTGCCTCCATATGGAGATAATGCACCATTTTGGCTCATTATTGGCAATGACATTCGAATCCTTGACTCTAGTTTTTGTGAACTTGAGTTTGATGAGTCAGAACTTATGAAATTACGCATTAATCCAGAAGATGCAAAATTATATAATATTAATAATGGTGAAGAAGTAGAGATTTATAATAATCGTGGTTGCGTAAAAATTAAAGCTTACTATGATGAAGATATACAACGAGGTACATTGGTGACTCTTGGTGTATGGTGGCAATCACAATCTAGTGACCCTGATGTGGCTATTAATGCTCTTACTGCAGACAGACCAACAGATCAAGGTTGGGGCAGCACGTTTTATGATGTGCAAGTTCATTTAAAAAAGGCTGATGCATAAAGTAATAATATAAAAACGAGAATAATGATAAAAATATATAGTTTTTTGAATTAACTTATTATTAAATTTAATTCCCTTTACTTATAGGAATACAACTATGCAAATATATCATAACAATGATATTTTTATTGCATACATGTCTTCGTTAGGCTTATAATGGTAATATTATTTTTATATATAACCTAAAGGGGGTTACTCTTATGAATGGTAACGACAATCTGTCGACCCGTGCTTATTGGGCTATAGGCATGATGTTATTTGCCCTATTCTTTGGGGCAGGGAACTTGATCTTCCCAGCAGCCCTAGGTCAACATGCTGGTGATAATGTAGGTTGGGCTTTGTTCGGCTTCGTATTAACAGGTGTAGGTCTTCCATTGTTAGGTGTTGTAGCTATGGGCTACTCTTCTTGTAAAGATGTTGAAGAATTAGCGAGCCGTGTTCACCCAATTTACGGCTTGTTATATACGATTGCTCTTTATTTGAGTATTGGTCCGATGTTTGCTACACCGCGTACTGGTACAGTAGCTTATGCAATTGCTATTAAGCCTTTCGCTGATGGATTACAGATAAATATGGAACCAATTTTCTTGGCATTATTTTTTGGTGTATCCTTGTGGTTATCCATTAGTCCGCAAAAGCTTGTAAATCGTATTGGTAACATTTTGACGCCAGCCTTATTGCTAGTTATCTTGTTACTTATTGTAAAATCTTTTATTACACCTATTGGTGGTTATGCATTGCCACAACCATCATATGGTGATGCACCTACTGCAGTGTTACAAGGGTTTTTAGATGGTTATAATACAATGGATGCGCTAGCGTCAGTTGTGTTTGCTATTCTTGTCATCGATTTTGTACGTCTTAGTGGTGCTTCCTCGCGTAAGGTAATTACCAAAACTGTTATGGAAGTAGGGGCTATTGCTGTAGGCCTTCTCGGCATTGTTTACATATTTATTGCAAACATTGGCGCTACTAGTGTCGAACGCTTCGGTTTATTTGACACAGGTGCTCCTGTACTTTCTACTAGTGCTAGTTATTTGTTTGGTGATTTTGGTCAAATTATTTTGGCGATTATTGTTCTCTTAGCTTGTTTATCTACAAGTATTGGCCTCATCACTTCTTGTGGTACATACTTCCATAAGTTAACACCAAAGATTAGCTACAAATTATATGTAGTTATTTTTTCCGTAGCTGCATTTGGACTTAGTATGTTTGGATTGAAAACAATCATCAGCGCTGCTATCCCTGTATTGATGTTATTATATCCATTGACTATTGTAATCATCTTGTTAGCACTCGCAGACAATGTGTTTGGTGGTCGTCGTTGTGTATATGCATGGACTATGGCATTCACAATGATTTCTGCTCTTATGACTGGCCTGGAAACAGCTGGCATTGCACCAGACTTTTTGGAAAATCTCTTTGTTGAGTATATTCCGTTCCAAGGTTCAGGTATGGGCTGGGTAGGCTTTGCAATACTTGGATTTATTGTAGGTCTTATTCATAAAGGTCTTGTTTCTAATAATAAATAATAAAACTAAAGGTTCTATGCTTTCATTTAGTGAAAGTATAGAACCTTTTTATGTTTTAAGTGTTGTCATATAAAATTGATTTTGTGAGTAGAAGTTTCTATAATAAGGATATAGATGATAAAGGAAGGAAGGGAAATTTTATGCGTAGTACTCATTGTTTACCTAGTTATAGTTTTGGCGGTCATGATGTATTTGAAGCTATTCCAAAATTTACAAATTTATATGGCAAGTCTGTTACTATCATAGGTGGTGAAACAGCTCTTTCTAAAGCTTTGCCACATATTCGGCCAGTGCTTGATAAAGCAAGCATTAAGGTGCTAGATATTATTCACTTTGGTGGAGAGTGTACTTTCGCTCGAGGCAAGGAAATTGCACAGATGGCTTCTGTAAAAGATGCGGATTTTATATTTGCTGTCGGTGGCGGTAAGGCCATGGATACGGTAAAAGTGGTAGCTTTAGAGTTAGATGATAAACCATTCTTTACAATTCCAACTATTGCCTCTACTTGCGCTGCAACATCTGAAGTAGCAGCTGTATACACTGCAGATCATAACTTCGATGACGTAGCTTTTGTAAATCATCCTCCTGTACATTGTTTTATTGATGCAGATATTCTTGTGGAAGCACCAAGCCGCTACTTTTGGGCTGGGATGGGAGATACCATTGCAAAACATTATGAAACCCATCTCTCTGCTCGCGGTCGTGAACAAGATTACAATACTCAATTAGGTCTTACTCTAGCTTCTATGTGTAGTGAACCAATTTTAGCACATGGTATACAAGCTTATAAAGACAGTCAAGCTAATAAACGTAGTGATGCATTTGATACCATTGCTATGACTGTTATTTTTACTACCGGTATTGTATCAGGTTGTGTTCCTATGGCATTTAATAGTAATATGGCTCATGCTGTATGTTATGGCTGTGTTACTAATAAAGAAACAGAAGAAAATCATTTGCATGGTGAAATGGTAGCATATGGCTTGCTTATTTTGTTAACCGTTGATCAACAAATGGATGAACTACAACGGTGGCTACCAGTATATCACGAATTGGGATGGCCTACTAAACTTTCACAATTAGGTCTTACTGCATCGCATATTCCTCAAATTGTTGAAAAGGCGACATCTGTTCATGATATTGACGTATCTCCATACAAAATTACAGCAGATATGTTGACTAAGGCTATTCAATACATGGAATCTCTTGATTAATATAGTTTGTAACTGTTTGTGTATGTTATGTGATGAGGTTATAAATGCGAAAAATTGTAAAGGGTGGCTTATATCGTCATTTTAAAGGCATGTATTATTACGTGTTAGATGTAGCAACTCATTCGGAAACGAGTGAACAGTTCGTTGTATATCAAAAATTATATGATCAACGTGATTTATATGTACGACCACTAGATATGTTTTTGAGTGATGTGGACCATGAAAAATATCCAGACGTAGAACAAACAGAGCGATTTAAGTTGATGAGTGGACGCGATTAGGAGGGCCTGTGGAACAGAAATTTTTCTTTTTTGATATCGACAATACCCTAGCTGTATGGCCTGAAGGCAAGATTCCTGACAGTGCACAGTACTGCTTAGATGAGCTGAAACGTCGCGGACACCGTGTAGCCTTAGCTACTGGGCGTATTCAAGTGGATGCTAAACGCTTTGCGGATCAAGCAGGGCTTACTGACTTTGTAGCTGATGGTGGTCATAGTATTACTGTTAATAATGAGCTAGTGTCTATGATAGGTATGGATCGCGATGCATGTATTAAATATTTAGAGTATTTAGAGTCTCATCATATTCCTTGGGCTGTAACAGATCGTAATAAACTAAGACGTATTACACCATATCAGGAAATCTTAGATTGGAATCCAAGATGGGATGTCTTTAAAACCACAGTGGATCCTAGTTTTGATTTTCATAGTGTAGAGGAATTTTATAAAATTTATGTGTTCTTTAAGGAAGGTGAAGAAGAGGAAAAGGATATCGAGCATATGACACACAAGCTCATTCGTTATGGCGATGGCTGTGTTCTATATGAGCCAATGGAGAAGGCTTTGGGAGTTCGGAAGATGCTCGATTATTTCGGTATGAAGCCCAATCAAGCCGTTGTGTTTGGGGATGGCTATAATGACTTATCCATGTTTAGACCAGAATGGCTTAATATTGCCATGGGAAATGCACGTGCTGAATTGAAGGAAAAAGCCGATTATATCACTACAGACTGTGATAAGGACGGTATCTATAATGCATGTAAACATTTTAAGTGGATAGATTAGTTTAGTTATATTGATACTTATAATAGTACAAATCCTGAACAATTTGATGGTAAATAATGGCTAATATATAACTGAAAGTATAAGGTTATATAAATTCGTAAATTTAATAATTATTTAAACCAAATTTTCTCTAAACATGATATACTAAAAAAGAGCCGCTCACGGGTTGAGCGGCTTTTCTATGTGAATTTTACATACATGTTAGTATATAAGATATATTTTGGGGGAACTATGAACTGGAAACGCTTTGCTTTATGCGCGATGTTAGGAATTACAATGCTTGGTACAGCTGCTTGTGGTACAAAAAGTGGGGAACAACCACAAGGTAATACTGTAAAGGCTGAATCTGTATCTATGCCTAACTTCTCAAATGCGCCAATTGCAGATGAGTATGCTATTTTTGATACAAATTATGGTCAATTCAAAGTTCGTTTGTTAGGCTCTAAAGCGCCTATTACAGTAAAAAACTTTGACTACCTCGTGAAAAAAGGTTTCTATAATGGTGTTACATTCCACCGCGTTATTGAAGGCTTTATGATTCAAGGTGGGGATCCAGATGGTACAGGTGCTGGTGGCCCTGGTTATACTATTCCTGATGAGTTCTCTAATGATTTACATTTCAATAAAATGGGTGTTCTTGCTATGGCGAATCGTGGTCCTAATACAGGGGGTTCCCAATTCTTCATTACCTTGGGTCCAACAGATTGGTTAGATAACAAACATACGATCTTTGGCACGGTTGTACAAGGCATGGATGTAGTTGAAAAAATTGGTAAAGTTAAAACCGGTCGCAATGATAAGCCGGTAGAACCAGTAATCATTAATACCATTACATTGGAACCGATTACTGATGATGCGAAAAATGGCAAATAAGGAGGCTAACTCTGAAGAACGACACTATGTGTATTTAGTGCGCTGTTCAGACGATTCCTTGTACTGTGGATGGACCACTGATATTGAGCGCCGTATAGAGGCTCATAATGGGCTTATTCCAGGCGGTGCTAAATATACGAGAGGGCGACGTCCTGTTGTATTGGTGTATTCTGAAAGCTTTCACAATAAACAGGATGCTCAACGTAGAGAATATGCCATAAAACAGATGACAAAGGCTAAGAAATTGCGACTCATTGAGGGTGCAAAATAGTCCTTGATTATGGTATAATATGATGATTAATTACTGCCATGGAGGTTATGAAATGAAGCGGGTTCTAGTGTCCGTAAAAAGTGTACAACGAGATATGGACGGAAAGGATACCGTTGTGGAACTGATTTCCCCTGGTACGTCGCATGAAAAGGGTAATACACAATATGTGCGTTACGAAGAATCGAGTGTGACGGGCATGGATGGGGTTAAGACGACCATTAAAATCCATGATGATTCAATTGTGCTGCTTCGTACAGGGGCGGTCAATATGCGTCATCAATACGTCCGTGGTGAAGAGCGCGAGTCTGTGTATGAAACGCCGTATGGCGATTTACACATGACCGTAAAAACTCATGAATTAACAGTAGACTTTCACAAAGGCGTAGGTCATGTTCATTTAGGATATGATATTTCTGTCGAAGGTGAATGGCAATTTTATAATCAGTTAGATATAGACGTGCGGGAGGATACAGAGCATGGACATGAAGGAAATCCTGAAATCGGGGATTGAACAGGCATTACAAGATACGATTAACAGTGGTGGCTTACCAGCTGGTGAATATCCAGAAATCGTTCTCGAAGTGCCACCTCAAAAAGAATTCGGTGATTTTTCTACAAACATTGCAATGCAATCTGCTCGTGTAGCTCGTCAAAATCCTCGTGCTATTGCTGAGGCTTTGATTAGCCATATGAATTTTGATTGGCTCGAACGCGCTGAGGTTGCTGGTGCTGGTTTCATCAACTTCTTCTTGAAATCTGATATGGTATACGACACATTGAAAGCCATATTGAATGCTGGCGATCAATATGGTATACAACCATTGCGTGCGCGCGATACTATTCAAGTTGAATATGTAAGTGCGAACCCAACAGGGCCTTTGCATGTAGGTCATGGTCGAGGTGCTGCATACGGTAGTGCTCTTGTGAATTTGTTGCGTGCAGCAGGTTACAATGTACAATCTGAGTACTATATCAATGATGCGGGCAACCAAATCGACAATATGGCTATTTCTATTGAGTACCGTTTCCAAGAGTTACAAGGTGCAACATTAGTATTTCCACCTAAACGTAATGAAGACGGTTCTATGCCTGAGTTCGATATTCCAGATGGGGCTCTTGTATTCCCTGAAAATGGCTACCGTGGTCCAGATATTATCGAAACTGCAAAAGCTATTGCTGAACGTGAAGGCTTCGATACATTGAATGCTATGAATGAAGCTGATCGTGTAGCATTGTTCAAAGAAGAAGGCTTAAAAGAAAAATTAGCTCGCTTAGAAGAAACATTAAGTAACTTCCGTGTTACTTTCGATAATTGGTTCTCTGAACGTACTGTTCATGAAGCTGATGAAATTCATCACTCCGTAGAGGCTTTAAAGGCTCTTGGTAAAGTGTATGAAAAAGATGGTGCATTGTGGTTGAAATCTACTGACTATGGTGATGATAAAGACCGCGTAGTTATCCGTGATAATGGAGTTCCTACATATTTAGCGGCGGATATTGCATATCATCGTAATAAATATGACCGTGGCTTCAAAGAAATGATTGATATTTGGGGTGCTGACCATCACGGTTATGTATGCCGTGTAAAAGCGGCTATGGCTGCTTTTGGTTATGACCCAGATAAACTAACCGTATTGTTATTACAAATGGTAGCATTGTTCCGCGATGGACAACTCGTTAAATTGTCTAAACGTAGCGGTGATAGCGTAACATTAGATGAATTGATTGAAGAGGTTGGCGTAGATGCATCTCGTTACTTCTTCTTGATGCGTTCTCTAGATAGCCAACTTGATTTCGATATTAACTTGGCTAAATCTCGTAGCAATGATAACCCAGTATATTATATCCAATATGCTCATGCTCGTATTCACAGCATTTACAACCAAGTGCGTGAAGCTGGCATTGCATTTGGCGATTATAGTGAAACTGATTTCACAACGCTTACAAGCGAAATGGAATTAGAATTAATTAAGAAATTAGCTGAATATCCAGAAGAAGTAGTTCAATCTGCCGAGCACCGTGCACCGCATCGTATTGCTCGTTACTTATACGATTTGGCAAGCATGTTCCACTCCTTCTATCGTCAAGGTCGTATCATTGGCGTAGATTCTGCGTTGCAACAAGCTCGTCTTGGATTAATCACAGCGATTGCCCTCGTACTTCGTCAAGGCTTGGGTATTTTAGGTATTTCCGCTCCGGAAAAAATGTAATAGGTGGGAGGCATCATGGCAACTAAGTATATTTTCGTAACTGGCGGCGTTGTTTCTTCTCTTGGTAAAGGGATTACAGCAGCATCCTTGGGTCGCTTGCTTAAAAACCGCGGTTTCAATGTAACGATTCAAAAATTTGACCCATACATTAATATTGACCCTGGTACGATGAGCCCTTACCAACATGGTGAAGTTTTCGTAACAGATGACGGCGCTGAAACTGACCTTGATTTGGGCCACTATGAACGCTTCATCGATATTAACCTTAGCAAACGTTCCAATATTACAGCGGGTAAAGTATATTGGTCTGTAATCAACAAAGAACGTAAAGGTGATTACTTGGGCAGTACTGTACAAGTAATTCCACACATTACAAACGAAATTAAACAAAACGTATACCGTGTAGGTAAAGAAGATAATGCTGATGTAGTTATCACTGAAATTGGTGGTACTGTAGGCGATATTGAAAGCTTGCCGTTTATGGAAGCTATCCGCCAAGTGAAAAAAGAAGTAGGCCGCAATGACGTACTTTATATTCATGTAACATTGGTGCCTTACATTAATGCAGCAGGCGAATTGAAAACTAAACCTACACAACACAGCGTAAAAGAATTGCGCAGTATCGGTATTCAACCAGATATCTTGGTATGCCGTAGCGAAAAACATATTTCTGATGAAATGAAAGAAAAACTTGCTTTGTTCTGCGACGTAGAACCAGAAGCAGTTATTGAAAACCAAACTTGCAGCTCCATCTATGAAGTACCATTGATGATGCAAGATCAAGGTCTTGATGATATTGTTATCAAAAAATTAGGCCTTGAAGAACGCCCTTGCGATATGACTGAATGGAAAGAAATGGTTCATAAAATCTTGAACCCTAGTAAAGATATTACAGTGGCTATCGTTGGTAAATATGTAGCATTACATGATGCGTATTTATCTGTAGTGGAAGCATTAGATCATGCAGGTATCGCTACAGGTACTAAAGTTAACCTTCGTTGGATTGACTCTGAAGAACTTGATGATACATCTGTAGATCCTAAAGAAGTATATGAAGGTGTTGACGGCATCATCGTACCAGGTGGTTTCGGCTCCCGTGGTGTAGAAGGTAAAATCCGCACAATCCAATACGCTCGTGAAAACAATATTCCATTCCTTGGTCTATGCCTTGGTATGCAATCTGCAGTAATGGAATTTGCTCGCAACGTATGCGGCATGGAAGGTGCTACATCTAGCGAATTCGACGAAAATGCTAAATACAAAGTAATCGACTTGATGAGTGATCAAGTTGATGTAGATAAAAAAGGCGGCACAATGCGTCTTGGTATCTATCCTTGCAAAGTAGAAGCAGGAACAAAAACTCATGAAGCCTATGGTGAAGATTTGATTTATGAACGTCATCGTCATCGTTATGAGTTCAATAATGAATATCGTCAACAATTGACTGATGCTGGTCTTGTTATCTCTGGTACATCTCCAGATGGTCGCCTTGTGGAAAGTATTGAAGTGAAGAACCATCCATTCTTCATTGGTACACAAGCGCATCCAGAGCTTAAATCTCGTCCGAATAATGCACATCCATTATTCCGCGGCTTTGTGGATGCGATTTTGGAATTAAAAAAATAGACTAAAAAGAAGAAAGATGCTCAGAAATGAGTATCTTTCTTTTTTTATTTACATCGAAAAATATTGGAAAAATATATCGATAAATTTAAAAATAACACTTGCAATCTTGAATGATATTTGTTATTATATAGACAAAGATAGATATAGATTTGGTGATAAGTACACCTATATAATATAACTGTTACATTTGAACTCAATTAAGGAGGACATAACATGTCTATTATTGGTAAAAAACTTCCTGAATTTACATTAGATGCTTTCAAAAAACCTGAATTAGTAAAAGTTAGTACTGCAGATGTGTTGGGCAAATGGTCCATCTTCGTATTCTATCCAGCAGACTTCACATTTGTTTGCCCTACAGAATTAGAAGATGTACAAAACTCCTATGCAGAGTTGAAAAATCTAGGTTGTGAAGTTTACTCCGTGTCTTGTGACTCTGAATTCGTTCATAAAGCATGGTCTGATGCTTCTCCAAGCATTAACAAAATTGAGTACTACATGTTAGCTGATAAAAAACATGAATTAGCTGATTTCTTTGATGTATTCCAAGAAGAATCCGCTATGGCTTACCGTGGTACATTCGTAGTAGATCCTGAAGGTTTCGTTCGTACAGCTGAAATCCATGATATGGGTATCGGTCGTTCTGCTGAAGAATTGGTTCGTAAAGTACAAGCAGCTCAATTCGTAGCAAAACATGGTGATCAAGTGTGTCCTGCACGTTGGAAACCAGGTAAAGACACATTGAAACCAGGTCTCGACCTAGTAGGTAAAATTTAATTAAGAAATTAACCTAAACGCTAGAATAATCTAGCAACTCCTCAAATGACAATTCGGGCGCGCATCGTTTTTATGACGATACGGTAAGTCCCAATACCAGATGAACCCTCTCCAATTCATCATGGTAAACCTCATATAACAAACTACAAACTATACGCAAAAGGACTGGCCTTCGGGCTGGTCCTTTTGTGTTGCTTATACCCTTTTGAAAAAGTAGGAAATAAGTTCTTGCAATTTTGACTTTAGTAGTCTATAATGAAATCAATTCCTAGTGATATACAAGGAATTATGAATAAAGTTGGATAAGTGCTTTTTAACATGGGGTGTGTTAGCACTAACTTTTACAAAGAGAGGCAAGATATATGAGGATTTCCACAAAAGGTCGCTATGCATTGATGGTTCTCATCGACTTAGCGGAGCAAGGACAAGATAAACCTGTTTCCTTGCGATCTGTTGCAGAACGACAAGGTATATCTGAAAAATACCTAGAGGGAATTGTGGCTCGTTTGGGTGCCGCTAACTTGGTGGATAGCATTCGTGGTAAATACGGTGGCTATCGTTTATCTAAAAGCCCTAAAGAGTACACCATTATTGAAATTTTGCTCGCCACGGAGGAGTCCATGGCTATCATCTCAACTCTTGATGAAGGGGTGAGTACTGATACAGTAATTAATGAACGAACTGTTGGGTTCTGGGCAGGATTGCAAAATTATATTCATGATTATTTAGAAAGCGTAACGCTGCAAGATGTAATTGATGGCACTTACGCTAAGCTTGATACAAAATATGACAATTGGGATGGTTCTATTTAATAAGGAGTGACTATTATGTCTAATATTGCAAAATCTTTCGTTGAATTAATTGGTAAAACACCTTTATTGGCTGCTACACGTTTTGGTGAAAAATATGGCGCAGATGCTAATATTTTTGCTAAATTGGAATACTTTAATCCAGGTGGCTCTGTAAAAGATCGTATCGCTGCAGCAATTATTCAAGCAGCTGTTGAAGCTGGTGAATTACAACCAGGCGGCACAATTGTAGAAGCAACATCTGGTAATACTGGTATCGGCTTATCTGCTGTTGGTGCTTCTCTTGGTTATAAAGTAGTTATTGTAATGCCAGAGACAATGTCTATCGAACGTCGTAAATTGATGCTCGGTTATGGGGCTCAACTTGTCTTGACTGATGGTGCTCTTGGTATGAAAGGGGCCATCGCTAAAGCTAAAGAAATTGTAACAGCTACAGCTGGTGCAATCGAAGCAGGTCAATTCGTAAACCAAGCAAATCCAGCAATTCACTATAAAACAACTGGTCCTGAAATCTGGCAAGATACTGATGGTACTGTAGATATTTATGTATCTGGTGTTGGTACAGGCGGCACTTTAACAGGTGCAGGTCGTTATTTAAAAGAACAAAATCCTGGCGTAAAAGTTGTAGCTGTTGAACCATCTGATTCCCCAGTATTGTCCAATGGTAAACCTGGTCCACATAAAATTCAAGGTTTAGGCGCTGGCTTTATTCCGGAAACTTTGGATACTAATATTTATGATGAAGTAATCCAAGTAACTAACGATGATGCATTTGCTACTTCTCAAGCATTTGGTCATACAGAAGGTATCTTAGTTGGTATTTCCTCTGGTGCTGCTCTTTGGGCTGCTCAAGAATTGGCTAAACGTCCTGAAAATAAAGGTAAAAATATCGTAGTAATCCTTCCTGATACAGGTGAACGCTACTTGTCCACAGCATTATTCCCAGAAGCATAATGAAATAATAAATGAAGGCACTACTAGTGCTTTCTTGATAAGAGAAGCCCCTCATTCATTGTGAGGAGCTTCTTTAGTTTGATGTACTATATATATAAAAATCTTTAATTACGCACAAGAAAAAGGAGCTACATAACAGTAGCTCCTTTTTTGTTATGGTATGTATTTAATTGTGATTATCTACCGTTTTTAACGATGTTGTCCATCCAATTAAATAATTCATCTAGATCATAGTCACCAGAGTGATCTACACCAAATGGTGTTGCCATATCTACTTTGTATCCCAGGTTCTGAGCACGTGTTCCTACGATTAATGGAATAGCTACGGATGTATTGCTATCAGCTGTACCATAGCGGATACGATAGAATTGAGCATTTGTCGCAGCTGGGGAACCGAGATAGTTCATTGGGTTCATCATAGTAACAATTTTAGCATTTTCTACGTATACATCTTGGTTAGATGTTGTATCGTGTAATGCAGCAGTAATTGTAAAATGATTATTATCTGTAGCACTTGTACCGAACAGACTATTTTCTCCAGAGTCATTAGAACGAGAGTCGAATGCTCCTGGTGCTTTAGAACGGCTTACAAATTGGTTGTAAGCTTCCCAATTAATATCTTTAATTGCTCCTGTTTTATTATCTCGTACAAGGTATGTATGTTTAGATAAATCAGTACCTTTAGCTTGTGCTTTATTAGCTGCATCGATGATGAATGCTTTCACGTAATTTTTGAAAGTACCATTACCATTCTTATCTAGTTTCAATACACGGCCCATGGAGTCATGTAATTGTAAGTTATTTACGTATTCTGGGAAGTGTTCACTTAGTAAGTTCGAGTATGCTACATCATCAGCATTCAAGTTTACACGTTGCATTGTACGTTGTGGAGGAGCTGTATTACCACCTACGTTGGCTTGAGGCAATTCGCCTTGGCCCATCGTTACTTTATTGAAAGAGGTAATACCTTTATAGCTCCATTCATATGCCATATCTGCAGCATCAAGGTTTGTGATAGGTGCATAGGCAGAAACTGCATATACGTTCGTTGCCGCTGTAGCCGCACCTAATGCTTGCAAATATGGTTGGAAGTCAGAGCTGTTACCAGTGGCACCTTGTAATAGGGATACAGCACCACCAGCACTTGTACCGTTTGTGATAATACGGTTCGCATTACCAGGCATAGTAGAGTCATTAGCATGTAAGTATGCTGTAGCAGCTTGTAAGTCAACAATAACTGCGGGAGCCTTACCAATGAAGTTGCCATCGGAGGCTTTATTAGTACGACCCCGTGTAGCAGGGGAAGCCACTACGTAACCACGAGATAGTGCATAAAGTATACTGTTAGGTTTGCCGTTCTCAACTTTTGGTGTCATAGCTTGGCTAGGCATATAACCACCTACCGCATTTGGCATGAAGATAGGGGCTGTTTGCGTATTGTAACCATTTACCGTGCCATTATTAAAGTATTCTTCTGGTACATAGATATTCATGTACTGTTGATCAATATCGATTGGATTAGCCACGTAAGGGATATATTCGAAGGCGCGATATTTGATTTCCTTATTATCTACAGTCGTAGACATGGATTCATAATTTTTCGCATCAAATACAAGACTAATTTTTGCAGATGCATCAGCTTGTAATGGCGGTTCTATTGGTTGAGAAAGAATATTTTTTTCTTCCGTTACAGCAGAACCTTTTCTGGAAGCTTCATTACGAGCATCTACATAAGATTGCGGTAATTTGCTTTCTTGAGGTTGTTTAAGATTAGCTTCAGCTTGTTTTTTTGCAGCGGCTTCAGCCTCAGCTTTGGCCTTTGCTTCAGCCTCAGCTTGAGCTTTTGCGGCAGCCTCTGCTTCAGACTTAGCTTTTGCATCTGCTTCAGCTTGTGCCGTAGCGGCAGCTTCAGCTTCGGCTTTAGCTTTTGCTTCAGCCTCAGCTTGAGCTTTAGCAGCGGCTTCAGCTTCTTCTTTGGCTAATTGCTCAGCAGCTAAACGTTCTTGTTCTTCTTTGATAGCAGCTTGTCTAGCCATTTCTGCTTGTTGTGCAGCAATGCGATTTTGTTCTGCTTTGATTGCTGCTTCACGTTCAGCCTTTGCTTTTTCTGCTGCGATACGCTCTTGCTCAGCCTTTAAATCTGTTTGACGTTGAGCCTCAGCTTGTTCTGCGGCAATACGTTCTTGCTCAGCCTTTAAAGCCGCTTGGCGCTCTGCTTCAGCTTTAGCGGCAGCTTCTGCCCGTTGGAGAGCAGCTTGTTCTGCAGTCATACGTTCTTGTTCAGCTTTTAAAGCCGCTTGACGTTGAGCCTCAGCTTGTTGAGCCGCTAGTCGTTGTTGCTCCGCTTGCATAGCTGCTTGACGCTGAGCTTCTGCTTGTTGTTGTGCCATACGTTGCTGTTCAGCTTGCATAGCCATTTGGCGTTGTTGCTCTGCTAGAATTGAGGATTGGCGTTGAGCTTCTGCTTGTTTTTGAGCAACCATTTGTTGATCAACTTGGTTTGTACCAGATTGCTCTGCAGCCTCCTCGGCAGCTAGTTGCGCTAATCTTTCTCGTTCTGCACGTTGAATATCGCGAATAGTTAATCTCTGTTTTGCCACAACAGCTTTAGTTTGCGTTGTATTAGCGATTACTAAAGGTGTTGTAGATTCTTGTTGTACCATCACAGGTGTACGTTGAACTTGTGTGGTTTGTACTTGTTGCTTACCATCAACTTGTTTTTGAACTGTAACAGGTTCTGTTTTACGTTGTACATTCATCAAGCTATGCATAGCTAATGTTGGTTCCATTACAGCATTAGTATGTTTATTAACAATATATTGGGGCTGTGAAACGGCCCTTTGTTGATCGGATAAAGCTTTTGCTATATCTGTTACAGGTACTGGGCGCACACGAGGTATTAAAGGTGTTACCTTTGGAACTGATTGTGTGGTAGTACTTGTATACATCACTTGTTGTTGAGGGATAGACTGAGTTGTCATAGGTCGTACAACTGGAGTAGCTACATTGGTAGTGCTTTGCATCGTTGATTCAGTGGGTGTATTTGAACCTACTAAATCATTCATGTTGAGGGTAGGGGCTGCGTGGGCAACACCACCCAACGCTGCAGCTGCAAAAAAGGCTGCTGTGACCTTACGTTTCTTAGATGATTTCATGAATTACTCTCCGAACTAGATTTCAAATAATAATTTATAATTTTAAAATTTATTTATAATTATATAGTTTAACATAAATCGATATATTTGTATACTTTTAAGCTTTATCGATAGTATTACTAGTGTTATCCATATAAATATTTATAAATCAAAAATAAAATTCTAACTCTATATAACCTCATTGTGATCTACACCCATTTTCTTTTTATATTATTTTTATTTTTAATATCTATATATTTTTTAGTAGTGAATATATATTATTGCTATAGATATTTCATAAGAAATAATAATATAAAACATCGAATTTTATAAGTTTTTATTCAATGGGTAAACAAATTGCGCTGAAAATAAGGGCATAAAATACTAAAATATATATTCTAAAAAACATGAAAAAATGGATTGTTATAACTTAAAGCTATATATCTTTTAGTCAATGGTATTAATTTTCATGAATATTTAATTAAATTGATTTTAGTGATTTGATGAATAATCCCCTTTTGTTTTCAATATTTATGGGAAAAAATATACTCATCACAAAGATGTATGAATATTAATATAAATAGAATATATTAATTGTATCCTATTTTTTTGCTTTTTTTAAAAATGAATTTATGATGAAAATGTGATAAAAATCACTTGCAACTATATCGAAAATTTTATATACTCACGGTATCGAAAAAATTAAAAATACTAATGTAGTTACAAAGGATTTTAGATGATTAGAGAACTTAAGAGAGACTAACATGATCATCTAACTTATGAGGGGATTAATGAATAAAGTATTTAAAGTTATATGGAATAAATCTAAAAACTGTTATGTAGTAGTATCTGAGCTTGCTAAGAATAATAGCGGCAAAAAGAAAATTGTAGTAGCTGGTATCTTTGCAGCATTGGCTATGACAAATGCTAATTTGGTATTTGCAACAAATGATGTGCCTAGTGGTAGCAATGCGACTGCAGTTGCATTTGGTAACGGCGCTAGTGTTACAGGTACAAATGCAGTTGGTTTAGGTAAGTCTGCAATAGCTAATAAAAATAATGTTGTTGTAATCGGTACTGGTGCAAATGCTGATAGTCATGACAGTATTGCTATTGGTAACGGAGCATATTCTACTAGTAGTGGTGCCTCATTAAGTACGGCCAGTGTTGCTGTTGGTTTGAAAGCATCTGCTCAGGGTAATACTACGATTGCGATTGGTACAAATGCAAAGGTTAAAAATAGTAAACAAGGGATTGCTATTGGTGGTGGTGCTGCTGCAAATGACGGTGCCATTGTAGAGGGCGATCAAAGTATTGCTATCGGTGGTAATACACTTGCTAAAGGTGATGCATCTATCGTTATTGGTGGTGACGATACTGATAGTGCAAATGGTAGAGTCGTTGATTACACAGATATTAATAATGGGAACACTGTATCTGCAAACTTACAAACAGCGGTGCAAAAATTAACCGGTGTAAATTTGGGTAACCCTAGATGGACTACTGCAACTGCTGGACATGCAGGTGTTACTCTTGGTATGAAGGCTCATTCTGGTAATGCTAGTATTGCAATTGGTACAGCATCTGATGCACAGACTCGACTTGCAGGGACTTCAGATGTAACAAATGCAGTTGCTATTGGCACGGGTGCTAAAGCAAACCGAGATAATTCTGTTGCATTAGGTGGTGGTTCTACTACAGATAAAGCAGGTACAAAACAATCTAGCTATACATTACCAAATAATATTACTGCTCAATGGGCTGGCGGTGATAAAACATTACCAGGTGATATCGTATCTTTTGGTTCTGCAGGATATGAACGTCAGTTGAAAAACGTGGCTCCAGGTGAAGTAAGTGCTACTTCTACAGATGCTATCAATGGTTCTCAGTTAGCGGCTATTGTAAATCAAATTGCTTATAGATATATTTCTATTAAATCTACAGATATTCCAAATGAGGATAATACAGGTGCTAAAGCAACTAACTCTATTGCCATCGGTCCAAATGCGTCCATTACAGCAGCGGCTAATAAAGCGATTGCTATTGGTGATGGTGCTAGTGCTACAACTGCTGATGGTGTTGCAATAGGTTCTAAGTCTGTTGCAAGTACTGCATCAGGTGTAGCAGGTTATAATGCTAATACTGGTCGTACTGATACATATGCTAACTTAACTGGTGCTACTTTAACATCTACATTAGGTGGTGTTGCAGTAGGTACAATCGGTCAAACTCGTCAAATCAATTATGTTGCTGCTGGTACAGCTGACACAGATGCTGTTAACGTAGCACAATTAAAGAGCGTTAATCTTGCTTTCACAGGTGACACTGGTAGTGGCGATGTAAATCTTGCAAATAGTAAATTAGCAGTAAATGGTGATAATACATATATTACAACTACAGCTAATGGTAAGAACATTACAATTGCTGGCAAAAAGCAAGATATTGCTGTTACAAATGGTACAGCTGCAGCAACTCCAGGTATGGCAGATTCTGCTAACGTGGCTGATGCAATTAATAAGGCTATTGATCAAAATAAATACGGATGGAACCTTTCCGCTAATGGTGAAGCAACACCAGAAGCAATTGAAAAAGGTAACACTGTAGATTTCTCTGGTGACGACAATATTACGGTTGCTAGAAACAATAAAAAGATTTCTGTATCCTTAAAGAAAAATCTTACTGGCTTGAACAGCGCATCTTTCAAAGATGCATCAGGCAATGAAACTGTTAAAATCGATGGCGATAAAGGCATCAATGCAGGTGATAAGAAGATTACTAATGTAGCTGATGGTGTAGCAGATAAAGATGCTGTTAATATGTCCCAATTGAAGAAGACAGACGATAAAGCAGAAGCTAACAAAGCTGCTATTGCTCGTAACATTTCTTTAGGGGGTGACACTGGTTCCACTACAGAGAAATCCTTGAGCACAGGCGATGTGAAATTCAATATTAAAGGTGAAGACGGACTTACAACTGTAGCTTCTGGCAATGATGTAACTGTTAAACTTGATACAGATACTAAAAATAAAATCGATAACGCTACTAACAACGCTGCTAACGCTGCTGACAAAGATTTGAGCAATTTGAATCCTGCAGGCGAACAAAAAGTTAAAGATTTAGCTGCTTGGAAAGTAGTTGCTAATAGTGGTACTGCTGAAGATGTTAAAGGTGGCGACACAGTTAAATTCATCAATGGTGATAACATCGAAATTACACAAGCGGGTAAAGATTTCACAATCTCTACTAAAAAAGATGTAACATTCGATAGTGTAACTGCGAACCAAACAATTACAGCGCCTAAAGTTAAAGCTACAACTGGTGTTGAAACCCCTCAAGTTACTGGCTTGACTAATATAGATTGGGTTCCAGGTCAAACACAACCAGTATCTGGTCGTGCAGCAACTGAAGATCAATTGAAAAAAGTTGATGATCAAGTAGCCGCAAATAAAGATAACATCACTAAAAATACAAATGATATTGCAGATAATAAGCAAAAGATTGCAGATAACAAAACTGCTATCGATAAAAATACTGGTGATATTGCAACTAATAAGCAAAACATTGCAGATAATAAAACCGCTATCGATAAAAATACAACGGCTATTGCTCGTAAAATTTCCTTAGGTGGTAACACAGGTTCCACTACAGAGAAATCTTTAAGCACAGGCGATGTGAAATTCAATATTAAAGGTGAAAGTGGCCTCACAACTGTTGCTAATGGTGAAGATGTAACTGTTAAACTTGATACAGATACTAAGGATAAAATCGATAACGCTGCTGATAAAAACTTGAGTAATTTGAATCCAGCAGGTGAGCAAAAGGTCAAAGATTTAGCTGCTTGGAAAGTAGTTGCTAATAGTGGTACTGCTGAAGATGTTAAAGGTGGCGACACAGTTAAATTCATCAATGGTGATAACATCGAAATTACACAAGCGGGTAAAGATTTCACAATCTCTACTAAAAAAG
This sequence comes from uncultured Veillonella sp., assembly GCF_963522475.1. GTDB lineage: Bacteria > Bacillota > Negativicutes > Veillonellales > Veillonellaceae > Veillonella. Next base: position 59,863 of record NZ_CAUQYW010000007.1, on the reverse strand, counting down.
ATGTAACATTCGATAGTGTAACTGCGAACCAAACAATTACAGCGCCTAAAGTTAAAGCTACAACTGGTGTTGAAACCCCTCAAGTTACTGGCTTGACTAATATAGATTGGGTTCCAGGTCAAACACAACCAGTATCTGGTCGTGCAGCAACTGAAGATCAATTGAAAAAAGTTGATGATCAAGTAGCCGCAAATAAAGATAACATCACTAAGAATACAAATGATATTGCTACAAATAAAGGGAATATTGATAAAAATACAGCAGCTATCGCTCGTACAATCTCTTTAGGTGGTAATACAGGTACTACAACTGAGAAATCTTTGAGCTCAGATAATGTGAAATTTAATATCAAAGGTGAAAATGGCCTTACAACTGTTGCTAATGGTGAAGATGTAACTGTTAAGCTTGATACAGATACTAAAGGTAAAATTGATAATGCTGCAGACAAAGATTTGAGCAACTTGACTCCAGCAGGTGAGCAACAAGTTAAAGATTTAGCTGCATGGAATGTTGTAGCTAATGGTAATACTGCTGAAAAAGTGCTAGGTGGTAACACTGTTAAATTCATCAATGGTGACAACATCTTAATTACACAATCTGGTAGAGACTTCACAATTGCTACTAGCAAGGATGTAACATTCAATACTGTAACGGCTAACGACACTATTACAGCTCCAAAAGTAAAAGCTACAAATGGTGTTGAAACTCCTCAAGTTACTGGATTAACTAATACAACTTGGGTACCAGGTCAAACACAACCAGTATCTGGTCGTGCAGCAACTGAAGACCAATTAAAAGCTGTAGATGATCAAGTAGCAGAAAATAAAGCTAACATTGCAGACAATAAAGATAAAATCACTAAAAATACTGCTGATATTGCTGACAATAAAGATAAAATTACAAAAAATACTGGAGATATTGCAGCAAACAAAGCTGATATTGCTAAAAATAAAGACAACATTGATAAAAATACAACAGCTATCGCTCGTAAGATTTCCTTAGGTGGTAACACTGGTTCTACAGACGAAAAATCCTTGAGCACAGGCGATGTGAAATTCAATGTAAAAGGTGAAAATGGTCTTACAACTGTTGCTACTGGTGAAGATGTAACTGTTAAAATCGATGATGCTACTAAAGCTAAAATCGATAATGCAGCAGACAAAGATTTGAGTAACTTGACTCCTGCTGGTAAACAACAAGTTAAAGATTTAGCAGCTTGGAATGTAGTAGCTAATAATGGCACTGCTGAAAAGGTTCAAGGTGGCGATACAGTTAAATTCATCGATGGTGATAATGTTTCTATTACACAAAATGGCAAAGAGTTCACAATCGCGACTAAGAAAGATGTAACATTCGATAACGTTACTGTAAACCAAAAAATTACAGCTCCAGAAGTGAGTGGCTTAACTAATACAACTTGGGTACCAGGTCAAACACAACCAGTATCTGGTCGTGCAGCAACTGAAGATCAATTGAAAGCAGTTGATGATCAAGTAGCAGCAAATAAAGGAAATATTGCTGCTAACAAAGACGCTATCAATAAAAATGCTGGGGATATTGCAACTAATAAAGACAATATTGATAAAAATACAGCAGCTATCGCTCGTAAAATCTATTTAGGTAGCGATAATGGTGATACAACTAAAAAATCCTTGAGCACAGACGATGTGAAATTCAATATTAAAGGACAAAATGGTATCGTTACTGAAGCTAATGGCGACGATGTAACTGTTAAATTAGATGATGCTACAAAAAATCAAATTGATAATGCGGCAACTCGAGATTTGAACAACTTGACTCCAGCTGGTGAACAAAAAGTTAAAGATTTATCTGCATGGAATGTAGTAGCTAATGGTAACGCTGCTGAAAAAGTTGAAGGTGGTAACACAGTTAAGTTTATTGATGGTAAAAACATCTCCATTACACAAAATGGCAAAGATTTCACTATTGCTACAAATAAAGATGTAACATTTGATACTGTAACTGCTAACGACACTATTACAGCTCCAAAAGTTAAGGCTACAAATGGTGTAGAAACTCCTCAAGTAACTGGTTTAACTAATACAACTTGGGTCCCAGGTCAAACACAGCCTGTAAGTGGTCGTGCAGCAACTGAAGATCAATTGAAACAAGTTGATGACCAAGTAGCAGCAAATAAAGATAACATCACTAAAAATGCTGGTGATATTGCAGCAAATAAAGCTCAAATCGATACAAATACAGCAGCTATCGCTCGTAAGATTTCTTTAGGTGGTAACACTGGTTCTACTGATGAAAAATCCTTGAGCACAGACAATGTGAAATTCAACATTAAAGGCGACAACGGTTTAACAACTGTAGCTAATGGTGAAGACGTAACTGTTAAGATTGATGATGCAACTAAAGCAAAAATCGATAATGCAGGAAACCAAGATTTGAGTAACTTAACAGATGCTGGTAAACAACAAGTTAAAGATCTTTCTGCATGGAATGTAACTGCAGCTGGCGGTACTGTAGAAAAAGTACAAGGTGGCGATACTGTTAAATTCCAAGCTGGTGATAACCTTGAAGTTAAACAAGATAAAGCTACTTTCACATACAGCTTGGCTAAAGACTTGAAAGGTCTTAATAGCGTAACTGTAGGTGATGAAAATGGTGAATCCACTAAGATTACTCCTGCAGGTACAACTGTAAAAGATGCAGCTGGTAACTCTACAACAGTTAACGGTGCAGGTATGACTATCACTCCTGCAAATACGGCAGCTAGCCCTGTATCCCTTACTGTAGACGGCTTGAACAACGGAGGCAACCAAATTCATGGTGTAGCACCTGGTACAGCTGATACAGATGCAGTAAATGTTGGCCAATTGAAAAATACTCAAGCTGGTTTACAAGAAGCTATTAACCGTGTTGGTGTTGAAACACAACGTGTTGGTGCTCATGCGGCGGCTATGGCAGCATTGAAACCAATCCAATATGATCCATTAGAGCCAACACAAATTATGGCTGGTATTGGTAATTATCGTGGTGAAACGGCTGGTGCAATTGGTATTGCTCATTATAAAACTGAGGATACTATGTTCAATATAGGTGTTACTCTTGGATCCAATCATAATATGATTAATGCAGGTGTAACTCATAAATTTGGTGGCAGTCGTGAGAGAAAAGATGCTATTCCTGAGCGCTACAAAGCTGGCCCAATTAGCTCTATCTATGTAATGCAAGATGAAGTAACTCAATTGCGTTCTGAAAATGAACAACAAAAATCTAAACTTGATGAACAACAACTCAAATTAGATCAACAACAATCTGAGATTAATGACTTAAAAGCTATGGTAAATCAATTACTTACTAAAATGTCTTAATAGATAGTACTATTTTAATAGAGTACTGTTACTATAGTAGAGTATAATTACATTAGAGAGCGTGTTAGGTTACAGTCTAATATGCAAACTAAAAACCCCCTATGTCATTATTGGCATAGGGGGTTTTATATAAGAAAAGGACTAGAACTTTAGTGTTCTAGTCCTTTTGTCATATGTACTAGTATTACACTAGTTTTTACAATTATTTTTTTAGGCTTGGTTTTAGTAGCGCTAAGATAATACAAGCTATAACAGAACCGATTGCGATGGATGCAAGGTAAAGAAGAGGGTTACCGATTGTAGGTACTACGAAGATACCGCCATGTGGAGCGCGTAGTGTACATTCGAAGAACATGGATAACGCACCAGCTGTACCAGCACCGATGATGCAAGCTGGTAATACGCGAACTGGATCAGCCGCTGCAAATGGGATAGCGCCTTCTGTGATGAAGGAGAGGCCCATGATGTAGTTTGTGATACCAGATTTGCGTTCAGCCTCTGTGAAGCGGCTAGGGAAGAATGTAGTACATAGAGCGATTGCCAACGGAGGAACCATACCACCTGCCATTACAGCAGCCATGATACCGTATTCACCAGTCGCAAGCGCACCTGTACCGATAACGTAAGCTGCCTTGTTTACAGGACCGCCCATATCAACGGACATCATAGCACCAAAGATGAGACCTAACAATACGCGGCTAGTAGTGCCCATGGATTGTAAGGAGTCCATTAACCAGTGGTTAAGTGCGGATACAGGAGGGTTAATTACGAAGGTTATGGCTAAACCAATGAATAATACGCCGAGTACAGGGTAGAAGAGAACTGGTTTTGTGCCTTCTAATGCTTGCGGCAAACCAGAGACTAATTTTTTAACTAATAATACCAAATAACCTGCAGCAAAGCCGGCAATCAATGCACCAAGGAAACCAGAGCCGCCTTGGTTAGCCAATAAGCCACCAACAAAACCAGCTACAAGACCTGGACGGTCAGCAATACTCATAGCGATGTAACCAGCTAATACTGGTAACATGAAACCAAAGGATGCGCCACCGATTTGCATTAAGAATGCAGAAAGAGGATTGCCGGAGCCAAAGTTTTTAGGATTCGCAGGATCTAATGTATCGAATAAGAATGCAAGGGCAATCAAGATACCGCCACCAATAACGAATGGCAACATGTGAGATACACCATTCATCAAATGTTTGTAGATTTGACGACCTACACTGTCAGATGCGCTAGCAGCGATTTCTGCAGCTTTGCGGTCTGCCGCAGATGCTTGGTATACAGCTGCTGTGCCAGCCATGGCTTCTGTTAAAAGCTCTTCTGCTTTATTGATACCGTTTGCAACCTTAGTTTGAATCATAGGCTTTCCGTTGAAGCGCCCCATTTCTACTTGGCGGTCAGACGCGACGATAATGCATTTAGTATGAGCAATTTCTTCTGCTGTAAGAGCATCTTTAACACCAGAAGCACCATTTTTCTCAACCTTTAAGGAAATGCCCATTTCTTTGGCTTTCCGTTCTAAAGATTCAGCAGCCATGTAGGTATGAGCAATACCAGTAGGGCAACCAGTTACAGCCAATACATCGTAATGTGGGTTGTCTACAGTGACTTTTTCAACTGCTGCAGCTGCTGTACTAGCATCAGATGCTTCAGTTTCCTCTGCTGGCGGTTCTGCAGTTTTGATGAAACCTTCAACGGAAGGGTCAAAGTTACCTTGCTCTTTAGCTGTTACGAGTTCCAAGAAACGTTCTACAGTAGGAGCAGCGATGAGGGCTTCTTTGAAATCAGGGTCGATAACCATCATAGCTAATTGGCTCAATACCTCTACATGAGTGTCAGCTGCGCCTTCAGGGGCAGCAATCATGAAAAATAATCGAGATGGCTGACCGTCAAGTGCTTCAAAGTCTACGCCGTGAGGTACAACCATAGCTGCGAGGCCTGCTTCTTTTACGCCTGCGGATTTAGCATGTGGTGTAGCGATGCCGTCACCAAGACCAGTAGAGCCAGATTCTTCACGAGCAAAAACGGCTGATAAGTACTCACCTTTATCGATGAGGTTGCCGCCTTTTTCCATTAACTCGCCCAAGGTGTAAATGGCGTCAGCCTTTGTAACAGGGTCTGCATTCAGCAGGACGGATTGAGGTTTTAATAAATCAGTGATTTGCATATATAAACTCCTTGATGCAAATAAAATATAAAACTAGTTAACTCGTACTTGTGAAAGTAGCGCTTCTACTTCTACGAGTGTAGCGAGATTTTCAGAGTAAGCGGAGGCAGAGCCACTGGAGATGCCCCAGTAGAGGGCTTCTTGTAAATCGCCCGTTTTCTCAAAGCCTGTAATAAACCCAGCTACCATAGAATCGCCAGCGCCTACAGAATTTACAAGGGTTCCTTTAGGGGCAGGGCTCGTATATACAGTGCCATCAGCTGCGACCAAGATAGCTCCATCACCAGCCATAGAGATAAGCACATGTTGTGCGCCTTTCTCTTGCAAGGCCTTAGCCGCCGCTACAAGGTCATCCTGAGTAGAGAGTGTGCGACCAAAGATTTCGCTAAGTTCATGATTATTAGGCTTAATCATGAATGGTTTGTATGGTAAGACCCGTGTCAGCAGGTCTTTTGTAGCATCTACGACAATGCGAATTTTTTTATGTTGTAAGCGCTCCATAATGAGCTCGTACATATCACTTGGTAAGCTAGCAGGAATACTGCCAGCAAGGATTAATGTATCTTGTTCAGTTAATGTATCAAGCTGTTTGTAGAGGGATTCTAATTCGTCATTAGAGATGATTGGGCCACGACCGTTAATTTCTGTTTCCTCATCAGAGGCTTTCACCTTAACATTGATGCGAGTTAAACCTTCTCGGAGGCGAATGAAATCTTCTTTTACGCCGAACCTATTGAGCTGCGTAACGATTTCTTCACCTGTAAAGCCGGCAATAAAACCGAGTGCCGTTGTATCCATACCCAGATTGTTGAGTACGATGGATACGTTGATGCCCTTGCCACCCCCAAGAACGTACTCTTGAGTGGTACGATTAATGCTTCCCGTCTTGAGGTGATTAAGACGTACGATATAATCGAGGGCTGGGTTAAAGGTAATGGTGTAAATCATACAAATTCCCCTTGATAAGATAAATGAATTAGCCTATGGTTGGCTGATCTTGCTTCCGTAATCGTAACCAATACATGATTGGCAAGAGATATAGAAAGAAGGCGAATGGTACATAGCCTGCTATACTAGTACCCATCATAACTATAGGTACGTAAGCAGCGATATTCCATGGTAGTAAGGGGGCAATGACTATGCCGCTGTTTTCAAAGTCGAGCATCACATCTTCATCTTGAATACCCCGTTGTGCGTAGGTAATGCGCATAATAGAATGTGTCATCACAACCGCAATAGCTTGACTACAACCTACAGCGCCAGTTAAGAGTGCGAGGCCTACATTGGCAGCAAATATATTGCTACGCGTTCTAGCACGTTCTAATAGTTGTCTAACATCATTCCAGAAGCCAACCCCTTCGAGCATACCTGAAATGGCAGTTGCCATAAAGATTGATAGGGTAGGAATGAACATTGTTTGCAGCCCACCGCCATGAATGATATCTGCTAGTGGATTATAATGTGGTAGTTTAAAGCCTGTTAAGGTATACCAGCCTAAATCGGAAGGGGTAGCCCCTTGATTAGTATAAGCCAGAATGGCTGCGGCTAATGCGCTGAGGCCAATAGGCCAACGGATAGATACTTTCAAAGGCAATAAAGCGATGACGATAATCACTGGAATCCACAATGTCCAATCAATATTGAAGATAAAGTGGATTGTATCGGATAACAAACTATTTTCATAGTTTAGAGGGAACCACTGGGACAGTATTAGGTAGAGCACTGTAGAAATAACAAGTGCAGGTAGTCCCGCTTTAAACATAATTGGTATATTACTAGAAACCTTAGTATGTGTTAAGGCTGCTACCAGTGATGCGCTAGATGACAATGGGCCGTTGCGATCACCAAAGTATGCACCGGCTATAATGGCACCAGCTACGATATTCTCTGGAATATTACCGGCTCTTGCCATCGTGATGAGTACAATGCCTATGGTGCCTACAGTACCGAAAGCTGTACCTAATAGCATGCTAACAATCGCTGTTAATAAGAAGGCACAAGCAATAAAGAGGGACGGATCAATCAAGTCGATGCCGGTGGCGATAATCATAGGGATGATGCCTGCTGCTTGCCACATAGCAATAAGCCAACCGATAAGCAAGAATATTTGCATTACCACAATCGAGCTTTTAGCACCTGTCCATGATAGGTTTAGCAGTTCTTTTGGTTGGTATCCTTTGCGATAGAATACATAGGCCATGATACACCATACCACTATCAAGGCGTAACCAATAGCAATACCGTTAGCTACGGCGATGATAATGACGAGGATAGATATGAGTAAACCTATGAGCGACTCCGTATTTTTCGGCATTAGAGAACGGCCTTGTTGATACTTTAGAAATGCATTTAATATGAGTTGTAACCACTTCATCTTAATCGATAGGAAGTTCTGTTTCGAAGACTTCCTCAGCAGGGCCAGTCATGAGCACCGTGCCATCCTCCAAGTATGAAATATGTAATGTTCCTAAATAAAGCTCTACATCTACTTCGCGACCAGTTAGGCCTTTTTCAAAGGACATAACAGCAGAAGCACAAGAGCCTGTACCACATGCTAGTGTAGCACCTGCACCGCGTTCCCAAGTACGAACCTTGATGTGCTTGTCGTTGACTACTTCTATGTAGTTAACATTTGTGTTGGATGGGAATGCATCGTGTTTTTCAATGATAGGACCTTGTGTCGTTACAGGTGCCTTTGTAATGTCATTGATATACACCTCTGTATGAGGCACGCCGAGTAATACGGAGCTTACCGTTACTGTTTCGCCGTTTACATCGAGGTCTACGTCGATAACCTTATCCATATTTATATCCATCGGAATGTCTTGGGATGCAAAGAATGGCTTGCCCATGTCTACAGTCACTTGTGTGACTATACCATTTTCGATAGTTAAGGTAGGTTTCATTACACCAGCCAAGGTTTCGATGGTGAAAGTTTCTTTAGTAATTTCACCGTGTTCATAGGCATATTTGGCAAAACAACGAATCGCATTGCCGCACATTTCTGCTTCACTACCATCAGAGTTGATAATGCGCATGCGTACATTACAGTTTTTTGACGGAACTAGAATGGCAAGACCATCAGCGCCAATGCCTGTACGACGATCGCAAAGTCGAATAGCGAGGTCTGTGTAATCTTTTTCAGTCCCTTGTGGGTCAGCAAAGAGGATGAAGTCATTGCCAAGACCATGCATTTTAGTTAATTTCATAAAGTCTCCTATCAATAAGTAAGACTTTCACCATGAATCCCGTGAAAGTCTCATAAATATATTATTATATATATTCTATATTATATCATAAATGGGTGATGAATTTGAGTTGTAATATCATTTGCTTTATTGTTTACCAGAGAAATGATAGAATATAAAGTAATGTAGTTTATCGTAATAGAAAGAGGAACACACATGCGAATTCAAGGGATTTCTGGATCTCGTGGCGTTGCTGTAGGCAATGTATATAGATATATTCAAGAAGAAATTGTTATTCCTGACTACACTGTAGCAGAGGACAAAGTAGAAGCGGAAATTGGTAAGTTTGCTGCTGCTATGGCATCTACTTTAAAACAATTGGATATTATCCGCCAAAAGGCTTTAAAAGAAATGGGACCAGACGAGGCCGCTATTTTCGAAGCACATATGCAAATTGCTCAAGACCCATCCTTATCTGATGGTATTAAATCCCTTGTTGAGAGTAGCCATACTAACGTAGTGGCAGCTACTGCTCAAACCATTGACACCTTTGCTAATATCTTTCTTGGCATGGATGATCCATATATGCGTGAACGCGGTGCAGATATTAAGGATATTGGTGACCGCTTAATACGTAACATGTTAGGTATGAATCCTCGTGGTTTGTCCCATATTTCTGGAGAGGTTATCTTGGTGGCTCATGATTTGGCTCCATCTGATACGGCTTCTTTAGATAAAAATGTTGTGAAAGGCATTGTAACAGCGGCAGGTGGTCCTACATCTCATGCGGCTATCATGGCACGTACCTTGGAAATTCCTGCCGTTATGGGGGTAGGCGATATTGAAGGCTTTGTTGATGGCGAGAAGGCTGTTGTACTTGGTTCAGAGGGTATCGTTGAAATAAATCCATCTGATGCGGATTGGTCTGAGTATACAAATCAGGCGGATGCATACCAAGAAGAGTTAAAACGCTTGCGCGAATCTGCTAATCTTGAAGCTACAACAACTGATGGTCATCATGTAGAACTATTTGGTAATATCGGTAAGTCTAAAGATGCTAAACATGCTCTTACAATGGGAGCACAAGGTATTGGCTTATACCGTACAGAGTTCTTGTACATGGAAAATGATGAATTACCATCAGAAGATGTACAATTTGAAGAATATAAAAAGGTTGCGGAAGATATGCAGGGGCAATCTGTTATTATCCGTACCATGGATATCGGTGGGGATAAGGAGTTGAAATGCCTTGATTTGCCAAGTGAAATGAATCCATTCCTTGGCTATCGTGCGATTCGTATTTCCTTACATCGTCCAGATATTTTCAAAGTACAATTACGTGCGTTATTGCGTGCTAGTGCTTTTGGTAATATTCACATCATGTACCCTATGATTGCTTCCGTAGAAGAAGTGAAACAAGCGAATGCTATGCTTGAGGAATGCAAGGCAGAACTTACAGAAGAAGGCCAAGAATTCAATAAGGATATTAAGGTTGGTATTATGATTGAAGTACCAGCAGCCGCTGTTATTTCTCCAATTTTGGCTAAATACGTAGACTTCTTCAGTATCGGTACAAATGATTTGTGCCAATATACACTGGCAGTAGACCGTATGAATGAATCCATTGGTTCTTTATATCAGCCATTGCATCCAGGTGTCTTACGTCTTATCAAACATGTTATTGATGCTAGCCATGAACAAGGTAAATTTACAGGTATGTGTGGTGAACTCGCTAGTGATCCTGTAGCTACCATGATTCTATTAGGTCTTGGTCTTGACGAATTCTCTATGACAGCGTCCTCTATACCACTTATTAAGAGAATCTTACGATCTGTTTCTAAAGTAGAATGTGAAGATGTGGCTAATAAAGCGCTTTCCATGGATACAGCTGAAGAAATTACCGAATATGCTAAATCTGTACTAGCTGAAAAAGGCTTACTATAATTTTGTATAGCTCTAAGAAAAGTATTAAGTTCATCAGTATATAGCAAAGAACTTTTAATATACTTGAATTAAAATGCTTTAAATTGATACAATATATCTATTAGAACGTATAGGATAGGCATTGCCTATCGAGATAGAAAGAGGTTATTATGAAAGAATTAACAGTAGAAATTACTAACGAATCTGGTTTACACGCTCGCCCTGCTACAGCTTTTACACAATTGGCTGCTAAATACGCTTCCAAAGTAACAATTGCTGCTAATGGTAAAACAGCTGATGCTAAATCCATTTTGACTGTATTGACTTTAGGAGCTACAAAAGGTACATCCGTTACATTGACTGCTGATGGTGCTGACGAAGACGATGCACTTGCTGCATTGAGCGAATTTTTAACAACTAACCACGACTAATTCCTTGTGGTAATAGAAAGGACTCTACGAATGTAGAGTCCTTTTTTGTTGATATGTACACAGTTTGTATTTTTATTAGACGAAATTTCTAATTTAATGTATTGTGGGTGATTCGTAAACTATTGCAATGTAGTTTTAGGTAAAAAAAAGAGGCTGTTTTGCCTCTTCTTTATTTTCCCATGTTTGCAAAGCGCTCTACAGCTTTTGTAAAGTCGCTAATAGTTTTTTCTACGTCACCGTGTTCGATACCATCGCGTACACAGTGATTGATGTGTCCTTCTAGAACCACTTGTCCTACTTTGTGTAGGGCAGACTTAGCTGCATTGATTTGGCTTAACACATCTTCGCATGGAATGTCTTCTTCAATCATTCGATCAATAGCTTGCACTTGACCAAGGATTTTACGTAATCGACGATGTAGATTTTCTGAATCCATACATTGTTTCATAATACTCCTCCAATGGGCATGTTTTTATCATCTTCATTATTATACTCTATATAAAGTTTATAATACAACTTAATAAGTATACCTAATATGCATAAATCTGTATATATAGATTTACATAGTATCTGGCAGTATATCTTCAAATATATTTTAAATGTATTATTAAATACATTTTATACTATATATATCTATTTAAACCTTGTAATATATGTATCTTCTTCTTAATTGATGTGATACAATACATTTAATACACAATGTGTTTGTATATGTATATAAGGTTCTGTAGTACTTAATAGATCTTAAGTTGTATTATAGATATTACTGTTACAGGCCTTTATGAAATAGGTGAAAGCAATGAAAGTATTTCGCTATCTTAGGAATTTAGTGGTATTTGTGGTAGTCATTGTATTGGCTATATTTGTATATGATGGATACCATAGCTTTCAAGGTACAAATCATGAAAGTAAGGCTCACACAACTGTTGAAAAACGGATAGAACAAAGTGAAGACACCCTCAGTCGTACGGATCGTATTATACGACTATTTACTTTTAAAGAAAAGGTAGAAATGGCCCTCAACCAACGTGTTTCTAAAGAACATTGGGTAAAGGGTGATGTGATTCCAGAATATACAAAAAATGCACTCATCGCTATAGAGGATAAGCGGTATTATAAACATGGGGCTATTGATGTGCTCGGTATTATTCGTGCCTTTTATACCAATACTATAGCAGGTGAAACCGTAGAGGGGGGCAGTACCATAACACAACAAGTGGTAAAAAACCTCTTTCTCTCATCCAAACGTATTATGAGTCGTAAGGTAGAAGAAGCTATTCTTGCCAGTGAAATGGAACATTATTATACGAAGGAAGAAATACTCACTATGTATCTAAATACCGTATACTATGGTCATGATTACTACGGTATCTATGAAGCAGCGCACGGCTACTTTGGAACAAGTCCAAGTCGATTGACATTAGGTCAAAGTGCTATGCTGGCGGCCTTGCCTAATGCACCATCCTATTTGGATCCCTATACGAACTATAAAGGGGCTAAAGCTCGACAAAAATTGGTGCTTGAACAAATGGTAGACCAAGGTATGATTACACAAGCGGAAGCGGACTATGCATACCAACAAGACTTGGAACTTGTGGATGAATAATTGAATATATTTTATAATCTCTGTTTGCTAATGAATAATTAATTGGCGAACAGAGATTTTTATAAAAAGTTACGCTCCGAAATATATTACTAAATTGAATAAAAATAATGCTTGCATCTATAATTATACAGGTGTATACTATTTTTTGTCAGAAAGAGGAAATGACTGTTAGGTTAGATGCCACTGCGTTTTCATAATTTTCTGATATAATATATGATTATATAAGTTTAAATACATAGTAAGTTTTTAATGAGGTGTTATCATGGGTAAAGCAAATAAAGTAGTACTCGCATATTCTGGTGGCTTAGACACATCCGTTATCATTCCTTGGTTAAAAGAAAATTATGGTGCTGAAGTTATCGCAGTGTGCGTAGACTTGGGCCAACCTGAAGATTATGATGCGGTTGAAAAGAAAGCAATTAAATCTGGCGCTTCTAAAGCATACATTGTTGATGCTAAAGAAGAATTCGTAAAAGATTATGTGTGGCCAACAGTAAAAGCTGGTGCAATTTATGAAGGAAAATATTTATTAGGTACATCCTTCGCTAGACCTTTGATTGGTAAAATCCTTGTAGATATTGCTAAAAAAGAAGGCGCTGATGCTATCGCTCATGGTGCGACTGGTAAAGGTAATGACCAAGTTCGTTTTGAACTTACTATCAAAGCATTGGCTCCTAACATGAAAATCATTGCTCCTTGGAGAGAATGGGATTTGAAATCTAGAACAGACTGCATGGAATACGCTGCTAAACACGACATTCCAGTTGTAGCTACAAAATCTCATCCATATTCCATGGACCAAAACGTATGGCATTTGTCCCATGAAGGCGGCGATCTTGAAAATCCAGCAAATGCTCCTAAAGATGATGTGTACTTGGTAACACATACTCCTGAACAAGCTCCAGACGAAGCTGGTTATGTAACTGTATCCTTCAAAGATGGTGTACCTGTAGCGGTAGACGGTCAAGAAGGTACTCCTTTACAATTGTTAGAAAAACTTAACGAAATTGGTGCACACTATGGTGTAGGCGTTGTAGATATCGTTGAAAATAGATTAGTAGGCATGAAATCTCGTGGCGTTTATGAAAACCCAGGTGGATCCATCATCATGTATGCTCACAGAGAACTTGAATACCTTTGCCTCGACAGAGCTACATACCACTACAAAGAACTTATTGCTAACAAATACGCTGAACTCGTATATGATGGCATGTGGTTCGCACCATTGATGAACGCTTTGCAAGCATTCGTTGATGAAACTCAAAAAACTGTAACTGGTGAAGTAAAACTTAAATTGTACAAAGGCAACATCATTTCTGCTGGTGCAACTTCTCCATACTCTTTGTACAGCGAAGATTTCGTAACATTTGAAGAAGATGATGTATACAACCAAGCTGATGCGGCTGGTTTCATCAACTTGTTCGGTTTACCTCTTAAAATTAATGCATTAATGAAAGAAAAGGCAGGTAAATAATGGCTAAATTGTGGGGCGGGCGTTTCACAAAAGGCACAGATAAAGCGGTAGAGGATTTTACATCCTCTATCGCTTTTGATGCGCGGATGTACGCCGAAGATATTGCAGGTAGTAAAGCACATGCGACTATGCTAGCAAAACAAAATATTATCTCCGACGCAGATAGAGACGCTATTGTAGCGGGCTTAACAAAAATTAAAAGCCAAATCGATAAAGGCGAGTTCCCATTCTCCGTGGCGCTTGAAGACATTCATATGAATATTGAAAAACGCTTAACAGATGATATCGGTGAAGCGGGTGGTCGTTTGCATACAGGTCGGAGCCGTAATGACCAATGTGCAGTAGATTTACATATGTATGTGCGTAAAGCCGTTGTAGAGATGGGCGAGCTCATTGTCGATATGCAAAAGGCACTCATTGAAACCGCTGAAAAATACAGCGATGTTATCATGCCTGGCTATACGCATTTACAACGAGCTCAACCTGTTTTGTTTGGGCACCATATGATGGCGTACTTCTCCATGTTAGAACGAGATTTTGATCGTTTGTTGATGGTATTCAAACATGCTGATATCATGCCACTTGGAGCTGGTGCACTAGCTGGTTCTACATACGGTATTGATCAAACCTATACGCAAAAACTATTAGGCTTCTCCCGTATTTACGAAAATAGTATGGATGCTGTATCCGACCGTGATTATGTAGTTGAATTCTTATCCTTTGCATCTCTTGTGATGATGCACTTGAGTCGTCTTAGTGAAGAATTAATTTTGTGGTCTACAAATGAGTTTAATTTTATTGAACTTGATGATGCTCATTGTACAGGCTCTAGTATTATGCCACAAAAGAAAAATCCTGACGTATGTGAACTCGTTCGTGGTAAAACAGGCCGTACTTATGGTCACCTATTAGGCTTATTAACTACATTAAAAGGCTTGCCACTTACCTATAATAAAGATATGCAAGAGGATAAAGAGGGCATTTTTGATGCTATTGATACAGTACATTTTGCATTGTCCATTAATGCAGCTATGATTCGTGGTATGAAAGTTAATGGGGCTCATATGAAAGCTGTCCTCGATGATGACTTCTCTAATGCTACTGATATGGCAGATTACCTTGCGAAAAAAGGTGTACCATTCCGTGAGGCTCACGAAATCGTAGGTAATGCTGTGCATCATTGTATTGAAAAAGGTTGTGTATTGCTTGATTTATCTGTAGAGGACTTCAAAGCAATTTCGGAACACTTTGATGCAGATATTCTTGATGCTATTTCCATTGAAGCCTGCGTAGCAGGTCGCAATAACTACTCTGGTACAGCTCCAGAATGTGTGGAAAGACAACGTAATAATGGTAAAGCTATTATTACTGCAGAAGAAAAACAAATTGCTGAGTGGAAAGCAATTGTTGAATCTGTACAAGCATAAGGTTTTCAATAAGAACGGACTTTTAATGAAGAGCTCAAATCAGCATAACTGTAACCATCTTTGAAATCTGATATAATCCTTATCATAAAACCTAAAATAGAAGATCGATATACATATAAGTGTTATATCAAAGACTATAGTAGTTTTCTTTGATACTTATGTGTATGTCGATTTTTTGTTTAAATCCTAGATAGTATATAGAAAAAGAGATTTTTAATTGATAAATTACTAGTAAAATGGTATAAATTTATGTTCACATACAATGGACTATGTAAAAATAATAGTCTTGTAGTACGAAACTATAACTGTGATAGATAGCAAAAATTACATATATAGGCAGAATAAAATAGGATAAAAATATACTCTGTCATCATTAAAATGAGTTCTGTTCGTTTTAGATATTAAAATAACTATAATTTATTCAATTCGTGTAATATAGCTTGTCCGCCAATAAAGTACTTTCATTTTGGGTTCACAGGTGTTATTATTTAAATCGTAATAAGAATAACAACAGTAAATTCACATTCAAGCCCATCACAGCACGAACTGAATTTACTTAGCGGTATATTATATTTAAGTGAATTATGGACGAGAAAAAATTCACCTTTTGAAAGGGGATTGATACATGAAAACCACCGCTAAAAAAATGTCTGTATTCCAGCTAACCACAATGGTAGCAGCCAATATGCTAGGAGCTGGGATCATTATGTTACCAACTAATTTGGCTCAAGTTGGTACTATTTCAGTTTTATCTTGGCTCGTAACAGCTGTGGGTGCGCTTTTATTAGCGTATATTTTTGCTCAAGCGGGTATGTTCTCCCAGATTAAGGGCGGCATGGGCGGTTATGCAGAACACCGCTTCGGTAGAACTGGACATTTTATGGCGAGCTATGCTTACAGCATATCTCTCATTATTGCTAATGTAGCTATTGCAGTTTCAGCAGTAGGTTATGGCTCTGAATTATTTGGTGTCGATTTAAATGCTGTTCAGACGAGTCAAGTAACAATCGTATTGCTCTGGTTTGCGGCAATTCTGAATTTCAGAGGAAACCGCTTTACAGGGCGACTTAGTAATATAACAGTTTGGGGATCTATTCTTCCCGTTTTAGCAATTAGCACTATTGGGTGGTTTTGGTTTAATCCAGATACTTTTATTGCAGCTTGGAATCCAAATGATATTCCATTTTTTGATGCTGTTAAGCAATCAATTTCTCTGACCCTTTGGGGGTTCCTTGGTTTTGAATCGGCTGCAGCTAATGCAGATGCTGTAGAAAATCCAAGAAAAAATGTGCCTATAGCTACAGTAAGTGGCACATTGGCAGTAGCTGTAATTTATGTTTTGTCTACTAATGTTATGGCCGGTATCGTGCCTAACATCGACTTGTTAAATTCTAATGCACCATTTGGTTTAACCTTTATGCATATGTTTAATGGTGTAGTTGGTGATTTTGTTATGGCATCAATGGTGATTTCTTGCTGTGGTGCTTTACTTTGTTGGCAATTTACGTTGTCTCGCGTATTTAAAAGTGCTGCTGAAGCGGGGTATTTTCCAAAAGTATTTGCACGTGTTAATAGTAAAGATGCACCAGTTCGTGGCGTGTTGATCTTGTTAGTTATTGAGACTATATTGACTTTATTTACAGCTAATGAGGTATTACGTGAACAGTTTGAGAATCTTGTTAATCTAGCTGTTGTTACCAATGTGGTTCCGTATATCCTGGTTACTTTGTCTGTGCCAGTTATGATGGAACGTTCTAATGTCTCTAAATCTCATATTAATCATTTTAGAGTAATTGGTATACTTGGTGTTTTATATTGTGTATATGCAATTTATTCTTCTGGTGAGAGTGCTATAGTAGGTGGTGCTTTTGCACTGTTAATTGGTTTAGGTATTTGTACTGTTCGTAAAATTATTGCAGCTCGACGGGCACAAAGAAAATTACAACAAAGTATCGATTAATTGAATAACTCTCGTCTTATAAGAGGCTGTTACAGTGTAACAGCCTCTTTTTATATGATATATATACCTATAAGGGGTATATGTATTGTAAAGGAAATATTAATATAGTATATTTATAATCGTTAAAAATGAATAAATTGATGAGTGTCGGTATGTACCGAGCGTGAAAGAGGAAAATGGGTGTAAGTCCTATACTATGCAAATAGCTGTAATGAGGAGCAAGGTTTCATTATAGGGTCACTGGGAGACTGGGAAGGCCGAAATATTGCGATGAATCATGAGTCAGAAAGCCTGCTCTAAATGCACATGATAGTAATATATCGTGCTAAATTTAGGTTAGTCAGGTGGACTAACCTTTTTTGTTATCTTTATATGTATTTCTGCTATATGAAGAGAGCGTAGTATACTAGTTATTCATTTAGATTATTGTAGTTTTTTAGAGAGTATAGGAGGCGCCTATGGGCAAACGATTTGCTAAACAGCTAGGGCAATTCATTGTTACCTTGTTTGGCATTACATTTTTGACATTTTGTCTGACCTATCTAGCTCCAGGTGATCCAGTAACGATGCTACTGGAGACAGCGGATACGATTGTGTCTCAAGAGACAATCGATGAAACACGGGCACAGTTAGGGCTAGATAAACCATTTTTGGTACAATATGCCAATTGGGTTGTAAATGCGGCACAAGGAGACTTAGGGATGAGTTACTCTGCTAAGAAGCCAGTAGTTGACCGTATGTTAGAGGCGTTGCCAGGAACAGTAGCGCTTGCTGGAACTGCATTAGTGTTTACAATACTTTATGCATTGCCAACGGGGATTCTTAGTGCGTTGAATCGCAATAAATGGATAGATTATGTATTGCGTACGTTATCGTTTGTAGGCGTATCTATGCCAACATTTTGGTTAGGTCTTGTACTGATTTACATCTTTGGTCTAAAACTGGGTCTTGTACCAATTGCATCCTCTCGGGTAACAGCCACTGGCGTTATTTTGCCTGCTATTACATTAGCTGTTGTAGTAGGGTCTAAGTACATGCGCCAAGTACGTCTCGTTATTCTTGAAGAAATGCAAAAGGATTACGTAATTGGTGCTCGAGCACGTGGTGTCAGTGAAGTCAAAATTTTATTTGGTCATATTTTACCTAATGCAGTATTACCGCTTATCACTATTTTAGGTGTTTTGATTGGCTGGTTATTAGGTGGTGTGGCAGTCGTTGAAATGGTATTCTCCTGGCCAGGTCTTGGGAATATGGCAGTATATGCCATTACTATGCGTGATTATCCATTGATCGAAGGCTTTGTGTTGTGGGTTGCTTTAGCATATATGTGTATTAACGCATTGGTTGATGCATCATATATCTTATTAGATCCTAGATTGAAAAGGGAGAGAGCATAATGGCAGAATTTATTCAAAAACATAAATTGTTCTCTTTCTACAGTACATTAATGATTATCGTAGTCCTCATTGCCATTTTTGCACCGTGGCTCGCACCAGGTGATGCTTTCACCTCCAATATGAGCCAAGCATTACAAGCGCCAAGTAGCCATCATTTATTTGGTACAGATAAGCTAGGTCGCGATGTGTTATCTCGGGTCATTTATGGTACACAGTTATCCTTGTTTATGGGGGTCAGTATCGTTGTTATCATGGTAAGCATTGGTACTATTATCGGTGCGGTGGCCGGTTATTTCGGCGGTAAGATTGAGATTATCCTCATGCGTCTTGCAGATATTATGTTATCCTTCCCAGGTGTTGTGTTAGCTATTGCCATTGCCGGTATTTTGGGCGGTAGCATTTTGAATACGATTATAGCTTTATCTGTAGTTGGTTGGGCAAAATATGCTCGTCTTGTACGTTCTATGACCTTGAAAGTTCGGGGCGAAGAGTATGTAACAGCTGCCGTTATGATGGGGGCATCTACGACGACTATCTTAAGACGTCACATCATTCCCAATATCCTTCCTCTTGTAGTTACAACTGGGGCACTTGATATTGGGGCTATCATGATTGAAGTAGCCGGTCTTTCCTTCCTCGGCTTTGGTGCACAACCACCAACACCAGAATGGGGCCTTATGCTTAATGAAGGTCGTCAATATTTACAAACTAGCCCATGGCTCATGGCCTTCCCTGGTATGTCTATCCTTATTGTAGTTGCTATCTTTAACCTTTGGTCTGATTCTCTACGGGATGTAGTAGATCCTAGAAATCAAGGTTAGTTTAGTGCGATGCTTATTTATAGATGGTTTTGTGAAAGTTGTCGGATAAATAAGCAATACTATGGTTTTTCATTATGATTATTGTAGATTTAGTAGTCATAATGTGTATATTTTATGGTTATATGTAATTGTACGAGGAGATTTTACATGAAAAAATCTTGGAAAAAAGCCCTCTTAGCAGGTCTTAGCATTGTAATGATGGGTTCCTTCATCGCTGGTTGCGGCTCTGATAATAATGGCGCTGCTAATAAGGATGTTTTAAAAGTTGGTGTAACTAACTTCGCCTCCACATTAGAACCTACAGAAAACTTCTTCGCATGGGTTGTCATGCGCTATGGTGTAGGCGAAACATTGGCTAAGTTTGACGAACAAATGAAACCTCAACCATGGATTGCTTCTAAATGGGAAGTATCTCCAGATAAGAAGACTTGGACTTTCACAATCAACGATAAAGTTAAGTTCTCTAATGGTAAAAAAGTTGATGCTGCAGCGGTAAAAGCATCCATTGAACGTACTTTTGAAAAATCTAACCGCGCTAAAACATTCTTCCAATATGAATCTATTGAAGCAAATGGTCAACAATTAGTTATCAAAACAGATAAAGAATATCCTAATATGCCAGGTCTTTTGGCGGATCCATTGTTCTTGATTGTTGATGTACAAGCTGAAAAAGATGGCCGTAACTTCGCTAAAGAAGGTCCTATCGGTACAGGCCCATACGTAGTTAAATCTTTCACAAAAGAACGTGCTGAAATGGCTGCCAACGAAAACTACTGGGATGGTGCAGTACCATTCAAAACTGTAGAAATTCCTTCTATCGATGACCCTAACACTCGTGCTATGAGCTTACAATCTGGTGACGTAGACATGGCTGTTAACATCGGTCCTGGTGAAATTGGTTTATTCCAAGGCAATGATAAATTCAAAGTAGATGAAATCGCATCTCTTCGCGTAGTATTGGCTCGTATCAACCAAAAAGGTGTTCTTGGTGATGACAAAGTCCGTGCTGCAGTTATTTCTGCAACAGACCGTAAAAACTATGCTGATGTATTGTTAAAAGGTACATTCATTCCTGGTTCTGCTCCAATTCCACCATCCATGGACTATGGATTCAATGATTTAAAAGATCCTAATGCGTATAATCCTGAACGTTCTAAACAATTATTGGCTGAAGATGGTTGGAAAGATACTGATGGCGATGGTATCCTTGATAAAGATGGCAAACCATTAACATTCAACTTCGTAGTATACAACTCTCGTGCAGAGTTACCACTTTATGCAGAAGCTGTTCAAGCAGATCTCAAAAAAGTTGGTATTGACATGAAAATCAAAACAGTTGACTATAACTTGATCGATAAAATGGGTCAAGAAGGCGACTATGACATGCTTATCTCCAATATCGTAACAGCTAATACAGGCGATCCAATCTGGTTCTTGGCTAACTACTGGCACACTAATAACAATGGTTCCAACCCTCAAAACGGTTCTGGTTACTCCAACCCACAAGTTGACCAATTGTTAGACGCAGCTGAAACTGAATTCGATCCTGCAAAACGTCGTGACTATGCAATCCAAATTCAACAATTATTGATGAATGATGGTGCTGCATTATTCTTAGGCTACCCTAAAACTAATATCGTTACTGGTTCTTACTTGAAAGGTGCTGTCATGTACCCAAGTGATTACTACTGGATTACTAACAAAATTACAAAATAATGAGGAGCTATAATGGCAGAAAACATACTAACTGTAGAAAACCTTAATATAGCGTACCAAGGTGTACCTGCTGTTATGGATGTAAATTTAACCTTGGAACGCGGTAAGGTATTAACCATTGTAGGGGAATCCGGATCCGGTAAAACTACCGTGATTCGGGCCCTCATGGGTTTATTGCCTGTAGGTGGTGAAGTTACAGAAGGTTCTATGTTCTTTAATGGTTATGACCTTCGTAACCTGTCTAAATCCGAATGGAGATCTTTGCGTGGTAAAGATATGGCCATGATTTTCCAAGATAGTGGTAGTGCTTTAGACCCAATAGTTCGCATTGGTAAACAGTTTAGAGAATTATTCAAATCTCATGTGGAAATTACTAATGATGAATGTGATCGACGAGCAATTGAGTTATTGGAATCTGTTTCTCTTCCTAATGGGGCAGATATATTGCACCGTTATCCTCACGAATTATCTGGTGGTCAACGCCAACGTGTGGGCATTGCTATGGCATTAGCGCTGGATCCTGCGTTATTAATTGGTGATGAACCTACATCTGCTTTAGATGTAACAACACAATCACAAGTTGTTATGCAAATGCTAGAACTTGCTAAAGAGCATAATTCTGCTATTGTAATGGTTACGCATAACCTTGGTGTAGCGGCCTATATGTCCGACTATATCATAGTTATGAAAAAGGGTCGTGTTGTTGATGCTGGCACACCGCAAGATATTTTAGAAAATCCATCTAATGAATATACGAAGCAATTAAAAGATGCAGTACCAACATTGGGAGGAGGTCGTTACATTGACTAACTACGCTGTAGAATTAAAAAATGTATGTAAACGATTCCCACTTCCTACTGGTGGTGAGCTCGAAGCGTGTAAGAGTATTAATATTACCTTAGAAAAAGGCCAGTCCCTTGGAATTGTAGGGGAGTCTGGCTCTGGTAAAACTACATTGGTTCGTATGATCATGAAGATGCTTCCTATAACAGAAGGCGAGATTTATGTAGATGGTGTAGAAATCCAACATATGGACGCTGCACAAACAAAGGAATACCGTAAGAAGATTCAAATGGTATTCCAAGATCCATCGGCAGCATTCAATCCACGTATGAAGGTAAAGGATATTATCCTTGAACCGTTATACAATTTTGGGCTTCTTGAAAAAGGAAAAGAAGAACAAATCGCAGGTGATTATCTTGAAATGGTAGATTTACCTCGTGAGTTTATGCATCGCTATCCTCATGAAATGTCTGGTGGTCAACGCCAGCGTGTGGCCATTGCTCGGGCCATCGTACTTGAACCTGAAATTCTTGTGCTAGATGAGGCGACAAGTGCTCTAGATGTATCTGTACAAGACTCCATTGCCTATTTATTGGCGCGTTTACAAAAAAAGAAAAATTTAACATACCTATTTATTGCTCATGATATTGCGTTCATTCGTACCATGTGCCACAAGGTGGTCGTAATGTACAAAGGCGCTATTGTTGAAGAGTTAGATGCATTCCACTTAGCAGATGCTAAGCATCCTTATACGAAGGTTTTGTTGAGTTCCATCTTTGAAATTGGTAAAGAGCATAAGCCTCTTACATTGGAAGACGCGACTAGCAAATTATAAGCATTCAAATTGGCTACTGTTTTAGTATCGGTGCGGCCTAAGCTAAATTGCTTAATGTAATAGGAAAATAATGAGTATCTAAAATAGCGGTTAGCCAACTGGCTGACTGCTATTTTTTTTATATAGATTTACTCAGATGCATATATATTGAAAGATTTCTCAAAAAGATTGTATTAATAATTAATATATAGTATAGTTGACTAGGTAATATACCCCCATAGGTATAAGTGAAATATGCTCATATGATGTGATATACATACAGAGAAAGGATAGGTGTGTGAATGAACGGATTACGTAAGGCGTTACTGATTGGTATGACCCTTGGTGTTGCAGTGTTTGGCACTGTAGGTTGTATGAATCAATCATCCGATTCATCTAATGATGTATTAAAGGTAGGAGCGATTAGCTTTGCTGGTACCTTGGAGCCAACAGAAAATTATTTTAGTTGGGCCGTTGTACGGTACGGTGTTGGTGAAACATTAACCAAGTTTGATGATCATATGAATGCCAAACCATGGTTAGCATCCTCTTGGAAACAAAGTGATGACAAGATGACTTGGACTTTTACCATTAACGATAAGGTTAAGTTCTCTAATGGTAATCCTCTGACAGCGGAGGCCGTAAAAGCATCTTTGGAGAGGACTTTCACAAAAAGTAAACGAGCAAAGACGTTCTTTAATTACACAGAAATGGCGGCTAATGGTCAAGAGCTCATAATTAAGACAGATAAGCCTTATTATAATTTGCCAAGCTTGTTAGGCGATCCATTGTTCTTAATTATAGATGTGACTGCAGAAGCAAATGGTCGTGATATAGCAAAGGAAGGTCCTATAGGGACGGGCCCTTATGTAGTATCCTCTTTTACAAAAGAACGGGCTGAGCTAGCACGGAATGATAATTATTGGGATGGTAAACCTGGTTTTAGTAAGGTTGAAATTCCATCTATTAATGATGCAAATACACGTGCTATGGCGCTCCAGGCCGGCGATGTAGATATGGCTGTTAGCATTGGACCAGGTGAATATGGTATCTTCCAAAATGATAAGAAATTTACTATTTATGAAGATGCCTCTTTGCGTGATGTATTTGTTCGTATGAGTCAAAAAGGAAAACTTAAAAATCCTAATCTTCGAGCGGCTCTCATTGCAGCAGCAGACCGTGAATCTTATGCGAAGAATTTGATGAAGGATACCTTTGTAGCTGGTAAGGCTCCGCTACCACCATCTATCGACTATGGATTCAATCAATTGCGCGACCCTAATACATATAATGTAGAACGAGCCAAAGAATTATTGAAAAAAGAAGGGTATGTTGATACAAATGGGGATGGCATTGTAGATAAGGATGGGGAAAATTTAGTGTTGAATTTCTATGCCTATACATCTCGTCCTGAACTACCACTATATGCTGAGGCGCTGCAAGCGGACTACAAGAAAATCGGTGTAGATTTACAAATTAAGATTGTGGACTATGCTGTCATTGATACATTGGCGCAATCGGGGGATTATGATATGTTAATCTCTAGTGTGGTAACTGCAAATACTGGTCAACCAGTATGGTTCTTGAAACAATATTGGGGGACAGGTGCTGAGGCAAATGGTTCTGGATTCTCCAATCCACGTTTTGATGACTTGTTAGCTCTTGGTGAAAGTGCCAACGATCCAGTAGTACGCCGTAATGCAGTAATTAATGCACAACAATTGATGCTTGATGACTCCGTAGCACTTTTCCTTGGGTATCCTAAGATTAATATTGTAGGAAATAACCATATTGATGGTATTAAGATAACTCCATCTGAATATTACATCATTACGAAAGACCTAAAGCGTAAATAATTAAAATGGGACTAGCCTTGAGCTAGTCCCATTTTTGTAAGTTCTTTATTTTTTCTTTTGTTCTGTAGCATCAAGCTCAGCCATATTCACCAGATTAGCTTTACCTACCATTTTGTTGTATTTATTAAATAATTGGGTATATGCTTCACCGTAAGAAGAGTTAATGATGATATAGTTACGAGCTTCTGCGACAAATTCCTTTGCAGCATCTTGGTATTCTCGTACTGCATTTTGCGTTTCAGATGTTGTACCAGGTTGCAATTTATTAATACGTTGTGTAATTTGTTGCAAGTTTGATTCAACCTTTTGTGTATCTGTATTTCCATCTGGGTCGATAAGATCGATAGTTTGTGCAGTCATGAGATTTAACTCAATGAAGTTAACTGCATTATCGCGTTTTTCACCTTGATACTCGTTCATGCGTTCTGTATAGAGCTCATTATTGCGATTATCTAAGGCCAAATCTAATGCGTTGTATGTAGCATAAAACTGTTCAGCTAAAGGCACATACTGTGCGGCTAACTCATCACTGCCTTTAAAGTTATCTTTTTCGAAACGACGTTCTACATAATATGCTTGTAATTGATCTGCAATAGGAATCAATTGATCAAGAACATTCAATACATCATTTGTAGCTTGGTTCACATCTTCATATGGTGTAGAACTATCTTGTTTTGCTGCTTCTAAGGCTGTTTTGAGGTCCTTGTATTTTGGTAACGTAATTGTTGTATTATGTGAACCATTGCGTAACTCTTCAAGAGTTGGTTGTAATTGGTTCGCATAGGCTACACTGTACGAGTTATATGTGTCTAATGCGACAATGTAAGGACGAATAGCGTTGATTTTGTCGTCAACTGTTGATCGATATAAAATTGTCGTTGTGTTGGATGACAAGAGTGTATACACCCCGTAGATCCCACCACCGATAATAGCAATGCCAAGTACGATGGCTGCTATTAACTTGATGTACCCCTTTTTCAACTGCGCACGCTCCTTGAAAACACACTAACTCTTTTTGGATCCGTTTGGGCGGACTACGCCCTTCAGAGTAATTAGTTATATTATAACATAAACTTACGTCCCAAAAAAGACGTGTCATGCAGAGAATCATAAGGAATAGATGAAGTTACATTATATGAATATATATTAATATTTATAATTAGTGATTTGTAGGTGGATAACATTAAAAGACTTTTACCTACACAAGTTATTTTGGATAAATCTATATTTCTCTAGACGATGCAGCTGCGGCTGGTATAATAGCAAGTATAGTATTCATTATATGGGGAGTTTTTTATGTCAGAATCAAATCGCTTGCTTAATTTTGCTATATCTTCAGAACTCATTGCAAATGGGGAAGGGCGCAATGTGTTATCTGCCATCGAAGATGGATTGCGTAATTGTGATGAGTTTTTAATATCTGTAGCATTTATAACACCAGAAGGATTACTAACATTAAAGCCAATACTTAAAGAGTTAGAAGATCGAGGTGTACATGGTCGCATATTAACAACAGATTATCTTGGTTTTAATAGTCCACAAGTTCTAGAAGATTTAGGGAATCTAAAGAATATTGATTTGAAGGTATATTGTACTACTCAAGGTAGTGGACATGGTTTTCATACAAAGGGATATATTTTTAGAAAAGATGAATTCTATCAAATTATAATAGGTAGTTCTAATTTAACTATTAATGCGCTAAAGAGCAATAGAGAGTGGAATACTCGTTCTGAAGTACATGGTAGCGACACTTATGCTCGAGAGATAAATGAGGAATTTGAACTGTATTGGAATTCGAAATTTTCTATTCCTTATGAAGAGTTTATACCTTGGTATAAGCCTAGATGGGTTCGTCCAGAACGTTCTTCTCAAAGGTCTGTAGCGGAACAGTTTAAGAAGGTAGATTTACCTACTTTGGAACCTAATATGATGCAGCAACAGTTTATTGCAAATTTTAATGAGTTAAGAGCGAATCATGCCAAAAGAGGGCTTTTAATTTCTGCTACAGGGACGGGAAAAACCTATGCAGCGGCCTTTGCAATGCGTGAAATGAATCCGAAAAGAATTCTATTTTTAGTACATCGGGAACAAATTGCAAAACAAGCAATGGCAAGTTTTTCACGGGTTTTTAATGATCCATCTATAACGTTTGGCTTGGTATCTGGTAATGTTAAAAAATATGATGCTACCCATGTGTTTTCTACAATGCAGATGATGGGACGCCATGATGTAATGAATCAATATGACCCAAAAGCTTTTGATTGTATTATTATTGACGAAGTACATCGTGCTGGTTCTGAAAGTTATCAACGTATTATCGACTATTTTAAACCACAGTTCCTATTAGGTATGACCGCAAGTCCGGAGAGGACTGACGGTTATGATTTATATGAGCTCTTTGATCATAATATTATTTATGAAATTAGACTTCAACAAGCATTAGAGGAAGATTTATTGTGTCCATTCCATTATTTTGGTATTAGCGATTTATGGGTCGATACAGATGAGCCGATTAGTGATATGGAGGTTACTTTCTCTAATTTATCTACGAAGGAGCGGGTAGATAAAATTATAGAGAAAATACGTTACTTTGGACATAGTGGTAGTCGAGTAAAAGGCTTAGTATTTTGTAGCAATCGAGTTGAAGCAAAGACTTTATCTGACGCTTTTAATGAGCGCGGTATCTATCGTACGGTAAGCTTGACTGGTGAGGATAGCCAAGAAATCAGAGAAAAAACAATTGCTCGCTTAACAGGTACAGGGGACTATCAAGGTAGACTTGATGAGCAGTTAGATTATATCTTTACTGTAGACATCTTTAACGAAGGTGTTGATATACCTGAAATTAATCAAGTTATTATGTTACGTCAAACTGAAAGCCCAATCATTTTCATTCAGCAACTAGGACGTGGACTCCGTAAGTTTGAAGATAAAGAATATGTAGTTATCCTTGATTTTATTGGGAATTATACAAATAACTTTATGATTCCCTTAGCGCTATCTGGTGATAGAAGTTATAACAAAGATACTTTGCGTCGATATGTACAAGCAGGTAATCGTATTATCCCTGGTAACTCAACAGTACATTTTGATAAAATTGCGAAACAACGTATTTACGAATCTATTGATACGGCTAAATTAGATAGTGCGGAATTAATTAAGTCTGCCTATTTTGACTTAAAATATAAATTAGGATATGTACCTAAGATTAAAGATTTTCGAGAATATGCTTCACTAGATATCGTTAAAATTTTCGATAAATATGGATCATATCATAATTTTCTTATTAAGATTAAAGACAAAGATTATGGCGTGAGCTTTTCTAATACGCAAGTACAAATGCTTCAATTTATATCTCAAAAGCTTGCAACTGGAATGCGTGTTAGGGATTTGTTAGCACTTAAATACTTATTATCTACAGATGGTAGGATTATTCAATCTGTTTCTGATGAACTGAGTAGTGAATATAATGTAAAATTAACAGACTTGGGAATAGTAAATTTAGTGAATATATTGACTAATCAGTTCTCTGTGTCTAAAAATAAAAAAAGTTTAAAGATTGTATTTTTATAAGAAAATATAGTAAAGACTATTGTATATCAGAACAGTTTGAAGAGGCGATTTCTGATTTAGAGTTTAAATCGAATATAGAGGAATTAATCGATTTTGGAATTACTCGATATAAAAATCAATATGAAAAGACGCTTGTTGAAAATACACCGTTTTCACTATATGAAAAATATAACTATGAACAAGTTTGTCAATTATTAGAATGGCCTAAAAATGTAGTAGCTCAAAATATGGGTGGATATAAATATAATAAGGAGACAAATACCTATCCAGTATTTATTAACTATCATAAAGCAGATGATATACAAGAGAGTATTAGATATGAAGATAGTTTTATTAATCCTTTTATATTAAAAGCAATTTCAAAAGCTCCTAGATATTTGCGTTCAAAAGATGTTAAGCGTATTCTACGAGCTAATGAACTAGATATTGCGATGCATTTGTTTGTAAGAAAGAATAAGCTTGATAAATCCTTTTACTATTTAGGACCAATTAGGCCTAAGGATCCCAAATATGCAAAAGAGATTATTATGTTAAGTGGTAAGCCCGCAGTAGCGCTAGAGTATCAACTTGAAGTGCCCGTACGGGATGATATTTATGATTATATTATTAATGGGTAAGGATATATGAGTGAAGAAAGAAAACATATTGAAGTTGTAGCAGCAATTATCAAAAAGGATAATACTATATTAGCTACTCAACGTGGTTATGGTGATCTAAAAGATGGTTGGGAGTTTCCAGGTGGTAAGGTTGAGTCTGGCGAAGCTCATGAGGTAGCACTAAAAAGAGAAATACATGAAGAACTAGAAGCCGAGATTACCGTTCTGGAACATATTATTACTGTTGAATATACAGGGTATGAGAAGTTTGATTTAACAATGCATTGTTATTTATGTTCTTTGGTAAATGATTCTGATATTACTCTATTAGAACATGAAGCGGCTAAATGGCTTTCAAAAGATACTTTGTACACTGTAGATTGGCTACCAGCTGATATTGAAGCCGTAGATGCAATCTCTAAACGTTTATAATGTTTCAGTAAAAGCATTTAAAAAATATTATAATGTGAAATTTTAATTGTGAAAGTCTCTATCTATGATAGAGGCTTTTTAGTCATAAAAATATTATAATTCTCATTGGTTTCTCATTAATTCTAAGTAGGATATAAACTATTATAGTATTTTGAGATATAATAGGAGAGAAATTTATGAGCGAGAATGCATATGTGTGTCCATATTGTTAATCTACAAAACATATCAACGTTATGTATGGAATAGAGACACATATCCAGAATTACGTCTCGATTGGGAGCATACCTATGTATGTTTACGTTGTGGGAATTCTTTTCTTTTATAATTAAAATATATTAATTTATCTAAAGGTATGCCTATCTATAATGATATATAGGCATACCTTTTATTTGTATGAAGAGTTTTTTGTAATGTAAAAGAACTACTAGAACATATTAGCGTATTGTTTAAATTATATGTTGATATTCATTGTCCATAGTTACATATCGGTATATAATAATATTATCAGATTTGTATTTTTCGATATAATAAAAAGAAAGGAGTACATATGTCCAATTTTATCACTCCTAAAGAATTATTATCTTGTCTCGATGAGGTCATCATTTTAGATGCACGAGGTTATCAAGATTATAAAAAAGGTCATATTCCCGGTTCTTATCCAGTAGATTTAGATAAAGATTTAACAGGTCCTTTAGGCGAGCATGGTGGGCGTCATCCATTGCCAGACATGGAACAGTTGGCCCATACGTTCGAGTCTTATGGCATTACTCGCAATTCCAAGGTCGTTGTGTATGATTCTTGGCTCTTTTTGGCGGGCCGCCTGTGGTGGACATTACGTTACATGGGCTTAACTGATGTACGCGTGTTGTCTGGCGGGATTGAACGTTGGGTTAAAGAAGGTCATGTGCTTACTAAAGATCCTACTCCGTTGCCTACAGAACCAACAGTTTTTAATTATGAATTGCAAACTCACATGGTTATGAGTCGTGATGAGGTTCTCAAGGCTAGTGAAAGCGGGGATCATGTTATCATTGATGCTCGTGCGCCGTTTCGCTACGATGGGTCTCAAGTAGATACGATGGATGGCATGACTGGTCACATTCCTGGTGCTGTTAATCATTTTTATGAAAGTGGTTATACCGTAGATGGCCCTAAGTCTGTAAAAGATTTAGAAGCCGAGTACTATAATGAAATCTACCAAAATAGACCTGTTGTGACTTACTGTGGCTCAGGGGTAACCGCTTGTAATGCGATGTTAACTATGAGCGAAGTAGGGCTTGAATCGGCTTTATATGTTGGTAGCTCTAGTGATTGGGTGACTTATGATGGGTTCCCTCTTAAGACTGGTGTAGAAACATTAAGATAATATGGGAGTCCAAATGAATATTTTAAAACATTTATTAACCCTTGTTGCTTTTGGCTATTTGTGTTATCACATCTATACCTTTGGTCCAGGCATGTTCAATGTTACTGTGTTGGTGATTCTCGTCTTGTCTACAGTGGCCAATTATTTCCGTGAAAAACGTGAAAGTGCTCTTAAGGCAAATGAGAATGCTAGAAAAGCTCGCGCAGAAGCAAGACATGCTAAGAAACACAAAAGTTAATCGTAAACAGAGTACTTTAAATATTTCATATTAAAGACTGCAATTACGAGTATAAATAAGAAAATGTTGAAAAAGGAGCTTTTACAAATTCTATTAGCCTGTAATAGTCCTATTAGTAGAATAAGGAGTAAGAATTGAAATTAATTTCTTGGAATGTAAACGGTCTTCGCGCCGCTGTAACTAAAGGGTTTATAGAATCCTTTAATGAACTTAATGCAGATATTTTTTGTCTACAAGAAACAAAATTACAACCTGATCAAATTTCTTTGGAATTACCAGGCTATGAGCAATATTGGAATAGTGCTGTAAAAAAAGGTTATAGCGGTACAGCTGTATTCACACGCATTAAACCGTTGTCTGTAACGAATGGTATCGGCATTGAAGAGCACGATCAAGAAGGTCGTGTTATTACTGCTGAATACGAAAACTTCTATTTGGTATGTTGCTATACGCCTAATAGCCAACGTGAATTAGCTCGTCTTGAATACCGTATGACTTGGGAAGACGCATTCCGTAACTACTTATTGGAATTAGATGAGAAAAAACCAGTTATTCTTTGTGGTGATCTTAACGTAGCTCATCAAGAAATCGATCTTAAAAACCCTAAGACGAACCGTAAAAATGCGGGCTTCTCTGATGAAGAACGTGCAAAAATGACTGAGCTCTTAGGTGCTGGGTTTACAGATACATTCCGTCATCTCTATCCAGATGCTATTGAAGAATACAGCTGGTGGTCTTACATGGGCAAAGCTCGTGAACGGAATACAGGATGGAGAATTGATTACTTCATTACATCCAAACGTCTTGACGATAAAATTCAAGAAGCGAAGATTCATCAACAAATCTTTGGTTCCGATCATTGTCCAGTAGAATTGGATATCGATTTATAAAACTTGCCTACAAAATTAACAGCCTCATCTACGGGTGAGGCTGTTATAATTAGATTAAGAGATATTAATTTCTTTACCGATACATTTGCATTTATTTTTATATGTAGTGGATGTGCTTATAAAGGCTAATATTCAGGATGAGGAGATAGTATGGATCAAAAACAAAAGGCTGTCGTTCTATTTAGCGGTGGTGTAGATAGTACTACATGTTTAGCACTTGCTATTGAAAGGTTTGGTAAAGAGAATGTAGTACCAATATCGATTCTATATGGCCAAAAACATAGTAAAGAGCTAGAAGCTGCTAGAGCTATTCTCGGTTATTATGGAATGGAAGGTAAAACGATGGATGTCACTAAATTGTTTGCCTTCAGCAATTGTTCTTTACTAGAGAAATCCACGGAAGAAATTCCTCAAGGTTCATACAAGGAACAACAAGAAGCAGAGAGGGAAGGTACAGTTAGTACCTATGTACCATTTAGAAATGGTCTATTTCTATCTGTGGCCGCATCCTTGGCACTTTCTTTAGATTGTGGATATATCTATTACGGCGCTCATAGCGATGATGCGGCTGGTAATGCATATCCAGACTGCACAGAACACTTCTATCAATCTATGGGTGATGCCATCTTCGAAGGATCCGGTAAGGAATGTTTCTTAGAGGCTCCATTTATTAACCATAATAAAGCAGACGTCGTTAAAGAAGGTCTACGACTTGGCGTCCCATATCACCTAACATGGTCCTGTTATGAAGGTGGCGACAAACCATGCGGACACTGCGGCACCTGTATCGATAGAGCTGAAGCGTTCCGCGCCAACGGTGTTGAAGATCCTGCATTGTAGTTCGAGCCCTAGGCCGATGACCGTTTAGCCAGTGGAGCGATGAGGAAAGGTATCTCCTGCCACCTCGTCCTTACCAATTTAACACTAATAGTAGATTTACATATAAGTCCGCCTACAACCAAATTGATTGCGAAAATATTAGATATATGTTAATATTAGAAATGCCTAAAGGCGACAACTAAATAAGACAGTTTGAAACCATCCTGTCTCTAAACAAAACTACGGAAATTCATAAGTATTTATAGCATGGTAGTTTTGCCATGCTTTTTTATTTTGAGGAGGTGAGTGTTATGATTACTACACGTAAATTGACTATTTCTGCCATGGTTGTGGCATTATACATCGTTGTATTGTATTTAACGCAAAGCGTTTCCTTTGGAGCGTATCAAATTCGTATAGCAACATCATTATATGCACTTGCTTATGCCTTTCCGTTCTTGGTGATTCCTATGGGGATTGGTAACCTCATTTCTAACTTCCTATTCGGTGGACTCGGTATCCTTGATATGGTAGGTGGTTTTGGCGTTGGTATTTTAACAACAGGCATCATTGTTTGTATGCGTAAAATGGGTCTCAGCGCGTGGTGGGCCATCTTGCCAATTATCTTTGTTCCGGCTCTATGTGTACCATTATGGCTTAGTCCGTTATTGGGTATTCCATATTGGCCGTTGGTGTTGAATCTCGTTGTAGGTCAAACAATTCCAGCAGTCCTTGGTGCGATATTGGTAAAAGCATTGCTTAATCGTCCTAGTATGGCTGCATTACTAGGTGCTTTTAAATAAGACGAATCCTAAGTGTTTAGCTAATAAAACTAGGTAATTGAACATCTTTAAATCTTTCAATTACGATTTGCAGGTAAATAAAAAGGTTTATAGGCAAACAAAAAGGCGTAAGCTCAAATTGAGCTTACGCCTTTTTCATGGCTAAAATTTATGGAGAGATAGAAAACTAGTAGTTATAAAAGTCTAGCAGTTATAGCCGCGCCATTTTGTTTCGACCACGAGTCGTTCAAGGGCAACCATGTATGCTGCTTGGCGTGGTGGTACATTGTATTTATGTTGCATTTCCCAAACGGCTTCAAAACTATTTTTCATATTCTTAGTTAATCTTTCGTTAACTTCCTCTTCAGTCCAGTAGAAGCTAGCTTTGTTTTGTACCCATTCATAGTAGGATACAACTACACCGCCGCCGTTAGCAAGAACGTCAGGGATAATATCGATACCTTTTTCGTAAAAGTATTTATCGGCATCGTTAGTAGTAGGACCATTGGCACCTTCTAAAATGATCTTAGCTTGGATATTTTCCATGTTGTCTTTGTTCAATTGGTTTTCAAGAGCTGCCATGTATAGTACATCGACTGGTTGAGCTAATAGTTCTTGAGCACCAATTGTAGTCATACCAGGCTCACTATACCCTTTAAGGGAGCGTCCGTTGGAGTTAGCATATTCATATGCTTTTTCTACATCTAGACCGTTCGGGTTGTAAATATTAACGCTTGCGTCACCAATTGCTACAACTTTAGCACCTGCCTGCGCCATGAGACGAGCACCTACGGAACCAACATTGCCGAAACCTTGAACTGCTACAGTAAGATTCTTAATGTCTAAGTTTTTCTTTGCGAGGTAGCTTTGTAATGCGATAAGACAACCGCGACCAGTTGCTTCGTTACGCCCTAGAGAACCGCCTACTTCGATAGGTTTACCAGTAACGATACCAGGGCTCCATTCTCCTTTTAAAGTGCTATATTCGTCAGCAATCCAGCTCATGATTTGAGCGTTTGTATTTACGTCTGGTGCAGGAACGTCAGTATTAACCCCAATAATAGGTGCAATACGACGAACAAAATTACGAGTTAGTCGTTCTAATTCGCGAGGGGTTAATGTTTTAGGATCAACTTTGATACCACCTTTACCACCACCATAAGGGATATTAGCTATGGCGTTTTTTATAGTCATCCAAGCAGCTAATGCACGAACTTCGTTTTCATCGGAATCTGGATGGAAGCGAAGACCACCTTTAGCACTGCCGCGTAATGTGGAGTGTTGGCAACGATAACCTTCATATACACGAACTTCACCATTGTCTAGTTGAAGAGGTACTGCTACCTTCAATTCTCGTTCTGGATGACGTAATACTTCGTACTCGCTACGAGTATAGCCGAGTTTTTCAGCTGCTACGTCTAACGTATTTAACATATTTTCGTATGGGTTATATGTACTCATAATTACCTCCTGAATATCAGAGTGAATGAAATATTGTTAATTTTACACATACTGTAATATTCGACATTGTATACATAATACCCTTTATAATTTAATAACTATATTCTATAGTTTTTGGTGTTAAAAAACATAAAAATATGGGAAATTACTGTGATAATTATCACTTGTAACGTTGGTTAGATAATATAGTTGTAGTTCTAACAATGTATACTTTTACAAAAAAGAGACTATTGAAATATATTTTCAATAGTCTCTTAGGAATACATATTTTATTTTTCTACAGTGTTTTCAACTGGAGTTGGAGGAACGGAGGAGTCTGTAGTTTGGCCGTCACCCCACCATACGATACCATATGTATGGTTAAGAACGGATCGGTTGAATACAGGACTTTCGATACCGGCCTTACGTTGTTTAATATAGTCATCAAGGGCAAGGCCAGCTGTGCGGCCCATACGTACGATAGAGCTGATATTAGTCAATACTAGGAATGCCATGAATAAATCAGCTAAATTCCATACTAGATCAAGAGAGGCGATAGAGCCTACAAATGTCATAATAATTACACCGATGCGGAATAAATGAAGATAGAATCTTTTTTCAGTTAAGTGGCTAATATTGATTTCACCATAGTAATAGTTACCAATTAAGGAACTGAAGGAGAACATTACGATAAAGATTGCTACCGCTGTTGGTGCCCAAGAACCAAGTTGTTGTTCTAGATTATGTTGTACTAGTGCAACACCAGTTAAACCCGTTGTGCTATAGTCGCCAACCATGAGTACAATGAATGCTGAAGCTGTACAAATGATGAAAGTATCAAGGAATACACCAAATGCTTGTACAAGACCTTGTTCTACAGGGTGATTAACAGCTGCAGTAGCCGCTGCATTAGGAACAGAGCCTTCACCAGCTTCGTTAGAGAATAAGCCACGTTTAATACCATTCATTACAGTAGCGCCTAGTAGACCACCGCCTGCAGCAACTGGTTCAAAGGCTGAGGTAATAATAGTATAAATAACATGTGGGAACTGGGTGATGTTCATAATGACTACGAATAATGCAGTAGCAATATATAGTACAGCCATAATAGGAACGATGATTTCAGATGCTTTTGCAACACGATGAATACCACCAAAGATAATGAGGCCAAGAAGTATTGCTACAACTGCACCGGTGTAGGATACATCAAAGTTAAATACTTGTAGTGATGCAGCTAATGTGTTCGCTTGTACGGAGTTGTAAATCCAACCATACGTAATACTGATTAGAATAGCAAATAAAACAGATAATGCTTTGTTGTTTAAACCATAACGGATGTAGTAAGCTGGACCGCCGTAGAAACCGCCTTTAGCAACAGGTTCTTTATAAATTTGTGCTAATGTAGATTCAATGAAACCTGTGGCA
The DNA here is from genome assembly GCF_963522475.1 of uncultured Veillonella sp. Taxonomy (GTDB): domain Bacteria; phylum Bacillota; class Negativicutes; order Veillonellales; family Veillonellaceae; genus Veillonella. The sequence goes on along the minus strand of NZ_CAUQYW010000007.1, from coordinate 23,392 downwards.
GCACCGATGAGTGCGATAATCCACATCCAGAAGATAGCACCAGGGCCACCAAGTACAACGGCAATGGCAATACCTGCGATGTTACCAACACCTACACGAGAGGCGGTACTAACACAGAATGCTTGGAATGAGGATACATGATTTTTTTCAGTAGAACTACCTGCACCGTTGACTACGAGACGAATCATTTCTTTAATCATACGAATTTGTACAAAATTCGTTGTCATAGTAAAGAAGAGACCTGCGCCGATGAGGATAAAAATGATGAAATAACTCCATAAATAGTTATTAATGGTAGAAATAGCATCATTGAGCATTGCTTCCATAAAAAAACCCCTTTCTCATAAAAAGAATTCATATAATTATTAATGATATTGTATCAATTTCTATAGACTCTGTAAAACAAAAATCCTTCACGAAAGTGAAGGATTTTATTAATGATTTATTATTGTATATGAAATAGGATATTTCATTAAGATTTAATGAATTCCTGGGATTCTTCCATGCCTTGAAGTAAGGTTTGTTCAGAATGTTCCATATGAATTCTGGCTAGCTTTCGGGCTTGTGTAGCGTTATGCGAAGCAATGGCTTCTACTAATTGGCGATGTTCTTCCCAAGTTTTTCTGAGACGGCCTGGTTGGTTCATAGAAAAACTACGGAACCGATAGGTTTGCTCCCGCAAGTTGTGAACAATATCTGCAAGTCGTTCATTGCGAGATGCTCGGTATAGAACTTCGTGAAATTCCACGTCCGCTGCTACGACGGATTCCATATCTTTGTTTTCCATATGATCGCCAATTTCTACAAGCATTCGTTCCAAGGTTTCGATTTCTTCCTCCGTAATGCGCTCCGCTGCAAGACCTGCAGCTAGTTCTTCGAGAGCAGATCGGATTTCAAATACTTGAGTAATATCCTTTAAAGATATATTAGCCACATATGTGCCACGGCGAGGCACCATGACAACAAAGCCTTCTAGTTCAAGCTTACGAATGGCTTCGCGAATTGGGGTACGGCTTACACCAAGCTCTTCTGCTAGAGGAATTTCCATAAGGCGTTCGCCAGGTTTTAAAACACCATCTTGAATGGCTTGTCGCAATGTTTCGCTTACAACTTCGCGTAGAGGTTTATACGCATCTAAGCGTATAGGTTGCAACCGTTTTGTCATGGTAAGTCCTCCTGTGTACATGTTTTTGTAATGAGAGAAAGCCAATCATGGCCTGCTGCTTTAATCTCTTCTTGCAGTTGTAATGCCTCCATCGGCTTATCGAGTAATACTACCATTGTAGGACCACTGCCGGTCATGATAGTTGGATACCCACGACTAGTAAAGAAATCTTTACAAATAACGAGCTCTTCATGGTCAGGGAAGAGTAGCTCTTCAAAGGTGTTCGCACTAGCTAGGAAGGCTGACTTTAGATTATTGTGCTCTAAGTGCTTGTGGACAGTATCTATGGTTTGTTTGGTAGCTATTGATTTACCGTTGAAGCGACCGTAGGCAACTGCAGTAGATACAGACACCTGTGGTTTTACGAGTAATAGCCAATGTGGATCTGGTGATTTGCCGTAGGTTAATATTTCGCCACGCCCCGTGCCGCGTGCAGTACCACCTTGTAATAAGAATGGTACATCAGACCCAAGAGTAGCACCGATTTTTAATAGTTCATCTTTAGTAAGACGTAAATCCCAGAAACGATTGAGGCCTACTAACATAGCTGCTGCATCAGCACTGCCACCACCAAGTCCTGCTTGGATAGGTACGCGTTTTAAAAGGTGAATTGCGGCTCCTGCTTTACATCCCGTATAGGCTTGGACAGCCCGTAATGCTTTGAGGGCAAGATTCTCTTCCCCGTAAGTAACTAGTTTTTGCATATACTCTGGTAATTCTGGAGCACCACCAGAAAAAACTACGGAATGATGTTTAGCAAAATAAATGGAATCGCTAAGGCGAATGGATTGGAAGATAGAGTCGATATCGTGATATCCATCTTCACGCTTGCCTGTAATAGCAAGACCAATATTGATTTTACTGCAACCGAGTTGCTCAAAACTTTTACTCATAATAGCCTCGTTTGTAACGTACATAATATATGCAGTATATATGTTTATTTTATACTCTTATAAAGTGATTGAAAATAACCATTAAGTGGTTTATGATGAATTTGTATACGCATATTGTTTTATTCTTACATGGATTGTAAATAGCGTATATTTTAGTTAGTTCATTATAGAATATTTATAGTGAAATGGCAATTTGGAGGAAGCTATGTTCGCTAAGTATAAAACCGTTGTTTATGAAAGCCTCATGGTTATCCTTGGATGTGCCATATTTGGTGCTGGCATTGATGCCTTTGTATTACCACACAAACTGGTTAGTACTGGTATTAGTGGGGTAGGCTTGATTTTGTATTACTTAACGGGGTTATCCGTTGGTTCTTGGAATATGATTTTAAATATTCCTATATTCTGGGCCGCTTGGAAGTGGCTAGGTACTCGTGTTGTTATTAAGACCTTGTATGGCACGTTGATGTTATCTTGGATGGTTGATTTATTTAACTTTTTGCAATATGACATGATTATTAGGGATCCTTTATTAAGTTCTATGATGGCCGGTATTACGACTGGCGTAGGTCTTGGTATTGTGTACCGCGTTGGTGGTAATACAGGTGGCCTTGATCCGATAGCACTCATAGTACGTAAGTATTATGGACTTCAAATGGGGTCTATTAATAGTGCCATAAACTGTGCTATTCTTGTTGCCGCAATTGGTGTTGTTGGCCTTGAAGCAGTAGCAGTAACGCTTATTAGTGTGTATGTGTATACTATTATTACGAATAAAGTGGTTATCGGCTTTAATCAGCGAAAGGTAGCTTTTATCATTACCTATCGTACCAACGAGGTATGTGCATGTATCATCAATAAGGTTGGTCGTGGAGCTACTATCATTAATGGTATCGGTGCCTATACGCGGACACCGAAGCAAATCGTTATGGTAGCAGTTAATCTACTGCAGGTAAATAAGTTGAAAGAGGTAATTCAAGAGGCTGATCCGAATGTGTTCATCTTAATAACTGATGCGCAAGAGGTTATTGGTCAAGGTTTTACGCAGCCTATTATACCGACTGAAGTATGTGAACAGTTAAAGGATAAGAGTGTTACTGAAGAGGATAATACACAAACTGTACATAATCAGTAGATAAAGTTAAAATTATGTATTTGTCATCTCATATTAATTATGTGTAAATATAATATTTTATGAATGATATATACAGTTGAAATTAGGAGGTTCCTATGGCTCATGCATTAGCAGGTATGCCTGTACAAGAACAAGATATTATAGATGTACAAACTCTAGTGGATGCTTATTTTGATAATACACCGGATGTTACTGATTCGACACAACTCGTATCCTTTGGTACCTCTGGGCATCGTGGTACCTCTTTAAATGGTACTTTTACAGATTTACATGTAGCAGCTATTACACAGGCTATCTGTGATGGTCGAGGTCAATTTGGTGCAACAGGTCCAATTTTTGTGGGCCAAGATACACACGCTTTATCTCAACCTGCATTAGTAACAGTGCTTGAGGTACTTGCTGGTAATGGCGTGGTTGCAATGGTTGATGCGGATATGGACTTTGTGCCTACACCGTCAGTGTCTCGTGCTATCATTCGGTATAATGAAAGTCATTTTGATAAGGCTGATGGTATCGTTATTACACCATCTCACAACCCTCCGGACAATGGGGGGATTAAGTATAATGCTACCAACGGTGGTCCTGCGGATACATTAATTACAAAATGGATTGAAACTCGTGCTAATGAGTACGTTCGGGCTTATTGTGAATTAGAAGGGTTCAAACGTATTAGTATTGATAATATTGAGCCAGATCAACAAGTGCCTTATGATTACAAGGGGCTATATGTTGAGGAATTATCTTCTATCATTAACATGGAAGCCATTCAAAGTGCTAAACCGAAGGTTCTTGTCAATGCATTAGGTGGTAGTGGCCTCGGTTACTGGCGTGCTATTAAAGAGCGATATAATCTCAATATGGATATTATCAACGATGAGTACGATCCGACATTTAGTTTTATGACCTATGACCATGATGGCAAGGTGAGAATGGATTGTTCCTCTGAATATGCTATGGCTGATGTCATTAAACAAATTGGCAATTATGATCTCGCTGTTGGGAATGATCCAGATTATGATCGTTATGGCATTGTCACTGCAGAGGGGCTTACTTCTCCCAATGCGTTCCTTACGGTTGCTGCAGATTATTTGTTTACAACCCGTGGTTGGACAGATAAAGGGGTAGGAAAAACAGTTGTTTGTACTACGATGATTGATAAATGGGCTGCCGTTAAAGAGATTCCTGTTTATGAGGTTCCAGTAGGCTTTAAATATTTTAGCTCCTTATTATTTGATGGTGAGATTGGTATCGGCGGTGAAGAATCTGCCGGTGCATCGTTCCTTAAAAAGGATGGTACTGTATGGACTACTGATAAAGACGGCATGGTAATGGCGTTGTTGGCGATGGAGATGTACGCCGTAATGGGCGCCACAGTTGATAGACTGTATAACAATATTGTTGAAGGTTGTGGGGATCCTCGTTTTGGGCGTATTGATGCGGCGTGTACAAAGGTGGCAAAAGCTAAGTTGAAACAGTTGAATGCAAGTTCAATTACAGCTACAGAGGTAGACGGAGATCCTATTACTAATATACGTACTACATCTTTGTATAAGGAGATGCCAATCGATGGCGTTCGGGTAGAAACTGAAACAGGTTGGTTTGTAGCGCGTCCATCTGGCACGGAAGATTTGTATAAAATTTATGGTGAAAGCTATAAAGGTGATAAAGGGTTAGTGGCATTATTGACAGCAGGAGAGGCTATCGTGACGGCCGCATTATCCGACGAAGTATAAAATACTGTTTTCGGGTGAAAACTCATGAAGATTTCACCGTAGAAAAGTAATAAATGTGATATAATATATTAATATAGTTTATTGAATGCCCTATATGGGTTAAATAGTCTGTAGTGCTCAGAAAAGGTGATGTTATGAAATTAGTTGTTACCGTAGTCGGTGTTGACCGCGTTGGTATCATCGCAGGTGTTAGTACTGTACTTGCTAACCATGGCGTAAATATTATGTCTATTAATCAAACCATTCTTGATGGCGTTTTTAATATGATTATGATGTGTGAAACTAAGTCTGAAAATGTGAAAGACTTAACATCTATTCAAGAGGCTTTAGCTACACTTGGTAAAGAACTTGGTGTTGAAATCCGTGCACAACATGCTGATATTTTCTTAAGCATGCACCGTGTGGGATAGGAGGCACTATGTTATCTATCGACAATATTTTAGAAACGAATCAGATGATTCATGATAATAAGCTTGACGTACGTACTATTACAATGGGTATTAGCTTGCTTGAATGTGCGTCTAGCTCTGGCAAAGAGTTATGTGATCGTATTTATGATCGTATTACAAAAGAAGCAGAACACCTTGTTTCTACTGGTGAGGATATTGAATGTGAGTTTGGTATTCCTATCATTAATAAACGTATTTCTGTAACGCCTATTTCTCTTATAGCCGGTGGTAGTGATTTAATATCTTATGTGCCTATTGCAGAAGCAATGGATCGCGCTGCAAAAACGGTAGGGGTAAACTTTATTGGTGGCTTCTCTGCACTCGTAACAAAGGGTGCTACAAGAGCTGATCGTATTTTGATTGATTCTATTCCAGAAGCGTTGGCAACTACGGATATCGTATGTAGCTCTGTAGGCGTTGGATCTACTAAAACAGGTATCAACATGGATGCGGTTCGTGACATGGGGATTATCGTTAAAAGAACTGCAGAACTTACAAAGGATAATGATGCTCTTGGTTGTGCTAAGCTTGTTATCTTCTGTAATCCTGTAGAGGATAATCCATTCATGGCCGGTGCCTTCTTTGGTGTTACTGAAGGTGATAGTGCTATTTCTGTAGGCGTATCTGGTCCAGGCGTTGTTAAACACGCACTAGAGTCTGTACGTGGTCAATCCTTTGATGTTGTAGCCGAAACGATTAAACGTACTGCTTTTAAGATTACTCGCGTAGGCCAATTGGTAGCGCAAGAGGCATCTCGCCGTCTTGGTAAACCATTTGGTATCATCGATTTGTCCTTGGCTCCAACACCAGCTGTAGGTGATTCCGTAGCTCACGTTCTTGAAGAAATGGGTTTATCCTCTTGTGGTTGTCACGGTACTACTGCAGCACTGGCATTGCTTAATGATGCAGTGAAAAAAGGTGGCCTTATGGCATCTTCGCATGTAGGTGGCCTTAGTGGTGCATTCATTCCAGTATCTGAAGATGCCGGTATGATTGATGCTGTATCTTGTGGCAGTTTATCCCTCGATAAATTAGAGGCTATGACTTGCGTATGTTCTGTTGGCCTTGACATGATCGCTATCCCTGGAGACACAACAGCAGATACAATTTCTGCAATTATTGCCGATGAATCTGCTATTGGTATGATTAATAATAAGACTACTGCGGTTCGTGTAATTCCTGTACCTGGTAAGACTGTAGGAGAGGTTGTTGAATTTGGTGGCTTGTTGGGCTATGCTCCAATCATTGAAGTGAGCCCATATAGTGCCGCTGAATTTATCGCTCGCGGTGGTCGCATTCCTGCACCTATTCGTAGCTTGACTAACTAATATTGTTTTCAACCTAGTTGTTGGAGGTGTCTTATGAGTGATTATGTGCTCGATTATGTATGGGCCTTTGCTCTGGCGCTCATCATAACTTTTGCACTTACCCCTTTGGTAAAACGCTTTGCCGTTGCTGTTGGGGCAATAGATAAACCTGATGCCCGTAAGGTACATCATGGTGCTATTCCACGACTTGGTGGTTTAGCAATCTTTCTCGGTTATATAGGATCGGTTCTTTTTAATGGATCTATTCCACATGACCATAAATTATTTGGATTTGTGCTTGGTACAGTTATTCTTGTGCTCGTTGGCATATGGGATGATATTAAACAGATTGAGCCAAAAACTAAGTTAATGGGCCAAATTATAGCAGCAGCTATTTTGGTGGCTTACGATATTCGGGTAGACTTCATCAATCTTCCTTGGGGTGGTGTAGTGTACCTTAAATATTGGTCTGCTCCGTTGACTATTTTCTGGATTGTAGGCTTTACGAATATCGTAAACCTCATCGATGGACTTGATGGCTTGGCAGCAGGGATTTCCTTTATTGCTTATATTGCTGTTGGCGCTATGACATTACAACTTGGCCAAACTGATTTAGCATGTATATCCCTTGCACTAGCAGGTGCAACAGTAGGTTTTTTACGGTATAACTTTAACCCAGCGAAAATCTTCATGGGTGATACGGGCTCTATGCTCCTTGGTTATACTTTAGCAGCTATTTCTGTAATGGGTGCTGTCAAAACGGCAGCTACTATTGCATTAGTAGTGCCAGCAATCGTGTTAGGCTTACCAATCCTTGATACATTATTTGCTATCGTACGTCGTAAAATTAGCGGCCGACCAATTTTCAAGCCTGATAAAGGCCATGTGCATCATCGATTATTGGCTCAAGGTTTATCTCAAAAGCAAGCGGTACTAATGATGTATGCCGTTACTGCTCTGTTTGGTGGCGTATCTGTCATCGTGGCAGAGGTTAATGCTTGGATTGGCATTGCGTTGGTATTCGTTATTTTCTTAGGTAGTATTTTTGTGGCTCGTCGTCTCGGGGTTATTACTCACAGTGACGCAGCTGGACATCCACTACCACGTCCTACAATTGAACGTAGCGATTCAGATGAAACTATTTCTTTTGATCGTGAAGAATTGGCAAAAGCTTTAGAGGAATCTGAGGATTCCCATAAGAAATAACCATATGTGGGGCGCTTAGCGCCCCATTTTTTCTATCCTACTATGTTGGAGGCAACTATGTTAAAAGTTATGACAATCTTTGGTACAAGACCTGAGGCTATTAAGATGGCTCCTCTTGTAAAAGCATTAGAAGCAGCACCAGATATGGAGCCGATTGTAACCGTTACGGCACAACATCGTGATATGCTTGATCAAGTACTAAATTTATTTAATATTACCCCTGATTACGATTTAAATATTATGAGCCAAGGTCAAACGTTGTACGATGTAACAAATCGTGCATTGATGGGTCTTAAAGCTGTATTAGAAGAAGCTAAACCAGATGTAGTTCTTGTACATGGTGATACTACAACAACCTTTGCAGGTGCTTTGGCGTCCTTCTATCAAGAAATTCCTGTAGGTCATGTAGAGGCAGGCCTCCGTACAGGTGATATTTACTCTCCGTTCCCAGAGGAAATGAACCGTAAGCTAACAGGTTCTATTGCAACATATCACTTTGCACCAACAGCTAGTTCTGAAAGTAATCTTAAAAAAGAAAATATTAATACAGAACATTTATATGTAACTGGTAATACTGTTATTGATGCTCTTGATACAACTGTGCAAGAAAGCTATGTATTTGATGATGCGGCTATTAATGCATTAGATTCTGAAAAACGTACGGTTCTTGTTACAACACATCGTCGTGAAAATTTGGGTGAGCCTATGCGCCATGTATACCAAGCTATTCGCGATTTGATTAATGAATTTAAAGATATTCAAGTGGTATTCCCTGTACATAAGAATCCTAAGGTTCGTCAAGTTGTACAAGAAGAACTTGGTTCTGTAGAACGTGTTATCTTAATTGACCCACTTGATTATGAACCATTCGCTAACTTAATGGCTAAATCCTATTTGATTCTTACTGATTCTGGTGGGATTCAAGAGGAAGCACCAGCCCTTGGTAAACCAGTACTCGTATTGCGGGATACTACAGAACGCCCAGAAGCTGTGGAAGCTGGTACAGTGCGTCTTGTAGGTACTGATAAAGAGGCTGTACATGCAGCGGCTCATGAATTATTGAGTAATGCAGAAGCTTATAAATTGATGTCTAATTCCGTTAATCCTTATGGTGATGGGAAAGCATCTGAACGCATTATCCAAGCGTTGCGCCATGAGTTCTTAGGCGATCCTAATCGTCCTGAACGCTTTGGTAAATAATATGGATAGGGACCTTGTGAAAGCTCTCGCCATGGCGACATCGGCGGGGCTCACACTCGTTTTCTGTATAGGTGGTTTCATTTGGGTCGGATATATATTGGATGGTTGGTTTAGAACTCAGCCGTTATGTATGGTTATATTTGGTCTTATTGGAGCTATAACAGGTTTTTATATGTTATATAAACAAGTTAAGTAGTGAGGTATATATGAATCAATATATTAAATTCATAATGCGTGTGCTACTAACTTGTTTTTTTATTGCTTTTTTAGGCAGTATAATACAAGTTTTATGTGGCTTAGAACAATATTTATGGGGATGGCTTTGGGGTATATTTATAATGGTTCTTTACTTACTTAGCCTAGCTTTGCACGGACAATCTATTGTGTCAGGAGATCCTTATAAAGCCGTACGTAAATCTCGGAGACAGATGATTTGGCGTCTTATGTTAGTAGGTTCTCTAGTGGTCTTAGGTCTGAAAATTCCTGGTGTAGAGGCTGTTAGTATGTTTATAGGTATCGCGCTTATTCAGCCTGCATTATATGCTGTGTACTGGTGGCTCAGTCGTCATTTCTAATCTCGAGATACTAGTAAAAATAGAAATATTCAAATAATGCATTATACACAAAGCATCTATGAGTAATTAGAATTGTTTACCTTTCAAGTGTTGATTATATATCTATAACGATGTATGATGATACATAGATGTTATATTTATATTAATTGTAAATATATTAGGTTTTTATTATATCTATGAAAGGGGTTGAGAACGTGGAATTACATGCGGGACACCATGAGGTCGTGCAGTGGTTAGGGTTGACATTTAATATAGATACCTTGATTGCTACATGGGTTACTATGGCTATTGTAATACTAATAACAGTACTAGCCACCCGAGGACGTAAATTGGTGCCTGTAGGCTTGCAAAATATAGTGGAATCTATATTAGAAGGCTTAGAGGGGCAATTAGCTCCGAACTTGGGTCGTCATTGGCCGATGGTGAGTTCCTTGTTATTTACGTTTTTCTTATTTATTTTTGTAGGAAATGAATTAGGCTTAATGCCCACACTTAAGGCGCTAACATCACCAACATCTGATATCAATACTACAGTTGCATTGGCCTTATGTAGTACGTTAGTAGTATGGGTTATGGGGATTAAAGTTAAAGGCTTATCCTACTTTAAGCATTTTGTACGACCTTATAAGGCGTTGCTAGTACTTAATATCTTTGAAGAGATTGCTAGACCTGTTACGCTTGCTTTCCGTCTATTCGGCAATATCGTAGCTGGTGAAATTTTGTTAGAAGTATTATATAACTTGCCTTGGTTTGTACCTGTACCATGGGTTTGGATTGCTTTTAGTTTGTTTATCGGCATTATTCAAGCCTTTATTTTTACCGTTCTTACAGCATCCTATTTAGGGATGGCTCTTAGTGAGGAACATTAATTATTATATATGGAGGATATATTATGGAAGCTCAAGGTTTATTCGCATTAGCAGCAGCAATCGCAGTAGGTTGTGGTGCCATTGGTGCAGGTATCGGTGACGGTCTTGTATCTAGTAAAGTAATCGAAGGTATTACACGCCAACCTGAATTGCGTGGTCAATTGATGTCTACTATGTTCGTAGCGATTGGTTTGATCGAAGCGATGCCTATCATCGGTGTAGTAGTTGCGTTTATTTTGTTATTCAGATAATAACGAGGAGGAATAACCTTGGTTGACTTAAGCCTTGGAACGATTCTTGCTCAAATGTTGAACTTTTTTATATTAGTTTGGCTATTGGCGCGTTTTGCATATAAACCATTATTGGCTATGATGACAGAACGTAAAGAACGAATTGCTAAAGATTTAGAAGCTGCTGAAGAAGCCCGTGCAGAGGCAGAAAAGTTTAAAGCTGATTATGCAGCTCAAATTTCTAATGCTCGTGTAGAAGCACAACAAATTGTTGAAAAAGCAATTCAAGAAGCAGAAAATACAACACGGGAACAATTGGCAACAGCTCGTGAGCAAATTGAACAAGAAAAAAATCGTGCTCGTCAAGATATTGCCATCGAACGTGATCGTGCTATGAATAGCTTGCGTAATGAAGTTGTTTCTTTGTCTGTAGCTATGGCTGGTAAAGTTGTTGCAAAAGATATGAACAGCGAAACTAATACAAAATTGATCGAAGACGCTATTCGTCAACTTGATAGTAAAACGATAGGGTTGTGATACGATGAGCATAGAAATTGTAGCAGATAAATACAGTTCGGCTATGTTTGAATTAGCTCAAGAACAAAATAAGTTGGAACTCATGGAGGAGCAACTAGGCTATGTAGCATCTGTGTTGGATGAGCAGCCTGAATTACGATCATTCCTTGAGAATCCAATTGTTACAGAAGATGCAAAGATTAAGCTGATTGGTAAAATATTTGAATCGAGCCTAGACAAGGTTGCATTGCATTTTATTTATGTGATGATTAAACGTGGTCGTTATCGCTATATAGCATCAGCTATTACTGCGTTCATTCAAAAATCACGTGCGGCTCGTGGTATTCTAGAAGCTACTGTCACTGTAGCAGAACCAATCACAGCTGATGTAGAAGCGTCTGTACAAGCTAAATTACGAGAAGTTACAGGTAAAGATGTCATTTTATCTGTGCGTCAGGATCCTTTGATTATGGGTGGTATTATCATTCAAGTAGGGGATAAACGCATTGATGGCTCTGTATCTCGTCGATTGCAAGAATTAGAAAAATCTTTATTAAGAACGAACTCTATTAGATAGGGGTGAATGGGTATATATGAAAATGAAGCCTGAAGAAATCACTGCTATAATTAAACAGCAGATTCAGGACTATGATGTTGACCTTAATGTCGATGACGTGGGTACTGTTCTCGACGTAGGGGATGGCATCGCCCATATTTATGGTCTTGAAAGAGCCATGGCCGGTGAGTTGTTAGAATTACCTCACGGCGTATATGGCTTGGTTTTGAACTTAGAATTAGATAATGTTGGTGCCGTACTATTAGGTGATGACTTCTTGATTAAAGAAGGTGACCAAGTACGCCGTACTGGCAAAATTATGGACGTTCCGGCAGGGGATGCCTTGATTGGTCGTGTAGTAAATCCTCTTGGTCAACCTCTTGATGGCAAGGGTGCTATTCAAGCTACTGAACGTCGGCCTATTGAACATCCAGCTCCTGGTATAGCGGACCGTCAATCTGTAAATGAACCTTTACAAACAGGTCTTAAAGCGATTGATGCGATGGTACCAATCGGTCGTGGTCAACGTGAGCTTATCATCGGTGACCGTGGTACTGGTAAAACTGCGATTGCATTAGATACAATTTTGAATCAAAAAGGCAAAGATGTTATTTGTATTTATGTTGCCATTGGTCAAAAAGAATCTACGGTTGCTCGCGTAGTGCAAAAACTTGAAGAAGCAGGCGCTATGGAGTATACAATCGTAGTATCTGCTAGTGCATCTACTGGTGCTCCTCTTCAATATATCGCTCCTTACGCTGGTGTTGCCATGGGTGAATACTTCATGTACCAAGGTAAACACGTATTATGCGTATATGATGATTTAACAAAACAAGCGGCTGCATACCGTGCTATGTCCCTATTGTTACGTCGTCCACCAGGGCGTGAAGCGTATCCAGGCGATGTATTCTACTTACACAGCCGTCTATTAGAACGTGCGGCGAAACTTTCGCCTGAACTTGGTGGCGGTTCCATTACAGCATTGCCAATTATTGAAACACAAGCGGGTGACGTATCTGCATACATCCCAACAAATGTAATTTCCATCACTGATGGTCAAATTTTCTTGGGTACAGATATGTTCTACTCTGGTATTCGTCCAGCTGTTGACGTAGGTTTGTCCGTATCTCGTGTAGGTGGTAGTGCCCAAACTAAAGCGATGAAACAAGTAGCAGGCCAGTTGCGTTTGGACCTTGCTCAATATCGTGAGTTGGCCGCCTTCGCTCAGTTTGGTTCTGACCTTGATGCGGCTACACGGGCACAACTTGATCGTGGTGAACGTTTGACTGAAATGTTGAAGCAAGGGCAATATGAGCCTATGAGCGTAGCGGAAATGGTTATCAACCTTTACGCTGGTACAAAAGGGTATTTAGCAGATATTCAAGTGGCTGATGTATTAGCATTTGAGGCTGAACTTTTACGTTTTGTAAAAGCTAACTATCCTGATATTATTCGTAATATTGAAACGTCTAAGAAAATTGACGAAGAAACTGAAAATCTATTGAAACAAGCAATTCCAGAATGTGTAGAAGCATTTGGTTCTACGCATACATTAGTGTCTCATAAGGAGGCGTAATGTATGGCTAGTGCACAAGATTTGCGAAAACGCATAAAAAGTGTTACCAATACGCAACAAATTACAAAAGCGATGAAGATGGTTGCTTCTGCTCGTCTTCGTAGGGCACAAACAAAAGCTGAAGCTACGCGTCCTTACGCAGAGAAGATTGGGCAAATCTTGCGTCATATGTCTAATAGTGATTTAGAAGGCTTTAGCAGTCCTTTACTAGATGTACGCCCTATAAAACGTACGTGCTATATTGTAATAGGTGCTGATAAGGGTCTCGCAGGGGCATTTTCTGCCAATGTATTGAAATATGCTATGGAACAATTACATGGCAAAGATTCCGATACATATCGTGTAATCACAGCTGGCAGAAAACCTAGAGATAGCATGAAATCTCGAGGAATTCATATCGATAAGTCTTATGCAGGCTTTTCTGATAAACCTTCCTATGAACATGCACGTGCTATCATGCATGAAGCGCTTTCACTATACGAACATCATGAAGTTGACGAAGTCATCATGATTTATACACGTTTTGTAAATTCTATGACGCAAATTGCACAGGCTGAACGCTTGTTGCCAATAGAGCAACCGCAGGATGAGGTAAAAGGGGAAGAATATGACTTTATGCCTTCCGCTGTATCTGTCTTGGAGGCGTTGCTACCAAAATATTTAGAAATTACTGTTTATAATGGATTATTGCAATCTGCAGCAAGTGAGTTGGGTGCTCGTATGACGGCTATGACATCTGCTACAGATAATGCAGGTGAACTTATTGATTCGTTAGGACTTGAATACAATAAGTTGCGTCAATCTAGCATTACGAACGAAATTTCTGAAATCGTTGGTGGCGCTAATGCCTTGCAATAAATAAGGAGATATCTGTCGATGAGTAATAATATTGGTAAAGTTGTGCAGGTCATCGGCCCAGTTGTAGACGTGCGCTTTGATGCTGGTCATTTGCCAAGCATCTATAACGCCATCAACATCTACCATGATCATAAGGCACATGATAGACAAAAAATTGTAGTAGAAGTTATGCAACATTTAGGCGACGATACTGTGCGTTGTGTTGCGATGAGCTCTACTGACGGTATGACACGTAATATGGAAGCGGAAGATACTGGCGCTCCAATTTCCGTTCCTGTAGGGGAAGGTGTATTGGGTCGTATTTTCAACGTACTTGGTGAAACCGTAGATCATGATCCAGCTCCTGTTGTAGCTGATGAAAAATGGCCTATCCACCGTCCGGCACCTAAATTTGATGATCTTTCTCCAGATACAAAAATTTTGGAAACAGGTATTAAAGTCGTTGACCTTATCGCTCCATACGTAAAAGGTGGTAAAATCGGCCTCTTCGGTGGTGCTGGTGTAGGTAAAACTGTATTAATTATGGAATTGATTCACAATGTTGCTACAGAACATGGTGGTTATTCCGTATTCTCTGGCGTAGGTGAACGTACTCGTGAAGGTAACGATTTGTGGAACGAAATGAAAGAGTCCGGCGTTATCAACAAAACAGCCCTCGTATATGGCCAAATGAATGAGCCACCAGGGGCTCGTATGCGCGTAGGCCTTACAGGACTTACAATGGCTGAATATTTCCGTGATGTGAAAAAACAAGACGTTCTTTTGTTTATTGATAATATCTTCCGTTTTATTCAAGCGGGTTCTGAAGTATCTGCCCTCTTGGGTCGTATGCCATCTGCCGTAGGTTACCAACCTACATTGGCTAATGACGTAGGAGCATTACAAGAACGTATCACATCTACTAAAGAAGGTTCTATTACATCTGTACAAGCTGTATATGTACCAGCCGATGACTTGACTGACCCTGCTCCAGCAGCGACATTCGCTCACTTGGATGCAACAACAGTATTGTCTCGTTCCATTGCAGAACTTGGTATTTATCCAGCCGTAGATCCTCTTGATTCTACAAGCCGTATCTTGGATCCACATGTACTTGGTGAAGAACACTATGCAGTAGCTCGTGGTGTACAAGAAGTATTGCAAAAATATCGAGACCTTCAAGATATTATCGCAATCCTTGGTATGGAAGAATTGTCTGATGAAGATAAATTGACTGTATCTCGTGCTCGTAAGATTCAACGTTTCTTGAGCCAGCCATTCTTCGTAGCTGAAGTATTTACAGGTTCTCCTGGTAAATATGTACCATTGTCCGAAACATTGAGAGGCTTTAGAGAAATTCTTGATGGTAAGCATGATGATTTACCTGAAGGTGCATTCTATATGGTTGGTACCATTGATGAAGCCGTTCAAAAAGCAAAGGAAATGCAAGAGAAGGGGGAATAATCCATGGCGGAACCTATGTCCCTACAGATAATTACACCTGATGCAATTGTGTTTGAAGGCCAATCTACATTCTTTGTAGGTAAAGCTATCGATGGTGCCTTTGGTGTTTTACCAAATCATGCACCTATGATTATTGCATTAGATTTAGCACCGTTACGCATAGACCAACCAGATGGAACATCTCGTGAACTTGCTGTATTTGGTGGCTTCTGTGAAATTGAACATAATAAGGTGAGTATTGTAACTCCAGACTGTCAGGATCCAACATCTATTGATGTGGAACGTGCTCGTCGAGCTAAAGAACGAGCTGAAAAGCGTTTGGCTAATCCTACTCCTGATATTGATGTGGAACGAGCAGAAGCAGCATTACAACGTGCCTTGTTGCGCTTGCATGTAACAAAAGAGTTATAAAGAAAAAGGCTAGCTGAATGGCTAGCCTTTTTAGCAACAACTTAGTAACTCCAATTAGTTAATTGGAGTTACTAAGTTATTTATTATTATATTTTAATACAAAAAGACCGTTAAGTTATAGCTTAACGGTCTTTATTGTTGAGAGCTTATAATACGCTAACACCTTTTAAGGAATACGCTGTATTCTTAGGTTGTTCTACTTGGAAATCAAGTACAACTGGAGATTCAGAGTTAATACCAGGTGCTTGATAACGGTCACGATCTGTAGGAATGCGTTTGTATGGCAATTTATCAAGTAATACAGTTACAACTTTATTCCACACGGCTTTATGTGTTGGCATTGTTAAGGAGTCATCAGTTTGGTTGAATCCGCTACGTATAGTGTGAATCACTTGATCATTAACATCATAGTAATATAAAAGTGCATTTACTTTGGCAGCAATATACATTTCTTGACTATCATTGTTATACGCGTATGGGCTATGTGCGCTATCAATTTGAATATATATATCTTGTAATGGTACCGGCATAATAACAATTTCAGAGTTTTGTGCAGACGCAATTTGCGCAAGGTCTACAGCTCTGATTTCAGCTGTTGGAGTGTTAGTACTTACAATAGCTGTATCATAGTACGGATATTTAAGTGTATTAGATAGGCGATCTGTCATATATCGACCCAATTGAGCTGTGTTTTCGTTACGTAATTTTGCAGGTACAACAATAGTTACCTTGCGACTAGGAAAATTTTCTAAGTGGCCATCATAATTAGAATTAGATGTGTTGATAGTCGCTTTTTCAGGTGTTCCTACGATTGGAGTAGCAACAGGAGCGTTGGCTACTTTCAAAATAGGTTGGCCGTTATTTTCAGATTGTAATGTAGGTGTCGTTACAGCTACATTAGATGGAATTGAATTAATAATTACTGGTTGAGTCGTATTTGATGTTAATTGACTCATATTAATCGTGGCAGCACTTGCTGTGGCAAGTGTAGATGCCAATAGTACACCTAGTACAGTAAGTAGCGAACGTTTACAGCGTCCGAATTTATGAAACATAGTTCCTCCTCTTAATAAAACTCTTTAAAATTTTCAAACAAAACAACTGATATTATTATATCACATATACAAAAAAAAGAAGCAAGCTTTATGCTTACTTCTTAGTCTGGTGGACGATGACAGGATCGAACTGCCGACATCCTGCTTGTAAGGCAGGCGCTCTCCCAGCTGAGCTAATCGTCCATATGGTGACCCGTCCGGGAATCGAACCCGGGATACCGCCGTGAAAGGGCGGTGTCTTAACCGCTTGACCAACGGGCCAAAATGGCTCCTCGAGTAGGACTCGAACCTACGACCGATCGGTTAACAGCCGATTGCTCTACCAACTGAGCTATCGAGGAATGGTACGTTTGTTATTATATGTTAGATTAATTATAAAAGCAAGCATTTTTTTTAAATTACTATAAATTAAAATGTGTTAACTATGACTAAAACACATAACTTTATATAAAAAACAACTTATCAAAATTATTGATAAGAAAGTTATTAAAATTAATATAGTTTATATAAATGAATAAACATAGATGAATACTGTGTTTATAGAGATATCTTGAGGATTATTTTACTAAGAGTTAGCAATATAAGTATATTGAATATAATCGGTATACATATGCAAAATAAAAAAGTTTAAACCTTTTATTTGAAAAACAATATCAAGTAGTCTGGAAGCGTATTTATCATCTTAGATATATTCTGCATTTATACAGTGATTCCAACCTAATTTTGGCCTCTAAAAGTGAATTAAGATATAGGGTATAAAAATTCTTTCAACCTATGATTAACTATGACTTTTATCACATTGAAAATATGTTTTTTATAGTCGAAAATATGATGAAAAAGAACTATTGAAATACCGAAATATATACAGCGGTATTCATGAAAGTAATTCTCAAAATATAGAAAAGCATTGAGAAAACTGTATAGTTAAGCCGTTGAAAGCATGCATGTTGTGTGTTACGATTGATGCATAGAGTTAATCTCGATGTGTATGAGAAACATATGTCTTATACACTTGAGAGTTAAAAGTTATCTCACGGTAATTTAGAATTAATATTCAACTATGTTCCTGAGGAGGGATTATCTTGCGCGAGATTCAAGTATCTGAAATCACAAAAACAGTCCGTCAAATGTGTATGGACGCAGCTTACCACTTGCCAAAAGACATCTATGAAGGCTTGAAAAAAGGCCGTGAAACAGAAGAGTCTCCAGTTGGTTGCATCGTTCTCGATCAAATCATCAAAAATGCAGAAATTGCTGATGCTGAAGATCGTCCATACTGCCAAGATACTGGTATGACATTGGTATTCGTAGAAGTAGGTCAAGATGTTCATTTCGTTGGTGGCGATCTTAAAGAAGCTATCAATGAAGGTGTTGCACAAGGTTATGTAGAAGGTTACCTTCGTAAATCCGTTGTAGCAGAACCATTGTTCAACCGTAAAAACACTCAAAACAACACACCTGCAATCATCTATATCGATATCGTTCCTGGCGATAAAGTAGAAATCAACGTAGAACTTAAAGGTTTCGGTTCTGAAAACAAATCTGACGTAGCTATGTTGGTACCTGCAGATGGTGTTGAAGGCGTTAAAAATGCAGTTCTTGAAATCGTAAAACATGCTGGCCCTAACCCATGCCCTCCAATCGTACTTGGCATTGGTATTGGTGGTACTATGGACCAAGCAGCTGTTATGTCCAAAAAAGCTTTGCTTCGCGATATTAGCACTCCTCACAAAGATCCTGAGTATGCAAAATTGGAAGAAGAAATTTTGGAAATGGTTAACAAAACTGGTATCGGTCCACAATTGGGTGGCACAACAACTTGTATCGGTGTAAATATCGAATGGGGTGCAACTCATATCGCCGGCCTTCCTGTTGCTGTTACTATTATGTGTCATGCTGCTCGTCATAAACACGTAGTACTTTAATCGGTAGGAGGTAATTACAATGGCTGAAACAATTCGCATTAATACTGAAGAATATAATGAAGAGTTTTCCCGTAAATTAAAAGTTGGTGATAGCGTTCTTATCACTGGCAAAATTTACTCCGCTCGTGACGCTGCTCATAAAGTTATGACTGAAGCTTTAGCACGTGGCGAAAAATTACCAATCGATTGGAATAACAAATTCGTTTACTACCTTGGCCCAACACCTGCAAAACCTGGTGACCCAATTGGTTCCGCTGGTCCTACAACTTCTGGTCGTATGGATGCTTATACACCAACAATGCTTGATCAAGGTATCAAAGGCATGATCGGTAAAGGTTCCCGTAAACCAGCAGTAGTTGAATCCATGAAGAAAAATGGTTGCACATACTTCGCAGCAGTTGGTGGCGCTGCAGCATTGATTGCAAAATCCATCAAAAAATACGAAGTACTTGCTTATGGTGAACTTGGTCCAGAAGCTTTGGCTGAATTGACAGTTGAAGATTTCCCTTGCATCGTAGTTGGCGATACTGAAGGTAATAACTTCTACGAACAAGGCCAAAAACCTTATAGAAAAATCTAATATCACCGTTGAGTGATTGAAAGAGGCTTGCTAATGCAAGCCTCTTTTTTATCTATAGATATTCAATAATTATCACTGTACATGTATATAATTAATGATTATTACATTGTTTATTAGTATGATAGTAATATATGAACTTACATTTATAGTTTATATATTATTATGTTAGATTCACCTTTTGCTTAGTAGAGTAAAGTCTACCGATTCTGTCCATTTTGTGATAATATACATATAGATTTATACATTCAAAGTGAGTGAGGCGATATCATGACTTCTGTAGAAACTATTCGTCAGTCAGTGCGCACAGCGATGGCTGAATTACTAGATTTGGCAAAGGTTCGAGAAGGTCAATTGTTCGTGGTGGGCTGTTCCACTAGCGAAGTTATGGGTAAGAAAATTGGCACTGATTCCCACATTGATGTGGCTCAGGTCCTATTTGATGAAATATATAAAGCTGTTAAAGCTAAAGGTCTTAATTTGGCCGTTCAATGTTGTGAGCATATTAATCGAGCTCTTGTTATGGAACGTAGTGCAGTAACTTGGGAGGAAGAGGTCAATGTAGTACCTCAACGTCATGCAGGTGGGGCTATGGCTGTAACTGCTTATGAACGTTTTGAAGATCCAGTGATGGTTGAATTTATCAAAGCTGATGCAGGTATCGATATTGGTGATACTTTTATAGGTATGCATATGAAACATGTTACAGTACCAGTGAGACTCAGTATAAAAGAGATTGGTGGAGCTCATGTAACAGCTTGTCGAGTTCGACCAAAGAGCATCGGTGGGGAACGTGCTGCATATAATGAAGCGTTGATGTAGGGGGATAGTATGTCAAACGTAATACCGTATTTTGTATTAGCTGTTGTGGCGCTTGGATTTTTTGCTATTTGTTACGCTGTTTTTAACCGTACTGATAGTGAAAGCCAATCAAAACATGAGCATCGTGATAAGGCTTTTCCTAAGTTTGATGGTGAACATCATAAAGATAAGTCGGTTTCGGTTAATGAATCTAAGGTAGGGGATGTAACAGTTACACATGAAGGTGGAACCAATGTGTATACCGCTTCCATTATGGATAATTATAAGGACACTAATTCTTCTGAATCTATGGTAGTCCATGAAGATACATCGTATAATCGACGAGATGGTAAGCAATTACATGTAGAAAATTCGACTACGGGATATTCCTTATCCTTGGAACATCATGCAGAATCGACCCAGTCAGATTCAAATCAATCAGCTATAGAAGAACAAGAATCTATTACAGATGAATCTATTCAGGCGAAATCTATTGCACAAGAGAATCTAGGATCTAATACGACAAAGCATAGTATAGATGAAACTATCGTTATGACCGCTGTTTCAGATGAGGAGTCCTCTAGTGGTAAGCCTCATGCTACTCCGATGATGGATAAGACAATTATTCTTGATGCTGTAACAGATGAACTTCGTAATCGTAATAAATCTGTAGAGGATACGATTGCAATGGGGGAATCTGTAGAGGCTTTTGAAGCTAATGCAGTTGAAAATATGGATGCTACGCAAATGATGGGTGGCGCCGATGAAGTGGAAGCAGCTGAAGGTCCATCTGTATTGGATGAAACGCGCTTGTTTGATGCTTCTGAAATAGAAGCACAATTGGCGGCAGCTAGTATGATTGAAGAAGAGGTTCCAACAGGACAATGGGCTAAAGCGGCACATGAAGATAAATGTATTGAATTAGCTATTGCGCCATTTGTACATGCTTTTGGCATCTTACATGGAGATACACAACATTATGTAGAATCCATAACGAGAGATGCTTTAGCAGCGCTTAATATTACGAAGCTGGCTGAAGTAAATGCATTACTTGATAATATCGTTATTCAAGAAGCGTTGATGGCTATGCAGAAGGCTTATGCTGCAACAAATACAGAGTGGATGAAGTCCGCTGCACTTGGTGCTTTCTTAGATGTGGTACAATCTCCTAAATCTAGCACACCTTATCTCGTAGCGTTTGATGCACTACGGGTATTGCCACATTTAACACTAGGACATTTCCAAGTGATGGCATTAACTCTATTGTTACAATACTCTAGAAATTCCAACAACTATGGATTAATTCATTTCCAACATTATGTAGAGAAGTATATTGAACCGTTCATTTCTGATTTGCCACAAAATAATTCCTTCTATGGTCAGCTTGATTATTTGCGCTGTACTCAGGAGGAAAATGAACCTATTACATTGGCTCAAGTATTATCCAATTCATATCCATTTGTATTTAATTATCGCGGTTTTTCTAAGGAGGAATTGTTCCGTGCTACCGATGGCCATGGCGTTGATCCTCGATATGTAGTACGTAGCTTGAATTCTAATCTTTATAAATTAGCCTTAGTAGATGAGTCCTTGGCTCCTAGGTTCTTCAGACAAACCCGTATTTCTGATTCGATGGTGCAACGAGATCTTATTGCACTTATGAAGAGCAAACCGACTGCTTTTAGAGGACAAGAAGCACGTGATATTATGGATGACATTTCTCCAATTCTTTTAGATTTGGCTGATGTATTTGATCATACGCCAATGTCTAAAATTAGTTTAACCTTGCTTGGCTTATATTTAGGTCGTGCTCATGTTAAAGCTACGATTGGTGAAGAGTTTGATTTGTCTCACTGGTTCTAATGTATACAGAAAACAACTAAACAATTATAAAAGGTCTCCCTAGAGTGTCTAGGGAGACCTTTTTTTGTCTTATATGTTAGAAGTTATATTATGTTTTAAAAACTATTGAAACCGAATTCTTCGATTCCTTCAATATCTTTTACGGTGACAGTGCGCCCTGTAATATCGATAATACCTTCATCTCTTAGGCGACCGAGTTCACGACTAAGTGCTGTACGAGATACGTTGAGTACCTCTGCCATTTGCTCTCGGTTGTGTGGTAAGTGAATTGTCGTAGATTGTTGCCGTTTGTATATATCTGATAGATAGGCAAAAATCTTTTCACGCATGCCCTTTAGTGTAAGATAGTGAACCTTTTTTGTTAACAGAATAGCTTTTTCTGATAAATCCTCTAGTAGATTTGATAAGATCTTTGTTTGACATTGTTGGCATTCCGGCAATGTATCGATAAATGTTTCAAGAGGGATGAACATAATTTTAGATGCTTTCATAGCCTTAATGGTAGCAGGCCACAACGGTTGTTTACTAAATAGTAAAGCTTCTCCAAAAATGTCAGACTGATCAAGGTTGGCCATGATGACACGTTGGCCCATCACATTTTCTCGCGTTAATAATGCACTACCTTCGAGGATGACTCCTATGCCTTCCATTGGATCGCCGGAGAGGGCGATGAAGTCATTTTTCTTATAACTATGAATAATAACCTTTGCATTATTTAAATAGCCTCTTAATTCAGGTTCACCTAACTTATTGAATAGAGGACAATGTATAAGGGTGGGGAGATATTGGTTGATAATATCATTAGAAAGTATTTGCTTCATGAGGACCTCCGGTGTGACGAAGTCTATAGTAAATTAAAATGATTATTGTATAATAATAGTATAAGGTCAAATGACCTACCTGTTCCACAAGGGGAGTCAGGTAAAATTTTTGAAAAAGTTTTTATTTGTTGCTCAAGCTACAGAAATTGTATCACCTTTACGTTATACTTTCAAATGTAATCAATCAGACACCTGATAATTCATCAGTGTAATGTATAGGTTTTATAT
>NZ_CAUQYW010000006.1:0-134010 GCF_963522475.1 uncultured Veillonella sp. | reverse complement strand
AAGAGCCGTGAGGTTTGGAGCTGACTGGTACTAATAGATCGAGGGCTTTACTTAAATAAACATTAAGCAGACATGTGCAACAAATATATATATAACTTCTATGTGGTTTTCAGAGTACAAACTCTGACAGATTCAGTGGCGATGGCTATGAGGATCCACCTGTTCCCATCTCGAACACAGTAGTTAAGCTCATAAACGCCGAAAGTACTTGGCTGGAGACGGCCTGGGAGGATAGGAAGCTGCTGATTGACTAAAAGAAAAAGGTCTACCTAAAGGTAGGCCTTTTTCTTTTAGTTAGTCTTCGACTAGCTTATTCTACCAGAGCCGTCTCCAGCCAAAGTTGTACAAGTATTATCTATCTAGGTGTCCGTGTAAGACGGAGCTAGGAAGGGTAGGGTGTGAGGCAACAGAGGAACGTAGCGACGCATGGGGCCCACACATCACCTTCGATGAAGCCCTATGGTTTATTTTGTACATTGGCATAATGTATTATATATTGCCATGGGCGAGTGTGATAGGAAGCTGCTGATTAAGCTAAAGGCACACTTGAGGGTGTGTCTTTTTTTGTGTAAAGTTTATATAATGTATATTTTATAGATTATAAATCATTTCTTAAAGGGATTTTCTTGATAATACAAGGCATGTGTGATATTCTCATTATATGTCTAAGTGGATTGGAGTGATTAGTTTCTATGTATAAATATGGCAAGAGCTGTATTATAAAATTATTATGTATACTTGCAATATGTATTGCAGTTTTAGCGGTTTCCATTGGTGTTATGTGGGGACTGTCTTCTGATTATAAGATATATGGTGTACCAGTTCTTAATTACCATCAAGTAAATGATGAAAAACATTCTGCATTGACTCTTCATGTTGATCAGTTTAGAGAACAGATGGAATATCTGCATAATCATGGGTATAATACGATTACTTTGGATCAATTGTATGATTACCTACAAAATGGTACTGAACTACCTAGTAAACCAATTGTTATCACCTTTGATGATGGCTACGTTGATAATTACAACAATGTATTGCCTATACTAAAGGAATATAATATGAAAGCAACCTTGTTCATGATTAGTGATGCAGCTAATACGCATGGTTTTGTTTCTACAGAACAAATGCATGCAATGAAAGCTAGTGGATTTGATATTCAAGGTCATACAAATCATCATAAAATTTTAACTAAAATAGATCCAACAGAGTTACCAGATGCTCTTCTTGGTGGGAAGACCTCTTTAGAGGGGATTTTAGGTGAACATATTGATTATTTAGCATATCCCGGTGGGTTTAATGATATGCTCGTTCAATATGTAACTAAACAGTCTGGTTATAAAATTGCTTTTACAGTACAACCAGGCACAGTACATTTAGGAGATAATCTATATGCCTTAAATCGATTAGCTATATTCCAAGGGGACACACCATATTTATCGTTTTGGTTACGTTTACATTGTGCACCATTTATTCGATATACATGGGCATTACGTGATTTTTTACGCGATAATGGATGGACGACATTAGCATCTATTATTCCATTATTCTAGGAGGAATTATGTCTTACGAAGTTGTGGCAAGACCTTTACGGGTTGCTATTTTAACCGTTTCTGATACGCGTACTTTTGAAACTGATAAGGGTGGCAATAAGATACAAGAGTTTTTAGAACAGGCAGATCATATTGTGGCGGATCGTAAAATTGTTATTGATGATTACGATGAAATTAGAAATGCTATGATTCCATGGTGTAATGATACATCTATTGATGTTATCATTTCTACAGGTGGTACGGGAATTGCTAAGAGAGATGTGACAATCGAAGCGGCGAATAGCCTCTATGAGAAACATATTCCTGGATTTGGTGAAATTTTTAGATACTTATCTTATGCAGAGGATATTGGTACTAAGGCGATGGCATCTCGTGCAGAAGCGGGGGTTAATAATAACACATTAATTTTCTCAGTACCTGGATCTGTAGGTGCTGTTACATTAGCTATGAGTAAACTCATCATTCCTGAAATGGCTCATCTTGTTCGAGAAATTACAAAATAATATATTAAGACTGTCCATTTATGGGCAGTCTTTTTTGATAATAGAATTCAAAAACTGTTTCTGTAATTATAAAAGTATTCAGATTGTACCTAATTTGTGGGCTTAAAAACTATATATGTTAATTCTCAATATATAAAACAATACCATTGCAGTATTGTTTTATTTCGATTATACTAGATTTAGTAATACGTTTGTCCGAGTGCACGAGAAAGGAGACTTTATGAAGTTAAATCAGGCCACGGATTATGCATTTCGCATGGTCTTACATATGGCACTATTACCTTCGGGAACGAAGATAACAGGAGCCGTATTGGCTGAGCAAGAATTGATTCCAGAACGATTTTTGCTCAAGATTATGCGTAGTCTCATTGCAGCTGGGATTATGAAGTCCTTTCGTGGGGTAGATGGTGGGTTTTCCCTCAATCGAGACCCTCAAGAGATTTCATTACTCGATGTAATTAGAGCGGTAGAAGGGGATGCGTATTTACAACGGTGTTTATATGATGTAGGTTCTTGCTCTAAATCTTGTATGGGGCATTGTGCTATCAATGAAGCTATGGGGACGATTCAGGACCAATTAATCAATCAGTTGGAGACTGTTAACTTTAAAACTCTTGCCCAACGTGAACAGTTGATTGAGGCTGAATCATTGCCATATTTACAAGCTCAATGATACAAGATTTTGGTAAAAGCTCATCAAGTGATGTAGGTATTTTATTCTAAGGAGGAAAACACATGTTTGAAGCTGTAGATTTAGCTCGATTACAATTTGCGCTAACATCTATCTATCACTGGTTGTTTGTGCCGTTCACACTAGGCATGACAGTGACTGTAGCTATCTTAGAGTGGACATATGTGTCTACTGGTAAAGAAGTATACAAAAAAATGGCAAAATTCTGGGGCAAATTGTTCCTAATTAACTTTGCTATGGGTGTGGTAACTGGTATTGTTCAGGAATTCCATTTTGGTATGAACTGGGCAGAATATTCTCGTTTTATGGGTGACATTTTCGGTGCTCCATTGGCCCTTGAAGCATTAATGGCATTTTTCTTGGAATCTACATTCATGGGTGTATGGATCTTCGGTTGGGATCGTTTGAATAAAACTGTTCATGCCCTTGTAGCTACGTTGGTAGCATTAGGTACAAACCTATCTGCATTCTGGATTCTCGTAGCAAACTCCTTCATGCAACATCCTGTAGGTTATGTAATTCGCAATGGTCGTGCAGAAATGGATAATTTCTTAACAATTGTTCAAAACGGCTATGTACCAGGTCAATTCTTCCACATTGTGTTGAATGGTCTATTAACAGCAGGCGTAATTATTATGGCCATCAGTGCATGGCATTTATTGCGTAATAATGCGACAGACTTCTACCGTCGTTCTGCTAAATGGGGTATGGTTATTGCTCTTGTATTCGGCACTTTAGGCGCTTTGGCAGGTCATCATCAAGGTCAATACATTACTAAAGTACAACCTATGAAAATGGCTGCTATGGAAGCGTTGTGGGAAACACAAGATCCGGCGCCATTCTCTTTGGTAGCTAACATTGATACTAAAGCACAAAAAAACACTGGTGCTCTTGAAATCCCTGGTGGTTTATCCTTCTTGACTCAAAACTCCTTTACTTCTGGTAAAGTAGAAGGTATTAAAGAGCTTCAAGCTAAATCAGAGGCTCAATATGGTCCTGGTAACTATATTCCAGATGTTCCAGCAATCTTCTGGACATTCCGTATCATGGTTGCAGCAGGTTCCATTATGTTACTTGTTGCATTCGTAGGTCTTATCCTTAATGCAAAAGATAAATTAGTTGGCAATCGCACATTCCTAAAAATTATGTTCTGGACATTGCCATTGCCATTTATTGCTCATTCCACAGGTTGGTTTGTAGCAGAAGCAGGTCGTCAACCATGGCTTGTAAATGGTCTGCAATTAACTGCTGACGGTGCATCAAAAGCCGTTACCGCTCCAGAAATTATGACTACTATCATCGGATTTACAGTTGTGTACATCATAGCAGCTATTGCAGCTCTCTACCTTGCTGTAGAACACATCAAAAAAGGTCCAGATGGCAACCCATCTCACGATGTAGTTGAAAAAGAGGAGGCGAGATTATGGAATTAATTTTTAATAACCTTGAAGTGGTATGGTTTATTTTAATTACTGTACTATTCGCTGGCTTCTTCTTATTAGAAGGTTTTGACTATGGTACTGGTATTTTATTACCATTCATCGGTAAAACTGACGTTGAACGTCGTCAAATGATCAATGCCTTGGGTCCTGTTTGGGATGGTAACGAGGTATGGATGATTACTGCAGGTGGTGCATTATTTGCATCTTTCCCTCATGTATATGCTACATTGTTTAGTGGTTTCTATTTAGCGTTATTCTTAATGCTTGCGGCACTTATTATCCGTGGTGTATCTTTTGAATTCCGCTCCAAAAGCCCTAACTTAGTTTGGCGTAAAACTTTTGACTACTGTATCTTCTTTGGTTCCTTGATCCCTGCATTATTGTGGGGCGTTACAGTTGGTAACTTGATTCAAGGTACTCCAATTGATGCAAGCATGACATATGTAGGTACATTCTTTGATTTACTAAGCCCATACACAGTACTTTGTGGTATTGCATTTATCTTGGTATTCACATACCATGGTGGCTTGTTCACTTCTATCAAAACAGCTGGTGCTGTTTCCGAACGTGCTCGTGCAGCTTCTTTGGTAGTAGGTGTTCCTACAGCAATCGGTGCTTTAGTATTGGTAGCTGCCACATATGTATTTACAGATTTATTTAACTCTGTATTAGCCATTGTTTGCTTCGCATTAGCAATCGTATTCTTCCTCATTTCTTGGGGTGCAACACGTACTCGTAATACAAAATGGGGCTTTGTATTCAGCTCCTTATCTGTTATTTCTGTAACAGCTGCTTACTTTGCTGGTTTGTTCCCTCGCATCATGGTTTCTTCTTTGAACCCTGATTGGAGCTTAACAATTGCAAATGCAGGTAATTCTACTTACACATTGACGTTGATGACTTGTGTAGCCTTCATATTTGTGCCAATTATTTTGGCTTACCAAATCTGGGTATACTGGACATTCCGCCATCGTGTATCTGAAAAAGACTTACACTATTAATAAAATAGTTTATAATTTGTGTAAATTATAAATTTATGTCTCAATGTGAGGCGTGTCGTAGCGGCACGCCTCTTTTTTGTGGTAAGATGGACATAATATTGATAAATTTAGATTCATTTGATTTACCATAGGGGATACTATGATACAGCGTACCGCTTTTAAAGTGTTGCTAGAACATAAAAGTCAGCTTTTAATACTAGTTTTAACCTGTTTAGTAGAAAGTCTGTCTATTGTTGGGCAAGCTTGGTTCTTTGGAACCTTAATTAATAATTTTATATTTTCCGAGAATACCTTACATGATGAAAGGTACACCATTTTCTATTTAGGTATTGCCATTATTGTGAGATTACTAGCACACTACATGCAAGAATCTGTAGCCAACCGATTAGGTAGTGCGGTAAAAGCAACATTTAGAGAACGAGCCTTAGAGCATATGTTTAAACTTGGTGTACAACATAAGGAACGCCATGGCGATATGATACATATGCTCACTGATGGATTAGAGCAAGTAGATGCTTATGTAGCTCGTTATATTCCTCAAATTTTATATGCTATTATGATTCCTCTTATTATGGGTATTGCTATTGTAGACACATTACCTATTATTGGTATCATTCTAATTATCACCGTACCATTAATTCCATTCTTTATGATCTTAATTGGTAAGCAAGCGGATCGTCTTAATAAAGAACAGTGGGAGCGTATGAGCTTCTTATCTGGTCATTTTCTTGATGTATTGCAAGGTATTACAACATTAAAACTTTTTGGTCGTGCAAAGGATCAAATTAAGGTTATTGGTCGTTTATCTGAGGAGTTTAAAGACTCTACATTACGAGTATTGCGTGTGGCGTTTTTATCTGCTCTAGTTCTTGAGCTTGTAAGTACTATTAGTACTGCATTGATTGCGGTATACCTAGGCTTAACATTATTGGATGGTGAAATCTCATTCTTTTCAGCTTTTTTTATTTTGCTATTAGCGCCAGAGTTCTATACGCCATTTAGACAATTGGGGGCTGCATTCCATACGGGTATGGCAGGTAAGACCTCGATTTTAAAATACGAAGAGTTTATGAATCGTCAGCACTCGTTACCGGTAGGAGGTCAATATCAACTTAAAGGTGATATACAAGCAATTGAAATTAAGGATTTAACTTTTACCTATGAAGATAGTGAAAATGGTGTACAACATATTTCATTAGAGGCTAAACGTAATTCTCCAATCATGCTCGTTGGTGAAAGTGGGGCAGGGAAATCTACAATTGCCCATATTATTGGGGGATTTTTAACTGCTCCTAAAGGCACTGTTACTATAGATGGTCTTGATTTATGTGACATCGATATTGCGTGGTGGCGCCAACAAATTACCTATGTATCTCAACATCCACATATTATGAAAGGAACTTTGCGTGACGTATTATCATTTGGGATGAATGTAAGTGATGAAGAGATTATAGAAGCTTGTAAAGAGGTACAGCTAATAGAGGTGATTAATAGGCAGCAAGACGGACTTGATGCGGTTATTGGTGAAGGTGGCTTGGGCCTTAGTGGGGGCGAACGTCAACGAGTTGCCTTAGCACGTGCGTTCTTGAGAAAAGGACAAGTGTTAATTCTTGATGAGGTAACGGCACATCTTGATGTAAAAACAGAAGCTATTATAAGCAGTGCTATCAAACGTTTGATGGATAATAAAATTGTCATTATTATTGGCCATCGCCTACAAACGATGCATTGGGCTTCTACACTATACGTTTTGAAACATGGATGCATCATTCAACAAGGTTCTTATGAAGAACTTGTTACAGTAGAGGGTTATTTCAAAGATCTTGTTACTTCTGGTTTAGGTGAATTTTCTTCAGCTATGGAAGAACAATTAAAAACAGGCACGTCATTTAGCTTAGAAGATAGACAAGAGCTTGATAATTCAATTTGTATAGATAATCAAGGGGCTTACGTAATAGGTCAAGATACAATACAGACTCCTGAAGTTTCAATATCTAAGATGGGGATACAAGGATGGAAATTATTATTTGCTGTACTAAGTCCTGCAAAGTGGTCCTTAGTATTAGCTTTGATTTTTACATTCTTAACGGTATTTATGAATGTGGGGCTTTTAACAGTATCTGCATGGTTATTGGCATCAGCTGCATTGCAACCGGGTCTTACGTATTTGAGTCTTGCTATCGTTGGTGTTCGCTTCTTCGGTGTCAGTCGTGCTGTATGTCGCTATTTTGAACGGTATACATCTCATCGTATGGCATTCCAAGGCCTGTATGGTTTGCGTGTATGGTTTTATGCTCATTTAGAACCATTGGCGCCGGCTATTCTTAAACGTTTTGGTGCAGGGGATATGCTAGGCCGCATTATGGGGGATATAGAGGTACTACAATTTTTCTACTTGCGTACGTTGATTCCGCCTGCAGCAGCCATTGCTTTAACTATTTTAGTTGCCTATGGTGTATCTACGATTGATAATAGTTTGGTTGCGCCTATAGTTTTAGCAGCCTTTATATTAGGTCTAGTTTTGCCTTTAGTTGTATATGCTCATAACAAACAATCGTTGACGGCGATTGGACCTCAACAAGGGGAATATAAATCCTTATTAAGTGATACTATGGATAGTTTGGAGGATGTCATTAGCTACGGCAATGAACAGTTAGTATACGATCGTATTCAACATATGATGAGTACTGTGGATGCTAATAAAGGTATTATCGAGAGAGGCATGAACTTAGGTAATACGCTGTTCCTAGGTGGAGTTCAAATTACAGTTGTCATTGTAGCCATATTGGCAGCTAATGAGTTGACCGGAGCTTGGGCCAGTGTTATGGTAGCAGTTGCTGCTATTGGTACACAAGCTTGGTTTGAGGCCTTACAACCTATGATCGCTGCCGTTCATCATGGTGCTGAAAGTAGAGTAGCTACGAGTCGACTTATGGCACTTGCACATGAGCCAATACCTGTGGGAGAACCAAAAGAACCACAACCATTTAATGCTAATCGAGAAATTACTTTTACTAACGTATCCTTTGGGTATGAACCTGAGCGTCGTATTTATGAGCATCTTAGATTAGATATTAAACAAGGCCAATCGATTGCCATTGTTGGCGCTAGTGGATCTGGTAAGACTACATTGTTTAATATGCTTGAGCGATTATATGACTACGGCGGTTCGATTCATGTTGGCGATGTAGAGTTAAAGGATATTTCTATTGACACATGGCGTAATGCATTAGGGACGATAACACAAGATACATATATTTTCAATGCGTCCTTTGAGGATAATATTCGCCTTGCTAGACCGGATGCTTCAGCAGATGATTTAGAGTATGCTATTGATCGTGCTTCATTACGCTCCGTAACGAATCGTTTGCCAGATGGTATCTATACCGTTGTTGGTAGTGGTGGTCACGGCCTAAGTGGTGGTGAACGCCAAAGGATTGCTTTAGCTCGACTATTCTTACGAAAACCTCAAGTTGTTTTACTAGATGAGCCATTAGAAGGTTTAGACCAAGTAACGAGGAAAGCTCTGCATCGTGATTTGATGGAATATGTACAGGATAAAACATGCTTATATATTACGCATCAGTTAGAAGGGTTAGAGCAAATGGACCGTATTTTATTTATGGATAAAGGCCAAATTATAGAAGATGGAACTTATGAAGAACTAATGGCTCTTCGTGGTCGTTTCTACGAATATTGCTATCTATCTATGGCAAGTATTCAATAAAAGTAAATATCAGTTAAACTATCTATTATAAATATTAAACTATAATAGGCCGAATGTTAAACTGCAGTAATAAAGCTCCTTTTACTATGTAAAAGGGGCTTTATGTATACCTATATTTATTAGTATATGTAGTAGTCTTTTATCGATAAATCATGCAATATATGGTATAATTTGTATGTCAAAAGCTATTTTTGTTACCCTGGAGGGGTTATGACTAAGATCTTCACCAAATTACGAGCTTTGGTGGACGAAGCATTATCTGATCGTGAAACGGCGATGGATAAGGTGCCTAGTATAGAAAAAGTACCATTAGAGCAAGATTTGTTCGACCATCGTTTACTATACATAGAAGAAGACACTGTTAACCGTATGTTGCGGGCTGCTCTTCGCAATCATTGGCTCTTTTATGCTGTAACGTTTGAATTTGAGCCCAACAATCAAATATTCCTATCCATTATTACTAAATGGGGGAATGTGATCAATGTGGAATTCACCTTAGAGGATTTATGGTTTGATGATTATTCATCATCCTTTGCAATTCGTCTCGATACAAATAATATAGATACAGGTGGGTTTATTTTAAACTCTATTCTACACCTATTAGGTAACTGGTGCCTCAGTCTCTTTGGTATATTCTTCAATCCTATTGCATTAGGTGAGAAGGGGTCTACTATGCGGTTTGAGAAAAAGGGGATTATTCAGTTCGATCTATTACCAAATACACAAGTAAAAAAATTCATACCATTGCCTGAACGACATATCGGTAGTCATGGTCCTGTTCTATTGGGGAACCCTCGTACTAGTCAATCCGTTTTACAGTTAGATTATTATGCGTTCCATGATCCAGTAGATACATTCACTGTACCAGATGTACCAACCCGTACTAGCTGGCTTCGTTCTATCGACATTGCGGCCGTTCTCTTGTTGCCAATCGGCGTGTGGATTAGCTTTATTATCTTGCATCACTACTTGCCTACAGAAACTTTAGAATTCTCATTCTCTACATATTTCTTGATTTCTTTAGGGATTTTTATTATATCCTTCTTGGTTATGAATATTCCGAGATATTTGTACATGTACTTTGATTCTCGTAAACAGTGGCAAAGTGCATTTGTGCATAATAACATCAAGATACAAATGCGTAAGTTACATCGTCGAATCTTCATGCAGCAGGCTACACTTACATCTGATTGTGATGAAGATACGGCTAATGAAAGCCAAGAGCGAATTAAACATTTATTATTACAAATTCGTGATAAGCGGTTCCTTGCTAATCGACTTAAAATTGCAGATGATGATAGAATGCGTAAGCAAAAAGTTAAGTTTATTATTGCTTATATTGGTTGTACATTGATTGAGTTAATGTTACTCATGAATTATTAGGCATTGATTACTAAATAGCTGAAATAACTGAATAGTTTATAGTAAAGAAAAAACGTATCTCTTTCTAGAGATACGTTTTTTCTTTATGAAGTGGGACTTGTTATGAGTTAACGCTTTTTACGACGTTTGCGAACGGTTTTTCTAATTTCTCGTTCTGTTTCTGATTTAGGTTGTTGCATTGATTCATAAGTTGGTCTATTCACAGACATAAATGGAGGATTCCCATATTGATTTGGTTCCGGTTGTCCCGGTAAAATCCAAAAGAGGAAGCCTATGAGCCATACAAAAAGCTCAAGCAAGTAATTGAATGGTGATACAGCAGAATAGGTATTGATAAAAATGATGATTACCGACCAGAGAATTCCTGCCCATGCATTAAAGCCAATGTCATGAATACGACGGCCAAATAAAATACAGGATAATGGGAATAAAACAGCCAATAGAATCCATATAATCACTCTCGTAAACCAATATGCCGGTAATGATACAACAAAATTTAAGAATATATCATCGATGTAGTGAACGATGTGGAATAAAATCATTAAAACAATGAAGCATATGATAAATTGTAGTCGATTTAATCGTCCCGTTAGATTAAAAATCGATACCCCCATACGTCGACCTTGGAATGCGATGAGCAAACCGACGGTACATATAAGTAGTGTTCGTAATACAACATAGAGTAAATCCATAAGTTCCCCTTTATTTGTAGCTTATATTTGAGTTAATTCTGGCAAGACTAGCTCAAATGCTACACCTTGTTTCATAGATTTTACAGTATCAACTGTAGCTTGAATTGCTTTAGTAGTAAAATTCATTGCCAGCTCTGCCGCATCATAAGGTGAATATCCCCTCATTACTGCACCGGATAATACAGCAGTAAAGATATCTCCCGTTCCTGTCGCTTTCACAGGGATAAGAGGAATATCATATGTTTTTAAATAATCAGTTGGTCCATCATAGACGGCGATGACTGCATGGGTTTCCGATGGCACACTGGTCATGATAACCATATCGGGTCCCATTTGGTGTAATTTCTTGCATTGAAGGCGCAATTCATCATTGCTAATAGGATCTGTAGAGTATGGAATGTCTAATAAGAAGCAAGCTTCTGTGTAATTAGGCTTTACAATGTGAGCCTTTGAAACGAGTTGTCGCATAGCTATTACCATATCAGGTGTATAGATAGAGTAAAGGCGACCGTCATCAGCCATGGCGGGATCGACGATAATCATTTGACCATTACAGCCAAATCGATCGATAGCTTCTTCAACGAGATGAATTTGTTCTGGCGATGCTAAAAAACCACTAACAATAGCTTGGAAGTCGATTTCATTTTTATCCCAGCAATCCATAAAATCTCGCATGTGTGCAGATAAATCTACGAACTCATAGTGTGGATATTCTAAATGATTACTCAATACAGCTGTTGCCAATGGAACCGCTTGACAACGCATAGCGCTGATAATTGGAATCATAACGGTTAAGGCACAACGGCCGATGGAGCTCATATCTTGAATTGTTAAAACTCTAGGTACTGCTATCATAGACACCTCCCAAATAGTATATAATTTATTGTACGTTATATAGTGCTTTCTGTAAATGTAATGATGTTATTCATGAAATTAACTTCATAATATAGTATAATAAGACAGATAGACTTTTTATGGAGGAAAGTGACAATGACAAGGTATGTATTTCGACGTCTAGGTGGCGCAATCATAATCTTATGGGTCATCATTACCGTAACATTTGCATTAATGCATGCAATACCGGGAGGACCTTTTACAACTGAAAAGAAATTACCACCTCAGGTGAAAGCAAGTATTGAAGCAAAGTATCATCTTGATGATCCTGTATGGAAACAGTATGGTGATTATTTAGGTGGGGTTATAACTGGTGATTTGGGACCATCATATAAGTATGAAGGTCGTAGTGTGAACGATATTATCAGCGATGCATTCCCAATTTCTGCACAACTCGGTTTGTTATCATTAATAGTAGCTGTAGTTGGTGGTATTGCGGCTGGTGCTATAAGTGCTATGCGCCCTAATGGTATCGTTGATTATGCAGTAACCGTATTATCTACAATTGGCATATCCGTGCCTACCTTTATTATTGGTGCCGTTCTTGTGTATGTGGTTGGTTTTGAACTGGGATGGTTCCCGGTGGCGTTATGGCGTGGTCCATCTTATATGGTGTTACCAGTGTTAACGTTAGCAGCACAACCGATGGCATTCATTGCACGTTTAACTCGCAGTGGCTTACTTGATGTGTATCAACAAGAATATATCCGCACAGCTCGTGCGAAAGGGTTAGGCTCTTGGACTATTTTAACACGTCATGCACTAGGGAATGCTATTTTGCCAGTTATTACCTATTTGGGCCCGTTGGCTGCCAGCCTTTTGACCGGTAGCTTTATCGTAGAAACAATCTTTGCTATTCCAGGCCTTGGACAGTATTTCGTAACATCTATTTACAACCGTGATTATACTGTTATTCTTGGCATTACGATTTTCTATAGTGCTCTTGTAGTATTTCTTAATATCTTGGTGGATATGATTTATCCGTTAATTGATCCACGTGTTACGACAGAGGAGGGGACAGATGAATAAGGAAGATTTTTTACCTATTGAACGAACTCCTCAAGAAGAAATTACAAGCTTTATAAAACGTCCTAGTAAATGGGCGAGATTTAAGGTGAATCGCTTGGCCGTAGTAGGGGCAACTATTATATTAGTAATGATTGTGCTAGCCATTTTAGGACCGATTATTTCTCCATATACCTATGCGGATCAATCTTTGATTGATGCGAACCAAAGTCCAAGCTTTAGTCATTGGTTTGGTACAGATACATTGGGCCGCGATATTTATACGCGCGTAATGTATGGTGCTCGTATTTCCCTAACTATTGGTTTTGTAGCGGCTTTCATCAATCTTGTTATCGGTGTTACCTATGGAGGCATTGCAGGTTATCTTGGTGGCAAGGTTGACCGTATTATGATGGGGCTAGTAGATGTTTTGTACGGCATTCCACTCTTACTTTATGTAATTTTGTTGATGGTTGTACTTGGCCCTGGCTTAACATCTATTTTCGTAGCATTAGGCATCGCTTATTGGCTTAACATGGCTCGTATCGTACGTAGTCAAATTTTGAAAGTTAAAAACGAAGAATACATCATTGCTGCTGAAGCGATGGGGATTCCAAAGTATCGCATTTTATTGCGTCATATTTTGCCAAACTGTGTGGGTCCAATTATCATTACTTTAACATTGGCCATTCCAGAGGCTATTTTTACAGAAGCATTCCTTAGCTTTATCGGTTTAGGTGTTAATGCACCTATGGCGAGCTGGGGCGTATTAGCTTCTGAAGGGATTAGTAGCATGCGCTCCTATCCATTCCAACTGATTTTCCCTGCTGTTGCCATTAGCGTTACCATGCTTGGTTTTGCATTCCTTGGCGATGGCTTACGTAATGTGTTAGACCCTAAGGAAGGAGATAGATAATGAATAACGCAATTGTTGATGTGCGCAATGTGTCTATTACCCTCGATACCTTCCAAGGCCCTTTACGAGTTATTCGTAATCAAGATATCTCTTTACAACCAGGTGAGATTTTAGGTATTGTTGGTGAATCTGGCTGTGGTAAATCTGTGCTAGTTAATTCCTTAATGGGATTACTACCATATGGTAAAACAAAAATTAAAGCCGATACATTCATGATTGATGGCAATGATTGCCTTGAATTCACTGAAGATGATTGGAATGAATTACGCGGTACTACTGTTGCCATGGTATTCCAAGATCCGATGACCTCTTTGAATCCAATCATGACGATTGGTGAGCAAATGTATGAGGTTATCCATCGCACCAATGCATATGGTGAGGATTATGACGAACGAGCAATCGCTATCGACTTATTAAAGAAGATGGGTCTTTCTACGCCGGAAAGACGATTATCTCAATATCCTCATGAATTGAGCGGTGGTATGCGCCAACGTGTTTGTATCGCCATGGCTGTAGCAGGTCGTCCAAAGATTTTGATTTGCGATGAACCGACAACAGCTCTAGATATTACAACAGAGGCTCAAATTTTGCGCCTTATGCAAACATTAGCTGTAGAGGCTGGTATTGGGATTATCTTTATTTCTCATAACTTACGTGTTATCGCTCAAATTTGCGATCGCGTTATGGTTATGTATGCTGGTAAATGTGTTGAATCTGCTACGGTAGAGGGCATCTTTAATGAACCTCGCCATCCGTACACATTAGGGTTATTGCTTGCTTTGCCACAAGGTAAATGGCATGGTGAGTTAAAAGCCGTAGAGGGGCAACCGCCAGATCTATTTGATTTACCGCGAGGATGTGCATTTAATCCGCGGTGCAAGTGGGCTATGCGCATTTGTGGTAATCGGATTCCTATGGTTACAAATGTTGGTGAAAATCATCAATTTACATGTTGGTTAGCTAAGTTGGAGGGACTTTAATGAGTTACGTATGGGAAACTGACAATCTCGTTAAAGAGTTCACTCTGTCAGGAGGCTTATTTAAGCCAAAACACACGGTACACGCTGTACAAGGCGTGAGCCTATATCAATCGCCAGGAGAAACTCTTGGTATCGTAGGTGAGTCTGGATGTGGTAAATCCACATTTGGCTATACTTTGATGGGCTTACATCAAGCTACATCAGGTTCTATTTATATGAATGGTCGGCAGATTGATCCGTATGTGGAGCGCAAAGCCGTTCATCCAGTGATGCAAATGGTATTTCAAAACCCTTATGCATCTCTTAATCCACGTCTTACAGTTAATGCGATTTTAGAGGAACCATTGGAGCTGGATCCAAAATATACACCTCGTGATCGTGTTATTCGAGTAAAAGAAGTGCTTGATCAAGTAGGCTTAAACATGTCCTTTGGTGAGCGCTATGCTCATGAATTATCTGGTGGTCAACGTCAACGTATTGGTATTGCACGGGCTCTGATCATGCAGCCACAGTGTATTATTTGTGATGAACCGATTTCAGCACTAGATGTATCAATTCAAGTACAAATTATGACATTGCTTGAACGATTACAAGAACAACATGGTATTTCGTACCTCTTTATTTCTCATGATTTAAATATGGTGCGCTATATTAGTCATCGAATGGTAGTTATGTACTTAGGAGCTGTTATGGAAGAAGGTCCTGCATTGGATTTATACGAATTCCCACAACATCCTTACACCCGTGCTTTGACTGCCTTGAATGGCCCTGTTATACCACATGCTCCAATTGGAGCACCACTTAAAGGGGACCCACCAAATCCACTAGATCCACCTAAAGGTTGTTTGTTTAGTGGTCGATGTCCAGAAGCTGAGGGGCGCTGTTTTGCAGAACGACCGCCTCTTCGCGATTGGGCAGATCGCCGCATCGCATGCTGGCACATATAATGGGAGAATAGTATGGAAAAGTTGCTTGTTGGTAAGTCCTTGGAAGATCAACTCGATACAGTTATCAAAGAATTAGCACCTAAAGGAAATATATCTTATATAGTACTTCAATTTGACGATGAAGAGGAATCGACTATCATTGCTTCTAAAGGGGAAAATACGATACACTCTAGTGCAAGTTTGATTAAGGTACTCATTATGGAATATGTGTTCCATTTAGCTCGTACTAATCATTTAGACCTTAACGATACAGTTCCCCTATCTAGAACACCTCGTGTTGAAGGCGGTGGTGCTTTACAAGAGCTAGTAGCAAAGCATAGCTTTTCATATCTTGAGTTATGTCGGCTTATGATGGTTCTTAGTGATAATATTGCGACAAATTTGCTCATTACAGTTCTAGGAATGGAGAATATAAATGCTCGTGCAGAACAGCTTGGTGTAGAGGAAATTGAGTTGAATCGTATGATGATGGATTTTGAAGCTCTTGCCGAAGGCCGTGATAATCGTATGACGGCTATGGCTCTAGCTCGTCTTTATAAACATATTTTTGAATGTCGAGATAGAGATGCTTTTGGTCGGGAGATGTGGAATATTTTAGGTCGCCAACAATTCCGTGATATTTTGCCATTTTATTGGGGGGAAGATGTACGCTTTCACCATAAAACAGGATCCCTTGATCGTGTAGAGCACGATGGGGGAATATTAGAAACATTTAGAGGTCATTTTTGCTTTATCCTTTTGATGAGCGATACTGATAATGACCGCGGTAAAGAGTTAGGCGCTCGAGTAGGGCGTATCATGAAAGAATTTGTAGAGGAAGCATTGCCATGATGGATAAACGAAATTTGTTAAAACTCATGGTCCTTGCTCTTGGGGTGAGTGTGCTCTTGTTTGTATTTGGTTATCCTCGTGGGGAGCAACCGATTGATGAGCATACCATTCGATATGTTATTGAGCAGGAACCATCCACATTGGATCCAGCAAAGTCTACTACCTCACCGGAGGCTACGGTTCAACTTCAATTGTTTGATGGTTTAGTTCGTTTAAATGATGAAAGTGAACCAGAGGCAGCACTTGCTAAAAGCTGGGATATTTCCAATGATGGTCGTGAGTATACCTTCCATTTACGACCTGATTTGAAATGGTCTAATGGAGAGCCTTTGACAGCTCATGACTTTGAATACGCGTGGAAACGCGTATTAGACCCTGAAGTCCATGCGGACAATGCATATATGTTATATGTATTAAAAAATGGCGAAGCCTTTAATAATGGTGACGCTGCAGCTGAAGATGTTGGTGTTAAGGCTATTGATGATGATACTTTAGTAGTTACCTTAGAGAATCCGACAGCGTATTTCTTAAAATTACTAGCTTCTCATAGCTATTATCCAGTGAGCCAAAAAGCTGTAGAGGCTCAAGAAAACTGGGCTGCTAATGCAGATACATTTGTATCTAATGGTCCATACCGCTTACTATCCTGGAAGCATAATGGAGAAATGGATTTCATCAAGAATCCTAACTATTGGGATGCAGATTCTGTGAAAACAGAGAAAATGAATTGGCCTATTAGTGAATCCCAAAGCACACGCCTTACATTGGTTGAAGGTGGCGAAGCAGATATGACGGTTGAGCCTCCTGTAGCAGATCAAAAACGCTTAGAAGAGGCAGGGCTATTACATATTGGACCTATGCTTGGTAACTATTATTACGTATTCAATGTGAAAGCAGAACCTTTCACAGACCCTGAGGTGCGTAAAGCTTTCTCCATGGTTATTAATCGTGCTAACATCGTTGACAATATTGTTCGCGGTGGTAAAGAGGCAGCCTATGCTTTTGTTCCTTACGGCATGCTTGAAAGTAATGGACGTGAAGATTTCCGTGAAGCTGGTAGTTATCTTGTTTATGAAGATGTGGAACAAGCTAAAGAAATCTTGAAGAAAGCTGGCTATGATAAGAACCATCCATTGCCTCCAATTACGATTTTGTATAATACAAGTGAATTACATAAAGCGATTGCCGAAGCTGTACAAGATGCTTGGGTCAATGCATTTGGTGCAGATGTACGCTTACAAAATCAAGAGACAAAGGTATTTTTAGCCGACCGAGAAGCTGGGAAATATCAAGTTGCTCGTGCTTCTTGGGTTGCGGATTACGGCGATCCACAAAACTTCTTAGAAGTATTCTCTGCTGAAGACAATGATAGTCAGTACCATAGTGATGATTATAACGAGTTAATCGCTCGTATTCGTACGATACCAAATGGGGCTGAACGGGATGCGTTGATGCATAAAGCAGAACAGATGATTTTTGATGAATCTCTAGTAATGCCATTGTATTTCACAACACAACCATATGTAACAAATGGAAGCATTCAAAATTATTTCTGGACTACATTGGGCCTTGTTGACTTTAAAAAAGCATACAAATAAGATACACTTAAGACGTACACATTGTGTACGTCTTTTGTTGTATTTTATGAGGACATATGAACTGGATTGAACCAAAGCGCTTAGCACCGGGCATGATTATAGGTATTATGGCACCTGCCAGTGCGAGCGATGAAGATTTACATAGAATAGAAGAAATTTCTAACCTAAGGGGCTATAAAGTATTCTTTGGTGAAAGTGCACATCGCAAAGGCTTGTATGGTGGTACACCAGAGGAGCAAGCCCGAGAATTTCAATATATGATGACCACCGCACCTTGTGATGCGGTACTTGCTTTGCGCGGTGGTTATGGAACAATGCGTTATCTAGATTTATTAGATTATACAGAAATCCGTAAGCATCGAAAGGCTTTTATTGGATATAGTGATTGTACAGCACTTCACATGGCTATCAATCGATATAGCCGGCTCATTACCTATCACGGGCCGATGGGCGTAGATTTTAAGCCTGAACGCAAAGCTGATATTGATGCTTTATTTAATACCTTAGAAGGTAAATTACAAGTCATAGAACCTTTACCTGAACCGTCTCGTGGTGCTATTGGTACTGAGCTAGGAGAAGGTATTTTACGGGGCGGCAATATGACGATGTTATCTATGTTGTCAGGAACACCGTATTTTTTAGAGGATACATCTTGGGAGGATACATTACTATTCATTGAAGATGTAGGAGAGGCCCCTTATAAGCTAGATCGTATGCTGCAACAATTTCGTCTTAGTGGTTTATTGAGTCGTATTAAAGGTTTAGTGATTGGTACTTTTACAGATTGTGAAGGCGACGATGATGAGTGTGATTATGATTTAGGCTATGAAGCGTTACGCTACATGGAGGAAAATAGAGACCCTGAATTATTGGAGCCTTTTGTATGTTATGTCCCAACAGGTCATGGAACGCCGCATCAAACATTACCATTAGGAGCGATGATTAACTTTAGGTATATTTCAAATACCATAATTGTTCAGCCTTATACGAAATAGATATATTCTTCTTGGATAGAATAAATAATAAACAGTATAAATTAGAAGTTAAAAAGGGAAGTTATGACATTACAAGAACGAGAGAATCGTGCCTGTGCCATCATAGATAGTATGGCAGAGGAATTGCGCGATATCTCCTTATATTTACACGATAATCCAGAATTGGGCTTAGACGAGCATAAAGCAGTTAAGGTGATTCACCAATTCTTAGAAAATCAGAATTTTATATCTCAAGTAGGATTAACAGATTATCCTGAATTACAAACGGCATTACGTGGTGATTATAACCGTGAGGCAAAACATAAAATAGCATTCTTAGGAGAGTATGATGCGTTACCTGAACTCGGTCATGGTTGCGGCCATAATCTTATCGCCATGATGAGTTTAGGCGCTGCTGTTGCTTTCAGTCAAAGTGCACCACAGGATTGGGGCACGACCTTCTTTGGCTGTCCGGCAGAGGAAACTATTGGCGGTAAGGTATATATGGCTGAGGCCGGTTTATTTAAGGGCTATGAGGCGGCGCTCATCATTCACCCGGGCGGTGAAAATGAGGTAGGTGGCACATCCTTAGCCACACATCCACTAGAGGTGACTTATCATGGACGGTCTTGTCATATAGCATCATTAACTGACTCTGGTATTAATGCTTTAGACTGTGCTGTGGATTTATATCAAAAAATAAAAGAGTTAAAGAAAACATTCCCTAAAGGAGCTATTGTAGGGGCCATCTTCACCGAAGCTGGTACAGCGCCAAACGTAGTAACTCCTAAGGCTACGATTCGCATGACTGTTCGCGGTAGTACGGTGGACGATTTAGAAGGTATTATTTTGCCTGCTATCAAAGAGTCTGCTCAAGAGATTGCAGCATCTTATGACGCTCGTGTTGAGATGCATCATTATGAGCCTCTCTTTAAGGATATGCGTCAAGATAAACAACTATTAGATCTCTTTAAAACTGTGATGACTGAATTTGGTGAAAAGCCTCGTATATTGCCTGATGATGAGGCTGATGGTAGTACAGATGTAGGAAATGTATCTTACGAAATACCAACAGCACAGCCTACTTTGCAGATTGGGTTAGGTTTAGAGGCTCATACACCAGAGTTCACTTGTGCAGCAGGTTCCGACTATGGATTGGAGCAAGCGATTAAGGGCGCTAAGATTATGGCTGTGGTAGCATTGCGTTATGCAGTGGGTAAGTGATGTTCAATTTTTGACATATAGAGGTCAAAAAGGTACAATAGATATAATATTTAAGTAAGTATGAAACAAGCCGTCTTCAACAAGACGGCTTTTATTCCGGTGGAGATAGATATGAGTGTTTTAACCGTTTCAAATGTAACCCATGGTTTTGGAGCGCGACAAATTTTAGATGATGCATCATTCCGCTTGTTGAAAGGTGAACATGTAGGGTTAATTGGTGCTAATGGTGAAGGCAAGTCTACATTCCTAAATATCATTACAGGTAAAATACCTCCTGATGAAGGTAAAATTGAATGGTCCAACCAAGTAACTGTAGGTTATTTGGATCAACATGCGGTTCTCGAAAAGGGCATGACCATTCGCGATGTATTGCAACGAGCTTTTGATGATTTGTTTGTAATGGAGCAAAACATTAACGATGCGTACAATCGCATGGGTGATGTGTCTGAAGATGAAATGAATAAGCTTCTCGAGCAAGTAGGGGAGTGGCAAGAAATTCTAGAGCAGCGTGGCTTCTATGAAATTGATGCGGT
Organism: uncultured Veillonella sp.; assembly: GCF_963522475.1. GTDB lineage: Bacteria > Bacillota > Negativicutes > Veillonellales > Veillonellaceae > Veillonella. The sequence continues at coordinate 113,116 of NZ_CAUQYW010000006.1, read as the reverse complement.
TATTGAGCGTACAGCTGCAGGTTTGGGCCTTATGGATATTGGGCTTGACCGAGATGTTACGGAGCTTAGCGGTGGCCAGCGTACAAAGGTTTTACTTACAAAACTTTTACTAGAAAAACCAACGATTTTGCTCTTGGACGAACCGACAAATTATCTTGATGTAGAGCATATCCAATGGTTGCAAAACTATTTACAAAATTATGAAAATGCGTTCATCTTGATTTCTCATGATATGGAGTTTTTAAATTCTGTAGTCAACGTGATTTATCATATCGAGCAAGCAGTTTTAACGCGTTATACTGGCGACTATCATCAGTTCCAAGCGGCTTATGAAGTAAAAAAAGCGCAAGCGGCTAAGGCTTATGAGCGACAACAACAAGAAATTGAGCGCATGGAAGACTTTATCCAGCGCAATAAAGCTCGCGTCGCAACGCGTGGTATGGCAAATTCTCGAGCTAAACGGTTAGAGAAAATGGAAATTTTGGAAAAGCCAAAAGAGTACATTAAACCAAGTTTTGGTTTTAAAGAAGGTCGTACGCCAAGTCGTTTTATTGTAGAAGCCTTTGGTTTGGAATTAGGTTATGATGAACCATTGACTAGACCAGTAGACTTTCAAATTGAAAGAAATAAAAAAATTGCCATTCGTGGTGTTAACGGTCTAGGTAAAACAACATTATTGAAAACAATTTTAGGGTTATTAAAGCCTGTAAGTGGTGAGTTGGTAAAAGGTGATTTCTTACAAATTGGGTATTTTGCTCAAGAAGATACACCATCCAATTCTGAAACTGCCTTAGATTATATTTGGAATGAATATCCAGCAATGACAAATGCAGAAGTACGTGCAGCCCTTGCTCGTTGTGGCCTTACGAATGAACATATTACATCTCAAATGCGTGTATTATCTGGTGGTGAGAATGCTAAGGTTCGCCTATGCAAACTCATGCAGAATAAGTACAATGTGTTGGTTTTAGACGAACCGACTAACCATTTAGACGTATATGCGAAGGAAGAATTGAGCCGTGCATTACGTGATTTCAAAGGTACTATTGTACTAGTAAGTCACGAACCTGAATTCTATCAAGGGTGGGTTACGGATATTTGGAATATTGAGGATTGGACGACAAAAATCGTTTAGGAGGACCGATGAATCAACGTGCAAAGGACGGGATAAAGCAATTCTTAGAGGCTTTATCTGTTGATACAGAGGCACCAGAGTTAGAGAAGACACCAAGTCGTGTAACAGAATTATATAGTGAATTATTCAGTGGCGTAGGATTAGATACAAAATCTGCATGGGGAGAAACCTTTAGCACAGACTATAAAGGCCTTGTGGCAGTTACAGGAATTCCATTTTATTCCATGTGCGAGCACCATTTATTACCTTTCTTTGGTACTGTAGATATTGTGTACCAACCTAAGGATGGGTGTGTTGCAGGGCTTAGCAAGTTCCAAGATATCGTTAATATTCTTAGCCGTAGACCGCAATTACAAGAGCGGTTGGCATCTGAATTAGCAGATGCTATTATGAATGATTTATCCGCTCATGGCGTATTTGTACGCATTACAGCAACACAGTTGTGTATGCTCATCAAAGGTACCATGCAGCAAGATTCAAAGGTTATTACATTAGAAAGCCGAGGCGTGTTAGCCGAAAAAGGCACATTAAGAGACGAAGCGTTAGCAATGTTAGGTGGAGGACAGGTAAATGTTTAAACGTAGAAATTATACATGGAATGATGGCAAAAGTTTATCTTTGTGCGATCGTACCCTTATTATGGGGATACTAAATGGTACGCCTGACTCTTTCTCTGATGGTGGTAAATTCAATACTCCAGAAGCAGCAGCAGCCCATGTAACGCAAATGATTAATGATGGTGCTGATATTATCGATTTAGGCGTAGAATCTACGCGTCCAGGCTGTACACCATTAACAGCAGATGAAGAAATTGAACGTTTATCTCTATTGATAGAACCTGTATTAAATGCATCTACAGTGCCTGTATCTATCGATACTTATCATGCTAAAACTGCTGATTATGCACTTTCAAAGGGCGCTCATATTTTAAATGATATTTGGGGCTTACATTATGATCCTGATATGGCAGCAATAGCTGCAAAATACAAGGTGCCTGTAATCATTATGCATAATAGCAATGATACAAACTACGGTGATATCATTGAAGATATGAAAGCATTTTTCTTCTCTGCTATCGATAAAGCCTTAAAAGAGGGTGTTACACCTCAACAAATCTGGCTCGACCCAGGTATTGGCTTCTTCGGTAAAACCGAAGAACAAAATATTGAAGTTATGCAACGTTTAGGTGAGTTAACGGCTTATGAGTATCCAATTTTGTTGGCACCTAGCCGTAAGGGTTTTATCGGGTCTATGTTGGGCGGTTTGCCATCAGAAGAACGCGATGAAGGCACTGTAGCCGCTTGTATTACAGGTGTATTCCAAGGTGTTGATATGGTGCGTGTTCATAATGTGAAAATGCACAAACGCGCCTTGGCCGTAGCAGATGGCCTATTACGAGGTGAATAATGGATAAAATCGTTTTAAAAAACATGGCATTCTATGGATATCATGGTAATTTGACATCGGAACAAGAGCAAGGACAGCGCTTTTTTGTAGATGTTGAAATTACTACGGATCTTACAAAGGCCGGTCAAAGTGACCAGTTAGAGGATTCTATCAATTATGTAGAAGTATATGAGCTTGTGGAATCTGTTATGACTGGCGAAAAACATAATTTATTAGAGCGTTTAGGTGCACTTATTGCCGACTCTTTATACCAACATTATCAAGGTATCGTTGGCTTATCTGTAACGGTGCGCAAACCATCTGTACCTATTGCTGGTATCCTAGATTATGTTGAGGTTGTCACTACAAGAGGTCAAATTTGATGTATACCTATTACATCAGTGTAGGTTCAAATATAGGTGATAAAAGAGGCTATATTAATTCCTCTTTTCAGCTATTACAAGGGCATGAGGCCGTTTCAGAGGTTATTAGTTCTTCTTTGATAGAAACGGAACCTTGGGGATATACAGATCAGGCGTCATTTATTAATGGCATGTGGTCTTGTAAAAGTACTTTGAATCCTCATGAAATGTTAAGTGTCCTTCAGTCCTTAGAACAAGAGGCTGGTCGTGAACGACTCATTCACTGGGGACCACGTACATTAGATTTAGATATTATTTTGGCTTTTGATGAGGCCGGTTCTATGATTTCCATTTGTGATGAAACTCTAACTATACCGCATCCTTATTTTTGGGATAGAACCTTTGTCTTAGAACCTTTACATGAGTTGTTACCAACTTTTACCTTTAAGGGTATGTCAATTAGTGAGCGATTAGCTACATTAAGTTTGGCATAGAAATCCACAAAAATATTAAAAATAAAATTTACAGTTATACCTAGAATTGGGATTATATTAATAAGGACTTACTGTAATGGCAATATATTATTACGTTTTATGCTTGGGGATTCATAGGGAGTATAAATGAATATAAAACGTATCGGTTTGTGCATACTAGCATTAATTGTAGTGGGGCTGTCCTATTGGCTTGCAGTAGGTGGGAATTACGACAGTAAAACAGTACGCATAGACCCAGAAGAGCATACATTAGTAAATTCTAGTGATGCCATCATTTCAAAACGAATATTAGCGATGAAGTCCATCGACTCACAAGTGTACTTTCTAGGTTATGAAGGGTATGGTATTTATAATTTAGCTGATAATACACTTCGGTTGATGCCTATTACCTTTCGCGGTCAACATATAGAGCCACCGAAGACCGAGAATTACCAACGTGGTTTACGAGAGATTACTATGGTAAAAACTTTCTCTGATTTTAGTGGTCCAGAACAATCCGTACTCAAGGATTTGTTGGAATCTACAGATAGAGGAGCTCATTATTATGGAGACTTTTACCATTCCGGTTATGAGTCATCCCTCATTGACATGAAGGACCAGTATTTTATAACGAATACGGTACGAGCTTTAAAGCGTATAAATCATACATTGTATGTATATGATGCGTCAGGGTTTATTATCATTGATTTAGATAGTCGCCGTATTCAAGGGTTCTTTAATAATCGTCTAGGTGGAGAAGGCCCCAAAGGAGTACCCGATAGCTTGCGTGGCCATTATGGTTCAGATTTCACGATGATCTATGCATTGTCCAAGTTAGATCCAAAGGATTTAGAGATTTTATGGTCAATGCGAAAACAATATTTAGAAAAGTCACCACAAGTGATGGAGAATAAGGATTTATTCCCGCTTAATCTTGATGAGATGACTTTATAGGAGGTATATTATGCTTTGGTCAATTATTGTAGGCGGTTTCATTGGTTTTGTAGCTGGTCGTATTACTAAAAAGGCGCAAAGCATGGGGATTATTCTTCGTGTTATTGCTGGTTTAGTAGGGGCTTCTGTAGGTCAAGCTTTGCTTGGTACTTGGGGACCAAGTCTTGCAGGCATGGCATTAATTCCGTCCATCGTTGGTGCAGTTATAGTTATTGCTGTAGTAAGCTTCTTTACTGGACGAGACTAACTATATGATAGAAGGACTATTATAGGATTTCCTATAATAGTCTTTTTTTATCGCTATAAATCTATTTTCTTATATACCTATGAGAAAATAGGTATATAATAGTTTATGTATTTTACAAGCAATATGTTTTAATATAACTTAACATTGTCGATTCATATAATGGCAATCGCTGGTTTAAGTGGAATTGTATTAGAAGATGTATATCTTTTAGTGCGAATCGTAGGAGGCCCTTATGAAATTACGTAAAGTAGGTATTATTGGCACTGGACATGTAGGTTCTCATGTAGCATTTTCTCTTGCTCTACAAGGTGAAGTAAATGAACTATATATGATGGATATTGACGAGAAAAAAGCTAAAGCACAAGCAATGGACATAAATGATGCTGTTAGCTATATTCCTCATAAAGTAACAGCTACTGCAGGTCCTATTGAAGATTGTGGGGATTGTGATATTCTCGTATTTAGCGCTGGTCCTTTACCAAATTTATATCAAGATCGTTTAGAAAGTCTTGGTGATACAGTAGAGGTTTTAAAGGATGTTATTCCTCGAATTAAAAAGTCCGGCTTTGATGGTTTTATTATCTCTATTTCTAATCCTGCTGATGTTGTTGCTACTTATTTATGTAAACATTTAAATTGGGACCCAAAACGTATTATTTCCAGTGGTACAGCTTTAGATTCAGCTCGATTACAAAAAGAATTGGCGCGCATTTTTAATATTAGTAACCGTACAATTACAGCGTATTGTTTAGGTGAACATGGCGGTAGTGCTATGGTGCCATGGTCTCATGTTTATGTACAAGGAAAACCGTTGGTACAATTACAACAAGAATTGCCTCATAGATTCCCTACACTTGATTATACTCAAGTGCTAGATGATGTAAAAATTGGTGGTTACCATGTATTGGCTGGTAAAGGCTCTACAGAGTTTGGTATTGCTAGTGCAACAACAGAATTAATTCGTGCTGTATTCCATGACGAAAAGAAAGTGTTGCCATGTTCTTGTTATCTAGATGGCCAATATGGTGAAGAAGGAATCTTTGCATCGACTCCAGCAGTTATTGGCAAAGATGGTATCGAAGATGTATTTGAATTGAAGCTTGCTGAAGATGAATTAGCTTTATTTAAAAAGTCTTGTGCAGTAATTCGTGAATATGCTCATAAAGCAGAGACTTTATAAGGCCATAGTAGCTGTTGCTAATAAGTCTATCTTTGATAAGACCTCTTTAACTATATGATAGATATAAGGTAAACTATAGATAATTTTATTTAGTCCCTAACGAGGTTCTGTGATATAATTAAAAAATGACAGTATACAGATGATGAATATTTTTGGGGGATATTATGACTCAAGACACTATGGAAGTACAACGTCCAAAAAAGCCGCGCAAACGGGTTAGACCTAATCGCAAAGCGCAGGATCAACGTATTATCCTCATGTGGATCAAGCGAATTGGTATAGGGATTATGGTGCTGCTATTATTAGGGCAAGCCTATCGCTTGGTGGCTGTATATCAAGAAAAACAACATATTGAGCAACAATTGCAAGAATTAAAACAGCGAAATGAAGAATTAGAACAGGAAAAGGCTAAGTTGCAAGATCCAAAGACCATTGAGGGGGTGGCTCGTGAGGAGCTCGGCCTTGTAAAACCTGGTGAAGTACCTTATGTAAAATAGGTTTGACTGTAGTAATTTAGATTCGCATTAGTTTGTAGTTTGAGGTTTCCGCATTAATTAGGAGGTTGCATGGCAATCGAAGTTGGTAACATTATTGATGGTACCGTATCAGGTATTACAAAATTCGGTGTATTTGTTGATTTAGGAGAGAAGCAAACAGGCCTAGTTCATATTTCTGAAGTAGCTCATGGGTATGTCGAAGATATTAATACCGTATTAAAGGTTGAAGATCCAGTAAAGGTTAAGGTTTTATCTGTTGAAGGCAATAAAATAGGCCTTTCTATTCGTCAAACACAACCTAAAGAGACAGCAAGTGAAGAGCGACGTTCTCGTCGTGTTCAATCTAAACAAAGCACAGAGGCTTTTGAAGCAAAGATGAAATCATTCTTGCGCGATAGCAATGAACGCTTACACGATTTAAAACGCAATACAGAAGGTAAACGCGGAGGCCGAGGCGGTCGTCGAGATTAATAGTGAGAGATGGCATTGAGCCATCTCTTTACTTATGTATAGGCCTTAACAGTATAATAGTGTTAGAGGCATACTAATTATGTAAGGAGCAATTATGAAGTTAGCTATTATTGATATTGGATCAAATTCAGTACGCTTATTATTGGCTACTTATGAAAATAATATATGGCACTATGAGCCGAAACAGTTGTGGACTACTCGTTTAGGCCAACGTAATTCAGATGGTACATTGCGCACTGAATCGATGGAAGCGTCCTATCAAGCTTTTACAGAAATAAAAAAACTAGCAGACCAATATGGGGTGGAATACTGTTTTGGTTTTGCAACGAGCGCTGTTCGTGAAGCATCTAATGGCCTTGAATTTATGGACCGCATTAGCGAATATTGTCCGATGGAATGGCGTATTCTCACGGGCGATGAAGAGGCTATTTATGGCTTTAATGGTGCCTTAGGAGCTCAGTTGAATGATGGTCGTCACTATACAACTATCGATATCGGTGGCGGTAGTACAGAGCTAGCATTAGGCAATAAGGACGGCGTTTACTGGAGTCGATCTTATCCTGTAGGGGCTGTACGCCTTCAATCTATGTCTGATGAAGGTCCTCAACGAGTATGGGAAGAAACTCGATTCCTTTGGGATCCCATGATGATTCAAGGTGAATTTGGTGAATTCATTGGTATCGGTGGTACGCTAACGACGCTAGCGGCCATTGATTTAGGCCTTGAAAACTATGATGGTACGAAGGTACAAGGTCATAAATTAAGTCGTGAAACAGTAGAGGGCATCATTCTAAACTTACGTTACATGAGTCGCGATGAGCGATTACAAGTAAAAGGTTTACCTGCAGGACGTGCTGATATCATCGTAGCTGGTGCAGAAATTTTAACGTCCTTTATGGATGCTTATGAGGTTCCTCATGTATTTGTGAGCGACCAAGATGGTATGGAGGCGATGGCTCGTGAATGTGAAAGAACTTATTCGAACCATTAATCACACCTTAAAATCACATAATCTATTTCCTGAAAATAGTCGAATTCTAGTAGCTTGCTCTGGTGGACCCGATTCAATGGCTCTATTGTATTTGTTGCAAGATATTGCTACGCATCGTCATACAACGTACAAAATAGGTGTAGCCATTGTAGATCACTGTATTCGCCCTGAAAGTAAGGATGAGGTCTTGTGGCTCCAACATCAAGTGGAAGAGTTAGGTCTGCCATTTTATTCCGCTACCTTTGATGTACCGCGCCTAAGTAAGGAATATAAGAAGTCTGAAGAAACTATAGGCCGCCAAGTACGTTATCAATGGTTAAATGAAATTGCTCAGTCTGAGGGGTATGATTATATTTCAGTAGCTCACCACAAAGACGATCAAGCAGAATCGATTTTGGCACATATCATTAGGGGTTCTGGTCTAAATGGTTTAACTGGCATGTCTGTAGTACAATCTGAATATGCTATTCCTGTAGTTAGACCGCTGTTAGACGTAACAAAAGAAAACTTACTAGCCTATATAGGGACAAAACATATTTCGTATTGTGTAGATTCTACAAATGAGGATGTACGATACCAACGAAATAGAATTCGTCATTGTATTATACCTGAATTGGAAGCTGTTAACCCTGCTGTGGTAGATGCCATAGTTCGACTAGGAAGTTCTGTAAATGAAGATGTAATGGTTATCTCTGATTTAACATCCAGAACCTTTGATAAATTAGTGTCGATTGGTAAGGATGAGGTGAGCATCTCTCGCCGTGCCTTGAGACAGGAGCCACTGGCAATACAACGGAGATTATGGCAGCGTTTAGTAAGTACTATTGACTCTGATCTAACGCTTACATCAGCTCATCAAGAGCAATTACTGGACATTGTTAACACAGGGGAAAAGAAAACTTTCACTATAAAAAGTATAAAAGTAATTGCTCAATGTGATACAATAAAGGTATATTGCAAACATTAATATGAATCGTGGAGGTCATATAGATGCATCAAGATGCAAAAGAGATTTTATATACATCGGAACAATTACAGGCTCGTGTAGCCGAGTTAGGTAAAGCAATTAGCGAAGACTACAAAAATGAATCTGTAGTACTCGTAGGGGTGTTAAAGGGAGCTGTTGTTTTCTTTACAGACTTGGCTCGCTCTATTGATGATAGCGTAGATGTAAGCTTTGATTTCATTTCTTGCTCTAGCTATGGTAGTGGCACAACTAGTACAGGGGTAGTACGAATTTTGAAAGATTTGGATCGATCTGTAGAGGGTAAGCATGTACTTGTTGTGGAAGATATCGTAGATACGGGTACAACATTGCATTACTTATTAGAAAATTTACATGCTCGTGGCGCCAAAAGCGTACGCCTTGCAGCATTATTAAATAAGCCTGAACGCCGTAAGATGGATGTAGAGGTAGATTATGTGGGTTTTGTTATCCCTGATTACTTCGTTATCGGTTATGGGTTAGACTTTGCAGAAAAATATCGCCATTTACCATATATCGGTATTTTAAAGGAAGAAATGTATCAAAATTAAAAATATGATATAATATATGGGTACATCTCTCAATGAGATGTACTCAATTCGTTTATACAACTAAATTACTATTGAAAGGGGTAATCTTTTGGGTCGATTTACAAAAAATATCGTCCTTTATTTACTTATCATTGCCGCTTTCGTTATCGCCATTGACGCTTTCTCTGGTCAAAGTGCGAATAAATCTGAGCTTAGTTACACAGGATTTATTCAACAAGTACAACAGAAAAAGGTTGAGTCCGTAACGATTACCAATGATCATGGTATTAAAGGTAAACTAAAAAATGGAACAGAGTTCAATTCTTATGCGCCAAGTGATGAAACATTAATTAAAACATTACAAGATAATGGCGTAGAAATTACAGCAGCTCCACCTGAGCAACCTGCTTGGTGGATGAGCCTTTTAGGTTCTGCTATTCCTATTATTATCTTGGTTGTGTTATTCTTCTTCATCATGCAACAAACACAAGGTGGCGGTGGCCGAGTAATGAACTTTGGTAAAAGCCGAGCTAAATTGATGGGAGAAGGTAACGTAAAGGTTAGCTTTAAAGATGTAGCTGGTGCTGAAGAAGCCAAACAAGAATTAGAAGAAGTAGTAGAATTCTTGAAGGATCCAGGTAAATTTACAGCTATTGGGGCTAAAATTCCGAAAGGTGTATTGTTAGCGGGACCTCCAGGTACAGGTAAAACATTACTTGCAAAAGCCGTTGCTGGTGAAGCAGGGGTACCATTCTTTACGATTTCTGGTTCTGACTTCGTAGAAATGTTCGTAGGTGTTGGTGCATCTCGTGTACGAGATCTTTTCACGCAAGCAAAAAAGAATGCGCCATGCATTATTTTTATCGATGAAATTGATGCAGTAGGTCGCCAACGTGGAGCAGGTCTTGGTGGTGGTCACGATGAACGTGAACAAACATTGAACCAATTACTCGTTGAAATGGATGGTTTCGGTGCTAACGAAGGTATTATTACCATCGCTGCTACAAACCGCCCAGATATTCTTGATCCAGCGCTTTTGCGCCCAGGTCGTTTTGACCGTCAAGTTATTGTAGGGCGTCCAGATTTACGTGGTCGTGAAGCAATTCTTAAAGTTCATGCTCGTAATAAGCCGTTAGCTGACGATGTAGACTTAAAAACAATTGCGAAGAAGACTCCAGGTTTTACTGGTGCTGACTTGAATAACTTATTAAACGAAGCGGCTCTCTTAGCTGCTCGTTTTAACAAAAAAGTTATTACCATGGCTGAAGTTGAAGAAGCTAGTGAAAAGGTTAGCATGGGTCCTGAACGCCGCAGTCACATTGTGAGCGAAAAAGACCGTAAGTTAACAGCGTACCATGAATCTGGTCATGCTATCGTGGCACATTTGTTGCCTCATGCAGATCCTGTTCATAAGGTAACAATCATTCCTCGTGGTGCAGCAGGTGGTTACACTATGATGCTTCCTACAGAGGAACAAAACTACAAAACAAAATCTCAATTATTGGCAGATATTCGCGTAGCCCTTGGTGGTCGAATTGCAGAGGCCTTGATTTTAGATGAAATCAGTACAGGTGCTTCTGGTGACCTTCAAAGTGTAACGAATACGGCACGTGCTATGGTAACGCGTTGGGGCATGAGCGATGAGCTTGGTCCTATCGTGTTCGGTGAACAACAAGAACAAGTATTCTTGGGTAAAAACCTTGGACATGAACGCAATTACAGTGAAGAAATTGCTGCAAAAATCGATACTGAAATTCATCGTATTGTTGAAGAAGCTTATAAAGATGTAACAAAACTTCTTAGCGATAACGAGAAATTCTTACATGATATGGCAAATGCTCTATTAGAGGAAGAAACCATCGATGCAAAAGCGGTAGATAATCTTTACAAATATGGTACAACAAAAGCTCCTGAAATAGAGGAACCTAAAGCTACGTTAGAAGCGGCAGGTATTGTAGTACCAGAGGTGGTTGAAGCTAAAGAGAACACTGCTACAGTGGATGATTCTAGTGAAACACCTTCTAATGAAATCAAATAATGAGATATCTAAATAAAAGAGCTGGCCTCGTTGAGGGCCAGCTCTTTTTTATATATGTTCTTTTAATTATAATTACTTATTACTATCTATAATTACTTAGTATTTTATTTAAGTTGTGAAGCTAGTTATGTAGTTGGTGAGGCATATCTATTGGCCATCGTTAATATGACGTGTTGCCAAGTGCTGTTGAATTCTACGTTCTTTTAATGCTTTCAAATATTTTTGAGCTAGTACATTTGGAATCGCTACACCAACCGCAATACCTACAATAGTAAGGACGCCTGTTACACCGTTTTGGACCATATGAAGTAAGCCAGATTCTGATAGTGCGTTGATATGAAGCATATCAAAGAGGAATCTGTAATATAAAATACCAGGCATTAAAGCTATAGCAGATGGGACGATGATAATTGTGCTAGATGTTCTCAGCCAAGTAGAAACTTTTACATAGATCACGCTCATTACAGCAGCACCTACAAAGGTAGCACCTGGAATGGAGAAGCCAAATTCAACAGCTAATAAATTGCGGATAAATACACATAATACACCACCAATACCAATGGATACTAGTAACCGTACAGGAGCGTTAAATAGTACTGCAAAGGATGCGGCTGCTGTAAAAGCCCCTATAATTTGCTCAATGGATAATACATGAGGCTTAATATCTACAAAGCTAAAGGTCGGTATAGGGCTAAAGTATAATGCCATGGCCATGCCTAAGGTCATGCTACCAACGATAAGGATCGTTCTAATGGCTCTTGTAATTCCCGATAAAATATGGTTGTTGATGGTATCGATAACGGAGTTTATAAGAGGTACACCAGGTATCATAAATAAGGTACAGCATACGAGAACATAAACTAGTGAATCTTGCTCAATATGTGAATAGAAACCATAGGCAGAAACCATAGCGGCAAATCCACCTAAGGCAATACCTACATATTCATTGCAACCTAAACGAACGGATAGTGTACGCGTAAAATAACCGATTAGAGAACAAATAATTGTTACTATAAAGGCAATTGCATCTCCACTATATAAAAAAGCAAGGCCTGCTGAACCAAGAGCACAGGCAATACCTTTTACCCAATCAGGATATACTGGAATAGTAGAATCTAATCTGGAAATCAGCTGTTCATAGGTAGTGAGAGAATAATGTCGTTCAAAGGCGCGCCATGTGAGTTTAGATACGGCATTGATCATGGCCATATTGGGTACATGGACAGGTGTTTTTCTAAATACGGTAATAGATCGTTCTTTATGCAGTAAATTGACCATAATCGTAGTATAGGAAATATGTATATTTAAATAATCATGAGGAATACCCATAAATGTGGCGGCTTTAAGCATTTCTTCAATGATTCGATTTGTATCGGCACCACATTCCATGAGTAGTTTGCCTATGTTTAATAGGACATCAAGTTTTCTATGAATATGGATAAAGGGATTCTCTAGAACCTCATTTTTTTCTTCTAATGTAAATTGTCGCATATATCTCCCTAGATAATGATAGACCATACTATTGTCATCTTTTGCATACGGTATAACTTAATACTACATATATTATACCATTAATTATTTTAAATAACCCTTGCATTTTATAGGGTACACTTGTACAATCGAATTGTAAACCTAGGTTGACAAAGAAAGGGGCTCTAAACTATGCGTGATGAAGTATTAGAATTCTTGAGACAAAACCAAGGTAGTTTCGTATCAGGACAAGATATGTCGGAAGCATGTCATGTTTCACGTACAGCTATTTGGAAGCATATCAAGGCATTACGTCAAAAAGGCTACAAAATAGAATCTTATACCAAGAGGGGGTATCGATTATTGGAGGAACCTGATTTGTTGAGTCCATTAGCAATGAAGCAAATCTTAAAAACAGATGTATTTGGAAAGCGGTATGTCTATATGGATACTACCGAATCTACTAACCTAGAAGCTCGTCGTTTAGCACAACAAGGTGCAGAGGAAGGCACTGTAGTTGTGACAGAGGAACAGGCTGCTGGCCGTGGTCGTTTATCTCGTGGATGGTATTCTCCATTCGGTAAAGGTATATGGTTTAGTCTCATTTTGCGCCCTGATTTTGCACCTGTAGATGCACCCAAGTGTACGTTGATGGCTGCTGTTGCATTGACTAAAGCATTCCATAAAATGGGACTCACCGATGCGGGCATCAAATGGCCTAATGATATTCTTGTAAACGGTCGTAAATTAGTGGGGATTTTAACTGAAATGTCTGGATCTATGGAAGAAATTTCCTATATTATTATGGGCATAGGTGTTAATATTAAACTAAAACAAGAAGAGTTGCCCGAAGAATTGAAGTTGATTGCTACGTCCTTAACAATGGAAGGTATTGAGATTGAACGGACAGAAGCTTTTAAAATTATATTAGAATCTTTAGAACAGCAATATTATGAAGTTCTTGATAGTGGCTTTGAGGAAACTCTCAATGAATGGCGCCAATTATCGGTAACTCTTGGTGAGGAAATTGAAGTGAGAGCGCCAGGAAATACTTATGAAGGAGTAGCTACAGATATTGATGAAGATGGTAATTTATTAGTAAAAATCCCTGATGGGACAATTAAACGTGTTGTGGCAGGGGACGTGTCAATTCGTCCTCGCAAATAGGAGGCATTCATGTTATTAGTAATTGATGTGGGGAACACCAATATTGTTCTCGGTGTATACGACAAGACAGAGCTTGTAGGTCACTGGCGTATTTCCACGGATCGCGTACGGACCACCGATGAATATGGCATGTTGATGATGAACTTATTTTTCCACGACCGTAAGGTGGACGTGAAAGATATTAAAGATATCATTATTTCCTCAGTTGTGCCACCATTGATGCCTACATTAGAACGCGTATGCTTGCGCTATTTCAATGTAAATCCTCTTATTGTTGGGCCTGGCACTAAGACTGGTATTGCGATTAAATATGACAATCCTCGTGAAGTAGGGGCTGACCGCATTGTAAACGCTGTTGCTGCACATGAACAATATAAAGGTGACTTAATTATTATCGACTTTGGTACGGCTACAACCTATTGTGCGGTACGAGGTAATGGCGATTATATAGGTGGGGTAATTACACCAGGTGTTACAATTTCTGCAGAGGCTCTATTCCAAAGGGCTGCAAAATTACCACGTATTGATGTAAGAGACCCAGGTCAAGTTATTTGCCGTAACACTGTATCCTCTATGCAATCTGGTATGTTCTATGGGTATGTAGGTCAAGTAGAAGGTCTCGTATCTCGTATGAAAGCAGAGATGGGTGATCATGTAACTGTTGTAGCTACAGGTGGTTTGGCACAACTTATTAGCAGTGCCACAGATTGTATTGACCATGTAGAACCCATGCTTACATTAGAGGGATTACGCCTTATTTACGAAAGAAATAAATAATGCTACTATAATATAGTTACATATATGTAATGAAGTAGTGTACATTCGGGTACAGCTTATGCTGTACCCTTTTTGTTAGGGAATATAGAATTATATGAATAATAAACAATGGCAAATAGGGTCCGTCCCAATAGATGGTCAGGCTATATTAGCGCCAATGGCAGGGGTTAGCGATATTGCCTATCGTCTACTAGCCAAAGAACATGGTGCCGCCTTAGTATGTACCGAAATGGTAAGTGCTATGGGTATTAAATATAAAAATGAGCGCACTCATGAATTGTTGCGCATTGAAGAAGTAGAACGCCCTGTTTCTATGCAGATCTTTGGATCTAATCCAGAAGCTATTGCAATCGGTGCAAAGGTTGTAGCCGATGCGGGAGCAGAGATTGTAGACATT
Organism: uncultured Veillonella sp.; assembly: GCF_963522475.1. GTDB lineage: Bacteria > Bacillota > Negativicutes > Veillonellales > Veillonellaceae > Veillonella. Next base: position 98,056 of record NZ_CAUQYW010000006.1, on the reverse strand, counting down.
AATATGGGCTGTCCTGTTAAAAAAGTTGTTTCCTCTGGTGATGGCTCTGCACTTATGAAGAATCCTGACTTAGCTGCACGCGTAGCAGAGGCAGCTGTTAAGGCTGTTGATGTGCCTGTAACGGTGAAAATGCGCATTGGTTGGGATAGTGAATCTATCAATGTAGTGGACTTTGCAAAACGTATAGAATCTACAGGGGTCGCAGCTATCGCCGTACATGGCCGTACAAAGGAACAAATGTACAGCGGTCATGCGGACTGGTCCTATATTAAGGCTGTAAAAGAGGCTGTGTCTGTCCCAGTCATTGGCAATGGTGATATAGTGGAACCGGAGGATGCGAAACGCATGCTCGATGAAACGGGTTGTGATGCGGTAATGGTTGGTCGTGGTGCACAGGGAAATCCGTGGATCTTTGATCGCATTCACCACTATTTAGCGACTGGTGGAGTGTTACCAGTTCCGACCGATATTGAACGTCTCGACATGTTGTTACAGCATTTTGATCTATTATGTCAATACAAAGGTGAGAGTATGGCTGTTAAGGAAATACGCACTCACGCAGGCTGGTATATGAAGGGACTCCCTGAATCTGCATATTGGCGAAATCGTGTGAATACAATTCATGCCGTAACAAGCTTTCACAATGAGCTTGAATCATATCGTAAAATACTGTCTGAAATGTAGTCAGATTGACAAATGTACAGTATTTTTATATAATGGTTAAGATAATTTAGAAATAAAAGATAAGGTGTCATCTTACTATGGCACTTTTTTCTTATTTAATTTATAGGTAGAAAGAGTGGGGTACCCATGGCAGACGTAAAAGAAACATTACTTACCGCCGAAGGTTTAAAGAAATTAGAAGAAGAATTAACATATTATAAATCTGTACGTCGTATTGAAGTGTCTGAACGTATTAAGACTGCTATTGAATATGGCGATATTAGTGAAAATTCTGAATATGACGATGCAAAAAACGAACAAGCTTTCATTGAAGGTCATATTGTAGAGCTTGAGAATAAAATTAACACTGCGAAAATCATCGACGAATCTGTAAAAGGTGATGTTGTATCTGTAGGTAGCAAAGTAACTGTACTAGATACAATGTACAATGATGAATTAGAATATGTTATCGTTGGCTCCTCTGAAGCGGATCCATTCAACAATCGTATCTCTAACGAATCTCCTGTAGGCAAGGCTATTTTGGGTAAACGTACAGGTGATGAAGTAGAAGTATCCACACCAGATGGCCCTGTTACATTCAAAGTGTTAGCAATCCAATAATTTTCATTTACTGACGAAGAGGCGATAACATGAGTGAAGAAATTAAAAATGTACAAGAAGAGCTGAATGAGCAAATGCAAATTCGCCGCGACAAATTGGCTGAATACGAAGCAGATGGTATCTATCCATTTGGTCAACGTTTTGTTGTAAAAGATAATGCAAAAGAAATCAAAGATGACTTCTTCTTGAAATATGACGGTCAACCTGTAGTTATTGCAGGTCGATTGATGACAATTCGTTCCCATGGTAAAACGGCATTTGCGAATGTGCGTGATAAATCTGGTGATATTCAAGTATACTTCCGTAAAGATGTCTTGGGCGAAGATAACTATAAATACGTAAAAATGCTCGATATCGGTGATATCGTCGGTGTAGAAGGTCACGTATTTAAAACTCATACGGGGGAAGTTACAATTAAAGTTAATAAATTAACCTTGTTGTCTAAATCTTTACGTCCATTACCTGAAAAATGGCATGGTTTAAAAGATACAGAACTTCGTTACCGTCAACGTTATGTTGATTTGATTGTAAATCCTGAAGTGCGTGATACATTTGTTAAACGTTCCCAAATCGTTGCTAAAATTCGTGAATACATGATGCGTGATGGTTTCATGGAAGTAGAAACACCAATGATGCATGCTATCCCTGGCGGTGCTGCTGCTCGTCCATTTATCACACACCATAATGCGCTTGATATCGATATTTACATGCGTATTGCACCAGAATTGTACCTCAAACGTTTGATCGTTGGTGGTATGGATCGCGTATTCGAAATGAACCGTTGTTTCCGTAACGAAGGTATCGACAACCGTCATAACCCAGAGTTCACTACTATTGAATCTTACCAAGCTTATGGCGATGTTGAGGATGCAATTCGCTTAACTGAAAATCTTGTGTCTTACTGTGCTCAAGAAGTTCTAGGTACACAAGAAATTACATATCAAGGTACAGAAATCAATTTGACTCCACCTTGGAATCGTATCACAATGGCTGAAGGTGTAAAAAAATACACTGGTGAAGACTTTGATGCAGTTACTACAGTAGAAGAAGCTCGTGCTATTGCCGATCGTTTAAATGTAGAATACACAGAAAATGATGGTGTTGGTAAAATCTTAAATCTTTGCTTCGAAGATTATGTAGAAGAAAATTTGATTCAACCAACTATCGTATATGGTCATCCGAAAGAAATTTCTCCACTTGCGAAAGCAAGTCGTGAAAATCCATTGGCTACAGAACGTTTTGAAGCATTCATTTATGGCCGTGAATTAGCAAATGGCTTCTCCGAGTTAAATGACCCAATCGACCAAAAACAACGTTTCTTGGATCAATTGAAAGAACGCGAAGCTGGCGATGATGAAGCTCATCGAATGGATGAAGACTTTGTTACAGCTCTTGAATACGGTTTACCTCCAACAGCGGGTTTAGGTGTTGGTATTGACCGTCTTGTTATGTTCTTGACAGACTCTGCATCCATCCGCGATGTATTGTTGTTCCCGTTGATGAAACCAGAAGCTCCTAAGCATATTGAAGCTGAAGAAGAAGCAGCTGAATAATCTAAAAGCAAAAGGCTCCCTATTCTTTGAGTAGGGGGCTTTTTTATTCATTATATGTTTTGAATACTGTGATTTATTTTATATGTATTCTGATAGTATATGTAGAGTGAAATCCAAAGTTATGAAAGGAGGAGGCTGTGAAACATTTAAAGGTTGCTTTATCTGATTTCGTACAATCCAAAATTAAATCTATAGAGGGACGTACATGTGTTGGTATTTTTGAAACAGATTTTACAGATGTAGGTGCCGTTGTTATCGGCGATGGTGAGCTAGAGCTTGTGAATAATAATCAAATTAGCTCCTTTGGTATCCCTCTTATTGTCCTAAGATTTGATACATCTGATGTATCTAAAGATATATCTCTTTATGAAAATCGTATCACGTCCATTATAGAGCTCTCATCTATAAGTATCGATGACTGTACATTAGAGATAGAGAAACTTGTGACAAATTATGAAGCATCTATTTTACCACCATTTTTTAGTGCTTTATCTGATTATGTGGGAGACCAAAATTTGCAGTTTGATTGCCCGGGACATCAAGGTGGTCAGTTCTTCTATAAACACCCTACAGGTCGTGCTTTTTACAATTTCTTTGGAGAAAACATATTTAGAGCAGACCTTTGTAATGCAGATGTAAAATTAGGGGATCTCTTAATTCATGAAGGCTATGCTTATGATGCGCAAGCTCATGCAGCCAAAGTTTATAATGCTGATAAAACCTATTTTGTGTTGAATGGTACATCTTCAGCTAATAAGGTAGTACTGAATGCTCTTTTAACTCCAGGGGATATTATTTTATATGATCGTAACAATCATAAATCTATCTGCCATGGTGGTTTAGTTATGTCTGGTGCTACACCTATATATCTTGAAACATCACGTAATCCCTTTGGCTCTATTGGGGGTATATTAGATCATTGCTTTGATGAAAGTTATATACGTCAATTAGTGGCTGAAAAATCACCTGAAAAAGCAAATTCAAAGCGCCCTATTCGATTAGCAGTTATTCAATTGGGAACCTATGATGGTACGATTTATAATGCTCGTCAAGTAGTAGATAAAATAGGTCATCTTTGTGATTATATTTTCTTTGACTCTGCTTGGGTCGGATATGAACAGTTTATCCCTATGATGAAAGATTGTAGTCCGTTGCTGTTAGAATTAGGTCCAAATGATCCTGGAATTTTAGTCACTCAATCAGTGCATAAGCAACAAGCTGGCTTTTCACAAACATCTCAAATTCATAAAAAGGATTGCCATATAAAAGGGCAAGATCGTTATGTCGATCATAAACGTTTTAATAACTCCTTTATGATGCATGCATCTACTTCTCCATTTTATCCACTGTTTGCATCTCTCGATGTAAATGCAAAAATCCATGAAGGTGAGTTGGGACAAAAACTATGGCGTGAATGTGTTGAAGTGGCTATTGATGCTCGTAAAGACGTATTGAAACAATGCAAATATCTCCGACCTTTAGTACCACCGATAGTGCATGACAAAAAATGGGAAGATGGAAATACGCACGATATGGCGGGGGATGTAAATTATTTTGCTTTTGAGCCAGAGGCTAAGTGGCACTCTTTTAAGGGCTATGGTGAAGGGCAGTATTTCATCGATCCTTGCAAATTCCAACTGATTACACCAGGAATCAATGTGGAATCTGGAGTATATGAAGAATTTGGTATTCCTGCGAATATTCTTGCTAATTATTTACGGGAAAATCGAATTATCCCTGAAAAATGTGATTTAAATACAATCTTATTTCTTATGACACCGGCAGAATCTAAGCGTAAAATGGATGCACTCGTGGCGGAACTCATTCGATTTGAAGAACTCATAGATCGCGATGCACCGATGGAAGAGGTATTGCCATCAATTTACTATAGTCATATAGAGAAATATAAAGGCTACCACATTCGTCACTTATGCCAAGAAATGCATGACTTTTATAAGTCTAGAAATGTAAGCCTTCTGCAACAGCGATTATTCTCGCGTGAATACTTCCCTGACTATGTAATGAATCCACAAGAGGCAAATTTTGAGTTCCAACGAAATAAAGGAGACTTAATACCGCTAAGCGAAGCAGAAGGACGTATTGCCCTTGAAGGGGCTCTTCCGTATCCGCCAGGGGTAATATGTGTGCAACCAGGGGAGCGTTGGTCCAAGACAGCTTGCGACTATTTCTTAGCCTTAGAAGAAGGTATTAATCAACTGCCTGGTTTTGCACCAGAAATACAAGGTGTATACATTACAGAACAATCAGATGGCTATCAAAAAGCATATAGCTATGTATTAAAAAAAGAATATGATAAATCTATTTAATATAGTTAATCTCGCTAGATTGAAGAGTATGACCTTATATTGCACATCAATCTTCTTGGTGTATAATGAACCGATATATAAATTAAGAAAGTGGGGGACTTGATGGATATATTAGGCGCAAGGCGTTCTATAGAACAAAAGCTACTGATGCAATCCGTTGGTTTGATGGCTCTTGTAGCAGTAAGTGGTACTATAATGGGGATTGTTACGGGATCTAGTGCAGTCTTATTAGATGGTGTATTTTCCTTTGTTGATGTTGTTATTAAGATCATGATGTTAATGACAGCTAAGTTAATAGCACGTGAAACAAGTAAGCGCTTTCAGTTTGGATATTGGCAGTTTGAGCCCTTAGTATTGGCCGTAGAAGGACTTTTTATATTACTAATTGTAATCTATGCCTTATCTAGTGGTATTACAGATCTTATATCGGGTGGTCGTCATGTAGATTTTGGACCCGCTATTTATTATGCCATCTTCTTTACAGTGGCGGACACAATATATTACTTATATGTACGTCGCATTAATAAAAGTCTGCAGTCCAACCTAATTAAATTTGATAATGTAAGTTGGTATGTTGATGCGTTGTTAGAAGCAGCCATCTTGATCAGTTTCGTCGTGGCTATCATGTTAGAAGGAACTGAGTATGCTGATTGGGCATCTTATATTGACCCGATAGTTCTCGTTGTATTAGCGGTACAAATGATACCGTCTGCGTTCCGCATTATCATCCCATCTGTAAAACAAGTATTGGGGTGGGCACCGACTTCGTTGCACAATGAAGTGCAGGAAATTATGGATCGTTATATGGAAAAGTACAATTTCAAAGATTATGTTTCCAGTGTACAAGTATATGGTAACACTAGAATTATTGAAATTGATATTTTAGTTCGTAAGAGCTTTCCGTATCAAACAATTGCAGAAATCGATGCTATTCGCAATGAAATTGATCAAGAAATCGGAGGAAACCCTTCGGAAAAATGGGTAACGATTTCCTTCACAGGAACCAGAAAATGGATGGCTAAAGATTATTTACTAGAAGAAGACGATGATGAATAGTATAAAAATTAATTACAAAACTAGTAGACAACTTATAATTTAATGATAAATACACCAATATATGGTATACTTAAACGTATTAAATATATTGTTCGTAGCATAGTTGGAAGATGAGGTTTATAGTATGTTAGACTTGAAATTTGTCCGTGAAAATATTGATTTAGTGCAACAAAACCTAGACAATCGCCATACAAAAGGCGATTTGGAAACCTTTGTATCCGCTTATGATGAACGTCGTCAGTTAATTGGTAAGGTGGAAGAATTAAAAGCTCTTCGTAACTCTGTAACTGAAGAAATTAGCCAATTAAAACGAAATAAGGAAAATGCGGATGATAAAATCGCAGAAATGAAAAAAGTAGGCGATGATATTTCTGAGCTTGATAATCGTATTCGCGGTGTAGAAGCAAAATTACGTGACGCGGCGTTGATGTTGCCAAACATGTGCGATGCATCTGTTCCTGTTGGTACTGATGAAGATGAAAATGTGGAACAACGTAAATGGGGCGAACCACGTCAATTTGACTTTGATATACAAGCACACTGGGATCTAGGTGAAAATCTTGATATATTAGATTTCAATCGTGCTGGTAAAATGAGTGGTGCTCGTTTTACTGTATATAAAGGGTTAGGTGCTCGTTTAGAACGTGCTCTTATTAATTTTATGGTTGATCTTCATGTAGACAAACAAGGCTACACTGAAATGATGACTCCATATATGGTAACTCGTGAGACATTGACAGGCACTGGCCAATTACCTAAGTTTGCTGAAGATATGTATCATGTAGAGGATACAGAATACTTCTTGATCCCTACTGCAGAGGTTACATTGACTAACTATCATAGCGGTGAAATCTTGAGCGAAGAGGAATTGCCGAAATACTATACTGCATTTACTGCGTGCTTCCGTGCTGAAGCAGGTTCTGCAGGCCGTGATACACGTGGTCTTATCCGTCAACATCAATTCAACAAGGTTGAAATGGTTAAATTAGCTAAACCTGAAGATTCTTACAAAGAATTAGAAACATTGACTGATAATGCAGAAGAAGTATTGCGCTTATTGGAGTTGCCATTCCGTGTAATTACACTTTGTACAGGTGATATTGGCTTTGGTTCTGCTAAAACATATGATGTAGAGGTATGGATGCCAGCTCAAGGCAAGTATAGAGAGATTTCTTCTTGCTCTAATATGACTGATTTCCAAGCTCGTCGTGCAAATATTAAATTCCGTCGTGGACCTAAAGGTAAGCCAGAATTCCTTCATACATTAAATGGTTCTGGTCTTGCAGTAGGTCGTACAGTAGCAGCTATCTTGGAAAACTACCAACAAGCTGATGGTTCTGTTGTGATTCCTAAGGTCCTTGTGCCTTACATGGGTGGCGTAGAAGTAATCAAGGCAGCAAAATAAGAGGGGGCATTTGATGAAGTTCTTTATTGATACAGCAGAATTTGATGAGATTAAAGAGGCGTATGCTTTTGGCTTTATCGATGGTGTTACTACTAATCCATCCCTTATCGTGAAAGCTAAACGCGATTTAAAACAAGTTATTTCTGAAATCGCTAATTTGGTAGAGGGCCCTGTGAGTGCAGAGGTTATTGCTTCTGATGCAGAAGGTATGATTGCGGAAGCTCATGAGCTTGTAAAATTAGGCTCTAATGTAGTTATTAAAGTGCCTATGACTCCAGAAGGTCTTAAAGCTGTTGCAGTTTTAAGCAAAGAAGGCATTAAAACTAATGTAACCTTAATCTTCTCTGCTAACCAAGCTTTGTTAGCTGCTCGTGCAGGTGCTACCTATGTGAGTCCATTTGTTGGACGCATTGATGATATCAGCATGAATGGTCTTACATTAATTCAAGACATTGCAGATATATTTGTTATTCATAGTATTGAAACTGAAATTATTGCAGCTAGTGTGAGAACACCATTGCATATCATTCAATGTGCTAAAGCGGGTGCTCATATTGCTACAGTGCCATTCAAAGTACTTATGCAAGCTATGAAACATCCATTGACGGATGCAGGACTTGAGAAGTTCATGGCAGATTGGAAACAAGCTAATCAATAAGTTAAGTATTCGGCTCGATGTAAGAGTCATATTACAATACACACAGGACTTATAAGGAGGCCTATTATGGATCGTACATTATCTTTGGAATTTGCTCGTGTCGTTGAAGCGGCAGCTTTGCGCAGTGGTCGTTTGCTCGGTCGTGGTCAAAAGGATGCAGCGGATGGTTTGGCTGTAGACGCAATGCGTCAAGCATTTGATTCTGTTCGTATTTCTGGTACAGTTGTTATTGGCGAAGGTGAAATCGATGAAGCACCTATGCTTTACATTGGTGAACATGTAGGTGCGGGTGGCCCAGAAGTAGACATCGCAGTTGATCCTATCGAAGGCACAAACTTGATTGCAAAAGGCCAAAATGGTGCGATTGCAGTTATGGCTATTGCTGAAAAAGGTGGTTTGTTACATGCGCCAGATATGTATATGGAAAAACTTTGTGTTGGTCCTCGTGGTGCAGGTGCTATCGATATTACTAAATCTTTAACAGAAAATATTAAAAATGTAGCTGCAAAAATGAATCGCAATGTTGATGAAATTACACTTGTAATGCTTGATCGTGAGCGTCATCATGGCTTGATGAAAGAAGCGCGTGATCTTGGTGCACGTATTATGTTAATTTCTGATGGCGATGTTAACCCAGCTATGGAATGTTGTATTGAAGGTTCTGGTGTGCACATGGTTGTTGGTACTGGTGGTGCACCAGAAGGCGTATTGGCTGCGGCAGCTTTAAAATGCGTAGGTGGCGATATGCAAGCGCGCTTGAAACCAGAAACAGAAGAAGAAATTCGTCGTTGTCATGAAATGGGTATTACCGATGTAAATCAAGTACTTACATTGGATGATTTAGTTCGTACAGATGATGTTATCTTTGCTGCTACTGCTATTACTCGCGGTAATTTATTGAATGCTATTCAATACTTCCCAGGTGGTGCGCGTACACATACTATCGTAATGCGTTCCAAAACAGGTACTGTTCGTTTCTTAGATACAGTGCATATGGATGACAAGTTAAAATCCTTAAAAGCAAAATAAGAATTTGGCCCCTCAAAATGAGGGGCTTTTTTCTCAGTATTTTCTTACAGTCTCTTGATGAGATATATCGAAAAATAGTATAATAACATTTAGTATATGACGTTATAAATACAACGTCTTGTAGTTCATACAAGATGATCGATATAAAGTGTAGGAGGAATTCTGTTGGAAAAGCTAATCATTCAAGGTGGCAACCGGTTGGAAGGCCGTGTACGTGTTAGTAGTGCTAAAAATGCGGTACTCCCTATTATTGCCGGTACTTTGCTAGCATCAACACCTAGTAAATTACTTGAAATTCCAAATTTGGAAGATGTAGGTACAATTTGCCAAGTTATCGAGTCTTTAGGGGTTAAAATTACTCGTAATAAAGCAGATGATGAAATTATTTTCGATGCGTCTACATTGACTGCTACGGAAGCTCCTTATGAGCTTGTACGCAAAATGCGTGCATCTTTCCTTGTGATGGGGCCACTTTTGGCGCGCAAAGGAGAGGCTAAAATCTCCATGCCAGGTGGTTGTGCGATTGGTGCACGTCCCATCGATCTTCACCTAAAAGCGTTCGAAGCACTAGGTGCTAAAATTGAAATTACTGAAGATTATGTATATGCTCATGCTCCAGAAGGTCTTAAAGGCACTCAAATCTACTTGGATTTCCCAAGTGTAGGGGCTACAGAAAACGTAATTATGGCAGCTTCCATGGCTGAAGGTAAAACTGTTATCGAAAATGCTGCGGAAGAACCTGAAATCGTTGATTTAGCAACATTCTTGAATGCAATGGGCGCTAATATTCGCGGTGCTGGTACAAATGTAATCCGCATTGAAGGTGTCCCTCAATTACATGGTGCAATTCATACGGTTATTCCTGACCGTATCGAAGCTGGTACATATTTGATTGCCGCTGCTATGGCTGGTGGCGACGTATTTGTAGAAAATGCATTGCCAGAACATTTGAAACCAGTAGTAGCTAAGTTAAAAGAAGCTGGCGTTACTGTAGAGGAAGAAATTGATGGTATTCGCGTTATCAGTACTGGCAAAGGCATTAAAGCTGTTGATATTAAAACATTACCATACCCAGGTTTCCCAACAGATATGCAAGCTCAATTTATGGCGCTTACTACAATCGCTGAAGGAACAAGTACTGTAACAGAAACTGTATTTGAAAATCGCTTCATGCACGTTGCAGAACTTCGCAAAATGGGTGCCCATATCGATATAGACAATCGTCAAGCGATTGTAGAAGGTATGCCACGTTTACATGGTGCTGTAGTTAATGCTACAGACTTGCGTGCAGGTGCGGCTCTTGTTTGTGCTGCGTTGACTGCAGAAGGTAGAACTGAAGTTGGTCGTCTACATCATATCGATCGTGGTTATGATGATTTCGTAGGTAAATTGCAAAGGTTAGGTGCTGATATTGTTCGGGTTGACGAATAAAAGTACAGAGCCAAAACAGAATAAAAAGAAACGAAGCCGGCGCTCAAAAGGGCCGGCTTTATACAACGAGCAACAAAACTTAGGCGCTGCAAAGGTTGAAAATGCTAAAACTAATTCTAATCGTAAACCATTACGGAGGACGAAACGAAAGTCTACGAAGCTTTCAGAAGGCGTAGCAAAGCAAGCTAGCCATTTAGCTTCCAATATGCGCGAAGCAATGGTTAAAGTCACCAAAATGCGCCGTGTTGAGCGTCGTAATCGTGAGACAGTAGCTATTGCTAAAACGACCCCTGCTATGACATTGAAGCGTCTAGTTCGTCCTGAACAAGTTGGCGATTTAATGGGACGATTAAATCGTTCATTAAACTTTGATTTAGGTATCGATTTAGGAACTGCGAATATTCTTATTTTCGCTAAAGGTAAGGGGTTAGTTTTAGATGAGCCTGCTTATATTGCAAGAGATGATAAAACAGGTGATATTCTAGCATTAGGCGAAGCTGCACGTACTATGATCGGACGTACGCCTAAAGGAATATCAGTTATTCGCCCTGTTCAAGCTGGTGCTATTGCGGACTATGATATGACGGAGTTTATGTTAAAATACTTTATTCGATCAGTTGTGCCTGCTTCTAGATTGATGAAAACGCGTATTATCGTATGTGTGCCATCTGGAATAACACCTGTTGAAAAACGTGCTATTTTAGAGGCGTTACTTAGAACAGGCGCTAAAAAGACTGTTCTTATAGAGGAACCATTAGCGGCAGCTATGGGCACAGGTCTCAATGATGCTGAACAAGTTGGAGCTATGGTTGTCGATGTAGGTGGCGGTACTACTGATATTGCTGTTCTTTGCGATACCGGCGTAGTTGTGAGTGAGTCCCTTCGTATTGGGGGAGATTCCTTCAATGAATCTATTATCCGTTATATACGTCGTAAGAAGAGACTTGTTATTGGACCGTTAACAGCAGAAAAGATAAAGATTTCTGTTGGCACCGTAGATCGACGTGCTAAGGAACGAACTATAGAGGTTAAAGGGCGTGATGCAAGCTCTGGATTGCCTAAGTCGATTACAATTAATTCCCTGGAAATTCAACGTGCCTTAGAGGCGCAAGTGATGAATATTCTAGAAGGTATTAAATCGATTTTAGAAAAAACACCACCAGAACTAGTGGCTGCCATTAATGATCATGGAATCATTCTAACCGGTGGCGGTGCTCTCATCGATGGTTTAGATCGTGTTATTACACGTTCTGTCGGTGTTGCATCTTATTTGGTAGAGTCTCCGCGATATGCTGTTATCAAAGGGGTTGCAAAAGCTCTTGATGAAATGTCACAATTGCGTGATACATTGGATGAATTACAATAAAATATTTTATTGAAATAATGTAGAATTTGAGGAAGTTACTATCTATAAATAGGCCATTGAAAAATGGAATAACGGTAGATTGTAACTTCTTTTTTAGTACATCCTTTTTGTAATTTTCATCTTTATGATGTATACTATAGTAAAAGTATATTGTATAAAATTGATGTATAAATATAAATCTATTAATATGGGTTAGCGCTATAGAGGAATTATAAATGAAACGATATTTATATATGACTATTGCTGTGTTAGGTTTCCTAGCCAGTACAATACCTTATGCTGAAGCTGGAAATTTAACTAGTGTACGTGTATCTAATCACGAAGGTACAAGTCGAATCGTATTAGATGTATCTGAAATGCCTGTATCTTGGACTAAATCTTATAATGAGTCCACACATGCTCTTACCCTTAACCTAGGTGGCACGACAAATGGATTGACTGGACCTGTAGCTCAAAATAACACGAAAACAGGTGTTTTAAAAGGTATTGGCTTGCAACCTGTTAATGGTGCTTTACAAGTAACATTGACGGCTAATAAGGATGTACAACACCATGAGTTTACATTGGAAAAGCCATCGCGTATTGTAGTGGATTTATTTTCTAGCTATGATCAACAAACAACAAAAGATGTAAATAAATCCGTTACATATAGCAAGATTAATAACACTGTAGCAGAAGGTAAGATTCAAGCCTTTGCGTTATCTGTTGATAATGATTCACCTATGGTAGTAGCCCATGTTCCAGAAGGAAAAGCCTTATCATCTGTGATTCAATCTCATACTGCTGTAATTGGAGCAAAGGTAAAGGGCGGAAGTTTTGATCGTCCTTATTCGGTAGCTAGTGATGGCACTATTGATTTAGAGCGTATCTCTAATCGTGGCACCTTGCGATATACACCAAATCGCGGTTATTTTATTGAGGAAAAAAGACCCTTATTACAAGCTAAAACGCAAAAAGATACCTTCCTAATTACCTCTGTTAATACAGGACGTAAAGAAAATGCCTTGACTCTATATACATCAGCATATGGACCATCTACAAAAACTAATGACTTTGGCTATGAAGTGACTGTAGCCAATGGTAAGGTCGTTAGTGGTCAAAAAGGAAATTCTAAAATTGGAGAAAACCAATATGTATTATCTGGGCATGGGGAATCAAGAGATGCACTGCGTAAATTAAAAGTGGGCACATCGATTACGATTCAAAATAGACCGGAGCTAGCACAAGTTACTACCACAGGTGGTGCAGCACTACAAGCGGGCGCTATGGTATTGAAGAATGGCAATTATGTAGGCGCTGATGGGACTAATAATAAAGCTCGTAGTTTCATAGGAACCACAAAAGATCATAATTTAGTGATCCTTACTGTTGATAAAGTAGGTCTTCAATCCGTAGGGGTCACACAACAAGAGGGGGCCAAACTGTTATCTAAGCTAGGCGTCGTAGATGGTGCTGAATTATCAAATCAAGGTAGCATTGATTTAGTGGTTAATGATGCGTACGTACATAAAGCTACTCCAAATCCTACGACCTATGAGGATATTATAATTATAAAATGAATTCGTTGCATACAATTTTGTTTGAAATATTAGTAATAATTTAGTATACTATAATTACATAACTAATTTTGTAAAAGGAGGGATCGTTATGAAAAGAGTAGTGTTGGCCTTAGCCGCTTTAGGTATTTTGAGTGTTAGCTCTGTAATGGCGGCCCCTGTATCATACCAAAGTGTATTAACAGGTAAAGTTGCTTCTACAGTTTCCGTTGGCTCTGCTGTAACAGAAGGTCAAACATTGGTAACTGTAGAGACGTTGGCTGGCCCTATGGCTGCTGCTAAATCTACTGTAACTGGTACTGTAACGGCGGTTAATGTTACAGTGGGTTCAGACGTTTCTCGTGATCAAATCGTTGTCACAGTAGAAAGTAAATAAAGGAGAGAAGGAATGAAGTTTTCTCATTCTTGGCGTCGGTATAGAAAAGCGATACTGGCGCTTTTCTTCTGTACTTCACTTACAGCTGCACAGGCTGTTGATTTCATGCCTGTCAATGATGTAACTACAGGTATGGAAGGTATTGCAAAAACTGTAATTGTAGGAGATACCATTTCTACCTTTGATGTAAAGGTACTAGGTGTCATGAAGGATAAGGGGCCATCTGGTCATCTTATTTTGGCAAAGTTCTCTGGTCCTGTTATGGAAAAAACTGGAGGCATTGCTCATGGCATGAGTGGTAGTCCTGTATATATAAATGGTAAGCTCGTTGGTGCTGTTGCCTATGGTTGGGGCTTTGCTGATGGTACGATTGGGATGATTACTCCTATCGAAGATATGGTGAAATTATGGAACATTCCATATGAGAAGAACCTCTCTAAACCATGGGATGATAAACAATTGATCCCTCTTGGAACTCCGCTTATGGCATATGGCTTTGATGCAGCGTCCATGGATTATTTCAAATCCAAGCTGCCACAATATAAATATGAAACATATGATACAGCTAGTGCCAGTGGTGATGAAATTGCAAAACCATTGGAGGCTGGTGGATCTGTAGCTGCATTATTAGTTGATGGTGACCTAAAGCTAGGGGCTATTGGTACTGTTACCTATGTAGATGGTGAGAAGATTGTTGCCTTTGGTCATCCATTCTTGAAACATGGTTCTTCAAACTACTTCATGCATAATGCAAGTATATTTACAGTCGTTAAAAGCTATGATGCTGCTTTCAAATTGGGTTCTATGGGCAAAGAAGTTGGTTCTGTAACTGAAGATAGAGGTGCCGGTATTGCTGGTGTATCTGGAGTGATATCTTCAGGCATTCCTATGCGATTCCATTTGAAAGACCTTGATATGGGGCGTGATAAAACTAGCTATGTTAAGGTCATTGAAGATAGTGAAATGACACCGACTTTAGCGGCTACATCTTTATATAATATGTTGAATAAAACATTAGATCGTAGTGGCGCTGGTACAGCTACGATTTCTTATACTATCACTCCAAGAGGTAAAGAACATAAACCGTTGACACGAACTAATATGTTCTATAGTTCTGATTCTATTTCAGAGAAAGCTGTTGATGAGTTCTACAATGTTATCGATGTTCTTATGAATAACCGATTCATTAATTATGAAATCTCTGATATATCTGTAGAAACTGAGGTAACACAAGATAAGAAAACAGCAAAGCTTATTGATGCCTCTGCATCCTCCACCATTGTTTCTCCTGGTGATACAATCGTTGTAGATGTAACGTTGGAGCCATTCCGAGGAGAGAAGGTTGTTAAGCAAATCTTCTTTAAAGTTCCTGAGGATCAAGCTATTGGTAAGTATACTTTAGAGGTACGTGGGGGCGGTGAAATTCCATTACCTTATGTATTAGAAAAGCAAAAATACAATTTAACTGACGAAATCTTACGTCGATTAAAGGTTCATAAAGATTTTGATGATCTTTATGATGAAATTCAAAAGACTGATACAAATAATCAAATTGTTGTAGAGTTTTTAGAAGATGGCATTAGCCTTGTTGATGAAGATGGTTCCAAATCTGTTAAAAAAGCTAAACTTAAGGATGTGGAATCAAAACCTATGCCAGGGGATGTAAAGAAAAAAACTGGTCAAGAAGATTTAAGCTCTAATAAAGATGACGATAATCAAATTGAAAAGACTGCTGTTGATACAGAATACATCGTTCAAGGTGATGGTCAATTTACAATTCAAGTTATGAAGCCAGCTGATCGTGATAAAGCATTAGCTAAACGTGTAAAAGAAGTAAAAAATCAAATCAAGATGGAACATAAATTAGAATTGGAAGACCAATCTAAAAAGGATAAATCCAATAAAAAAGATGTGAAAAAGTCTGATAAACAAGACACAAAGACACCTGGCAAAAAGGATGAATCTAAAATAAATGATACTAATACAGCTGAATAAGCTGAAAATGTAAGGGGAAAGGGCTAGACTGTTGAATTGGCTAGAATCGATAGGACGTGCTGTAATGCACGTACTATCACAGATGGGGAGTGCTACATTATTAGTGTGGCAAACAATAAAACAACTAAAAATGATTAATCTGTGGCATGTATTTCAACAGATGGCTCACCTAGGTGTAGATTCGTTGCCGATTATCAGTTTAACCTTGCTGTTTGCTGGTGCAGTTATGACACTACAGATTACGGATGTATTGATTACATATGGTGCTCAAAGTACTGTGGGTGGCCTTATGGCTGTTGCTATGGGGCGTGAGTTAGGACCTATTTTAGTAGGCGTTGTACTGGCCGGCCGTGTTGGCGCCGCTATCACGGCTGAAATTGGTACAATGAAGGTGACAGAACAAATTGATGCGCTCCGTGTTATGGCTGTCGATCCTGTTGGTTATCTCGTGGTTCCTCGTGTAGTAGCGTGTATGATTATGGTGCCTATTTTAGCGTTTTATGGTGTAGTGATTGGTATTGCAGGTGGTTACTTTGTAGCTACTGCTATTAAAGGTCTTGCGCCGAGTACCTATTTAGATTCTATTCAAATGTTTTCTACTATTTCAGATTTTACACTAGGTCTTGTGAAGTCTAGTGTATTTGGTGCTGTCATTGCATTGGTAGGTGCTTATAAGGGCATGCAAACTAAAATGGGAGCAGAAGCAGTGGGTTTCTCCACAACTAGTTCGGTAGTAACTAGTATTATTTTAGTGTTTGTATTAAATTACTTTTTATCTACCTTGTTATATTAGTAGATACGTTAGAGGACTTTATGATAGAACTACGCAATGTTGTAGTTGCCTATGAGTCGCGTGTGATTCTAGACTCTATTAATCTCACCATAGATGATGGGGAGACGTTAGTTATATTAGGTGGTAGCGGTAGTGGTAAAAGTACACTACTTCGCTTATTGATTGGATTGCAGCGACCTACATCGGGACAGATTATTGTAGATGGCATAGATATTACAACATTATCCGAAGATGAATTTAATACAGTACGTAGAAAAATGGGGATGGTATTCCAATACTCTGCATTGTTTGACTCTATGTCAGTAGGTGAAAATGTAGCCTTTGGTTTACGGCAGCATACGGACTTAAGGGAAGATGAAATAAAACGTATTGTAGCAGAACGACTAGATTGGGTCGGTTTAAAAGGGTATGAATCCTATATGCCTAACGAATTATCTGGGGGCATGAAGAAGCGTGTTAGTTTAGCTCGCGCCATAGCGTTAGATCCAAGTTTAATCCTCTATGATGAACCTTCATCCGGGTTAGATCCTATTACTTCAGGTACGATTAGTATGCTAATTAAGGGAATGCAGCAGCGGCTCGGTTGTACTTCTATCGTTGTAACGCATGATATGCAATCCGCATTTTATGTAGCAGACCGCATAGCTTTACTTGATAAGGGGCAATTTGTGGAAATTTCTGATACAATAAACTTTAAGAATTCTACAAATAAAAAGGTACAACAGTTTATTCATGGTGAAGCAGAACCAATTAATGTATCTGCGATGGGAGAGGTATAATGAAGTGGACGACGGAGGCCAAGGTAGGGGCTTTCACGATTATAGGTATAGCTTTATTTATTGCAGGCATACTTTTTGTAGGTCGCATTGATATATGGGCTAAGCCGCAAATGACAATTACTGGTGATTTTGCTCAAGTTAATGGTTTAAAAAATGGTAATCAAGTTAAATACTCTGGTGTAGCAATCGGTAATGTTTCTGATATTGAAATTACGCCGCATGGTGTGGCAGTAAAAATGAAGCTTGATGAAAAAACACAAATTCCAAGTGACTCTACTTTTACATTAGGCTCAGATGGTTTTTTAGGTGATAAATTTATTCAAATTTCACCAGGTCAATCTAAGGTATATTTACAAGATGGTGATTCTGTTAAGGGCGAAGGTGCAGATGCTATGGATAAAGCTATGCAAAGCGCTCAAAAGTTAATGGATGGTACCGAAAAAATGTTGCAGTCTATCAATAATATTATTGGTGATCCTGCAACGCAAAATGCACTTAAATATTCCCTACAATCTACTGCGACGATGGCTGATAATGCTGTTGCGATTACACAAAATATGGCTGATGTAACAGCACAGCTAAATCAAGCGGCACAGCAATTTAATGCGGATGGTAATGCAGGCAATGATATGCGAGCTATTTTGACCAACTTAAAACAAACTACGGATCGTGTAGATAATATGGCTCGTTCTATGGAATCTACGGTAACAGATCCTAAAGCACAAGAAAATATTAAAGAAACATTACATAATACGGCACAAATTTCAGCTCGTATTAATAAATTGATGGGTGGTAAAGCGTATCAAACCAATGTAAATGGTAATGTTGTAGACGGAAATAACGTTGAAAAAAAGTCATCTACTAAAGTTGAGCCATCTGTAGATTTGTTGTATAACACAACAGATGATGAATTCCGCATTAATGGTCGTGTTCGTGCTTTCAACGATAAAGGAATGGCTGAACTTGGCCTTTCCAATATCGGTGATGGCACTAAATTCGATTTAAATGCAGGTCGATTTATTAGCTCTAAATGGCTAGTACGTGGCGGTATTTTTGAAAGTGAATTGGGCATTGGCGTTGATTATAATTTACGTGGTCCGGTTTCATTATCCGCAGCTGTGTATGACCTTAACAATCATAAATATCGTATTCGTAGTGATATACGTTTACATAAAGATACTTATGGGGTTATTCAAATGACCAGGCCGTTCGGTTCCACGAATGGCGGTACCTACTTTGGTATCAAACAAGTATTTTAAAGACTAATACATTCACGTTAGGTGAGTATGGAGGTATATATTATGAATAAAAAGGTTCTATCCTTGGGTGTAATGCTCTCCTTGGCTACTACAGGTGCAATGGCTGCTGATGTAGTTACAACTTCCGTTAATAATGGAGATCAATTAAGCAAATATCAAAAAGAAGCTATTCAATTAACACAAAAGCAATTAGCTGAAAAATCTGTGCAAGATAGCAAAACTTATGAGAGTAAATTGGATCTCGATGAGTCTCGTACGATTGAGTTAGCATTAGCAAATAATCGTACTGCAAAACAAACTAAATGGGGGTATGAAGCTGCTAAATCTGCAGTTAGTCAAGTAGCAGCAGGTAAAAATCCTAGCGTTAGTTATGGTTGGTCTGCTGAAAAATCAGGCGGTGACACTGGTCGCGGTAAAACCGGTAGTCATAACTTCTCCATTAGTGCTCCAGTATTTAATCCTCAACTTGATGCAAGTATTGATTCTGCACGTTATACACGTGAAGGTACTGGCGCTAGTTATGAAGAAGCATTGCAACAAGCAAAATATGATGCCATCAGTGGTTACTATACTTTGATTATGAATCGTAATCTTGTTGATGTGGCTCAACAAGCTGTTAAAGACTATCAAGGTCATGTAACAAATGTTCAAGCTCAATATAATGTTGGCTTGGTAGCAAGTTCTGATGTGTTGGCGGCTAAAACAAATCTTGCTGACTCTGAAACAAACCTTGTAAAAACTCAAAATTCTGCTAATTTAGCAGAGGCTAGCTTGAATCAAGTCATTGCTTATCCTGCGCAAACAGCTATTAATACAGCGGAACATGATTTACAATATAAACCTTACAATGTTACATTGGAACAAGCTAAAGCATATGCTTTGCTTCATCGTTCTGCTCTTGTGAAATCTGCACTTGATGTAAAATCCGCAGAAGAAGCTGTAAAATCCGCTAAATCTGGTTATTTACCAACTGTAGCTGTAAAAGCAGGTCGTGGCTATGCTGATCCAGATGGTTACTTTGGAACAAGTACAAAATCTTGGAGTGTAGGTGCTACTGCATCTTGGAGTTTATGGGATGGCGGAGCTACGCAAAATGCGATTAAAAAAGCGAATGCACAACTTGAACAAGCTAAAGAAGCTAATTTAGCTACTGTTGATGCTGTATTATTAGCCGTGCAAAAAGCATACTTGAACTTGCGGTCTGCAGAGCAAACAATCCAAAGCACTCAAACTGCAGTTGCTCAAGGTCAAGAAAGCTTCCGTATTGCTACACTTCGCTATCGCGCTGGGGTTGGTACAAATCTTGATGTACTCGATGCTGAAACTAAATTAACAGATGCTCGTAATAACTATGTACAAGCTCTTTATAATTACAATATTAGCATTGCAGCTCTTGAACAATTGACCGGTGTTCCATTGAATACACCAGTTGGCCAAGGCGCAGAAATCATTGCAAACAGTGGTGCAGCTGAACAATTAGCACAACTTGGTGGCAATCAATAATATAATAAAAAAGACGACTTCGGTCGTCTTTTTTTTAATAGATTTTTTTACATATAGATGCATTATATATTCTTATTTCTTTATCATCGTAATATTTAATATGACTCTATATGTCATTATTGCTAAAAATGATTAATAAAAAATTATATTAGTTTTATAAAATTTACCCTTAAAATACTATAGTTATTACTTCGTCTGTGGTAAGATTAGTATATATATTTATAGTATTCATAATATGTATGGGAGATCATTATGACCCGTAAAAAATGGTGTCTCATAGGGGCTGCAATTTTAGGATTATCTGCAGTTAGTGCTAGTGTAAATCCTATAGCTCGGACCTATGTTGCGCCTATGGTTAAAGAACAAGTAAATAATGCCATAAACGGATCTGTGGACTATGATTCTCTTCGTATCAATTGGAATGGCGATGTAGTTCTATCCGATGTGGTGATTAAAGATCGGGATGGTCATTTAGTCGGAACTGCACAAGATGTATCTGTTGGGGTTAAATTATCAGCGTTGCCAAGTATAATTAGTGGTAATACATCAGGGGCAACAGCTATATCGAGTGTTACAGTGGAGTCACCTGATCTTCACATATGGCAATTGGTCGATGGATCTTGGAGTGTAGAAAAGTTAGTAAAACCATCTGATCCGAATAAGTCGGGCAGTTTTGATGGCGATATTACTCTCAATAATGGTCGTGTAGTGCTACGTACTAAAGATGGCATCAAACGTAATGTTGAGAACCTTGATGGTACCGTTGCGCTCAATATGAGTGGTATGTCTAAAGGGGCTTTTACTGCTGATATAGATGGTTCATCTGTTCTTGTAAATGGGAATATAGATATGGACGATGTGTCCAATTTTGACGTATTTGTACAAGCTGATGAAATTGACATGGCAGGTATTATGAGCCTTGTTCCGTTACGCAAAGATTTAGTTGTAACAAAAGGGAAATTACAAGATTTACATCTTAATATTAAAAGTGAAGATGGACAATATGTTATGAGTGGCAATGTAGGCTTTAAAGGCCTATCGGGTACTTATAAACGGGGCAACACGATTTATTCTATTACTGATGGTGAAGGTCGTATTATGTTGAATCACGACCAAATTGTCATTAGTCATAGCTCTTGGCGTATTAATGATCAGGTAGCAAAGCTTAATGGTCTCATTACATTGGGAAAAAAGGAAGAATATTTAAATCTTAGTGTTGTAGCGGATAAAGTGGATTTAGAGGCCATTACCGATGTTGGAATTTCTGGTGTTGTTGGTGGCCGTGCCCATATTGGTGGCACCACTATAGCGCCTCGCGTAGATGCGACAATCGGTGGTGATGGTATTTCTTACAAAGGGTACCATGTGGACCGAGTACAAGGAAATGTAGTATACGATAATGGATTGGTTCGTATCGATGATGCCCAATTGTCTATTGGCGCTGGTAATGCTAAAGTTAAAGGTCAATACGTCGTAGATACAGGTGATTTTGACGCCGTTGCTAATGTTCATGCCTTATCGTTGGATACTTTCACACAAGATATGACTATGCCTATTACGGGAACCATTGATGGAGAAATCCACGTTTTGGGTAAGAATAATCAACTTACAGATCTTGTAGGGGCTGTACAAGGCCATCAGATTGGTGTACGCGGTGTAGTTATTGATTCTGTAAAAGCGGATTTGACCCATAGTGATAATCTTACCAATATAACTATGGTTGGAAATATGGGAACTGGATCCTTTAGTGGATATGGTTCGATTCAAAATGGTCAAGTGGATGCCACGATTTCTGGTAATGCCTTACCGTTGACATCACTTAGTCCTATCATAGGTGAAGATGTAGCTGGCACAGTTAGCACTTCTATTAATGTAAAAGGAGCCTTAGATAACCCTAATGTGACTGGAACTGTATGGGGGCAAGAGGTCCTCTATAAGGGCGCTCATTTTAATGATATTCATGGCGATATTACATTAGATAACCATGTCTTGACGATTACCAATGGTCATATTGGTGACGGTAGTGGCGGTTATGATATTACCGGTTGGTATAATATCAATACTGATGCA
Organism: uncultured Veillonella sp.; assembly: GCF_963522475.1. GTDB lineage: Bacteria > Bacillota > Negativicutes > Veillonellales > Veillonellaceae > Veillonella. The sequence goes on along the minus strand of NZ_CAUQYW010000006.1, from coordinate 75,616 downwards.
TTAGATTTAAATGCTAAAGCTCGTGCTGTACGTATTGAAAATTTAATTCGCCCTGTAACTGACATTCCTATTACAGGATGGTTTGAAACCGATAACCATATAACAGGGACTGCGGCTAATCCTATTGTAGAAGGACGAGCTCATTTGTGGGATGGGTCTGCCTATGGCAAGCTTGTAACTAATGCTTTTGCAAAATATAACTATAAAAATGAAAGATTAGAGTTATATCGTTTCGATATTGAAGGCTACGGTGCGACTATTACCGGTGGCGGTACTGTATCAAAAGATGCTATCAATATTGATTTTGAAGGTAAAAAAATTGATATGGGTAGACTACTCATTAATACTGACTACAAGGTAGATGGTTTATTAGACGGTCGTGGCACTATAACAGGTTCTATGGATAACCCTCAGTTTAATGGATATATTTTATCTGATGCTTTATCTATCAATGGCCAGTTATTGACAGATATACATGGTCATGTCTATGCAGATAAATCTGTTGTAAATGTACAAGATTTTTCTTTTGCTGAATCAAATGGTGGACGTTATGTTGCAAAGGGTGGTATGAAGCTTGATGATAGCAAGCAGCTATTTGGTGTTTTAGATGTTACTAATGGTAGTGTTAAGAATTTACTAGCGCTTTTAGAGCGTGAAAATGAGCATCTTGATGGTAAATTAAACGGATCTGTTGAAATTGGTGGTACAAAGGATAATCCAAGTGTTACTGTTAACGGTAAAATTAATGATGTTAGTATTGATGATAAGATTGTAGGCGATGCGACTATCGATGCTAGTTTAGCTAATCGGAAGTTTAAAATTACTACCTTGAAACTACCTGTAGATGAAGGGCTCATTGCCATGGGTGGTACATTGGATCTTGATGGTAAAGCTGATTTACAAGTTGCCTTGAAGGATGTTGATATAGTACCATTCTTGCCACTTATAGGAAAGGATATTCAAGCTACTGGGTGGGTAACCGGCGTTGTGAATGTTACTGGAGAAACCAAAAATCCAAAGGTTGAACTATCTGGTGCGGTAGAATCTGGTTCTTTCAATGGCATTGGTATTGATGAGGGCTTTGCATTAGCGACAATGCAAGATCATGTTATTCAGATTCAACGCATCCAAGGTGCAAAGGGAGGCTATAAACTCAGTGTTTATGGTAAAATCCCATTGGCTGCACTCTATACATCTGGTTATTTAGAAGCTAGTGATGCTAAATCTATGGATGTAACGATTGACTTTAACGAAGCAGACATGGCGGTTATTCCTTTAGTAACAACGCGTGTTAAGGATGCTACAGGTCCGTTGAAAGGGGCTATTAGACTCACTGGGACAATAGATCAACCTGAGGCTTATGGTACTGTTTCTGTACGAAATGGCACAGTGAAGCTTGCTGATGCGTATAGTGAAATTACAAACATTGATGGGGATTTGATATTCTCTGGACAACAAGGGGACTTCCAATCTCGAATTACAATGGGGAAAGGTACTGCAGGTTTAGCTGCTAAGGTAAATTGGTCTGGTCATGAGCTTACAAATTATAAGGCGGCAGTTCAATTAGATGGCTTAGAAATCGGTAGTGAGTATATTAAGGGACCATTAAATGGGGAACTTTATATTGCTGAGCGTGATGGGTTACCTACGTTAATGGGAAATTTAAATCTCGAGAATATTCAATTCAAAATTCCTCTTTCATTACAATCTAGTGAAAGTAATACCAATATGGGGGTTGATGTTACTGTTCACGCTGGCAAGGGAGTGCGCCTATATGATCGTACTTTATATAACATGTTTATTGGTGGGGATGTTCATTTTGGTGGTACATTGCAAAATCCAACTGCTAGTGGTCAGTTTGATGTTAAGACCGGTACGTTTAAGTATTTAAACCATGTGTTTAATATTACTAAGGGGGATGCACACTTTGTAGGTGGCTCTTATTTACCAAATTTACAATTAGAGGCAGAAACTAATGTAGGTAACTATAATATTATGCTTGGTGTAAAAGGTACCGTAGACCATATGGATTTAACCTTGTCGTCTAATCCTAGTCTATCTAGAAAGCAAATTATTTCTATGTTGACCTTTGGTCGTGGTGCGGATTCTAATAGTAGTACACTAACAAACGATGATGTGAATGCGGTTGCTACAGCAGGTCTACAGATGTTTGCTTTTGGCTATGTACAAGATGCATTACAAAATACATTGGGACTAGATCGAATCAATATTACGACGGGTTCCATTGATCCTGATGAACCAACTAATAGAGAAACGGCAGGCAATTATAATATTGAAATTGGCAAGTATATTGTTCCGAAAGTTATGCTTACTTATTCTCAAGGTATTAATAATAAACAAAATAAATATGGTGTGGAGTATTCTGTTAAACGAAATCTCAAGTTCACTGCATGGCATACATCGCAAGGAAACAATTATTTAGGTGGCCGTTGGACAAGAAGCTTCTGAGTTTATGGCTAGAGTGTGCAAATCCCATAGATATGCACATTCTAGTCATATTAATTTCATAAAATTTGCTTAATATAGTACTCATTCCCAGTATTTTATGCTATAATAATAAAGATTTATTAGTCTTTATAAAACAAGATGTAAACTTTTTATGGGGATGAGTTCTAGGAGGAATTTATGTTTAAACCAAAAGCCTATAAAAGTATGCTTGCAGCATCTGTGTTGACTGCTGTCATGGGGACAGGCAGTGTATTTGCTGCAGAGGTACAAGCTGGCTATACTCCAGATTTAAATAACACAACAACGACTAGTGCAGCAACTACTAATGATTCTGCTACTACACAAGCTGTTTACAATGCTGATGCAGCTACACCTGCAACAACACAAGATGAAACTGATGCAGCTATTTTAGCTGCTCGTGGTGATACAACTGTATCTAGTGATGGCACTGTAGTTAAAGGTTCTGATGGAACAGTTACAGTAAATAATGCTGCTTTGAAAACAGATGATAAACAAGTAAAAATGGTGTCTAAAACTACTGGTGGTACTGACCTTGACAAGGCTGCTGAAAATGGCCAAACTCAAGCTGTTACAACTGTAGAGGCTCAATATGTTACATCTGCAAATGCAGAGTCTATTAATCCATATGTAGGTAAATTGATTACTGGTTTATCTATTTCTGGCGTAACAGCTGAACAACAAGCACAATTATTGCCTATCTTAACAGAAAAAATCGGCGATGCTGTATCTGTTGACGGTGTATTTAAAGATGTGACTAATCTTGGTAACACTGGTTATTTCTCTGAAGTAAATCCTGTATTCACTACGGTACCTGAAGGCGTTAAATTGGACTTTGCTGTTACAGTAAATCCAATTACTACAGGTGTAGCTTTTGAAGGTAATACAGTTTATACTTCTGAAGTGTTGACTAAATTCATGGATTTACAACCAGGTCAAGTTCTTAACTCTGTATATGTAGGCCAAAAAGTTCAAGGTATCAACGCAGCATATGCTCGTGATGGCTATATGTTGGCACATGTAGATGGTATTCGTGTAGATGATCAAGGTGTGCTTCATATTCATATCGTAGAAGGTATTGTAGAAGATATCGTTCCTGCTGGTAACAAGAAAACACGCGATAAAGTTATTACTCGCGAATTCGTTCAAAAGAAAGGTAAACCTTTCAATAAATTCTTGGTACGTCGTTCTGTAGAACGCGTATACAACCTTGGCTTCTTTGATGATGTAAATGTTCGTATGTTGCCTGGTGATCAAGATACTAATAATGTAATCATTGAAATCGATGTTTTGGAACATAAAACAGGTACTATTACATTAGGTGCTGGTTACTCCAAATCTGATGGCTTGATGGGTATCATTGAATTTGGTGAAGATAACTTCCGCGGCACTGGTGATAAATTTAAAGTTCACTGGGAAATTGGTGGTAAGAAAAAATATAAAAACTACCAAATCTCTTACTTGAAACCTTGGATCGATAGCAAAGGTACATCCCTTGGTTTCTCCTTCTTCAACCGTGAAGATGAATACACTGATTACAACGAAGATGGTAATGAAGTAGCTGAATATAACAAGAAATCTCGTGGTTTCAATATTTCCTTCGGCCGTCAAACAGGGGAATATACTCGTGATTACTTGACCCTTGAATCTCGTAAAGATTCCTACAAATGGGATGATGACGATAGCTCTGGCTTCCGTTATGATAGAAATGCTGGCAAAGGCCAAAACTGGGACAATGGTTCCTATAACTTTGCAAATGACAAATATGTAGATAAAAACTTTGGTCGTATCAATTCCATTACATGGCAAAAAGTATACGATTCCCGTGATAATATTTATGAACCAACACGTGGCCGTCGTATTTCCTATACAGCACAATGGGCTGGTCATGGTTTAGGTGGCGACTTCGACTTCTATAAATTTACAGCTGAAGCACGTATGTATAAAAAACTAGGCGCTAAGAATGTTTTGGCATTCCGCGCACGTGGTGGTTTTATCCAAGGCGATGCACCTTATAGCCAATTATTTACATTGGGTGGCGCTGATTCCTTACGTGGTTACGAAGATGATCAATTCCGTGGTAAGTATATGTACAATGCTACATTGGAATTCCGATTCCCTATCGTTAAAAAGGTTAGTGGTGTATTGTTCACTGATATCGGTGATGCATGGGATGCACCAAATGTTTCTTGGTACAATAGCAAGAAAACATTCAACTATGGCGTTGGTGCTGGTGTTCGTATTACTACACCTATTGGTCCAGTTAAACTTGATTATGGTGTGGGTAAACATAAAAATAAATTCCACTTCAGCTTCGGCACACAATTCTAATATAGTAAATGTATATGGTGGAGGCCTCTTTTCTAAAGAGGCTTTCACCAATATCTCTATATGGCATTCTTTGATGTAGTAATTTAAGGAAATGAGGGCACTCTATTATGATGCGAATGATGAACAACAAGGCGAATGTGAAGATTTTTTCCATCGTCATTGCTGCTATTTTTATTATTGGTATTGGCGCATTAGCGTATACACAAATGGCTACGCCAAGTGGAAATAGCGGTAATAGTACAATTGGTGTTATCGATACATCTCGTATGATGTCTCAAGATAATCCAATTTATATCTCTGCAGCTCAAGAATATATGAGTTATCAAAGTCAATTACAACAAGAAACACAAGCTAAAATAGATGCAGCACAAGATGATGCTACTAAACAAAAACTTGCTGAAGAAGCTCGTCAAAACCTAGCAAAAAAAGATCAAGAAATTGCTAAATCTGTTCAAGATAAAGCAATGGAAGCCGCAAAAGCAGTTGGCGATGCTAAAGGTCTTAGTGTGGTTATGACTAAAGACACTGTATTATACGGTGGTGTAGATATTACAGATCAAGTTTTGAAAAAATTAGCTAATGATGCAAAAAAATAAAATGTAGTTCTATGTAAGGGAGAACGACAATGAACGGGAAAAAACGATATATTGGATTTGTCATCTTTCTCGTTGTTGCATTATGTGCTATGGTTTGGGCCTATGGATTTGTGACAAATCGTCAGCAGAGTCCTGATGGGGTATCAATAGGTGTTGTACGGATTGACGATGTATTAGAGTTTAATCCCTCTTATGAGGATTATAAACAAGCTAAAAATGAGCTAGATCTTTTGCAACGTCAATATGAAGTTGAACAACAAGCTCTAAATGCTAAGTCAGAGACACAAGAGGAACAGTTGAAATCTCTTGCATTAGATTCAACTTTATCTGATGCACTTACGGTGGAATTGCAAACTCGTATTGCAACAAAAGAAAATGAATTGAATCAGCAATTAAATGCAAAGCGAAATGAACTCACTCAGAAGTATTTAGCCCAGTTAAAAGTTAGTGCTAATGAATATGATCTTGAAATTGTAAATCTTCAATTAGATTTATATGCGTATGATGCTCGTGTATATATTGATGATGCACAAAAACAGGTAGCTATGGCAGAGAAGTCTAAGAAAGAAGAGCGATTAAAGGAACTGTTGGCTAAGAGAAAGCCTTCTAATCTTGATGTAGACTCTATTAAAGCTAAGGTACAAGCTGAGCTAGCACCTATGCAACAAAAAGGTCAAGAAGAACTTAACCAATATGCAGCATCCTTGCAAAAGGAATTAGCTGTAAAGCGGGATACAATGGTACAACAACAAGCACAATCTATCATTGCTAATAATAACTTGCCTGTAGCACAGGATTGGAATGATTCTTGGGCCAAAAAGCTATCGGATAAAGAGGCTGAAGTGAGTGCACTTCATGAGGCCATTTTAGAAGATGTTCGTATGCGCGTAGCAATTATTGCAGAGGAACAACATTTAGATTTAGTCATCATCGATGATGGTGGTAATATTAAGGGACTTGATATTACTGATGCCGTCAAGGCGTCCTATCGAGTTGAATAAGGAGTTATATTATGAATAAACGTATTAAATCTTTAGTATTAGGTGCATCTTTAGTAGCTTCTATGGCTATCTTGGGTGGTTGTGGTTCTAACAATATTGGTTATGTTGATAGCGTGAAAGTAGCAAACAGCACTGAAAAAGGTATTGAAATTACTAAGGAAATTAATGCTAAAAAAGCTGAACTAGATGCCAAAATTGCAGCTGCAGATGAAGCATCTAAACAAAATGTATTTAATCAAGCTAATCAAGAATTAAATGCCTTTGCCAATGCAAAAGCTCAAGAATATCGTCAATATCAAGAACAAAAAGTTGGTGAGCTTGTAAAAGAGAAAAAACTTGATGTTGTTATTGAAAAAGGTGCTATTGTTGGTGGCGGATCTGATGTAACTGAAGATTTGATTACTAAGATGGGTAAAGCTTCTGATGATCAAATTAAAGAAGCTGAAAATGCGGCTAAAGCTCAAGAGCAACAAGATGCTCAACAAAATAATCAACAATCAGGTCAAACTACAGCGGTTAATACTGAAAGCGCACAATAATTAAGGATTATCACAGGGGGAGGAGTTTACCTTGGAAAAAACTTTACAGGAACTCGCAACATTAGTAGGCGGTCATGTTATAGGCGATGGATCTATTGTTATTACAGAAACACGTAGCTTTGATCAAGCCGCAAAACAATCCATAACTTTTGCAGTAGGTGAATATGTTGAACATATTGCATTATGTCAAGCGGGTGCTGTCATCGTTGAATCTGAAGTGAAAGAGGCGCCGATGGCACAAATCGTAGTTGATAATGCAAAAGTAGCATTTGCACAAGTGTTAGAACTCTTCCATCCACCTGTTGTTGTTCCTAGAGAAGTGCATAGCACAGCTATTATTGGCGAAAATGTAACAATTGGACAAAATGTTGCCATTGGTGCTTATTGTGTTATTAATGATAATGCAGTTATTGGTGATAATGTAACCATTCGTCCATATGTTTATATTGGACACAATGTGCGTGTAGGTGAAGGTTCTGACATTTATGCTGGTGCCATTGTTCATGAAAACTGTATTTTAGGCAAACGTGTTGTATTGCGTGCTAAAGCAGTCATTGGTGGCGAAGGATTTGGTTTTGCTACTGAAAACGGTGTGCATACACATATTCCGCAAGTAGGTAATGTTATTCTTGAAGATGATGTTGAAGTTGGTTCTTGTACAACTATTGATAATGCTACAATGGGGTCTACATTAGTTCGTCGTGGCACGAAGATTGACAACCTAGTTCATCTTGGTCATAATGTTGAAATTGGTGAAGATTGCTTTTTGATTGCCCAAGTAGGTATTGCGGGTAGTACTAAATGTGGTAACCATGTTATTTTTGCAGGACAAACAGGTTGTACTGGTCATATTACGATTGGAGATAATGTACAGTTTGCTGGGAAAACTGGTATTACTGGTAACGTACCATCCAACTCTATTATGGCAGGATATCCGATGAGACCGCATAAAGAATGGTTAAAATTGGCTGCTTATGAAAATCGTTTGCCAGATATGGTGAAAACTGTAAAACAATTACAAAAAGAAGTTGACGCTTTGAAAGCACAGCTTAAGGAGAGCTAATAATCCATGTATAGGTTTATGAAAATCTTTAGTGCCTTTATTTGCTTATTACCTAAAGGGTTGCAATATGCTATTGGTACATTGCTTGGTGAAGTTGCGTGGTTAGCGGTACCGCCTAAACGCAAACGCTTAGCGATAGGACAAATTCTATTCTGTAATATTACAGATGATCCTAATGAAGCCCGACGTATTGCGAAAGCTAGTACAACTCGCTTTGGTCGTATGATCATTGATGTACTACGCTATCCAGAAATTAAAGATGGCGAATACAAAGATATGGTGGAGTTTATTAATCGAGAGTATCTAGATGATGCCCTAGAAAATGGTCGAGGTGCTATCTTAGCTGCCGTTCATAGTGGCAATTGGGAACTTCTTGGCGGTGTTCTTGCTTCCGAAGGGTATCCATTGATTTCTGTGGCGATGAAACAGAATGGTGATGCCGATAAGTTTATCAATGAATATCGTCGGATTATGCATCAACATGTAACCTATAAAACTGGTGTACGTGAAATGATTAATGAACTTAAAAAAGGTGCTTTTTTAGGGCTTATTATGGATCAGGATCCAGGTGATGATGGTGTTCTTGTACCTTTCTTTGGCTATGAAACATTAACGGCTGCTGGTCCAGCTGTACTAGCTCGAATGCAAGATGTACCAATCATTTTTGTGACTATACATTATAGTCCATTTTCTGAAAAACATGAGATTGAAGTACACCCGCCAATTTATGTGGAGCGTACAGATGATAAAAAGCGTGATATAGCGGTAACTTCAACTTTACTGAATGAGTTTATTGAAGATTACATTAGGCGATACCCTGAAGATTGGTTTTGGCTTCATAACCGTTGGAAGTGGACTCGTCGTTTCTACGGCGATCAAATTGAAACGCCGCCAGACGTATATCATTAATTAATATAAAGAGATTTTACATATCTATTCGCATGACATTTTTATACATGTCGTATGAATTAGGTTTTGTGAAGTCTCTTTTTATTCTCTCTATATATAATGTAATATTTATAATCAAATTAATATAAGTTTTACAGTGTGAAAAGGCCTTTAACATATTGAATATGTGGTAAATTTCTTGTATCACCTATGCAAATAGGGTATAATACATATTGGTGTATAGTAAACGTGAATTCAGATTATGAAAGGACTTTCTTATGAGTAAGCCACAACAAACAATTAAACAGGCTATTTCATATCAAGGGATTGGCCTTCATAGCGGTGAACCAGTAAATATGGTTTTTAAACCTGCACCTGAAAATACAGGAATTGTGTTTGTCCGCACGGACATTGAAGGCAACCCTTCTGTGCGAGCACACATTGATAATGTGACGAACACTATGCGCGCTACTACATTAGAAAATGGTGAAGCAAAGGTTTTCACTGTAGAACATGTGATGGCTGCGTTCAGTGCTATGAATATTGATAACTGTTATGTCGAGATGGATTCTCCTGAACCTGCTGTAGGTGATGGCAGTAGTGCTGTTTTTGTAGGTCTTATAGAAGAGGCTGGCATTCAAGAACAAACAGAGCCATGTCATGTATATAAAATAACTCGGTCCCATGCTATTTATGATGGGGATCGCTTTGTAGTTATTTTGCCATACGATGGCTATCGCATTACATTTACATCGGTTAACAGTCATCCGTTACTTGGTACGCAACATTGTGATTTTGAAGTTTCACCAGAATACTTTAAAGCGCATATTAGTGCTGCTAGGACTATCGGATTTATGAAAGAATTAGAACAATTACAGGCCATGGGTCTTGCAAAAGGTGGCAGCCTAGATAATGCATTAGTTTATGATGATGAGAAGTGTTTGTCTGTACCTCGCTTTGATGACGAGTTAGTTCGTCATAAGGCATTAGACGTAGTAGGCGACTTATTCTTGTTAGGACGAATCGAAGGTCATGTAATTGCTTTGAAATCGAGTCATGAATTAAATTCAAGATTGGCTCGTAGTATAATGGAAGAAATAAGGGAGACACAGCCATGATTCTTAATCACGAAGACATTTTAGAAATTTTACCTCATCGTTATCCTATGCTTTTAGTAGATCGCATCGTTGAGTTAGAACCTATGAAACGTGCTGTGGGCATAAAAAATGCTACATTCAACGAATTGTTCTTCCAAGGTCATTTCCCTGGTAATCCAGTGATGCCAGGTGTATTGTTGACTGAGGCTATTGCACAAGTCGGCGGTATAGCTTTGCTATATCCTGAAGAAAACCGTGGTCTTACACCTATGTTTACAGGTATTGATAAAGTACGTTTCCGTCATCCTGTAAAACCTGGTGATCAAGTGCGTATGGAAGTGGATATTGTAAAAATCAAAGGTAAAATGGGTAAGGTTGAAGGCCGTGCCTATGTTGGCGATAAATTGTGCGCTAGCGGTGAATACATGTTTGCCCTTGTATAATAATTGAGGAGTGATTGTAGTGATAGTTGTAGGCATGGAAAATGCAGAATCCAACATCCATAGTACAGCCATAGTCCATCCAAATGCTAAATTGGGCAAAGATGTAATCGTAGGTCCTGGCGCTGTAATCGGCGAACACGTCGAAATTGGCGATGGCACACAAATCGGTGCACATGTTGTAATTGGTGGTTGGACAACCATTGGTAAGCGTTGTGAGATTTATCCTAACGCATCTATTGGGTTGGAACCGCAAGATTTAAAATTCAAAGGCGAAAAAAGCTATTGTAATATTGGCGATGAAACGGTTATCCGTGAATTCGTAACTATTAGCCGCGCTACTGGAGAAGGTGAGGAAACACGTGTGGGCAATAATTGCTTGCTTCAAGCATGTACGCATGTGGCTCATAACTGTATCGTTGGCAATAATGTTATTATGAGTAACTGTGCAGGCTTAGCTGGTCACGCTATCGTTGAAGATCGCGTAGTTATTGGTGGCCTTGCAGGTATCCATCAGTTTGTTAAAATTGGTCGAAATGCTATGGTTGGCGGCATGGCTAAGGTGGTTCAAGATATTCCACCATACGTTATTGCTGATGGTCAACCGGCACGTGTTATTGGCCTTAACTCTGTTGGGTTGTCTCGTGCGGGCATTTCAGAAGAAGTACGCCGAGATTTAAAACAAGCATTCCGTATTATTTATCGTTCTGGCTTTAGTTTATCCAAGGCTATTGAAGAAATGGAAATGCAACTTGATTCTTCTGTAGAAATTGAAAATTTATTACGCTTCTTACGCAATGCCGATCGTGGAATTATGCGTACACGTCGCGACTAATTCTAAAGACCTCGTACAACGTACGAGGTCTTTTTATGTAATCCTTGTGTAATCCATAGATATTATTTTTTATGGACTACGAATTTTATATTTTCTTATTAGATGAAAATTATAGTAGTTCATAAATACAAAATATTTAGATAAAAATATTTGTATATTTTTTACGTTCTTGAAATGTAAAAATGGGAATAAAATAATTCTGCTAAAATGTTGAAGAAATAGGCATAAAACATGGTGTTTTAATGGTAAAAAGAAGTCATTTATAGTACAATATATTGTATATGATTATGTCTTTTTTGAGGCATTATTTATTGTAAATTTGTAATCACTAATTGATATATAGACCACGAGGTCATCTAGGAGGTATAGTCTTGGCAAAGGTAGGATTGATTGCAGGCATTGGAGTTTTGCCTGTAGAATTCATGCGCGCCGCTCATGTGTTAGGTCACGAGGTAGTCGTTATCGGCGTAGTTCCGGATGTAGACCCGGCTTTAAAGGCTGAGGCCGATGCTTTCTATGATATTGGTGTTGCTAAACTAGGCAAAATCTTTAAAACCTTGAAAAAAGAAGATGTTGAAGAACTGACTATGTTAGGTAAGGTGACTAAGGAGATTCTCTTTAAAGGTCTTACATTTCCTGACTTAAAAACATTAGGTGTGCTTAAACGGCTCAAAAATCGTAAAGATGATACTATTATGCTCGCTATTGTAGATGAAATTGAGCGAGAAGGGTTTAAAGTGTTAGATCAAACTGTATATCTTAAACCATTTATGCCAAAGGTGGGAGTGCTTTCAAAAACACAACCCACTGATGAGCAATGGGCGGATATTTGCTTTGGCTTTGAACTAGCAAAACAAATGGGCGGCCTTGATATTGGACAAACCGTAGTTGTTAAACACAAAGCGGCTATGGCTATTGAAGCCATTGAAGGTACTGATAAGTGCATTTTGCGTGGCGGTGAATTAGGCCGTGGTGAGGCTGTTGTGGTTAAAACAGAAAAACCAAATCAAGATGTGCGTTTTGATGTACCTGCTGTGGGAATTAAAACATTAATGTCTATGATTGATAGCGGCTGTAAAGTCCTTGCTGTAGAGGCTGAAAAAACTATATTTGTTCAACAACAAGATGTACTTGATTTGGCAAATCGACATGGTATTGTTATCTGTGCTGTTGATCAAGAGTTTGTAAATTCCAGAAAGGATGCATAATGAAAGTCATGTTTTCCGCCGGTGAAGCATCCGGTGATACTCATGCGGCCAGCGTTGCTAATGCACTAAAAGAAATAGATCCTTCAGTCGATATGTTTGGTATGGGTGGAACCTTGATGGAACGCGCTGGCGTTCGCATCGTATATGATATTAAAAATCTAGGTGTTATAGGGATTGTAGAGATTGTTAAATCACTACCCAAATTCTTTAAACTTCGTACATATTTAAAACGCGTTATGATGAAGGAAAAACCAGATATTCTCGTATGCGTAGACTATCCTGGATTTAATATGAAACTTGCCGCTGTAGCCCATGAATTAGGGATTCCTGTTTTATATTACATTGCTCCTACAATTTGGGCATGGCATAGTAGCCGTGGTAATACGATTCGCAAGTATGTCACTAAAGTGGCATCTATATTTCCTTTTGAAGCAGAAGCGTATCGCAAATATAAATGTGATGTAGACTTTGTAGGGCACCCTTTAGTGGATATTGTACATCCTACAATGACTAAAGATGAGGCTGAGGAATATTTTGAAGCTCGTAAAGAAGCTAAGAAGGTTTTACTCATGCCTGGTAGTCGTAAACAAGAGGTTTTATCCTTGCTTGACACGATGTTAAAGAGTGGTGAGCAATTGATGTCTAACCATGAGGATATCCAATTCTTTTTGCCTCGAGCACATACAATCGACCGTAGTGAACTGGAAACTTTTATTGATGCTCATAAGGTGCCTGTGACGATTACAGAAGACCATACCTATGACTTGATGCAGATTTGTGATGTATGTCTTGCCGCATCGGGTACTGCTACATTAGAAACGGCTATGATGGAGTTACCAACTATTTTGCTATATCGGGTATCTCCAATCACATATGGTATTGGTAAGATGGTTGTTAATGTGACGCATGTAGGCTTGCCGAATATTGTGGCAGGCAAAGAAGTGATTCCAGAACTTTTACAAGATGCAGTAACACCTGAGGCTATTGTATCTTTGGTGGAACCTCTTCTCACTGATGTTGAGCGCAACAAAGCTATGCGTAGCGAATTGCGTGAAGTACATCATAAATTAGGCGAACCCGGCGCCGTGAAGCGTGTAGCGGAACTGGTATATAATCTCGGTAAGGAGAAATGTAATGAATAGTTATTCTAGGCTCTTATATTTTGTAAAGCCTTATTATAAACGCATGATTTTTGCAGTGTTCTGTATGATCGTCGCTGCCGCGGCCTACTTGGTAGTTCCTTGGCTTATTAAAAATGTAGTAGACCAAGTACTAGACGAAAAGAATATGTTTATGCTGAACCTTATTGTAGGGGCTATTATTCTTATATTCTTGATTCGTGGCTTTGCTACTTATGGTCAAACCTATAATATGTCCTACATTGGACAGCGTGTCATCATCGATGTACGGGAAGCCATTTTTAATCATTTACAAAAATTAAGTCTATCTTATTTTGATCGCCGTAAAACAGGCGTTATCATGAGTAATCTTACAAATGACGTTGCTGCGCTTCAGTCCGCTGTAGTGGATAATTTAATTTCCTTTATTACGGAATCTGTAACACTGATAGGTTCTCTCGTGTCTATGCTTCTCATTGACTGGAAATTGACACTTGTTACCTTCATTACTGTCCCTGTGGTATTGCTGATTATCAATGTATTTGGTAAAAAGCTTCGCGTAGCAGGTCATGATGTACAAGGCCGTGTAGCAGACATTACGGCACTTTTACAAGAGGTCATCAGCGCTATTCGAGTAGTAAAATCTTTCGCTCGAGAAGATTTTGAACGCAAGCGTTTTGAAGATGAAAATGATCGAAATTTTAAAGCTGTTATTAAAGCGACTAAGTTGACTAGCTTGCTAAGCCCAATGGTTGAGTTTTCCGCGGCAATTGCTGTGGCAGTCATTCTTTGGTATGGTGGGTACTCTGTAGTAACAGGAACTATTACAGCTGGTTCTTTGATTGCGTTCTTGATCTATGCTATCAACTTGTCTAATCCGGTTAAACGCTTAAGCCAAGTTTACGGTAATATTCAAAAAGCATTGGCTGCAGCTGATCGTGTATTTGAAATCTTAGATACTAAAACTGATGTTGTGGAAAAAAAGGATGCTATTACATTACCATCTATCAAGGGTAATGTAGAGTTTAAAGATGTTTCTTTCTCTTATGATGGGGGGAAAACGGCGCTCGAAAACTTTACTTTATCTGTTAAGGCTGGTGAAAGTGTAGCCCTTGTTGGTCCATCTGGCGCTGGTAAAACGACTCTTGCGAATTTGTTACCTCGCTTCTACGATGTAACGGGTGGATCTATTACGATTGATGATTATGACGTTAAAGACGTTACATTTAGATCTTTACGTGAACAAATTGGGCTTGTACCACAAGAAACAGTATTGTTTAATGCTACAATTAAAGAGAATATCTTGTATGGTCGCTTAGATGCTAGTGATGAAGAAGTATATGAAGCTGCCAAGGCTGCGAATGTACTTGAATTCGTAGAAAAAATGCCTGATGGTCTTGATACAGTTGTAGGTGAGCGAGGTAGCTCCTTATCTGGCGGCCAACGTCAACGCGTAGCTATTGCACGTGCTATTTTAAAAGACCCTCGCATTCTAATTCTAGATGAAGCGACATCTGCCTTAGATACAGAAAGTGAAAAGCTTGTACAAGAGGCATTAGATCGTCTAATGAAAGGGCGTACTGCATTTGTTATTGCCCATCGATTGAGCACGGTTCAAAATGCTCATCAAATTGTTGTACTTAATCAAGGCCACTTGGTAGAGCAGGGGACTCACCAAGAGCTATTAGCTATTGATGGCGGATTGTACAATCATCTCTATTCCGTTCAATTCTCCAACAAAGGATAACCATGTACTGGATATATAATGTATTGCTCATATTTTATTGGATTGGCTTGATTCCGGTTATTTTATATCGACTTGCCTTTGAAGATGGATTTTATGAGCGTATTAAACAGAGTGCAGGCTATATGCCCGCCTCATTATTAAAGAAAATTGAAGGACGTCGTGCCATTTGGATTCATGCTGCTTCTGTAGGGGAAATAGTAGCTACTAGTCCGTTGGTAAAAGAGGTAAAAAAGGAATTTCCTGAAGCGGTTGTAGTGGTTTCTGTTGTAACTGCGACAGGCCATGCAATGGCACATCGCATTATACCTGAGGCGGAAGGAATTATTTTCTTTCCTTTAGATTTGCCTTATTTGACACGTAAGATTTTACATATTATTAAACCTATTGCTATCTTGCTTGTAGAAACAGAAATTTGGCCTAATTTCTTGCGTATAGCGCAGTCAGAAAATATTCCTGTTATGATGGTTAATGGTCGTATTTCTGATCGTAGTATGAAACGCTATAAATATATTAGTGCTTTTACAAAGGAAATGTTGCGATCTATTGAACGTTTTTGTATGCAATCAAAATTTGATGAGGCACATATTGAAGTGTTAGGTGCCCAAATATCTGATATTACAGTAACAGGTAATATGAAGTATGATCAAACGTATGCTACCGTATCAGATGAAGAGAAACAGTCTCTTCTTGAAGAGTTTGGCTTTGGCAATAATCACCCTATCATCATTGCAGGTAGTACACATAAGGGTGAGGAAGAAACTATCTTTGAGACATTTAAACAAGTCTTGCAAGAATATCCGCAGGCTCGATTGCTAATTGCACCTCGTGAGATATATCGGGGCCATGATGTTCAAACTTTAGCAAAACATTATGAATTGAATGCTATTTGTCGTAGTGATATGACAGAGCCAGTTCATGAAGGGATACCTGTAGTTGTTTTAGATACTATTGGTGAACTAGGTCGTTTATATAGTTTAGGGGATATCATTTTTGTAGGTGGTTCTCTTGTAAAAACTGGGGGCCATAATATTCTTGAACCTGCAGCACATGGCAAACCAATTCTTGTAGGACCATATATGTTTAATTTTAAAGAGATTTTTAGTTTATTAAACTCTCGTCATGCTTGTGAGCAAGTAAAGGATGGTAAAGAGTTAACCACTATGGTGTTACGTTTATGTAAAGACAAAGGCTTGGCGAAGGAAATGGGTCAAAATTGTCTTGATATTATTCGTGAAAATCGAGGTGCTACTCAACGTAATACACAAGAGTTGCGTCAATTATTCGAAAAACATCATATTGTTCCATAAGATAGATATGATTTATTTCATTAATTCATGATATTACATAATAGGAGGAGTCACCTATGAGTGGGGAAGCATTATTCAAATCCATTGTTAGTGGTGAAAATCAATCCATATTAGGTGATATAGCTCGTTCTAGCTTGGGCTTTCTAAGTAAAGGTTACGAAAAGGCTGTATCAATACGAAATGCTCGCTTTGATGCGGGAAAAGGGGTAACTAGAGTTACCGTACCTGTTATCAGTGTTGGTAACATTACCGCTGGAGGTACTGGTAAAACGCCAATGGTGAGATTTATATGTGATATACTCGCCCGAAAAGGGCTTCATCCTACGGTACTTAGCCGTGGCTATCGAGCTGAGGACAATAAGAAAAATATAATTATTTCTAAAGATGGTACGATGTTGGTAGAACCATCCATTAGTGGTGATGAGGCTTGGCTGTTGGCTAAGGTATTACAAAAGTCCAATGTGATTATCGGTCGTGAGCGCGCTATATCGGCACAAATTGCTATAGATGAGCTTGGGTCCGACTGCTTAGTTATGGATGATGGTTTTCAACATCGTGCATTAGCTCGAGATATTGATATCGTTCTGCTTGATGCATCTAATCCATTTGGCTTTGATTATGTATTGCCTCGCGGTTTATTACGCGAGCCTATTAGTGGTTTACAGAGGGCCGATATTATAATACTGACAAAGGTTGATCAGGTGGCACCAGGTGTTGTTTCTGGAATTCGTAAGCGTTTAGCTCATATGTTACCAAATACACCTGTATATGAAACGATTCACAAGCCTCAATGTATGTATACATTAGATGAATGGGCTAATGGAGGAAATGGTTCTCCTGTGGATGCGTATCAAAAACATCGAATTATGGCTGTTAGTGGGATTGGAAATCCACAATCTTTTACACAAACATTGACCGATATTGGATATAATGTTGTACATACAATGCCTTTTGGTGATCATCATAATTTTGAAAATGATGATGTTGTAAATATTTGGAAAGAGGCATTTGCTTATCAGGCAGACGCTATTTGCATTACTGAAAAAGATGCGGTGAAGTTGAGTCAATTGCATGCAATTGAAGACTTAAAAATACCGATTCTAGTGCTATCTATAGGAATTGAGTTTATCGCTGGAAAGCAAGAATTCATAGAAAATTTAGAGATTTAGTGTATAATAATAAGATACACGAATAACAGAAATGGGGTTTTATTGTGAAGTTTGGATGCGTTATTCCTGCTCGTTATGGTTCTACAAGATTACCAGGGAAACCATTAGCGGATATTGCAGGTAAACCAATGATTGAAAGGGTTTATGCACGGGTGTCACAAGCGACAAAGACAGAATGTACTATTGTTGCTACTGATGATGATCGTGTATATTCTGCAGTTCAAAACTTTGGGGGAACTGTTATGATGACAGATCCTGATCACCCTACAGGAACGGATCGATTAGCGGAGGTTGCTAGTTATTATACTGGCTTAGATGTCATTATTAATGTTCAAGGTGATGAACCTATGATTGAGCCTAAACTTATAGATGATTTGGCCCAACTTTTTGAAGAGGATCCAAACTTACAAATGGCAACCGTAGCTACTCCTTTGTTGGAAGATGAATATGATGAGCCATCAGCGGTGAAGGTTATTTTAAATAATCGCAATGATGCAATGTATTTTTCTAGATCTTTAATTCCCTATCCTCGCCATGATTTTGTACGTGCTCCACTTAAACATATTGGTATCTATGCATATCGTAGAGATTTTTTATTAAACTATGCAAAGATGGAACCGACTCCTGCGGAAAAAACTGAATCGTTAGAGCAATTGCGAGCTCTTGAAAATGGCTACACTATTCGTGTTATTCTTACGGATAAACGATTTATTGGTGTTGATACACCTGAAGACTTAGCTCGTGTAAATGCAATTTACGAGCAAGAGGAGAAATAAATGAAAACAGTTCAAATTAAAGATATTACAGTTGGTGGCGGCAAAGGTCTCTTCGTCCTTGCAGGTCCTTGTGTTATTGAGGACTATGATCGTACCTTAACTATTGGTAAACGAGCAAAAGAAATTTGTCATCGTTTAGGCGTTCCTTACATCTTTAAAGCATCTTTCGATAAAGCCAATCGTTCTAGTTTTGGTTCATTTCGTGGCCCAGGTTTAGAGGAAGGCCTAAAAATGCTTGCATCTATCAAGAAGGAACTTAATGTGCCTATTGTAAGTGACATTCACTCTATCGAGCAAATTGAGCCTGCTGCTGAAGTATTAGATATTCTTCAAATTCCTGCATTCTTATGTCGCCAAACAGACCTTGTATATGGGGCTGCTAAAACTGGTAAATGCGTAAATGTAAAAAAAGGTCAATTTATGGCTCCTAAGGATATGGAAAATGTTCTTAATAAAATGAAAGAAACTGGTAACGAAAATCTTATGCTTACAGAACGCGGTTTTAGCTTTGGCTATAACAACCTCGTAGTAGATATGAGATCGTTCCCAATTATGCGCGCTTTTGATTATCCAGTAATCTTTGATGCTACTCATAGCGTTCAATTACCAGGTGGTGCAGGTACTAAATCTAGCGGTAATCGTGAATTTGTACCTAACTTGGCTCGCGCGGCTGTAGCTAGCGGCGTAGATGGCCTATTCTTTGAAGTACATGATAACCCAGAGGAAGCATTATCTGATGGTCCAAACATGTTGTATTTAGATCAATTTGAAGCTGTGCTACGCGATTTAGTAGCTATTGATAAAATCGTTAAAGGTTAGGGGCGGTATTTGTGACTATTTTAGAACAAGCAGCACAGGTGCTTCATGAGGAAGCACGTGCTATTGAAGAATTAAGTTCTCGTTTGGATCACAACTTTGTAAATGCTGTAAATATGATTTTGGCTTGTAAGGGGCGTGTAGTATGTACTGGGATGGGAAAATCTGGTCATATTGGTCGTAAAATTGCGGCTACCTTGGCTAGTACTGGTACACCAGCACTATTTATGCATCCCGGTGAAGGTGTGCATGGCGATCTTGGCATGATTACGGAAGATGATGTAGTATTAGCTTTTTCTAATAGTGGTGAAACAGGTGAAATCATTAGTATTTTGCCATCTTTACGTCGCATTGGTGCTAAATTAATTTGCGTTGTAGGTAAACCGGAATCTACATTGGCTAAGAACTCCGATATTGTATTGCTAGCAGAGGTAGAACGTGAAGCTTGTCCATTGGGTTTAGCGCCAACTACAAGTACTACTGTTGCTTTAGCATTAGGAGATGCATTAGCTGTATGTTTATTAGAACGACATCATTTTACACCTGAAAACTTTGCTGTATTCCATCCAGGTGGGTCTCTTGGTCGTAAATTATTGTTGACTGTAGAAAATATTATGCATGGTGGAGATGATAATCCTACGGTATTCAAAGGTGCAACAGTTCGAGATGCACTCTTTGTAATGACTGAAAAAGGTTTAGGTGCTACCAATGTTATCGATGAAGAAGGTCATTTATTCGGCCTTGTTACCGATGGTGATGTGCGTCGCGGATTAGATTCTGGTAGTAATTTTCTAGAATGGCCTGTGGAGGATATGATGACCTCTATGCCTCGTACGATTACAAAGGATAAATTAGCGGCTGAAGCTCTTCATTTAATGGAGAAAAACCAACCTCGCCCTATTACTGTGTTACCAGTTGTAGATACAGATAACAAATGTCTAGGCATTGTTCATATTACGGATTTATTGCGTAGAGGCATTGTGTAATGAATATTCAATGGATAGTTCTTGATGTTGATGGTGTGCTATCTGATGGTACTCTAATCTATACATCAAGTGGGGAAGAGATTAAGTCTTTTTCTGTAAAAGATGGCTTAGGCTTAACGGCAGCTCGAAAAGCAGGACTTAAGCTTGCTATTATTACAGCCCGGATATCTCCGATGGTTGAGCGACGCGCTAAAGAGCTTCATTTTGATGCACTACTTATGGGCCATGCCAATAAAACAGAAGCATTAAGAACCCTTTGTGAGGAATATCAAATTAAATTAGAGTCGATTGCGTATATGGGGGATGACCTAAATGATTTAGGAGCACTCCAAATTGTAGGTCTACCGATGGCACCAAATAATGCGGTATCAGAGGTTAAACAATTAGCTAAATTTATTTCTACTGTCAATGGTGGCCATGGTGCTGTTAGAGAGGCTGTAGAATATATCTTGAAGAATCAAGGACTGTGGGAAACTATTGTAGCAGACTATGCACGAGAGGCCCATGCTCATGGACAATAAAGGAGGTGGGCAGAATGAATAACGAATGGCAATACCATTTAGTTAAAGGTATTAGCTGGCTTGTTTGCCGACTGCCATACAAGCTCATTTTGCTCATAGGCGCTAGTTTAGGGCCAGTATATGGTCTTATAGCGAAGAAGCAAAAACTCAGAGGTATAAAGAATATAAAGATTGGCATGAACATGAATGATCAAGAAGCGGAACAATTGATTGAAAAATTGTTTAAGAATCTTGGCCGTAGTGTTATGGAAGTCTTGTACATGCCAAATCTAACAAAATCTTTTATCAATAAATATATTGAAATGCGAGGGGTAGAACATTTAGAGAAAGCCATCGCTAACGATAAAGGTGTCATAGTTCTTACTGGTCATATTGGCAACTGGGAATGGATGGGAGGCGCTATGGCTGCTCATGGGTACCCATCTACTACAATTGTTAAGAAACAACCTAATGCTCAATTTACTCGTCTTATGAATGAATATCGTGAGATGGTAGGGCTTGATGTGTTTGCTAGCGGTGGTAATGAAATTGTTTCTGCTGCTAAGGCATTAAAAAAGAAAAAATTACTTGGTTTTTTAGCAGACCAAGATGGCTATATTAATGGATTACCTATTCCATTTTTGGGACAGGAGTCTTCAGCGGTTATAGGTCCTGCTACATTTGCCAAAAAATTTGGCTCACCAGTAGTTCCAATTTTTGCATCCCGCAAGCCTGAAGGTGGTCATATTGTTCACATTCTACCAGCCTTATATTATATTGATACAGGTGATGAAGATGCAGATATGTATCGTCTAACTGAGGAATGTGTACGTGTTACAGAAGCTTTTATTCGTGAGCATCCAGATGAGTGGCTTTGGTTCCAACATCGTTGGATGACTAGGATGGACCAAATTATTGATTATGATAAGAAGATAGCTGCACGGGAGAGGGCACATGAAAAATAATAAAAAATTAATTGCCATAGTGGCCGCTATAGTGTTGGCTCTAATTGGTCTAATTATATATATTATGAAAGACTCTGGTGATGTGGGTACTACTCAAAATCAGAATGGACAACTTGTTAACTTCCAAGGAGCCGACCTACAAGAGGAAAAAGATGGTAAGCTAGTGTGGGCATTATCAGCTGAAAAGATTGAATATGATCCACGTACAAAAGCTATTGTCCTGACCAATTTAAAAGGTCTTTTCTATCAAGATGATGTAACTACAACAATCACAGCACCTCATGCTGTATTGACCGGTGATCGCAACTCCCTTGATATTGATCAAGGTGTTACAGCCACAAATACTGATGGAGCTGAGTTTAAAACTGATGCACTTCACTTTGATAATAAGACGAAAACGTTGACATCTAAATCTGCCTTTACCTATAACAGTAAAGATATAACATTAACTGGTGATAAACTTGAAGGAAATATGTCCTTGAAGAAAATTAAAGCTATTGGTAATGCAAAGTTAACGAAGAAGTAATGCGAGGAAATATAATGAATAAGAAAAAACAGATTGGTATGGCTATTTTGGCTATGCTTATGACAGCATCTGTTACAGCTTGGGCCGCAAATGATCCTTTGACTATTAGCGCAGATACATTATCTTATGATGGCAATACGGGGCGTGCTGATGCAAAAGGTAATGTAGTAATTACTCAAGCTGATAAAACGATGACTGGTGCTAATGGATGGTATAATACAAAAACTCAGGAAGCAAATCTTGATGGTGGCGTATCTATGATTGGTTCTGATATGGCTATGTCTGCACAATCAGTGCACAGCTACAATAATAATAAATTCACTGCTAATGGCGGTGTTCATTTACAACGTAGTGATCGTCAAATTTTTGGCGATAAAGTTGAATATAATACAGATACTGAGTATGGCCTTGTATCTGGCAACGCTCGTTTAATTGCAGAAGGCACTACTTTGACAGGTAATCAAGTTGAAGGTTGGCTAAAAGAAATTCGTGCAGTAGCACAAGGGGATGTGACATTCTCTAATCCAGAACGAAACGTATCTGGCTCTGCGGAGCGCGCTACCTATACGCAAACACCTAATCAAAATGATGGGGTTGTACTATTATCTGGCTCTGCTCATGCTGTTCAAAATGGTAATGTACTCAATGCACCAGAGCTTAAAATTCGTCTTGCTGATGATTCTGCTGAAACATTAGGTGGTCGTAGTACGCTTATCATTGTTCCAAATCAATAAGGATTAAATATGTATATAGAAACCAAAAACTTAGTCAAAACCTTTAGCGGTCGCAATGTCGTAGACGGAGTTAGTTTACGCGTTGATAAGGGGCAGGTCGTTGGGCTCCTAGGTCCTAATGGGGCAGGGAAGACTACGTCATTCTATATGATTGTAGGCATTGAACGACCTAGTTCTGGCATCATTACCGTTGATGGCAAGGATATTACGAATATTCCAATGTATAAACGTGCTGCTGAAGGTATTGGGTATCTTCCTCAAGAAGCATCAATTTTTCGATCCATGACTGTTGAGGATAATATTCGTGCAATGTTACAAACAACATCAAAGAAATCTGATGAAATTGAAGCTATAGTGGAATCTCTTATTGAAGAATTTCATATCGGTCATGTTCGGGAGCGTATGGGGATGCAACTATCTGGTGGTGAACGCCGCCGTGTAGAAATTGCTCGTTGCCTTGCGTTAGAACCGAATTTTATTCTTCTCGATGAACCTTTTGCTGGCGTCGACCCTATCGCGGTTGCAGATATTCAACAAATCATTTTGCATGTTAAAAATCGCGGCATTGGTATCCTGATTACGGATCACAATGTGCGCGAAACATTGGGGATTGTAGACAAGGCTTATATTTTAAGTAGTGGTAAGATCCTCCTAGAAGGCACCCCTGAAGAAATTGCAAACGACCCAATCGCTCGTGAGCATTACTTAGGGGATAACTTTAGATTGTAGGAGGGGACTATGAGATTATTAGATAAATATATATTAAAAGCCTTTGTAGGCCCATTTCTATTTGGGGTATTTGCTTTTACCAGTATTTTTATTGGCACAGGCACATTGTTTAGAATTGCTCAATATATTACTGAATATGGGGCACCGCTAGTTCTCGTTATGAAAGCTTTTGTGTTGGCATTGCCAAGCATTGTTATCTTAACATTCCCAATGTCAGTACTATTGGCTTCACTTATGACCTTTAGTCGATTGAGTAGTACTAGTGAGATTGTTGTTATGCGTGCTGGTGGTCTTAGCTTTTTACGTTTAGCGATGCCGGTATACATCATAGCTCTAATTATCTCAATTGGTGCTGTTGCATTTAATGAATTTGTTGTACCACGCACAAATAATATGTATCAAACGATTGTGCGCGAACAGATTATGAAAAATGCATCGCCTCAAACACAAAATCATATCGTTTTAAAAACAATGAATGGTAATGATTTAGGCACATTAATGTATGCTAAAAGCTATGATGCGGAGACTAAAAAGTTGAGCATGATTACGGTGCAACAGTTTGGTGAAGGCGGCAAGTTACAACAGGTTGAAAATGCAGATACTGCTGTTTGGAATGGTCAATATTGGGTGATGCAAAACGGTATCATTTATGATATTTCTGCTGGTGATGGTGTAGAACGTACAATGAAGTTCAAGGAGCAATCCTTGCCAATTAAGTCTGCGCCAAAAGATATTCAACAAGATCAACGTAAACCAGAAGAACTAACAATCAAAGAATTACGTCATCAAATTAAAGCGTATAAGGCTGCTTATACGAATTCAAATAAATTAGAAATGGAAATGTATCAACGTTTTACTATTCCATTAGCTAGCTTTGTATTTGCTCTTGTAGGTGCTCCATTAGGTCTTCAAAAGCAACGTTCTAGCTCATCTATTGGTTTTGGTATCAGTATTTTAATCATCTTTATTTATTATGGGGTGATGACATTTGCTGGTGCATTAGGTAAAGGTGGTGCATTGCCGACTGTATTTGCAGCATTAATTCCGGATACATTAGGAATAATAGCTGGCTTATACTTAAACTGGCGTGTATCTAAATAGATAATTGTAACTTAAGAAAGGAGGGACTCGATGTTAGTAGGTGTTAAAATATTAGTTATTATTGCCCTTATGGGTGGACTTATTGCCTACATGGGGGATAAGTTAGGCACTAAAGTTGGTAAGCGTCGCATGTCCCTCTTTGGATTAAGGCCTAAGCACACATCGATTATTGTTACTATCGTAACGGGTTTACTAGTTGCAGCTGCTACGGTAGGTGTATTAACTATTACCTCTCAAAGCGTAAGAACAGCTCTCTTTGGGATGGATCAATTGCGAGCTGATATGAAGCAACTCAATGATGAGGTAGCCGCTAAGACACAAGAGCTTATTCGTGGGCAAGCTTTGCTTGAACAAAATAAAAAAGAGTTAGCAGAACGAATGGCTGAAATAGAACAAATTCGCAGCGAAGTTGAAGTTACAAAGGCTGAATTAGCTAGTGCGCAGGCTGCTAAAGATGCGACTGAAGCTGAATTAGCAACACTTCAAGCTTCATATGATGAAGTATCTAAAAAGTTAGCTGATTTAGAAGCAACAAGAGCTAAGATGGAAGCTCATATTAAGCAACTCCAAACAACACAAGAACAGTTGCAAAATGGTATAATTCATTTGCGTGAAGGAACTATTCTTTTCCAAGTTGATCAATTATTGGCACAAGCTGTTGTTCGACCAGGTTTAAGTGAAGAAGATAGTCAAGCAGCTATTAAAAATATTATTGATGACACCAATAAATTGGTACTACGTCGACTAGGTATAGAAGACCAAGGTCAAGCTGTTGTATATGTAGATCGCCAAAATATTGAGGTTGCTACACAAAAGCTTAATAGTGCAAAGACTCCAATGGTCGTTCAAGTTGTGGCTGCTGGAAATATTATTGCTGGAGAACCTGCAGTGGCAGTTATTCAAGTGTATCCGCAACAATTTATATTTAAAAATGGAGAAGTAATCCACTCTGCTGTAATGGATGGAGGACCTAATGCTCAATCTGCTATGCTTCAATTTTTAAAGCAAGTCAATGAAAAGGCGAGAGCGAAAGGCATCATTCCAGATTCCTTATCTGGGGATATCGGAACGATACCAGGGGATGATTTATTTACTGCTATTCGACGTGTTGCGACTATTAATGGGAAGGTTCATGTAGAAGCGTATGTTGATGGTGATACTTATTCATCGGGGCCTGTACATCTTAAGTTGCGTATTACCCAAATGCCTGTTTTTAATGATAAGGCAAAAATGCCAGCTTATTAATATGAATAGTAATTTGGTTTTATATATTTTAAAAGAAGGTCTTATGTAAATTTTTACATAAGACCTTCGTTTTGTGTTAAAATATAACTACTGTATTTTAAACGAGGATAGTTATATGACTGATACTACATACATTTTGGCTGTAGATCCAGGTAATGAGAAAACTGGTGTGGCAATTTTAACACCGTCTGGTACTATGGTTTGTCGTAAAATTATTATGACAAAACAATTCAACCATGAAATTGAAAAAACATTAACTGAATATTATGGAATTGTTCATATTGTATGTGGAAATGGTACAAATCATAAATATTTGTATCCATCTCTTCAACAAATTGGACGAAATCATAGAATTACGACTAGCTTAATTGATGAGTCGCATAGTACGGAGGAGGCTAGAAAACTATATTGGAAATATAATCCTCCTACAGGATGGCGTAGAATTATTCCTACGTCTATGCAATTTCCTCCAGAACCTGTAGATGATTTGACCGCATTTGTTATTGGCTTGCGGTATACAAAACAGTTGAGCCAAGCTGCTAAAAACATACATGATGATGCGATGGACGCTAGTGTGTTAGAAGAAAAAAGATTACATGCTATGGAACAGTTGTACGGTAAAGGAGAAGTGCATGAAAAATGAAACTTCAACTCATAACTGGTCAAATTTTATTATGCGTTGCTTAATGATGATTTTAGGCGCCCTAATTTACACTATAGGCTTAGATTTATTTTTAGTACCGAATAGTATTATCGATGGTGGTGTAGTTGGTATTTCTTTGATGGCTGCAGAGCTTTCTGGAATTTCATTTAGTATTTTTGTCGTACTCTTTAACTTGCCTTTCTTATATCTTGGTTATAGAGCTAACGGCAAAAATTTTACCTTTTCTACACTCTTCTCTATCGTATGGATGGCTATTTTTTCAACCTTTGCTCATGATTTTACACCAATTACATCGGATCCGTTTTTGGGTGCTATCTTTGGTGGTATCATTTTAGGTATTGGGGTAGGTTTGATTATACGTAATGGCGGTTCTTTGGATGGTTCTGAAATAGTAGCAATTATATTTGATAGGCGCTCTACGTTCTCAGTTGGTGAAATCGTAATGGCCATGAATCTTATTATTCTCGGTGCTGCAGGATTTGTATATAGTTGGAATAGCGCTATGTATTCCTTAATCGCTTATTTCATTGCTTATAAGATGATTGATATTACAATTACAGGTCTTGATGAATCTAAAGGGGTAATGATTATTACAGATGCAGAGAACTCTAAGAATATTGCGGATGCATTAAATGCGAACCTTAATCGTGGTGTTACAATTATGTATGGTGAAGGGGGCTATTTAAAGCAACCTAAGCATGTTTTATATTCTGTAGTAACAAGACTTGAAATTATGAGGTTAAAAAATACTGTTTATGAAGTAGATCCATCGGCATTTATTACAATTCAAGATGTACATGATGTATTCGGTGGTAGATTTACAAAAAAAGGTCATTAAGGGGTTAATATGAGTAATAAAATAGTAAAAGAAATATTAGATTGGATTTATGCCATTGTATTGGCATTAATTATAGCCATGGTAATTCATATTTTCTTGATTCAACCAACACGCGTATCTGGTGAATCAATGGAGGATACATTACACAATGGTCAATATTTAATCGTAACAAAGTGGCATCATATTATGAATGAAATGCCAAATTATGGACAAATTGTAATCATTGATAGTCGCGTTAATCGTGCACGTACTTGGGTAGATGATGTAGAAGAACCATTAATGAACTATGCATCGGTATTTAATAAAGCGGCACAAACAAATGATGTTTGGGTAAAACGCGTTATTGGACGTCCTGGTGATGTATTGGAATTTAAGGATGGTCATGTATGGCGTAATGGTGAAGAATTACAAGAACCATATACTAAAGATACAATAATGAATTATACACGTTCTACATCTGTTACAGTTCCTGAAGGTCATGTATTTGTGATGGGAGATAACAGAAATCATTCCAGTGATAGTCGTTTTATTGGTCCTGTTCCAGTTGATCATGTGCTTGGGTTTGTATCCTATGCAATTTAATGCTTTAAAAAGCCTCTCTATAGTAGTAATTACTATAGAGAGGCTTTTTGTATTTATATAATAGTTATTTATAGCTTAATATTTTTAATGACATAATTTAAGGGAAAATATATGATGAATGGCATTGATAAGGTTATTACTAATAGAAATTAGAAAAATAAAATATAGATATCAATAATAGAATAAGGGAATCTAATTATATTTTAGGTGTATATATTAATAAAACATATCAAATAATGTAAAATTTATTATTTATAATAATTAAAAGTTGTAGATTTATCGTCTAAAATACATGAATTTTAGATAAATAAAATGAAATTGTACAAAATTTAATTTCGAGAAATACAGGTGAAATCTATGTTTATAAGTTTATTTTTATTCATGAAAGAAATTTCATAAAATTTAGTTGTATAAAATGCTTTACAAAAAAATTAGACGGTGATATATTCTAATCACAGCAAGGCACCACTAATAAAGAGGTGAGGCTGTGATAGATAATATAGTCGAGGAAACGTGGACACTCCTAATATATCTTTCATAGTTATACCGCTTATACAGTGAACGTCTTCTGATACTATAAATTCTTATTTATAAGAAAGAAGGAATTCATTATGAAAAAACAATTCGCAACAATTTTTGCAGCAACAGCAGTATTAGGTGTAACAACAGCATTCGCTGCTAACCCATTCTCCGATGTAACTCCAGATAGCTGGGCATACCAAGCAGTATCCCAACTAGCACAATCTGGTATCGTTAATGGTTATCCAGATGGTACTTTCAAAGGCCAAAACAATATCACTCGTTATGAAATGGCTCAAATGGTAGCTAAAGCAATGGCTAACCAAGATCGTGCTAATGCAGAACAACAAGCAATGATTAACCGCTTGGCAGATGAGTTCTCCAATGAGTTGAACAGCTTGGGTGTTCGCGTATCTCGTTTGGAAGATCGCGTAGGTAATGTTAAAGTTACTGGTGATGCTCGTATTCGTTATCAAGGATCTGAAGATAAAGGCGTTTACAAAGCTAACAGCAAATCCTTAACAGATGGCCGTGCACGTGTTCAATTCAATGGTAAAGTAAATGATAAAACTGAAGCTGTTGTTCGTGTAAAAGGTGGTTATGAATTCGGGGATTCTACAAAAGGTGCTGATGCAACAATCGATCGTGCATATGTAGATCATAAATTTGGTAATCATGTATCCGCAAAAGGTGGTCGTTTCCAACAAACAATTGGTAGCGGTTTAATGTACGATGATACATTTGATGGTGCTCAATTGAACGTAGGTAATGACAAAGTTCAAGTACAAGGTGCTTATGGTTATATGATGGAAGGCGCTGCTGATGGCAACTCCAAATCCGATAATCCTTCCGTTGCATATGTAGGTGTTAAAGGTAAAGTTGGTCAAGAATCTACAGTTGGTGGCTTCTACTCCAAATTATCTAGCGGTAACTTGAACCATAACGGTTCCACAGTAAACTCTGATAGCCAAGATGTATATGGCTTCAATGCAGACTTCCGTAAAGACAAAGTTTGGGTTGGTGGTGAATGGTTGAAAGCTTCCAACGTAAATGATTCCCAAGCTTGGACAGCTGGTGTTGGTTATGGTAATTACGACATCGCTAAAAAAGGTACATGGGATGTGAAAGGTCAATACTTCAACCAAAAAGCTAATGCGCCAATCGTAAGCTCCACTTGGGATCAAGCTTATGATTTAACTAATACATCTAATGGTTACAAAGGTTATATGGCTAGCGTAAACTACGCAGTACAAGATAACGTAGGCTTATCTGCTGGTTATGGTTTCAACTCTAAGGACCAAAAAGGTAACGATCTCTCCGATTTCTACCGCGCAGAATTAAACTACAAATTCTAATTCCCTCACAAACAAAAAAGACTTCTTCGGAAGTCTTTTTTGTTGTATAAAAATATATAATATTTTATTTTGTATATAATAGTATATATATAGTAGAATAAATTCATATATAGTAAATATTCAAATTTAATTAGATTAGTATATAAAGATAAGTATTACACAATATATTGTATGAGGTATTTATGAACCATTTATACATAAAAACACCTAATGATAATTAATAAGTAGTATATTAATTAGATATACTTCATAATAAATGTGATAATAAATCTCATTTATTATGAAAATAGATAAATTTTGATATTTTTAGTAAAAAAAATATCATCTATAAAACTAGATAATATCTAAATTTGAGGGCATTTTAAATTATAAAATTTTTATAATGAGAATGGAATTGAGAAAAAAGGGTTTACACGAAAATTAGGTTATGCTAATATCACCCTACAAGAAGTAACAAACACATGAAACGAAGAACTTCGATGCAGAATGTGGCGAGGAAACGTGGACACTCCCAAAAATTCTTAATCTGAAGAACAGAGTAGAATGTGAATGTTATGACTTGTAACATTTTATATTTCTATTTTTCAGAAAGAAGGAATTCAACTATGAAAAAACAATTCGCAGCAATCTTTGCAGCAACAGCAGTTTTGGGTGTAACTACTGCATTCGCAGCTAACCCATTCTCCGATGTAACTCCAGATTCTTGGGCATATCAAGCAGTTTCCCAATTGGCAAACGCTGGTATCGTTAATGGTTACCCAGATGGCACTTTCAAAGGCCAAAACAACATCACTCGTTACGAAATGGCTCAAATGGTAGCTAAAGCTATGGCTAACCAAGACCGCGCTAACGCTGAACAACAAGCTATGATCAACCGTTTGGCTGACGAATTCTCCAACGAATTGAATAACTTGGGCGTTCGTGTAGCTCGCTTGGAAGACCGCGTAGGTAACGTAAAAGTTACTGGTGATGCTCGTCTTCGTTACCAAGATGCTGAACATGCTGACTCCAAATTCGACGCTCGTGCACGTGTACAATTCAACGCAAAAGTAAACGACCGCACTGACGCTGTAGTTCGTGTAACTTCTGGCAACTTCGAATTAGGTGACTCCACTACTAAAGGTAATGCAAACGCTACAATTGACCGCGCTTATGTTAACCATAAATTCGGCGAACGTGTATCCTTGAAAGCTGGTCGTTTTAACCAAGTTATCGGTGGCGGCTTAGCATTTGATGGTACTTTCGACGGTGCTCAATTGAACGCTGGCAACGACAAAATCCAAGCTCAAGCAGCTTACGGTTACATGGTATCCGGTGAAGCAGCTGGCTTGACTAAAGATCAAAATGTAACTAACACTTACCTTGGCTTGAACGGTAAAGTAGGTAAACACACTATGGTTGGTGGTTTCTACGATCGCGTAAACCAAGATAGCACTAATGGTTACAAAAATATCTACGGCTTCAACGCTAATGCTAACTTCGACAAAGTTTGGGTTGGTGGCGAATGGTTGAAAGATTCCCACGTTGACGACTCTCAAGCTTGGACTGCAGGTCTTGGCTATGGCGACTACAACATCGCTAAAAAAGGTTCTTGGGATGTTAAAGGCCAATACTTCAACGCTAAAGCTAATGCTCCTATCGTTGATACTACTTACAACCACATCTACCCTACAGATGCTAAAGGTTGGATGGCTTCCGTTAACTATGCATTGCAAAACAACGTTGGCTTGTCTGCTAACTACGGCTTCGACTGGAAAGACCAAGCTGGTAACGATCTTTCCGACTTCTACCGTGCAGACCTTAACTACAAATTCTAATTTGATAGTTAACTATATAAAAGAGACTCCTTCGGGAGTCTCTTTTTTTGTGATTAATATATATTCCTATAATAAATTGATATAGAATACCCTTTATTATGCTATTTTAGTAATATACTGAGTAATTTCATGTAATATTTATTACTAATAAATTTGGTTACTAATAAAGTTGACTCATGTGTTTTGAAATTCCATTTTATATTGATGTATTACTGTATATTTCTATCTATATAAGCTATATAAATGGTATAATAAAGAGTATTAGATTTTCTTGTAAAGGAGGTAAGAATGAATCCTTCTTTTTCTCATGTTAAAATGGTGGCTATAGATTGTGATGAAACCTTGGTACGAAGTGATAATACTGTTTCTGAGTATACAGTGAATGTATTACATCGTTTACAAGAGAAGGGAATTTGTATAACAATTGCTACGGGACGTATGTATCAGACAGCAAAACCAATTGGTTCTGCATTACACCTTGGCAATGTTCCTATGATTCTGTTTTCTGGTGGATTAATTCAGGAGTTGGAAACGGGACATAAGCTATTTGAACAAACAGTTCCTATAGATGTAGTGCATCATATTTTTCAACTCGGTCAACAATATAATTGGCATATACAAGCTTATGTGAATGATCATTTGCTATGTCATCATAAAAACTGGCAATCTGATCGTTATGAACATCAAACTGGGGCTGTAGCTGAATTTTTAGGTGATGCAATCTATACACTTTCTTCTGAACCTAATAAGCTTATTGCCATTGATACAGAAGAGGGCATTGATCGAATTATTGAAATCTTAATGCCTTTAGTTGGTAATGAAGTTACATTGGTACGTAGTCAACGAGATTTCCTTGAAATTACTGCACCTAATGTATCAAAAGGGTGTGCATTAGCCCGATTAGCTATAGATAATCATATTGATTTAGCAAATATAATTTCCTTTGGTAATGCCGAAAATGATATTTCTATGTTAAGTGAAACGGGATATTCGGTAGCCGTTTCAAATGCTACGGAACATGTTAAATCTGTGGCTCATGAAGTATGTGGCCATCATAATGAAGATGGTGTAGCTCACTGGATAGAAAAGAATCTTTTATAATGGAGTAAAACTATGGAAGCATTTCGTTTATTAATTGTTACAGGCATGTCTGGTGCCGGTAAGACCCAGGTACTACAAGCTTTAGAAGATATGGGCTATCTATGTATAGATAATATTCCGCCTGTACTTATTCCTAAGTTAAGTGAAATTTGTCGACAAGGTGGAGAACGTACAAACCGTGTAGCTTTAGTCGTAGATATTCGCGGTGGTGAATTTTTTGAAGCCCTTTCTTCTTCTCTTGAAACTTTACGAGAAATGAAGGTAAATTATGAAATCGTCTTTATGGATGCTACTGATGAGACTTTAATTAGACGATATAAAGAAAGTCGTCGTAGCCATCCATTGGCTCCAGATGGACTAATCACTACAGGATTAAAAGAGGAACGCCAAATTTTAAATTCTGTACGTCATAAAGCAGACTTCATTATTGATACAACAAATATGAAAACTGCCAGTCTTAAAGAGTATTTAAAAACTCGTTTTACTCAGGTGGATGAAGGCCTTGGCATGTCTATTACAGTTGTAAGCTTTGGCTTTAAATATGGTATTCCCCTAGATGCTGATATGGTTTGGGATGTACGATTTTTACCAAATCCATTCTATATTCCAGATTTTCGGCATAAAACAGGCCGTGTAAAAGCTGTAAATGAATACATTCATTCCTTTGAAGTTACAGAGGAATTTAAAAAACGATACTTTGATACCATTGATTTTCTTGTGCCTAATTATGAGCAAGAGGGAAAATCTCAATTTATCGTGGCTGTAGGTTGTACTGGAGGTATGCATAGATCTGTGGCCATGGCAGAAGCATTATATTCTCATCTCTTAGAAAAGGGGTATCGTGTTTCTGTAGAACATCGTGATATGATGAAAAACAATGTAGAAGAAGATTATAATCCTCATGAGATTAAAACACTTGGTAACTAGATAGGGGTCTTTATGTTACGAAAAAGATGGTTTCGGTGGCTTATTCCGGGCCTAAATATAAAACGTTGGCTTGCCCTCTTTAGTTGTGGTGTAGGTCTTTTAATCATTGGCATTTCTTTGATGTTTAACTATCAATGGCTTGCTGTTCTTGAAGATATTGTACTAGCCTTTTCCTATAATATGACGGGCTTTTACAATTATAATGTACTCATTGCTGTGGGTGCTGTTATGTTGTCGATTGGTGCCGTTCTTATGTTAATCGGTACTAGTAAGGTTGTTAAAACGATTATTCGCGCTGTATTACCTAATCCTGATAGTAAAGTATCGGATATTATTTTCCAAAATATACGCTTAGATAAAGGTCCTAAAATTGTTGTTATCGGCGGTGGTACAGGGCTTTCTAATTTGTTGCGTGGATTGAAAACACACACATCTAATTTATCTGCTATTGTTACAGTTGCTGATGATGGTGGTTCATCTGGTCGTTTACGTGAAGACTTTAAAATGATTGCCCCTGGTGATTTGAGGAACTGCTTGGTTGCATTAGCAGAACAAGAAGGGGTTATGGAAAATCTTTTCCGTTATCGCTTTGAAGGGAAAAATGAACTATCTGGTCATAGTTTTGGTAATCTTTTTATTACAGCATTGGCTCAAGTATATGATGGCGATGTGGAGGAAGCACTTGAAGCGGCAAGTAAGTTATTACGTGTACGAGGCCGTGTAATTCCTTCATCTACAGAGTTTGTTAAGTTGATAGCAGAGATGACAGATGGTACCACTGTAGAAGGGGAAAGTAATATTCCTAACTCGGGTAAACGTATTCGCCATATGTATAGTGAACCTGCACAGCCTAAACCAGAGGGGGCTGCTTTGCGTGCTATCGATGAAGCAGATGTAATTATCTTTGGACCTGGTAGTTTATATACTAGTATTATTCCTAATTTATTGACTGATAAGCTAGCTTCTCATGTAAGAGCAAGTAAAGCCAATAAAATTTACATTGCTAATGTTATGACTCAACCTGGAGAAACGACAGGCTATACGTTAAGTGATCATGTAGAGGCTCTCATTGCTCATGGTGGTGAAGGTATTGTGGATACCGTACTGGCTAATGATGGTCCATTACCAATTCAAATGGTTGAGCAGTATAGTGCAGTAGGTTCTGAACCGGTGGCATTAGATACTAAGAAGCTACAAGCTAAAGGGATTCGTACGATTCGAGCTACATTGATAAGTCCTAAAAAGCCGGCTGTTCATGATCCTGAGCGGCTAGGTAAAGTAATTATGGATATTGTTCATGCTATGCAATCAGATACTGAACCACATATCTTAGAGTATTATCTCCAACGTGATGATCATTAATGAGAAGGGATACCTATGTCATTTGCTGAAGATGTAAAAAATGAATTATGCCAATATGAATCCTCTAGTGATACAGATGTGGCCATGAAAATTGAAGCGTCTTGTTTATTGCGCATGGGTGGTTCTATCATTCTGGGAATGAAAGGTGCTGTTGGTATTAGATTAGCTACTGCAAATAATGCAGTAGCTCGTCGATTGTTAGGCATATTAAAAAAACAATATGAATTACCTACCAATGTATTAGTACGACAAGGGTTAAACTTGCGTAAGAAAAATATGTACACCTTATCGGTGGAGCCCTCTATAGAAGGGCGACAGGCTTTAGAAGATCTTGCTCTATGGCCAGTAACTGAGCAAATTCCTCGCAGTTGGCTTAAATCTATGGAGGCACGTCGTGCCTTTTTACGGGGCGCCTTTTTAGGTGGGGGCTCTGTTAATAAACCACAAAGCGACTATCATCTCGAGTTTATGACTGGTAATGAGAATTTTGCTAAGGAAATTATCCATGTGTTACGACTCTTTCATATTCATGCAGGCTTAACCGAGCGAAAGGAAGAGTATGTGGTATACCTTAAAGAAGGTGATGCAGTAACAGATTGCTTACAAATTATGGGGGCACAATCAGCACTGATGGAGTTTGAAAATGTGCGCATTATGAAGACCGTACGTAATCAAATTAATCGACAAGTAAATTGTGAGACTGCTAATTTGCAAAAGGTTGTAGATGCTGCGGTACGTCAGGTAAAAGCGATTCGAATCATTGATAGAGAAATTGGTATAGACGAATTGCCTGAAAAATTACGAATTGTAGCTAGATTGAGATGGGACAATCCAGAAGCGAGCTTGAAAGAGCTTGAAGAATTGATGGATGGAGAATTATCCAAGTCGGGTATTGGCCATCGTTTAAAAAAAATCGAAGCATTAGCACTTACGTATGACCCGATGGGGCTTGAAGAAATATAGAGGTATTAATTTATGTTTTCTTATAAATCAAAATATTGTGTAGCTGCGGCGATGGCCGCCATGGCAGCTCTTACAGGCCATGTAGAGGCTCGTGATATAGATTTACAATCAATTGGATATTTTCAGTTTTCTCCGTTACCACCAAGTTTAGTATCTCAAACAGATACATTGTTATTATCGGATAGCCCTGAATATGTTGGGCCCGTAGGTGGCACGCTTAGCGCTGGTACAATTAATGGGAACGGACGTATTTACTTTTATCATGTAAATGAAATGGATCAGCCCCATAAGATTGCTATCGTATTAGAAAACCAAACAGCGTATCCTAATACTGTTCATGTGATGAGACAGTTAAAATCGGTGGCTACACCAGATTATTTTGCGGCTGGTCGTGATTTATCCCGTAAAGATTTAGAACATCCTTTAGATGAAAGTCCTAATGCGAGACCTTTATATTCGTTAAGTATTCCACCACAAGGACGTCAGTTAATCTTTACTGATCTGGAAAATACTCCAGTATATCAAGATGCTTTATTTACTGGTATTGTAGATATCAAAACAGAGGCACCAATCTTTGCCCGTGTTATGATGCTACCTATGGGTATGGATGCCATTGATGCATCTCATTGGGCTAAGAATTTACCTATTGATGAAATTCAATTACGCGGTACATATACGGGGGCTAAGCGTAATATGGAGGTTACCACACCTTTTGATACTACATTAGGTGGTGCCTTCGTTGAAATTGGTAACGACAAAGAGGATGCGTTTATCAATGGTGTAGATGAAATGCAAAATAAATCATTTGTTCGTGACCGTGGTAATTATGGTGTTTCATATACTTTAAAAATTCCTACCAAAGGTAATGAACCATTTAGATTGTATTTTAACCCTCTTGGTGGACCATATTCCGGTTCCTTTACGGTAAAAGCACTTCACCAACAGGGTGCTCGTAGAGGCCAAATAGATACACGGACCTATCATATTGGTGGTGCCGATGGCATCACTGCCTTAGGGGACGGTACTATATTAGATAGTCGTCTTATGGGCAATTATAATGCAGGGGATTTATTAACCTTGAATTTTATGCCTGCTGGAGCATCTAATTTGCCGATTCGATTCTTATTGATTCCTGAATCTCTTGCAAATCCACAAAAACATCAGACTATTGCGGTCAATGTACCAAAAGATGTAACTGACACTTTAGGGCACCCAACTCAAAGTGGCACACAAATTCCTGTAGGTCCTATAAACGGTAAAGATACCAATAAAGGAACTGTAGATAGTTCTAAATCAGCTATGACTCCATCTAAACAAGCAGAAACAATTGCTCATGAAGAAACAAAAAAATTGAGTAATAAAGCTGTGGCAGATGCTAAAAAAGAGGGGCAGCTCAAAAAAGCAAAAGATGCAGAAGAAGTGTTAGCTCGTAAGAAGGCTGAGGAAGCTCGTGTAGCAGCGGAAAAGGCAGAATTGGCGCGTAAAGCAGCAGAAGCAAAACATGCTGAAGTGGAACGCAAGTTAGCAGAGAAAGCTGAGGCGGATCGCAAAGCGGCCGAATTGAAGGCGGCTCAAGAGGCTCAAGCTGCAAAAGAAAAAGCTGCCTTGGAAGCTAAAAAAGCTGAGGAGATGCGACAAACAGAAGAAGCTAAACGATTGGACGCTGAAAGAAAAGCTGAGCTTGATCGAAAAGTAGCTGAAGCACGTAAGGCTGAAGAAGAACGCAGAATTGAAGCTGCTCGCATTGAAGCCGCTCGTAAAGCTGAAGAAGCTAGACAAGCCGCAGAAGCTAAGGCTCGTTTTGAAGCACAACGGGCAGCAGAAAAGGCAGCATTAGAGGCGAAAAAAGCTGAAGAAGAACGCTTAGCTGCTGAAGCAAAAGCGCGTTTAGAAGCGCAACGAAAAGCAGAACAAGAAGCATTAGAAGCACGCCGTGCCGAGGAAGCACGTAAAGTAGCAGAAGCAAAAGCGGCACTAGAAGCACAACGTGCAGCTGAACAGGCTGCATTAGAAGCAAAACGTCAAGAGGATGCTCGAAAAGCGGCAGAGGCAAAAGCTGCCTTAGAAGCACAACGTATTGAAGCCGCTAGAAAAGCAGAAGAAGCACGCCGAGCAGAAGAGGCGCGTAAGGCCGAAGAGGCTCGTATAGAAGAGGCACGTAAAGCAGAGGAAGCTCGCGTTGCAGCAGAAGCAAAACGAGCAGAAGAAGCGCGTAAAGCTGAAGAGGCCAGAATTGAAGCTGCCCGTAAAGCTGAAGAAGCACGCGTTGCGGCTGAAGCAAAACGTCAGGAAGAATTGCGTAAAGCAGAGGAAGCTCGAATCGCAGCAGAAGCGAAACGGGCAGAAGAACTTCGTAAGGCAGAGGAAGCACGAATCGCAGCGGAAGCGAAACGTGCAGAAGAGGCTCGTAGAGCAGAGGAAGCACGTCGCATAGAAGAGGCTAATCGAGCAGAGAAAGCCCGCAAAGCAGAAGAGGCACGTGTAGCTGCCGAGGCACGTAAAGCAGAGCAAGCTAGGTTGGCTGCAGAAAGAGCAGAAGCTGAGCGCCAAGCAGCAGAGGCAAAACGTATTGCTGAAGAACGTTATCAAGCTCATTTAGAAGCGGAACGTAAAGCGGAAGAAGCACGTCAACAAGCTCTTGCACAAGCTGAAGTTGAACGTAAAGCACAAGAACGAGCTGAAGCGATTCAACGCGTTAAAGAACAACAAGAAAATGCTCGTCGTCATGCAGAGCTTGCTCGTCAACAAATTGAAGCGGAACGTAAAGCTGCACAAGCTGCTAAAACAGGACCTTCCTTCAGTGAACTTGATGATGTACATAAGGATGCACCAAGTGTAACTATTCCAAATGCTGTATCTATTGATGAGTTAACTAAACCTAGACCGACTGCATCTCAAAATACACGTCGTCGTAATCAGCGTCAACTTCAACAAAATCAACAACCTGCACAGCAAAATCCAATGATCTATGATCAACAAGGCCAAGTACCACCTGATTCACAGCAAGGCCAACAAAGCGATGATCAAAATTCATCAAAATTGAACCCTATGGGGCGATAAAATTTGATTATAATAATAAAAATAATTTATAGTTAATCATAGATTTCTTAAGTGGAAATGGTTGTCGAAGTATAAAGAGGACAAGCTAGTTTATTGGGCTTGTCCTCTTTTTAAAATACGTATGAACTTTTGCTTTTACATTGACTTTCAGGGGTAGATTCAGTACAATAAATAAAGATAATGCAATGAAATGGTACGAGAGACCAGTGCATTTTACAATACCTTTTAAATTGGTCCAGAGAGGCTGATAAAGGACATATAGTTGAAGCGCCCTCAAGGGCTTCTTTGTGCAAACTATGCGACCTTTTGCCCTGGGCAAAAGGTCTTTTTTGTTAAATGAGTTAGGAGGCAATCATGGGACAAGTGAGCTTGCATGGCAAACATTTGTTAGGATTACAACATGCTACACCTGAAGAAATTAAATTGATTCTTGATGTGGCGAAAAAGATGAAAAAGGTTGTTTTGTCTGATGACAAAAAAATTCCTTACTTGAAAGGTAAGGCAATTATCAATCTATTCATGGAGCCTAGTACACGTACGCGTAGTTCGTTTGAATTAGCAGGTAAATATTTAGGGGCTGATGTAATCAATATTACTCCAAGTGGTTCCTCTATGGGCAAAGGTGAAAGCTTCCGCGATACATTGTTAACTTTATCCTATATGGGGACTGATGCAATTGTTATGCGTAGTAGTGCAGAAGGAGCGCCACTATATGCGACAAAAGCGGTTGATCCTATCATCATCAATGCTGGCGATGGTGCCCATGAACATCCTACTCAAGCACTGCTCGATATGTTCTCTATTATTGAACAAAAAGGCTCTCTAGAAGGTAAAAAAGTCGTAATTGTTGGGGATATTATGCATAGTCGTGTAGCAAGATCAGATATTTATGGTCTTACAAAAATGGGGGCTGATGTTCATCTAGCTGGTCCTCGTACGATGCTCTATCCTGAACTTGAAAAAATGGGTGTTACTATTCATCATGATGTTCGTGAAGCTGTGAAGGATGCAGATGTTGTCAATGTGCTTCGTATTCAATTAGAACGTATTCACTCCGCTTTATATCCAACAAATCGAGAATATGCACGTATTTTTGGTATCAATAAAGATGTATTGAGTCTTGCAAAAGATGATGTTATGGTTATGCATCCAGGTCCAATGAACCGTGGCCTTGAAATCTCCCCAGATGTAGCTTACTGGGATCAATCAGTAATTCAAGAACAAGTGCGTAATGGTGTATCCGTTCGTATGGCTGTATTGTACTTAACAATTCATGGAGGTGACGGTAGTGAGCTTGCTTATTAAAAATGGTACGGTAGTTAATCCGGCAAAACAACAAC
This sequence comes from uncultured Veillonella sp., assembly GCF_963522475.1. GTDB lineage: Bacteria > Bacillota > Negativicutes > Veillonellales > Veillonellaceae > Veillonella. The sequence continues at coordinate 34,884 of NZ_CAUQYW010000006.1, read as the reverse complement.
ATGAAGTAGCAGACGTTCTTGTAAAAGATGGTAAGATTGTAGCCATCGGTCAAAATTTGAGTGCGGATGGTGCTGAAGTATATGATGCTACAGGTCTTATCGTGGCACCTGGCCTTATCGATATTCATACACATTTGCGTGAACCAGGACAAGAAGCGAAAGAAGATTTCCACTCCGGTACACAAGCGGCAGCAGCTGGTGGTTTTACACGTGTTGTGACTATGGCGAATACAACACCAGTAGTAGATAATGCGGCTCTTGTACGAGGCTTGAAAAAACAAGCTGAACTTACGGGTGTAGTAAAAGTAGAATTCATCGGTGCTGTATCTAAGAACCTTGAAGGTAAAGAACTTGCTGAATTAGGAGATATGGCAGAGGCAGGTGTTGTAGCGTACTCTGATGATGGCCATTATGTAGAAAATGCCGCATTTATGCGCCGTGCGCTGGAATACTCTTCCATGTTTAATAAAATGGTTATTGATCATGCTGAAGATATTACATTGACTAAGAATGGTCACATGCATGAAGGCTTTGTATCTTATGAAATGGGTGTTATCGGGCGTCCCGCTGTAGCTGAAGATTTGGCTGTAGCTCGTGATATTTTACTAGCGGAAATGACAGGTGGTCATATCCATATCGCTCACGTAAGTAGTAAAAATACAGTGGATATGGTACGCCGTGCAAAGGCAAAAGGTATTAATGTAACTTGTGAAGTAACGAGTCAACATCTATCCTTTACTGACGAATATTTGCGCGAATATAACCCGGCTTTCAAAATGGCACCACCAATTCGTTCTGAAGATCATCGTCAAGCATTACTAGAAGGTTTGAAAGATGGCACTATCGATGCAATTATTACAGACCATGCACCTCATGCGTTTGAGGAGAAAGACCATGAGTTCTGCTGTGCTCCAAATGGTTTTAGCGGTCTTGAAACGTCTTTGGCTGGCGTTATTACAAATGCTTACGGTCCAGATAAACTCAGCATCGATCAAGTGGTGTATTACATGAGTACACGTCCTGCTGAATTGATGCATTTAGATGCAGGTATTTTAGAAGTTGGTAAACCAGCGGATATTACAGTATTCTCTACTACAGAACAATGGACTGTAGATAGAAATCAATTCTATACAAAAGGTAAAGTTAGCCCATTTGATGGCATGATGGTTACTGGTAAAGCGAAACTTACTGTAGTTGACGGTGAGATTGTTATGAAGGAGGGCGTAGTCCTACAATGAAAGGCAAGTTAGTACTAGAAGACGGTTCCGTATTTGAAGGTTCCTTATTAGGCGGCGCTCCAACAGTTGGGGAAGTTGTATTCAATACAGGTATGACAGGCTATCAAGAAATCTTGACAGACCCGTCTTATGCGGATCAAATTATTACATTAACATATCCATTGGTTGGTAACTATGGTACATTAAATGCTATTACTCAAGGTCCTAAACCATATTGTAAGGGTTTTATCGTAGGCGAATTGTGTGATTTTCCATCTAACTGGCAAAATGAAGGCCTATTTAGCGAGTATCTTCGTTTACACGGCATCCCTTGCCTTTATGATGTAGATACACGTGCTATTACACGTGTTCTACGTAACCATGGTGTAATGAAAGGCGTACTTGTACGTTCTGACTACCCTATGGAAGATATTCAAAAATTATTTAAACAAGACTTGCCAACAGATCAAGTTATGCGTGTAACTACAAAATGGCAAGGTATGCGTGGCGATAAAAATGCTGAGTTCCATGTGGCTGTAATGGACTATGGTGTAAAGGAAAATATCCTTCGCTCTTTAGAAGCTGCTGGTTGCCGTCTTACAGTATTCCCTGCAGATGCTAAAGCTGAAGATGTGTTAGCAGCAAATCCAGATGGTGTATTCTTATCCAATGGCCCTGGAGACCCTCAAGATCTTGGCTATGCCGTAGAAGAGGTAAAAAAATTGTTCGGCAAAAAACCAATCTTCGGCATTTGCATGGGTCATCAAGTATTGGCGCAAGCTTATGGTGGTACAACATTTAAATTGAAGTTTGGTCACCGTGGCTCTAATCATCCAGTACAAGATTTACGTACAGGCCGTGTATATATTACATCTCAAAACCATGGCTATGCAGTAGATGATACTTCCTTGCCAGACTTTGTAGAAATTACACATCGTAGTGTAAATGATGGTACTGTGGAAGGTATGCGCCACAAAGAGTTGCCAATCTTCTCCGTACAGTATCACCCAGAAGCGTCCCCTGGACCTACTGATAATCTATATTTGTTTGATGAATTTGAAGACTTGATGAGAAAGGGAAAATAATATGACCACAGAAGCAAAAAAAGTACTCGTAATTGGTTCTGGTCCAATTATTATCGGCCAAGCAGCAGAGTTTGACTATGCTGGTACACAAGCGTGCCGTTCCCTTCGTGAAGAAGGCTACAAGGTAGTATTGGTTAACTCTAACCCTGCAACAATCATGACAGATACAGATATTGCAGACCGTGTATATGTAGAACCTATTAGCCTTGAATTCGTAACAGAAGTTATTAAAAAAGAACGCCCTTGGGGCTTATTGGCAACATTGGGTGGCCAAGTAGGTCTAAATATGGCCGTTCAATTATCCGAAGCAGGTGTACTCGAAGAGTATGGTGTTAAATTGCTTGGTACAACACTAGAAGCTATTAAACATGCAGAAGACCGTGAACTCTTCAAGGAAGCAATGAAGGAAATCAATCAACCAGTTCCTGAATCTGATATCTTCAATGACCTTGAAGAAGCTGTAGCTTTCGCAAATCGTATCGGTTATCCTATTATCATTCGCCCTGCATACACATTGGGCGGTACTGGTGGTGGTATTGCACATAACGAAGATGAAATGTATGAAATCACTCGTCGTGGTTTAAAACTTTCACCAATCCACCAAATCTTGGCAGAACGTTCTGTGGCAGGTTGGAAAGAAATCGAATACGAAGTCATGCGCGATAGTGCAGATAACTGTATCATCGTATGTAACATGGAGAATATCGATCCTGTAGGTGTACATACTGGTGACTCTATCGTTGTAGCACCAAGCCAAACATTGAACGATATTCAATACCAAATGCTTCGTACGGCATCTGTTGATATCATTCGGTACTTGAAAATCGAAGGTGGTTGTAACGTACAATATGCATTGAATCCAGATAGCAACGAATATATCGTTATCGAAGTAAATCCTCGTGTATCTCGTTCTTCTGCATTAGCATCTAAAGCAACCGGTTATCCAATTGCAAAGGTAGCTGCAAAAATTGCAGTAGGTATGACATTAGACCAAATTACAAATGCTGTAACTGGTGAAACAAAAGCTTGCTTCGAACCGACACTTGACTATGTAGTAACTAAGTTCCCACGTTGGCCATTTGAAAAATTCAATTTGGCTGACCGTACATTGGGCACTCAAATGAAGGCTACTGGTGAAGTTATGGCTATCGACCGTTCTTTAGAAGGGTCTTTGCTCAAAGCAATTCGTTCTTTGGAAATTGGTTTAGATCATATTGAGCTTAAGAAAATCGCTCATGAGTCCATGGAACAATTGATTGAACGTTTGCATTTAGTAGATGATGAACGTATCTATGTTGTAGCAGAAGCACTTCGCAAGGGTATTAGTGTAGAAAAAATCCATTACATTACAAAAATTGATACATTCTTTATTGAAAAAATCAAAAATATTGTTAATGTTGAAAAAGCATTGGCAGAACATGGCTTAACAGAAGAGGTATTGCGCAAAGCAAAACGTTATTCCTTTACTGATTCTGTTATTGCTCGTTATGCTAATACAACTGTAGAAGACGTTCGTGCAAAACGCAAAGAATGGAATATTCTTCCAACATATAAATATGTAGATACATGTGCTGCAGAATTCGAATCTAAAACACCATACTATTATAGTGCTTATGCACAAGAAGACGAAGTTAAACCATTAGGTGAAAAATCCGTTGTAGTACTTGGTTCTGGTCCAATTCGTATCGGTCAAGGTGTAGAGTTTGACTACTGCTCTGTACATTCCTCTTGGGCACTTCGTAAAGCGGGTTACCAATCCATTATGATCAACAATAACCCAGAAACAGTGTCCACAGACTTTGATATTTCTGATTCCTTGTACTTCGAACCATTAACTGTGGACGATGTAATGGAAATCATTGATAAAGAAAAACCAGCTGGTGTTATTGCTCAATTTGGTGGTCAAACAGCTATCAACTTAGCGGGTCCGTTGGCTAAGCGCGGTGTAAAAATTCTTGGCACATCCGTAGATAGCATCGACATGGCAGAAGACCGTGAACGTTTTGATGAATTATTGGCAAAACTTGGTATTCCTCGTCCTGTAGGTGCTCTTGTAACTTCTGATGAAGAAGCGCAAGCGGCTGCTAAAAACTTAAAATATCCATTAATCGTTCGTCCTTCTTATGTATTGGGCGGTCGTGCTATGGAAATCGTATACAACGATAAAGAACTCGATGTATACATGAAGGAAGCCGTAGTAGCATCTAAGGAACATCCAGTACTTATCGACCGTTACATGGTTGGTATGGAGGTAGAGGTTGACGCTATTTCCGATGGTACTGATGTTTGTATCCCTGGCATTATGGAACAAATCGAACGCGCCGGTGTTCACTCTGGTGACTCCATGGCCGTTTATCCAGCGCAACATTTAAGTCAAGAAATTATCGATCAAATTGTTGATTATACACGCCGTATTGCAATTGGCCTTAATGTTAAAGGTGTTCTTAATATTCAATATATCGTGGCTGATGGGGAACTTAATGTTATCGAAGTTAACCCACGTTCTAGCCGTACTGTACCATTCATTTCTAAGGTTACAGGTATCAATATGGTTGAATGTGCAACACGAATTGCCCTTGGTGAAAGCTTAAAAGAATTAGGCTTGCCACTTGGTCTTGTACCTAACAAACCATATGTAGCTGTAAAAGCACCTGTATTCTCTTTCTCCAAAATGGGCCTTGTAGAAATTGCTCTTGGACCAGAAATGAAATCTACTGGTGAAGTTATGGGTATTGGTCGCACATATTCTGAAGCTTTGTTTAAAGCAATCAATGGTGCTAACATGCGTATCCCAGAAGATGGTACAATCCTTATGACTGTTGCAGATCGCGATAAAGAGGAAGCTAGTCAATTAGCAAAAGGCTTTATTGAATTGGGCTACCACATTGAAGCAACTGGTGGTACTGGTAAATACTTCAAAGAACATGGCGTTGACTGCAAGGTAGTTAACAAAATCTCTGAAGGTGATGACAACTGTGCTGACCACATTCGTCAAGACAAAGTTGATCTTGTACTTAATACATTGACTGCAGGTAAACGTCCTGAACGTGAAGGCTTCCAATTGCGTCGTCTTGCTGTAGAAATGGGTACACCATGCTTAACAAGTCTTGATACAGCTCGCGAAGTATTGCGCGTTGTAGCAAACCGTAAAGATGATGCGAACTACAATGTAGAAGCATTACAAGATTTTGAATTGGAGTAAAACCATGAGTGGCTATGTAGAACAGGGCGAAGTCGTTCGCAATAAGCAAATAGGCTCTGATGTGTGGATTATGGATATTCATGCACCAAAACAGGCAGCAGAAGCAAAGGTAGGTCAGTTTTGTAATGTTCGCGTAGCGAACTCTACGGCGCCATTATTGCGTCGCCCTATCAGCTATGCTGGATTCGATGCACAAAAGGGGACTATTACCCTTTTGTATCGCGTCGTAGGCAAGGGGACTGAAATTATGACACGTCTCGTGCCTGGTGATACATTAGATTGTTTAGGACCTTTGGGTGAACCATTTGTAACATCTAATAATATGCTACTCGTTGGTGGTGGTGTTGGTATTGCACCGATGCTATGTATCGCGTCTCACTTGCAAAACGGTGAAGAAGCACAAGTTATTTTGGGCTTTAGAAATGAAAGTGAAACCTTCTGGGCAGACTTATTCAAAGATATGTCTGTAGAGGTGCATATCACTACTGATGATGGTAGTGTAGGTACAAAAGGTTTCCCTACAGCGATCATGCCCGAACTTATTAACGCTAATACGTTCACATCTGTTATGACTTGTGGTCCTACACCGATGATGAAGGGTGTCGCACAAGTTGCTAAAGAGCTCAATGTACCATGCCAAGTATCTCTTGAAGAACGCATGGGATGTGGTACAGGCGGTTGCTTAGGCTGCGCTTGTGATGGTGCTGGTGGCAAACGTTATAAAGTTTGTAAAGATGGTCCTGTATTCCCAGCTGAGGAGGTGTTCTTTTAATGAGTGAACGCGATTTAAATAACACCGTTACGCCTAATCCAACGCTTGCTGTAGATTATTGCGGGATTAAGATGAAAAATCCTATTATCGCTGCATCGGGTACCTTTGGTAATGGTCCTGAGTATGCTGGTTATTTAGACCTTAGTAATGAAGTAGGTGCTATTTCTGTAAAGGGATTAACGCCTAAAGGTCGTCATGGTAATCCAGGAACTCGTATTGCAGAAACACCATCTGGTGTATTAAACTGTATTGGACTTGAAAATCCAGGGGCAGAACACTTTGTTACAGATATTTTGCCAGACCTCAAGAAATATGATGTACCATTGCTAGCGAATATGTCTGCTGGTACGGTAGAGGAATTTGCATGGATGGCAGAAACACTATCTGTAGATGGTATTGCAGGCCTTGAAGTTAATGTATCTTGTCCAAATGTTGCCTGTGAAGGCATGGCTTTTGGTATAGATCCAAAGGTAGTAGAACAGGTAACAAAAGCGGTTCGTAAAGTAACAGATAAACCCGTTATTGTAAAACTTTCACCAAATGTTACGGATATTGTGGAAATCGCAAAAGCTGTAGAAGCTGGTGGCGGTGATGGGGTCAGTCTCATTAATACCATTCTTGGTATGGCTATCGATATCCATCGTCGTAAACCTGTATTGGGTAATATTTATGGTGGTTTATCTGGACCAGCTGTTAAACCGGTTGCGCTCCGCATGGTGCACCAAGTGTATAAAGGGGTCGATATTCCTATTATGGGTCTTGGTGGCATTATGACAGGCACTGATGCAATTGAATTTATGATGGCTGGTGCACAAGCCGTTCAAGTTGGGGTTGCTACAATGGTGGATCCGACGGCGATTTCTCGTATTGCTCGTGAAATGGGCGATTATGTGGAACAATATAATCTTAATAGTATTACTGATATAGTAGGTGCTGTACATCAAGGGTAGTAATAGTTTGTAGCTAGTAAATGTAACGATTAAAAGTTTACTTGTGCATATTAGATGGCTTACCATACATATTAAGATGATAAAGAATAGACCTAGTACATAATGTACTAGGTCTTTTCTTATGTATTGTATTGGTATATAACATAGCGTAGGTGCCAATCGTGGAAACTGTTGATATCATAATAGTAATCATATGTAGAACTTTAATTATACATATGCTTTATAGAAATCAATAAATTGCTGTGCTACCGGAGATAAAGCATGTCCTTTGAGGGTAATAAATGCTTTTTTGAAATCTCCAGAGAATTCTGGTAATTTAATGCGGGCCATTTTACGATGATTAATGAGTTCTTTGCCATCCATAGGAACTAAAGATACGGTTCTACCAGAGGATGCCCATTCGATGGCAGAACTCTTAGTTGTAGTAATAGCGACCGCATTGAGTTGGTCCATATCTGTCAAGCTAGATTGCATAATCATTCGCACAGAGCCGCCGGAGAGGGATAATGGGCATTTTTTGATATCATCCCAAGTGATAGTATCATGTTCACGATCTATCCAGAATACGTCACGGCGGAAAATAGCATATAGGTGTTCTTCTTGGGTAAGAAGAATATCAAATTTGTCAGTATCTACCATTTGGATATTTGCAATTCCCAGCTCAGCATTACCATTAATAAGTTGATTTACCACATTAGTCATTAATCCTTCATAGATTTCGAAATGTACTGATGGGTATTTCATGGAAAAGGCTGGTAAATATTGTTGTACGATTGGTGTGGAACGAGACGCAGAAGTAGCAATTCGCAATGTGCCTTCAATGCGTGAATTTAACTGTTGTACGGCATTATATGTAGATTCTTCAATAGAGCATAATTGTTGAGCTTTTTCATAAAAAATCTTACCAGCGTCAGTCAGTTGTAAATTTGAACCTCGTTGACCGCGCTTGATATTGATGAGTTGAGCTCCAAATTCAGCTTCTAAATATTTTAATTGTTTACTTAAAGCCGGTTGTGTAATATGAAGAATCTCTGCGGCCTGCGTCATATTGCCCGTTTGAACGAGGGTAATAAAATTGTGGTAGTAAGATGTATCCATAGAATCTCCCTATTATACACAAAATAAGATAAATAAAATTTATAACGAACTAAGTAAGAGTAATTTCACATTTGATCGAATAGTATATATACTATATTAATAAAGGTAAGAGAAAGAGAAATGTGTTTAAAATAAACTTTCTATTCTTATTACAATTATTAATATAATAACAGTGATTAAGAAAGTAGGTACTATCATGGGCGTAGTAAAAAGAACATTAAGCAAAGCAATTCGTAACTGGGAAGCACGTAGATTAATGACTGCACATAATACAGGTCTTAGTCGTAAAAAACAATTAGAACGCGTGTGGCCTCATCCTTTAACTACAGAAAAACGTCATGAACTTGGTCAAGGCGTAAGTGGATTAGTTCATAGCGACAATTAATTGCTTGGTGAATACTGGCTAGATTATATATCTAGTGGTAGTACCACTTCAATAGAATTTAATATAGTACAAGTAGCAGCTCCATGACTCATGTCTTGGAGCTCTTTTTGTATGTGATCTACATCAGTAGGTGGTATAAGGAGTGTTATATCCACGTGTTCGCCAAAGCTTGCTTCATAATGTAGTTTTTGATCTTGCACATATCTTTCTACCGCACCATATAGTGAATAGTCTATGGTTGTTTGCAGTTGTGTTCGTGTTGTGTGTAGTTCTTTAGGGGCAAGACGTAAGGTTTCTGCAACGGAGTGTGAGTATGCGCGAATCAAACCACCTGCGCCTAGTTTGATACCTCCAAAATAGCGCGTTACTACGACAGCTACGTTGGTAATACCGGTTTTTTTGAGTACTTCTAACATAGGTTTTCCTGCGGTACCAGATGGCTCTCCATTGTCAGAAGACCGTTGTTGTTCTTGTTTTGGTCCTAAAGCAAAGGCTGTACAATTATGGCGTGCATCCCAATATTCTTTGTTGATGCGGTTAATAAAAGCTTGTGCCTCTTCTTCCGTAGAACAAGGGCATATTGTTGTGATAAAACGTGATTTCTCAACAATATATTCATGGCGAAATTCCTTCGATATTGAAGTAAATTCTACTATAGGGCTTATTGATTCACACATAGATTCACCTCCTTTTGAATTGACGTTTATGTTTATTCATCATCACTTTATTATAATCTATTTTTTCATTCAATGTATAGGTGTTAAAAGGTTTATTCCCCTAGAAAAACGGAATATACCTCTATATTTGGTAGGATATTGACTTAATGAGAATTTATGTTATTATTAATTGTAGATGCATGAATGAATACTCATGTAAAAGTGTTTATCAATTAGATGATATTTGTTTATAAAATACTTTGTTAGCGATGTATGATATATCTGTTATTAGATTGTAATTTACATGGATATATATGAACGCATATTTTTGAAGATTCAGGTAGAAAGAAGTGACACTATGAGCAAGAAGAAACAAGAGTTTGATATTACAGGTATGCACTGTGCTGCTTGTGTAAAACGGGTTGAAAATGTTGTTTCCAAGATTGATGGCGTAGAATCTGTAAAGGTTAATCTACTCACTCGTAAGGGCAGCGTTGAATACAAAGACGGCTCTAATGTAGAAGCACAACAAATTATTGATGCCATTACGAATATTGGTTTTGGTGCTGCAGAGGCAGATGAAACAAAACAAGAAATAGAAAAGGTTAATTTAAAACCTCATATTACACGTCTTATCATTGCTGCTTGTATGGCTATACCGATGATGATTAATATGACATTACATCGCTTTGGCATTCAAGCGTTGCCAGTATGGGTAGAGTTCATTCTTGCTACCATTGCTCAGTTCGGTCCGGGCCTTATGTTCTATAAGAGTGCGTGGAGTGCGGTGAAGAATGGTGCCCTTACCATGGATGTTCTCGTTGTAATGGGTACGACTGTTGCTTATCTATTTAGTATTTTTAACTGGCAGTTCCATCCAGAACTTGGGCCTCAGGGCATTTACTTTGAAACCTCTGCTTGGCTCATTACATTTATTCTTCTTGGCAAGCTGTTAGAAGAAATAGCTAAGGGGCGTACCTCTGAAGCACTTCAAAAATTGATTGCCTTGCAACCAGCAACAGCCCATGTATTGCGTGATGGTGAGTTTGTAGATATTCCTACATCTAAGGTTGTAGCAGGTGATATCTTACAAGTTCGGGCAGGTGAAAAAATTCCAGTCGATGGTACTATTACTGAAGGCTATACTACTGTAGACGAAGCTATGCTTACCGGTGAAAGCTTGCCTGTAGAAAAACAAGTGGGATCTGATGTTATCGGGGCGACTATTAACTTGAGCGGTGCTTTCACAATGGAAGCAAAACGTATCGGCTCCGATACAATGCTCTCTCAAATCATCAAGGTCGTAGAGGAAGCGCAAACCTCTAAAGCAAGCATTCAACGTATTGCAGATATCGTAGCTCAATACTTCGTGCCTACTGTTATCGGCCTTGCTGTTTTGACCGGCCTCGTATGGTACTTCATTATGGGCGACTCTATTAATGTAGCTCTCATTAATGCTACAGCAGTGCTTGTTATCGCTTGTCCTTGTGCACTGGGGCTCGCTACACCAACATCTATTATGGTAGGCTCTGGGGTAGGTGCGGAGCATGGTGTTCTCATCAAGAGTGCGGAATATCTTGAAAAAGCTGGTAAACTCGATGCCATCGTTATGGATAAAACTGGCACTCTTACACAAGGTGTTCTCGATGTAACGGCTTTCAAGAACTATAATGGTGATGAAAGTAGAAATATGTCCCTTATGATGGCCCTTGAAAGTGGTACATCTCATCCAATTGCTAAGGCCATGGTTTATTATGGCGAAGATCATGGTTATAAAGGTAAAGCTATAGAATTAGAAAGCTTTGGTGATGTTCCTGGTAAAGGTTTGCAAGGTGCTTATCAAGGTGTATCTGTACAACTTGGTCATAGTCGGTGGATGTCTGAATTAGGCTATGATTTAAGTAAAGTACAAGATGATATTCTACACTATGAAGAACAGGGTGCTTCCGTGTCTGTTCTCGCTGTAGATGGTGTCATCAGTGCATTATGGGCTGTAGAAGATGAATTACGTCCTGAAACTATTGAGGTTGTAAAAGAATTACAGTCTCAAGGTATCGATGTGTGGATGCTTACCGGTGATAATCGTCGTACAGCTCAATATATTGCTAAACAAGCAGGTATTACTCACGTTATTGCAGAAGTCTTGCCTCAAGATAAAGCTAGCAAGGTAAAAGAGTTACAAGATAAAGGTCTGGTAGTGGGCATGGTTGGTGATGGTATCAATGATGCACCAGCTCTTGTAACGGCAGATATTGGTTTTGCTATCGGTAGTGGTACAGATATTGCCGTAGAGGCAGCAGATATCGTTCTTGTAAGAAATGATTTACACACATTAGTACAAGCAGTACGCCTCAGTCGTAAGACTATGACTAATATTAAACAAAATCTATTCTGGGCATTGATCTTTAACTGCATTGGTATTCCATTGGCTGCTATCGGTGCATTAAATCCTATGATTGCAGGTACAGCAATGGCATTTAGCTCAGTAACAGTTGTAAGTAACTCTTTACGTTTGAAACGAGCTAAGATTTAATTTAACTTGTATCTCATAACATATAATATTTGATAGAGTTGATTAAAGTTTATAAAGCACCTATACCATGGTATAGGTGCTTTGTTATTTAATTCCTGCGAAATCGGTGTTTTTAGACTGAGTGAGATTTGTTATACTAAATATAGTTATTCAGCTAAAAGAGAGGAGCTAGATTATGAAATTAAACACGCGCGATATTGTATATATTGGATTTATTGCTGCCCTATGTGCAGTAGCAACAACGATTCGCATTGAAATACCAGGTGGGGCCATGGTTCATTTAGGTTCCGCTGCTCTCTTTACCACATCTATTCTCTTTGGTGGTTTATATGGTGGTTTAGGTGCTGCTATTGGTTCCGCATTATTTGATCTTTTTGGTGGACATACGCAATACATTATATTCTCTTTCTTTATTAAAGGTATTGCAGGTTTTATTGTAGGTGGTATGACAGCAGGTTACTTGCCTCCATCCATTACAAAGCCGACAGCATCCGTTACACGCATTTTGATTGCTCTTATTATTGGTACAATTTGGACTGCATTTGGCTATTTCTTAGCATGGTGGTTTGTTCTTGAAAGTGCAGCCGTAGCAGCTAGCAAAATTCAATACTCCTTGATTACAAGTGCTGCAGGTATTGTGGTGGCTATTATATTGACACCAAAATTACAAAAGGTAGTACGTAGACTATTTACAAAAAAATAATGGAGTATGGTTATATTCTTGGAATGGATATAGTAGAATATTGTCATTATAATCTGTAGTATCTCAAGTCAGGGGATATAAATCGCACCTTAATTTTCTAAATAGTAAAAGGGCGCTCATTAGCATATATATTAACTAATGAGCGTCCTTTTCTTTTCGTTTTACATCATTTGTTTATTGATTTTGTTTATGGCATTAAAAGTTACAAAGGTCGTTTAGGTTTTCTGCCATGGTAGGATGTGTGAAGATTTGATTTTTGAAATATGTATATGGAATGTTGTTATCCATAGCCATTTTAATGAGATTAATCAACTCTTCAGCACCTTGAGAATAAAGTGTAGCACCGAGGATTAAATCGTTATCTGCATTTACTACAATTTTAAAAGCACCTTTTAAATAGTCGTTTACATGAGCTCTTGGCATGGTAGCTACGAGCATTTCTTTAGTTTTAACTGTATATCCTTTGTTGATAGCATCTTCTTCTGTGAGACCTACACGAGCCAGTGGAGGTGTTAAGAATGTTGTGTAAGGAATATTTTTGCGATCTTTTAATGTGTATTGGCCATTACCTGTAAGAGCACCAAATACAATGCGGAAGTCATCGAGAGAAATATACGTAAATTGAGGACCACCATTTACATCGCCTACTGCATATACGCTAGAAACGGAGCTTTCACACGTATCATTCACTACGATAGCACCGCGTTCGTTAGTAGTAATATCCGTATTTTCTAAACCGATGTTAGCTGTATTTGGTTTGCGACCTGTAGCATATAAAACAGCATCAAACGTATAGTTTTGACTATTTGCAGTAATAACAGGTTTGTTGCCATCATTAGATACAGAGTTTAATGTTACATCGTTAAGAATAGTAATACCTTGCTCAGTCAAGTACTCGTTAGCTAATTCTTGTACAATCGGTTCCTCCCGTTTTAAGATGCTAGATTCAATATTGAATACGGTTACCTTTGTACCTAGTTTAGCATATAGGCTGGCAAATTCAAGGCCGATAGGACCAGCACCGATAACGCCTAGTGTACTTGGTTGAGGCGATAATTGTTGGATTTCTGTGCTATTATAGAAGCCTGTTGCTGTGTCGATGCCATCAATGTTAGGCTTAATCGCTACAGCACCAGTGTTAATAATAATTGTTTCACCAGATAAGATGATTTTATCTTCCCCAGCTGTAACGGCGATTTCTTTATTACTAATGAATTCACCATGTCCAGTATATACATCGATATGTTCATTAGTGTCTAACATAGCGAAGTTTTTATTGCGTAAACGAGATGTAACTACCTCGCGTTGGTTTAATACTTGATCGTAAGATAATCCTTTTGATGCGGCTATAATCATCGTCTTGGTAGGTATACATGCGATATTAATACATGTGCCACCATACATGAGTGGGTTTTCTTCAATCATAGCTACGGCTTTGCCCATGGAGCCAAATTTAGCTGCTAATGTTTTACCGGCTTTGCCAAAACCTAGGACAATAAGATCATAATGTTTGGTATTCATACAATACCTCCTGTTTTTATATTGAAAATGTTAGATATATTTATTATAGCATATTACAGTAGATATAAAAGTAAAATATGAAAATAATTCTCTATAATTTAGATGTTAAGTATTTCTACTTGACACATCTTTTTTTATACTGTACCATATGTAAAGTAATATGACTTGACAGTGATGGAGGTGGCGAAATGGAAGAACGAGTACTTATCAGTTTGCTTTTAGATTTCTATGGTCCACTATTGACGGACAAGCAACGGCTGTCCTTACAACTTCACCACGAAGACGATATGTCCCTTGGCGAGATTGCTGAGGAATTAGGCGTATCACGACAGGCTGTACACGATAACTTACAGCGTGCTCGACACATTTTAAATGATTACGAATCAAAATTGCACTTGGTAGAACAATATGAGCAACGTGAAGGTTTGCTTTCACAGTTGAAAGAAAACTTGCCTGAAGAGGTGTTAGCTGAAACCAAGGTACAAAAAGTATTGGCGCAAATGGAGGGATATTATGGCATTTGATAGCTTGTCAGAAAAACTGCAAGAAGCCTTTCAATCCTTGAAAGGGAAGGGTAAAATTACTGAAGATGATGTCAATCTTGCGTTGCGTCAAGTACGTACAGCACTATTAGAAGCGGACGTTAACTTTATGGTTGCGAAGGACTTTGTGAAGTCCATTAAGGAAAAGGCCCTCGGTGAAGAGGTATTCGGTTCTTTAAATCCTGCGCAAACAGTTATTAAAATCGTAAATGATGAGTTAACAGCCTTATTGGGTGGTACACAAAGTCGTATCATGATTTCCAGCAAGCCACCAACAATTATTATGCTTGTTGGTTTACAAGGTGCTGGTAAGACTACAACAGCTGGTAAATTGGCAGTATACCTTCGCAAACAAGGTAAACATCCAATGCTCGTAGCTGCCGACGTATATCGTCCAGCCGCGATTACTCAATTGCAAGTTGTAGGTAAGCAGATCGACATCCCAGTATTTGCTGATGAAACACCTGGTGCTAATCCAGTAGACATTGCGCGCCGCGCCGTAGAACAAAGCACGCATATGTTGAAAGATGTTGTTATCATCGATACAGCTGGTCGCTTGGCTATTGACGAAGTCCTTATGGACGAGTTGTCCAACATCAAAGCAGCTGTTCGACCTCATGAAATTCTACTCGTTGTAGACTCCATGATCGGTCAGGATGCGGTAACAACAGCACAAACGTTTAATGAAAAATTAGGCGTTGATGGCGTTATCCTTACTAAACTCGATGGTGATGCGCGCGGTGGTGCTGCGTTATCCATCAAAGCTGTAACAGGTTTACCAATCAAGTTTACTGGTGTGAGCGAAAAAATGGATGGTTTCGATGTATTCTATCCAGATCGTATGGCTTCTCGGATTCTCGACTTGGGTGATTTTAAAACATTAATCGAAAATGTTCAAGGCGCTATCGACGAAGAAGAAGCTCGTGAAATGGCTAAGAAAATGGCGAAAAACAATTTCACCTTGGATGACTTCTTGAAACAGATGAATCAAGTGAGAAAGTTAGGGCCATTACAAAATATTATTGGTATGTTGCCAGGTATGGGTCAAATTAAGGATCAATTAAAAGATCTCGATTTGAATAGTAAAGAGGTGCGCCGCATTGAGGCCATCATTACATCCATGACGGCAGCAGAGCGAGAAAATCCAAGTATTCTTAATGGTTCTCGCCGCAAGCGTATTGCATTAGGTTCTGGTACACAGGTACAAGATGTCAATCGCTTGTTGAAACAATTTGAAGAAGCGCGGAAGATGATGAAGCGCATGCAAGGTTTACGTGGCGGTAAGGGCGGCTTCCCTGGAATGCCTAAATTACCGTTTATGTAATACATGGGCAGGGGCGCTGAACCTGTCCACCCATATCAGTATAAGGAGGTGAATTTCACATGTTAAAAATTCGTTTGACTCGTTTAGGTGCTAAAAAAGCTCCTTTTTACCGTATCGTTGTTGCTGACGCACGTGCTCCACGTGAAGGTCGTCCTGTTGACACTATTGGTCAATATGATGCTACTAAACAACCAGCTATCGTTAATGTAGACGAAGAAAAAGCTTTGGCTTGGTTAGCTAAAGGTGCTCAGCCTACTGACACTGTTCGCTCCTTGTTCAAAAAACAAGGCGTTATGCAAAAATTTGCTGATGCTAAAAAGTAATTAATAGAGAGGCATACTGTGATGATAGAATTAATTTCATTAATTGCGAAATCATTAGTGAAGCAGCCAGATGCCGTATCTGTTACCATGGTCCAAAAGGGGAATATGGAAGTTTACGAACTTCACGTAGCCCCAGAGGATATGGGCAAAGTCATCGGAAAGCAAGGACGAATTGCGAAAGCGATTCGCGCTGTGGTGAAAGCGGCGGCTATTAAAGAGAACAAAAAGATATCTGTTGATATTGTCTAAAAGGGAGTATTCCAATGGAAGAAATGACATTACGTGTCCCTGTAGCAGTAAAAGCAAAAGTAACAGAAGACTTGAAAGCGAAAATTGTATCCGATCTTGAAACTCGCCTTGATATGGTGAATAAAGATTTGGAAGCAATTGAGTTCCAAGCTCAACGTATTTTGGCTGATGCGGCTAAAGTTGATGCTACAAGTCTTACTGCGATTCGTCAACAAATCGACGAAGAGAAAAATAAACGCTTGGCTTTCAAAGAAGAAGTAACAGCTAAATTGAAAGATGCTCAAGAATTGTCTTTGGGAACTGAAATTCCTCAAGGCACATTAGAGCAAACAGTTACCGTTAAAATCGGGGATAATTTGGATGCCATGATGGGCGCTGAAATCCTATTAGAAGACGGTAAAATCGTTGCGTTTCGTCAATAATGAAGCATAACGATTTCATCACAATAGGTGTTATCATCGCCCCGCACGGCGTGCGGGGTGATCTTCGTATTATGCCTAGAACCGATTTTCCAGAACGGTTTATGCATATGGATGTCTGTTACATCGATGGTAAAGAATACCACGTTGCATCCGCACGATTTCATAAACAATTTGTACTAGCATCCTTTAAGGAAATTCCTGATCGCAACGGTGCGGAATTATTCGCTAAGAAAGAGATTCAAGTACGTCGTGAAGATTTGGTAGAATTACCAGAAGGTCGCTATTACATCTTTGATATCATTGGTCTTGAAGTACAAGATACAAAGGGAAATGTGCTTGGCACAGTGACTGATGTATTGCAACCTGGTGCTAATGATGTCTATGTGGTTTCCAAAGATGGGGAACCAGATCAATTATTTGCAGCCATTGAAGAGGTCGTTAAAGACATCGATGTGGAACATAAATTAATGATCGTAGATCCGCCTGAATGGATATAATCCGTTAGGCGGTTTTATTTTATCTACATATAGGTATATTATGGTAAAAGTTATATAATATAGCTATATATAGATAATACTAATGAGTTTATGTGAGTTAATAAGTACAGAGGATGGTCTATGCGTATTGATATCGTATCTTTATTCCCTGAGTTTTTTGATGCTTTTTTTAGTCATTCCATCATAAAACGGGCTATTGAAGCGGAGCGTTTATCTATGGGGGTAACTAATCCTCGTGATTTTAGCCATAATAAACACGGTCAAGTAGATGATACGCCGTATGGTGGCGGTGCGGGTATGCTTATGATGGCACCTCCCATTTTTGAAGCGGTAGAATCTGTTATTGCTCAATATGATAGCGATATTAATAGCGCCTATTCCACAGATGAGATGTGTGATGAAATGAGCCTTATTGGTAATCCTAGTGAAAGTATACGACGTCGTGTTATTTTTATGGGACCTACAGGTCAACCTTTTACACAAGAAAAGGCTCGTGAACTAGCGACGTACGATCAATTGGTGCTCATTTGTGGTCATTATGAAGGTGTAGACTATCGTGTAGAGGAGCATCTAGTGGATGAAACCATTTCCATTGGGGATTATGTATTAACTGGTGGCGAGTTGCCAGCTATGGTTGTAGCCGATGCAGTAGCTCGTATGATTCCTGGCGTACTGGGGGCTGCTAGTGGGGCACAAGAGGATTCTTTTTATGAGCCCCTTTTAGAATGCCCACAATATACAAAACCACCAGAATTTAGAGGTTGGACTGTACCAGATGTATTACGCAGTGGTCATCATAAAAATATTGCTGCATGGCGCCAAAAAGAAGCACTGAAACGAACCCGCTTGTTGCGACCTGACTTATTAGAACGATCATTAACAAAAGAGGAAATTAAACTGTTAAAAGAAATTATTTCAGAAGAGTCTAGGCTATGAAATTTAAGTGTTATGATGTTGTAGAGATTCAGGGCAAACGATATGTAGTCGGGGAGGTCATTTCTTATCAAGAGTTTATCGTTGATAAAACAATACGTTATGATCTTAATGATGAAAATTATAAAAAAGAACTAGGTGTTTCCAAAGGAGCTCAGTCTTGGACCGAATATGGCCTTATGCCCGTTAATGGGACGGATAAAAAATGGCTTACCATTGTAAACGGTGAAAAAGAATATTGCACTTTTTCTGAAACAGTTTTACGTTCAACTCCTCCTGCAGGATATAGACTACATGATAAAGGCATAGAACGTGTCGTAGCTGTGGAGGGGCAATCGAAGGCTAGAAGTGGCGACGAAGCAGATTATAAAGAATATAGATCAATTAAAAAGGATAAAACCTATGTATTCTTTATTGAGGACTGGCATGGTGGTTTGACGGATTATGCTCAAGGTGAGCGGATTCGTTTGTCTGATGTACATCGACGGCGAGATCAGGCTGCTCAAACAGCGAGTAAAAAGATTCGTAATGCAGCTCGCAGAAAAGAATGGACACGATTGGGGCTGAGTTGGGGAATCATTTTATTCTTTTTTGGATATTTATTTATAGGAGATATGTCTTGGCATGAATTGCGTGATGAAGTAGGATTCCCATATACCATGGAAGAGCGCATTAAAGATTCCTATTATTATGAACCGCAAGGTACAAAAGACGGTTTGATGGTATATACGTCAAAGCAAGATCCTAATGCAACGGCTATCGATCTTATCGATGCTGTGTATGGTAAGGTTTATACCATTAAACAAGATACTAAGTCCCCTGAGCAGTGGATTGTTATTTATACGACTAAAGAAGTATCTGTTATTAGTGTGGTTAATGGCACTACGTATGTTGAAGTGGGGCAATTAAAAAACTTGTCAGATTCGGAGGATAGACGTATAGCGACTATTAGAAATGACAGTGAAATATTGTTACGATATGCGTATATGGTGGAGTTAAAGAATAAGCAGGGGCGTAAGACGTTATCAAATATAATAAAAGATTGATATGGTATTGATTTCAGTTACGAAATCAAACGAAGGAATATTATATGTATGAACCAAGTAAGAATACTGTTTACATAGCCATAGCCTTTACATCTATAGCAGCTCTAGTAGGCGCTTATTCGTATTGGGACGATGTTAGCTATGCTCTATGTGATGTGGTCAAACCAGAATCGAATAATGGTGAAGTGCGGCTCGTTGATGATGAAGGTAAAAGCTATACCTTGATTAATCATGGTGATGGAAAAGAAACTGCACTTTATGATGATGCTGAGAAGTCTGTTACCTTTCATCGTGATGAGAAAGGCAATATTATATGGGATGCAGGCTTAGCCAGTTTGATTCCAACTTTGGCGGTAGGTTACTATGCGTTCCATGGCTTCTCAGCTCCAACGGCATATATGGATGCACCCAGTATGACCTATCGTGCTACATCGCCACTTACACCTTTTGATGCAAATACAGGCGCTAGCAAATCTAATAGTGCAAGAGTGGCTAGGACTATTAATGAGATGACTAGAAATCGTTACAATACTAAAACGAGTAATCGAGCACATAGAATTGGTGAAAAGTATGGCTTTGGTAGTGTAGGGGCACGAACTTCGAGCGGTGCCTCTTAATGAAAGGATGAACAATGAAATCCTATATTGATGAGCTTGATAGAAATATATTTAATTTCGTGGAATATGAAGGGTATGATGATCGGTATCCTTCTTTGTCTATGCAGGCCTTTTCATCCGACTTTTACGATGAAATTCGCCATGCTTCACGTAGATTATTTCAAATATTTTGTAAAGCTGCAAAAGTATTTCAAATGGCACCAGATGACTTTGCTCGAAATATGGATATGCCAGACAATTTAATTCCTTATTTACATAAGTCGAATGCCTTAGGGTTACCGACGTGGTTATCTCGCTTTGATTTTGTTCTCGATGTAAATGGCAATTTGCGGATGGTAGAACTTAATGCAGATACGCCATGTTTTCTTATTGAAAGCTATTATGCCAATGAAGTTGCAGCTAATTATGTAGGACGAAAACATCCTAATATAGAATGCCGAAAAGAATTACATACATTTTTTAAGCGCATGTATGATGCTGTTTTATCTGCTAAGTATGGTAGAAACCAATATGAATCTATGCGGGCAAATAGAGAGAGCCTACCTAAGAATCCCTTTGTATTCTCTTGTTTTCATGATTATTTTGAGGACTACGGTACAACACAATTCCTTATGAAGGAATTAAAAACAGCCTGTCCTGAGGCAGACACGCGCTTCATATCTTTTTATGATATGAAGATTGATGATGAGGGCATTCCTTTAGAAGATGGTAGTCATGCGACTCTATTATATCGATTGCATCCCATGGAACTTTTGATTGATGAACAAACACCAGATAATGAACCTTTGGGTGAGATGTTTTTAGATCTTTACGAGGAGAATAGATTTGCTCTTTTTAATCCGCCAGAGTCCATTATTTTACAAAACAAATCATTTATGTCCTTAGTATATGCATTGTATTTAATAGAACAATTTTTTACGAAACCAGATCGAGATATCATCGAGCGTTATTTGGCACCATCCTATTTTGAAAATGATTTTTCCTCTCTTGATGATGGCCTTTATATTCAAAAGGAGATTTGGGGGCGTGAAGGAAGGCATGTACAAGTTGTTCAAAAGCGTGGTGATACATCTGAGCTTTACATGGAAAAGCTAGTTGATAACTATGATAATATCGTTTGTCGCGATAGTAAAAAGGTCATGTATCAAGACTTTATACAGCAGAAACGTGTTACTCATACAGTGGATTGTGGAACGAAAGATGGATTTTTAACTGTATCCTGTTTTATGCTTGGTGATCAAGCATCTGCAGTAGGGTGCCGTTTTTCCCCAGAGGAGATAGCTGGTACAGAAGCATACTTTGTACCATTACTAATAGAGTAAGTGAAATACTATGTAATTTTTGACCATATAGAGTATGGTTAAACAAAGAATAATAGGTGTACTTCGTAGTGGTCGTGGTTACGTCTACTTTAGAGAGGGTGCGTATGGAGTTTAATTGTTATGATGTCCTAGAGGTTCATGGCAGCCGTTATGTAATCACTGAGAAAATTAAATATATAGAGATTATTCCAAAAGCAGATAAGGAACAATCCTATAGGGGCCAGCCGTCTATGACAAAATCACCTGGTGATTATTGGCATGAATATGGACTAGAGGCTGTTGAGGGAATCGATAAAATATGGTTAACCATTGAGTATAATGATAATGACTGGTGTACCGTATCCAGAACATCTTTTCATACACGGCCGGGGAAAGATTTTACATTACATCAAATCGGCTTAGAAAAGGTTGTCGATGTGGATGGTGAAAGTGGTGCCTCCGTAGGGGATCGCGCAGGATATAGAGAATATCAGTTACCTTGTGAAGGTGGTGTTAGTGTATTCTTTGAAGAAGAGTGGTTTGAAGGTGAAAAAATCTTTGCCGAAGGGTCACGAGTGCCATTGGTGAATATTCGTCTTTGTAATGATGCCGCTGCTCAAGCTATTAAGCAAAAGATGCGTAACAAATCTATGAAAAAGAAGTTTGGCTCTATTGCTGTTGGAGTAGGGTATGCTGTACTATTTTTACTGTTTCTGTTTTGGTCGGACGATGATTTGTCTTGGCATAGTATACGAGCTATGGTTGGAGTGCCTTATACGGCAAAAGAACATATGCATGATACATCTGCATATTATACAAAAACAGATTCGGATAGCGAATATGCATACACGTCTACACTAGATCCTGTTAGTACCGCATTAGACTTGATTGATTCTGTGAATGGTGATATTAACAATGAGCGGGATAACTTAGAAGAGGGACATGAAGTTATTGTCTTTTATTCAGGGGACTTGGTGTATATCATTACCAATACGGATGGACAAACTAAGGTTAAGATATGTGAACAATCAAAATTGACACAAGAGGATTGGAAAATTATTGATCGTACATTAATCAGTTCCCATATACTTGATTCTTATGCGACTATGGTACGTTTACGGGATAATAGTGGACGCGAGCGATTATATCCTACCACTAATTCTGGCAACACATCCAATACAAAATTATATTATTAGGAGGCTTATTATGATTTATATACCAGATGTATTATTGACAATTTTTTATGCTTGTTTTGGTATTATACTGATGTTGACAGCGAACACGGTTATCGATTTCTTCGTGCCTGGAAAATTTAGTGAAGAAATTAAGCGTGGTAACTGTGCTGTGGCGTGGCTTTCAGCGGGATCATTTATCGGTATCGGTGAAATTTTGCGCGCTGTTATTATGTCACCAGCCGTGACTACGGCTGATACGTCCCTGTTACATGGCATTGTAGCCAGTGTTGTATACGCTGTGCTAGGTATTATACTATTTGTAACGGGCTATATGTTTATCAATATTTGGCATCGTAAATATAAATTATCCGAAGAAATTATGCGTGGTAATACAGCGGCTGGTATTCTTGTATTTGGCATTTTCGTAGGTCTTGCTCTTGTTATTAGCGGTGCTGTGCACTAAGGGAGCGTTTTATGTATAAGCCAAGTAAGAAAACCATATACCTTACAGGTGCTTTCGCCGCAGTTGCTGGTCTTGTAGGTGTGTATTCCTACTGGAACGATATCTCTTATGCTGTGTGTGATAAGGTTTATCCAGAGGCAAATGAGGGAGAGGTTCGATTAAAGGATAGTCAAGGTAATCGGTATTCTCTTTTAAACCATGGTGATGGAAAAGAAACCGCCTTGTATGATGATAATCGTTCAGTTACCTTTCACCGTGATAATGGTGGAAACTTAGTGTGGGATGCTGGTTTGGCAAGTTTGTTACCAACTATTGCAGCTGGGTATTATATATTTCATGGGTTTAATCCTCCTACGGCACGTATGGATGGACGAACTATGACGTATCGCGCGGTATCGCCATTAAAACCGTATGAACAACCTAATGAATATACGTCATCAGGATCAACTATACATGGCTATGGAGGTGGAAGAAGCTTTCGTAGTTATGAGAATAATAGAAGTAAGAAAGCATCATCTATAGGGCAAAAGTCTGGCTTTGGCAGTGCTGGTGCACGGTCTAGTGCTTCATAATGGATGCGATGACACTATATGCAGATGGAAGTTGTTTAGAAATTAGGAGATTTAGCATTGGCAAATTTATATATTGGGCTCGTTCATTATCCGATTATGAATAAGCATAAAGATGTGATAACGACGGCCATTACCAATTATGATATTCACGATATTGCACGCGCATCTATCACCTATGATGTATCTAAATATTTCGTGATTCATAATATACCAGCTCAACGAGAATTAGCAGCTACCATTATGGAGCATTGGAAGTCAGGCTTTGGTAGTACCTATAATCCGGACAGAAAAGATGCTTTCAGCGGTGTAGAACTGGTTAATTCAATTGCGGTAGTTGTGAGAACAATTGAGGATATAGAAGGTATGAAACCTATTGTAGCTACAACAGATGCTCGGACCTACGATAATACAATTTCCTATGCACGGATGCGTGAACATCTTGAAAATGAGGGCCGCCCTGTGTTAGTATTATTTGGTACCGGTTATGGTATGACAAAAGAAACGATGGAAAGCTTTGACTATATTTTAGAACCTATATATGGCCATGGTGAATACAATCATTTATCTGTGCGTAGTGCCGTTTCAATCATCTTAGATCGATTGCGGGGCGAGGCATGGTGGAATAAATAGGAGGCGTCTATGTCAGGACATTCAAAATGGGCAAATATTAAACATAAAAAAGGCAAAACTGATGCGTTGAAGGCTAAATTAGCTACGAAAATCGGTCGCGAAATTACCGTGGCAGCACGCATGGGTGGTGCTGATCCAACAGGTAATATGCGTTTAAAATTGGCTTTGCAAAAAGCTCGTGAAAACAATATTCCTAAGGATAATATTCAACGTGCCATCGATAAAGGCGTTGGTGCTACGGATATGAACGCATACGAAGAAATCATATATGAAGGTTATGGTCCAGCTGGTGTGGCTGTTACTGTAGAGGTTATGACGGATAATCGTAACCGTGCGGCCGCTGATGTGCGTCATGCCTTTTCTAAACAAGGTGGTAATCTTGGTGAAAGCGGTTGTGTAGGTTGGATGTTTAAATCTAAAGGTGTATTCGTTATCGATAAAGCAGGTCACGATGAAGATGAATTGACATTGTTGGCTCTTGATGCGGGTGCAGAAGACCTCAAGGCGGAAGATGATGTGTTTGAAATTTATACAACACCAGAAGATTTTGATGCGGTAGAACAAGCATTGGCTGATGTGGGTATCGAAACAGAAGTAGCGAAGATTACTATGATTCCGGATACAACTATCGAATTATCTGGTGATGACGCTGTAAAAATGCAAAAAATGCTCGACGTATTGGACGATCTTGATGATGTACAAAACGTATATCACAACGGTATTTTGCCAGACGACGAAGAAGAATAATATTAAGGAGCACTCTGAGGGGTGCTCCCTTTTTGTTGATTCATGAAATTTAGAGTTTCTGTAAATGTTAAGAATACTAATAGATTTCTTATAAATTTTATATTGAAATTCATGAACTTCGATGTGGTATTGTGCTATAATGAAATAGATTATGTAATGGAGGTAGGCGACAGCTTATCTCATTTTTAAACTAAGGGGGTTAAGGTGCGAATTATAGGTATTGACCCAGGCACGGCTATATGTGGATATGGCATTATTGACGTGAAGGGGAGTAAATTAACACCTGTAGCCTATGGGGCTATTACAACTCCTAAGGAATTAACCGATTCACAGCGGTTGGAAATTTTATTTAATGACCTAAGTGATATTCTAGAGGAATTTAAGCCGGATAAGTTCGGCGTAGAGGAATTGTTCTTCAATCGTAATGTAACGACCGCTATTAAGGTTGGTCAAGCTCGAGGCGTTATATTATTAGCGGCTGAGCAACAACGAATTTCTATCTATGAATATACACCGCTACAAATCAAGCAAGCTGTCACAGGTTACGGTAAGGCTGATAAGAATCAGGTTATTTATATGACGATGAATATTTTGGGGATTCGTGAGAAAATTAAGCCCGATGATACGGCGGACGCATTAGCTGTTGCCATCTGTACGGCCCATAGTTCTCACAATGATAGATTGAAGAGGTTGGTGTAATGATAGGGTATGTACGGGGCATCGTAACACATCTCTTTAAAGAGTCTTGTTACGTAGATGTACATGGCGTAGGGTATCGCGTTTATGTGTCGACCACTACGCGTCAACAATTGATTGAAGGTCATGAGGCAACGCTATTTACGTATTTGAATGTGCGGGAAGATGCAATGCAACTCTATGGTTTTTGGACGGAAGAGGAGTATGAGTTGTTCATTTTACTCATTTCTGTTTCAGGTATAGGACCTAAGGTGGGGCTTGGCATTTTGTCTGGTATGACGCCGGAGTCTTTCAAATTAGCTGTTATTAATGGCCAAGTACAGCAATTAACCAAATTGCCTGGCATTGGTAAGAAATCTGCAGAGCGACTTGTTCTGGAGTTAAAGGATAAGTTAGCGAAAATGACGCATATATCTGCAGAATCTCCAGCAGCCATACAGCCGATTGGTGTTGCCGCTAGTGGTGCTGCCGGTGAGGCTATTGAAGCTCTCGTATCGCTAGGTTATTCAGAACGAGATGTATCTGATATTGTAGAGTCTTTAGATGATGGTAAACGCGATGTATCTGAGTTGATTAAAGTCAGCTTGATTGAGCTTGGGAAAGGACGATAAGGATGAACGAAGAAGTACGCCTTGTCGGAAATGGCGAGCACGAAGAAGATATGTGGCAATATAGCCTACGACCAAAGTTCTTTAATGAGTATGTAGGTCAAGAAGAGGCTAAAGGTAATCTAAATGTGTATATTCAGGCGGCTAAGCAACGTGGTGAAGCCTTAGATCACGTATTGCTCTATGGTCCACCAGGTCTTGGGAAGACTACTTTGGCAGGAATTATTGCGAATGAATTGGGTGTTAATTTTCGCATAACCTCTGGTCCTGCCATTGAAAAGTCTGGTGACTTGGCTGCGATTTTAACAAATTTAGATGATCACGATGTACTATTTATCGATGAAATTCATCGCTTGTCTCGTAGTGTAGAGGAAGTATTGTACTCTGCAATGGAGGACTATGCTATCGATATCATCATCGGTAAGGGCCCAAGTGCTCGAACGGTGCGCATTGATTTGCCAAAGTTTACTTTGGTAGGTGCCACTACACGGGCCGGGGCTTTGGCGGCACCTTTAAGGGACCGTTTTGGTATTATTAATCGGTTGGAATATTATAAACAATCAGAATTAGAGTTTATTGTGACTCGAGCTGCAGAAATACTCAATATAGGTATTGAGCTAACTGGGGCTAGCGAAATTGCGCGTCGTTCTAGGGGAACGCCACGTATCGCAAATCGTCTACTTAAACGGGTGCGTGATTTTGCACAAGTTATTGGTGATGGGGTTATCACTCAAGACATTGCAGATGATGCGTTACAACGTTTATATATAGATAAAGAAGGACTCGATCGAATCGATCGACGTGTGTTGGAGTGTATTATTGAAAAATATGATGGTGGTCCAGTAGGTATCGATACTATTGCGGCCGCTATCAGTGAAGAGAGAGATACCATCGAAGATGTGTATGAACCATATTTAATGCAATTAGGATTTTTAGGACGCACACCACGTGGGAGGGTGGCCACTAAATTAGCCTATGAGCATTTAGGTATTTCACAGACAGGGAAATAAAAATGAAAACAAAACGATTACAATTGATGATCATGGCTACTTTGTTTTTAGGTGTAAATATTGGCGGTGCTTCTGTCGCAGAAGGAGCCACATTGCAACATAAGAGTGCAGTTGTGACTAAAAAACCAATTCCAAAATCAACAGTATCTACAACCAATGTATTAAAAGTAAATATGACGAAGAAGTCAACTTTTAGACCTCTTGTAACTAAACCGGCTCCAAAGCCTGTGGCAAAAGTGACATCGAAGTCAAATGCTTCTAGGACTGTAACAACAGTAAAAAAAACATCTGTTCAAAAGCCTGTAGCAAAATCTACAGTTACTAGTGCTAAGAGTACAACGATAAAGCCTACTACATCTAAGGTTAGTAAAACATCTGATGCCAATAGTATTCATGCTAATACAGCTACTATTACACGTAATAAGGTAGGCTCCGTAGTGACACCAGCTACAACACGAGTAGAGTATGTACCGAATGTGCGTGTTCTATTAGGCAGCCGTAGCTCTGATGCTACTGTTACGTCTACAGCTAATATGGTTGTTTTAAACAGCTCTAATGGTCAAGCTAGTACTATTAATGCAAATCGTGGAACCTCTGTTGGCGTTCGAGGTGGTAAAATTGCTGTTAATGGCAAGGCCATTGATAGTGTGGTTACCTTAAAACCTGCTAATAGTGATGCGCCATTTTTGTTTGAAGGTAAAGGTTATCGCGGTGGACTTACATTACG
Organism: uncultured Veillonella sp.; assembly: GCF_963522475.1. GTDB lineage: Bacteria > Bacillota > Negativicutes > Veillonellales > Veillonellaceae > Veillonella. Next base: position 6,880 of record NZ_CAUQYW010000006.1, on the reverse strand, counting down.
TGCTAACAACGGTAAAATGATGGTTATTAACTCTGTACCACTTGAAGATTATCTTTATGGCGTAGTTCCACAGGAAGTCGTTCCGTCTTGGCCTGCAGCAGCATTAGAAGCACAAGCTGTAGCCGCTCGCACTTATGCGCTTCATACAATGGAAGAAAATAAAGGGAAATTGTATGATGTGAGCACGTCTACAGATCATCAAGTATATAATGGTGTTAGTGGTGAAACGCAAGCTACTACGAATGCGGTTAATAAAACAAAGGGGATGGTTATGCTATATAATCAACGCCCTATTAATGCTTTATTCCATTCGGATGGCGGTGGCTATACAGAGGATAGTGTCAATGTATGGGGCAGTGATGTACCATATTTGAAGGGGGTAAAGGATTTTAGCACTGGTACATCTACATCGAACTGGACAGTTACCACTTCCCGTCAAGCTCTTGAAAGTAAGCTTAATGCAGCAAGTAAAGGGGTTGGCAAATTGAAGAGTATTCAATTGACACCACTTGGTAAGCCAGGTCAACAAACATCTGACCGTGGTGTGTCTGGTCGTATCAAGAGTGCTACTTTTATAGGTACCTCAGGGAAGACAACAATTGATGGAGATTCTTTACGCAGTATTTTAGGCTTAAAATCTACACTTTTTGATTTCTATGTAAATCATAATCCTGCAAACAGTGTGGGTAAGGCATACCATAATTTTACTGGTAGTAATGATACTGTCTACATTAAAGGCCACGGTTGGGGGCATGGTCTCGGTATGTCTCAATGGGGTGCTGCAGAGATGGCGAAACGTGCTACTCCAGGGGATACAAATTATTACCAAACTATTTTGCGTCACTACTATAGTGGCATTACATTAAAGAAAATGTACTAATAAGGATTACGATGAAAGTTACAGATTTTGATTATGAATTGCCAGAGGAACTAATTGCTCAACATCCTGTAGAACCTCGCGATACTGCGAGACTGTTAACCTTGGATAAGGTTAACGGTGAGGTTGCGCATAAAGAGCATTTTTACGATTTGCTAGATGAGCTCCATGAAGGGGATGTACTTGTATTTAATAATACAAAGGTTATTCCTGCAAGATTATATGGTCAACGGCAAGGTTCTGGTGGCAAGGTAGAGGTATTGCTCCTCACTCCATGCGGTGAAAACCGTTGGGAATGTCTTGTAAAACCTGGTAAAAAATGTCCTATTGGTCAAGTTATCGAGTTTGATGACCGATTAAGTGGGACCGTTATAGATAAAACTGAGTTTGGAGGTCGTATCATTGAATTCACTTGTAACAGTGTATTTGATGATGTTATACAAGACATTGGTGAAATGCCATTACCTCCATATATTCATGAAAAGTTAGAAGATAAAGATCGTTATCAAACTGTATATGCAAAGGAAAAAGGTTCCGCTGCAGCACCAACGGCGGGGCTTCACTTTACGCCTGAACTATTAGAAAAGATAAAAGCTAAAGGTGTTGATCTCGAGTTTGTTACCTTGCATGTTGGTCTTGGTACGTTTAGACCTGTATCGGCGGAGACGATTGAAGATCATGAGATGCATAGTGAGTTCTTCGTTGTATCTCAAGAAACCGCTGACCGTATTAATGCAGCTAAGAAAAACGGACGCCGTATTATTGCGGTAGGTACTACATCTGTACGTACACTCGAGTCTGCTACAAATGATGACGGTATATTACAAGGTATTAGTGGATGGACTCAAATCTTTATCTATCCTGGTTATAAATTTAAGATGATTGATGCATTGGTAACAAACTTCCATTTGCCTCAATCTACATTGTTAATGTTGATCAGTGCATTAGCTGGTCGTGAACATTGTTTAGCGGCCTACGAAGAAGCTGTTCGTGAACGTTATCGTTTCTTTAGCTTTGGCGATGCTATGTTTATACGTTAGGAGGGACTATGCCAAGTATTACTTATGAATTACAAAAGACATGTCCTCATACGGGGGCACGTGCAGGTTTATTGCATACGCCACATGGTACCTTCCAAACGCCTATGTTTATGCCTGTAGGTACACAAGCGACAGTTAAAACTATGACACCTGAAGAGTTAAAGGCAATGGGTTCTCAAGTCATCTTGAGTAATACATACCATTTATTCCTTCGTCCTGGTCCTGAGCTTGTGGAAGAAGCAGGTGGGTTGCATAAGTTTATGAATTGGGATCAAGCTATTCTGACTGATAGCGGTGGGTTCCAAGTATTTAGCTTAGGTGACATGCGTAAAATTACTGAGGAAGGTGTAACCTTTAGATCTCATATTGATGGTTCTAAACAGTTCTTATCTCCTGAGGTTGCCACAAAGGTACAAGAGCAATTAGGATCTGATATTGCGATGGCCTTTGATGAATGTATTCCGTATCCAGCGGATCATGATTATGCGAAGCGCTCAACAGCACGTACCACACGTTGGGCTCATCGTTGCCAAGAGGCTCGTAAAGCGCATGATCGTCAAGGTATGTTTGGTATTGTTCAAGGTGGCATGTATAAAGACTTGCGCAAGCAAAGTGCGGAAGAACTTGTAGCTATGGACTTTGAAGGTTATAGTATCGGTGGGTTATCCGTCGGAGAGCCTCATGATTTGATGAATGAGATTTTAGAATATACTACGCCATTATTACCAACTAACAAGGCTCGTTATTTAATGGGCGTCGGTACGGCGGATTGTCTTGTAGAAGGTGTAGCACGTGGTATTGATATGTTTGACTGTGTATATCCGACGCGGGTGGCTCGAAATGGTATGGCTATGACTTGGAAAGGTCGCCTTAACATTCGAAACGCGCAATTTGCTCACGACTGGGGCCCTTTAGAAGAAGGGTGTCAATGTTATACATGTAAAAATTACTCTCGCGCTTATATTCGTCATTTATATAAGGCGGAAGAAATCTTAGCATTGCGTCTCGTAACGTATCATAATCTTTATTTCTTGTTAGAGTTTATGCGTCAAATGAGACAAGCTATTTTAGAGGATCGATTCCCTCAATTTAGAATGCAATTCTGGGATAGCTTTAAAAAGTAGTAATTAAGTCTAGTCAAATTTATATTAGGTAGATATACTAGAAAAGAATACATTTTTTGTATAGGAGGATAACATGGAAGATATTTTACAAGTGTTGCAAACGAGCTGGCCAATTCTATTGATGGTCGTAATCTTTTACTTCTTATTGTGGCGTCCACAAAAGAAACAGCAAAAAGAACGGGCTAACTTGTTAGGTAGCTTAAAGAAAGGCCAAAAAATCGTTACAATTGGCGGCATTTATGGTGAAATCATTGAACTTGATGACGAAAAAGTAAAAGTACAAGTATCTGAAAAAGTAGAGTTAACATTTGCTCGTACTGCCATTGCTAACGTACTTTCCAAGAAAAATAAGGAAGAAAAATAATGAATACAAAGGAAGCAGTGCGCCGGGCGTGCAAGTCCCAGCGCGCTGCTTTATCCGTTGCTGATTGTAATACATGGACATCAATGTTGACGGAGCAAATCGTCAATACTCCTGAATATAAATCAGCCAATAGCATTATGGCCTATTTGGCGATGCCCAAGGAGGCCGATTTAGACGATGTTATACGTCATGCTTTAGAACATGGTAAATCCGTATATGTTCCAGTATGTACAGATAAGACGACTATGATTGCAGTTTGTCTTAAGTCTCTAGAATCTATCACTCGGGGTGTGTTAAATATACGCATTCCCTCTGAGCCATACGAGGTTATTAATCCACATGACCTGGATTTGATTTTAGTGCCTGGTGCTGGCTTTGACCGTCAAGGTGGTCGCATGGGGATGGGGAATGGGTATTATGATCGATTTCTCAAGGAACTTTCACCAAGTACATATATGGGCGTATGTTGGAGTGTCCAAATTTGGGATGAACCAATCCCTATGGATGGATTGGACCAACGGATGAATAAGATTGTAACGGAGCAAGGTGTTATACATTGCGTATAGTAGTAGAAGGGAGCAACTATTTTGAACGGTAAAGCTATTATCAAGTTTTTAGTAGTCATTGCTGCCATCATTGGATTATTTGCGTATTTCATTCAACCTTTAGCAGGTTCTTTGAAACAAGGCCTAGACTTACAAGGTGGTACGCATATCGTATTGGAAGCAGAGGATTCTGCAACTGGTCAAGCTGACAATGATGCAGTGGAACGGGCGAAGCAAATCTTAGAACGTCGTATTAATGAAATGGGTTTGTCTGAACCATTGGTACAACGTGAAGGTGCTCGCCGTATTATTATCGAATTGCCAGGTGTAAAAGATCCTGATGAAGCGATTAAACGTATCGGTAAAACAGCGGTCTTGGAATTTAAAAATGACCAAGGTCAAACTGTTATGACTGGTGATGATTTAAAAGATGCGAAAGAAGAGTTAGGCCAAAATAAACAACCACTCGTTGCTATTGAATTAAGCGATGAAGGGGCTAAGAAATTTGCGGATTTAACATCTAAAAATATTGGCCGTCGCATTGCCATCACTTTGGATGGTAAAGAATTGACTAATCCTGTAGTGCAACAAGCAATTACAGGTGGTAAAGCAACAATTTCTGGTAGTCAAAGCTTAGAAGAAGCTAAAGACTTGGCTATTTTGTTACGTTCTGGTGCATTGCCTGTTAAAATTAATGTATTGGAAGTTCGTACTGTAGGTCCTTCTTTGGGGCAAGACTCCAAAGATAAATCTGTTGTAGCCTTCAGCGCTGGTATTGCGATGATCATGATTTTCTTGGTTATCTTATATCGTTTTTCTGGTATCGTAGCTAATATTGCATTACTTGTATATGTTATGCTTTTATTGCTTGTATTGGGCAAAGGATTTAATGCTACAATGACATTGCCAGGTATTGCTGGTATTATCTTGTCCATGGGTGTGGCAGTAGATGCGAATATTCTTATCTTTGAACGTTTTAAAGAAGAGGTGTTCTCTGGTAAATCTATGCGTGTAGCCATGGAAGCTGGTTTTAGCCGTGCATTAGCAACAATTACTGATGCGAACGTATCCGTTATTATTACGGCTGGTATCTTGACAATCTTAGGTTCTGGTCCAGTAAAAGGCTTCGCTATCAGCTTAGGCGTAGGTGTTGTTGTAAGTATGTTTACAGCGATTACAGTGAGTCATTTCTTGTTGCGCTTACTTATTGACTGTAACTTTACGAACCATCCATTCTGGTTTGGTGCGAATATCTCTCCAAGCACAAGTGCTGACGCATTTGCACCAAAATCTTTGAAAGGAGGTAAACGCAAATGACATTAGACGTAATTAAACATCATCGTTGGTGGTTTGCTATTTCCTCCACGCTTGTTATTATCAGTTTGATTTCTATCTTTACTAAAGGTTTTAACTTTGGTATTGACTATACTGGTGGTACCATTGTAGAAGTTGTATTTGATCAACCTGTAGAAGTTAGTCAAGTTCGTGACGTTTTAAAAGAATATAATCTTGAAAACTCCCAAATTCAGCTTTCTGGTGATACGACTGGTGAAACAGCTGGCGAAGACGTAATGATTCGTACACGTAATCTTGAGTCTAGTGAAAGTGCAGCTGTAGTTGAATCCTTGACTAAATCTATTGGTAATAATACAGTTAAACGTATTGAAACTGTAGGTGCTGTAATTGGTTCTGAAGTTACAGAACATGCGTTGTTAAATCTTGTTATAGCCTTCGCAGCATTAGCATTGTATATTTCTTATCGTTTTGAATATAAAGTTGCTATTTCTGCTCTTGTTGCTATTTTCCACGATTTAATCATGGTCCTTGGCGTATTCTCTTATTTCCAATTGGAAATTGATGCGTCTTTCCTTGCTGCTATTCTTACGGTTGTAGGTTACTCCATGAATGAATCTGTAGTTATCTTTGACCGTGTTCGTGAAAATACACATACACATAAACGTTCTGATACATTTGCAGATCTTGCGAATGCATCTATTACACAAAGTATTCACCGTAGTTTCTATACATTGGCGACAGTTATGTTCGCCTGTGTATCTCTTTATCTGTTCGGTGGGGACACTACAAAGAATTTTGCTCTTTGTATGATTATCGGTTTTGCTAGTGGTGCGTACTCCTCTATCTGTGTAGCTACATCCTTATGGGTTATGTGGAAGAGTCGCAACAAAAACGATATCCGCAATCAACAATAATATATTAATCAACAATAATATATGAACTACTTTTACTATAATAATGGTGAAAGTATTGAACCTCTCTAGCATACAGTCTAGAGAGGTTCTTTTTATCTGGTGTAATATGTTGAAAGGAGAAAAGAAGAATAAAAGAATAGAGTTTTTAGGATAGTTGTACTTATAATATAAAAATAATAAGCTAATCTTATTGAATTCTATAGAATTGAGGCATATAATAGCAAAGTAACATAGGAATTTTATTGGTGAAAGTTTCTCTTCGTAGATTTAGATAAAATCATAAATCCTTATAGGATACTTTTGAAAGTATTCTATAAGGATTTTTTAGCATTAGTAGTAATTAGCGAAAGTTAGTTAAAAATAAAATGAACTAAAGTAATTGAAAAAAGATGTTATACAATTAAAAGCCTAAATTAATTAGGAATTAAGGCGTACTTATGATGAGGTGTGGTGAAGTTAAAATGAAGTTGTAAAAATAAGGTTTTTATATGTTGACGATTATTTTATTTGTGCTATACTAATACAAGTCGTTAGGACACAGCACAAACGATGAGCACAAAAAAACTTCTGAAAAAAGTTTTAAAAAGTGCTTGACGTAATGAGCTGAACTTGATAGAATAATCAAGTCGCCAGTTAATGAAACACTTCGAAAGAAGGTGGTGGAAACTGGTACAGATCTTTGAAAACTGAACAATGATAGGTAATCAATCATATGATTGA